>CATZRD010000030.1 GCA_958423465.1 uncultured Oscillospiraceae bacterium | reverse complement strand
CAGCTTCATGCGCCGGGAGGGCCGCCCCGGTGAGAAGGGCATCCTCACCAGCCGGGTCATCGACCGGCCCATCCGTCCCCTGTTCCCCGGCGACTTCCGCAACGACGTGGCCATCATGGCCACCGTTATGAGCGTGGACCACGACTGCTCTCCGGAGATCGCGGCCCTCATCGGTACCTCCGCCGCCCTGGCCATCTCCGACATTCCCTGGAACGGCCCTGTGGGCGCGGTGAAGGTGGGCTACGTGGACGGCGAGCTGGTGGTGAACCCCACCCAGGAGCAGGCCGGCAGGTCCGATCTGGACGTCACCGTGGTGTCCACCGGCAAGAAGGTGGTCATGATCGAGGCCGGGGCCAACGAGATCCCCAACGACATCATGTTCGCCGCCATCAAGCTGGCCCACGAGACCAACCAGCAGCAGGTGGCCCTCATCAACCAGATGGTGGCCGAGATCGGCAAGCCCAAGTTCGACTACCCCCACGCCGACTTCAATCAGGAGCTGTTCGACGATATCGTTGCCAACTTCATGGACGAGGCCAAGGCCGCCATGGACACCGACGACAAGAACGTCCGGGAGGCCCGGTGGAACGCCATGATCGACCACTGGCACGAGAAGTATCTGGACCAGTACCCCGACATGGACAAGTACCTGGAGGAGTTCACCTACAAGTTCCAGAAGAAGATCGTCAAAGCCTGGCTGCTGGAGGGCCACCGGGTGGACGGCCGCCAGAAGAACGAGATCCGTCCTCTGGCCGCCGAGGTGGGCGTGCTGCCCCGGGTCCACGGCTCCGGCCTCTTTACCCGGGGCCAGACCCAGGTGCTGAGCGTCTGCACCCTGGACACCCTCTCCGGCGCTCAGAAGCTGGACACCATCTGGCCTGAGACCGAGAAGCGGTATATGCACCACTACAATTTCCCCGGCTACTCCGTGGGCGAGGCCAAGCCCTCCCGCAGCCCCGGCCGCCGGGAGATCGGCCACGGCGCTCTGGCGGAGCGGGCCCTGCTGCCCGTGCTGCCCAGCGTGGACGAGTTCCCCTACGCCATCCGGGTGGTCAGCGAGGTCCTCTCCTCCAACGGCTCCACCTCCCAGGGCTCCATCTGCGGCAGCACCCTGGCCCTCATGGACGCCGGCGTGCCCATCAAGGCCCCTGTGGCCGGCATCTCCTGCGGCCTGATCCAGGACGACGACGGCTCCTTCACCACCTTCATCGACATCCAGGGCGTGGAGGACTTCCACGGCGAGATGGACTTCAAGGTGGGCGGCACCAAGAAGGGCATCACCGCCATCCAGATGGACCTGAAGAACGACGGCCTGACCATGGAGATCATCAAGAACGCTCTGGACATCACCTACGACGCCCGGTGCGAGATTCTGGACCAGATCATGCTGCCCTGCATCTCCAAGCCCCGGCCTGAGGTCAGCAAGTGGGCCCCCAAGATGATCACCATGAAGATCGACCCCGACAACATCCGGGACGTCATCGGCAAGGGCGGCTCCGTCATCCAGAAGATCGTGGCCGATACCGGCGCCAAGATCGACATCGACGACGACGGCACCATCCACATCGCCTCCGCCGACGCCGCCAGCTGCGACGCCGCCAAGCACGCCATCGACCAGATCGTGTTCGTGCCCGAGGTGGGCGCGCTGTACTACGGCCGCGTGGTCCGTCTGATGCAGTTCGGCGCTTTCGTGGAGCTGGCCCCCGGCAAGGACGGCCTGGTCCACATCTCCAAGCTGGCCAACAAGCGGGTGGAGAAGGTGGAGGACGTGTGCAAGATCGGCGACATGATGTGGGTCAAGGTCACCGAGATCGACGAGAAGGGCCGGGTCAACCTGAGCCACAAGGACGCTCTCCGGGAGATCGAGGAGCGCAAGGCCAACGGCGAGACCGTGAAGTAAAGTACCGTGCTCTCCCAGGGCGGGCGGTTTGCCCGCCCTGGAAAATATCGAAAAAGTGCCCGCACTTTTTCGAAGCCGCTCCGCTTCGCGCCTCGCCCTGCGGGATCGACGCGCGCTCCGTGCAAAGTGTTTTTTACGAGGCGAAGCCCCGCAAAAAACAGTTTTGAATCCTTTCGCCCGCTGGGCGAAAAACGCCGGGCTTTTCAGACAGACTGCCCAGGGCGGGCGGTTTGCCCGCCCTGGAATCACATATCGCAGCCCAAAGCAATTTCAGAAAAGAGGTTATCCCTATGACAAAAGTCAACGTGATCTCCGGCTTTCTGGGGGCCGGAAAGACCACACTCATCAAAAAGCTGCTGGACGAGGCCCTGCAGGGGGAGAAGATCGTTCTCATCGAAAACGAGTTCGGTGAGATCGGCATTGACGGCGGCTTCCTCAAGGACGCCGGGGTGGAGATCTCCGAGATGAACTCCGGGTGCATCTGCTGCTCTCTGGTGGGGGACTTCGGCGAGGCCCTCCGCAAGGTCATGGACCAGTTCCACCCCGACCGCATCCTCATCGAGCCCTCCGGCGTGGGCAAGCTCTCCGACGTGGTCCGGGCCGTCTACGGCGTGGCGGAGACCATCCCCGAGATGCGCCTGGGCTGCGCCGTCACCGTGGCTGACGCGACGAAGTGCAAGGTCTATCTGAAGAATTTCGGCGAGTTCTATGAGAACCAGGTCCACCACGCCGGGGCCATCATCCTCTCCCGGACCCAGAAGCTGACGGAGGAAAAACTCTCCGCCGCCGTGGCCCTGCTGCGGGAGAAGAACGCCGACGCCCCCATCGTCACTACCCCCTGGGATCAGCTCACCGGCGCGCAGCTCCTCTCCGCCATGGAGGAGGGCAACACCATGCTCCAGGAGCTGCTGGACGAGGAGGAGGTCTGCCCTGTCTGCGGCCATCACCATGACCACGACCATGAGCACGAGCATCATCATCACCACGATGATGACCATGATGAGCACGAGCATCATCACGACCACGATGACCACGATCACGACCATGATGATGACCACGATCACGACCACGAGTGCTGCGGCCATGACCACGACCACCACCACCATCACCACCACGGCCACGACGCCGACGAGGTGTTCACCAGCTGGGGCGTGGAGACCGCCCGGACCTTTACGGCGGAGAAGCTGGAGGCCGTTCTGGCGGCGCTGGACACCGGGACGTACGGCGCGGTGCTCCGGGCCAAGGGCATCGTCCCCGCGGGAGACGGCGCCTGGCTCCACTTCGACTATGTGCCGGAGGAGCACCAGGTCCGCACCGGTCCCGCCGACTACACCGGCCGCCTGTGCGTCATCGGCGGCAAGCTGGACGAGGCCGGGCTGAAGGCCCTCTTCGAGGTGTAAGGCATGGCCCGGAAACAGGAACAGGTCTTTCCGGTGTACCTCATCGCCGGGTTTCTGGACAGCGGCAAGACCAGCTTCATCAACGGCATCCTCTCCGACGGCTTCGCTCTGGAGGACAGGACCCTGCTGCTCCAGTGCGAGGAGGGGGAGGTGGAGTACGACCCCAAGGTGCTGCGCAACGTGACGGTAGTGCCTGTGGACTCCCCCGACCAGCTCACCCCGGCGTTTCTCACGGAGCAGCAGAAAAAGTGCGGCGCCGTCCAGATCCTGGTGGAGTTCAACGGCATGTGGGTGCTCCAGGACTTCTATGAGAAGGCCCTGCCCCAGAACTGGGTCCTCTACCAGATCATCGTCACCGCCGAGGGTCCCACCTTTGAGAGCTACGCCAAGAACATGGCCTCCCTCATGATGGAGAAGCTGCGCAACGCGGACATGATCGTCATCAACCGCTGCGATCAGGCCCTGCGGGACGCCCTGCGCCGGCGGAACCTGCGGCTGCTGAACCGTCAGGCGGACATCTATCTGGAGAGCGACGACGGCACCAGCGAGGACTACATGGACGGCACCGTGTCCGCCTTCGAGCTGGACCGGGACGTGATCGACATTTCCGACGAGGACTACGGCCTGTGGTATGTGGAGATCATGGACGCCCCCAAGATGTACGAGGGCAAGACCGTGGTGTTCCGGGTCATGATGTGCAAGCCCCCCAAGTACGGCCGCTACTTCACCCCCGGCCGGTTCGCCATGGTCTGCTGCGCCCAGGATATGAACTTCCTGGCTCTGGCCTGCATCGGCTATGACGTGAGCAAAATTCCGGAAAAGACCTGGGTGGAGATCACCGCCACCTGCCGGGTGGAGCACTGGGACCCCTACGGCGAGGAGCCGGGCCCCGTCCTCCACGTGACCAGCGTTGTCCCCTGCCAGGCCCCCAAAGAGCCCGTCGTACAGATGTAATAGTCCATCCGCTTTCCCGGGGAATACCGCCCCGGGAAAGTTTTTCTTGACAACATCGATATTCGATATTACAATACAGCCAGGAATAACGATATTCGATATTGGGAGGTGGGACCGTGGCCCGGGAAAAATTCCAGACCCTGACGGAGCAGATGTTTTACATCCTGCTGTGCCTGGAGCGGGAACAGTGCGGCGTGGACGTTATGGAGCGGGTCAGCGCCATGACGGAGGGCCGGGTGTCCATCGGGCCCGGGACACTGTACAGCCTGCTGGAGAGCTTCGCTTCCGAGGGCTTCATCCGGGAGACCCGGGCGGAGGGCCGCCGCCGGAGCTACACCCTCACCGGCAGCGGACGGCGGCGGCTGGAGGAGGAGTACCGCCGCATTCTGCGGCAGGCGGAGGACTACCGCCGGGTAAAGGAGGGGGAAGCGCCGTGAGGGACAAGAAATTCGTGGTCAACCTGTACCAGGCGGACGACGCCGCCGCCATGGAGAAAAAGCTGGAAAAGCTGGCGGAACGGGGCTGGCTGCTGGAGCGAGTCACCAACTGGGGCTGGCATCTCCGCCGGGCGGAGCCCCAGCAGGTGAAATACACCGTCACCTACTTTCCAGACGCCTCGGTCTTTGACAGCGGCGTCACGGCGGGCCAGGAGGTCTACGGCGACTACTGCCGGGCGGCGGGCTGGGAATTCGTCTCCGCCTACGGCCCCATCCAGTACTTCCGCTCCGCCCGGCCGGACCCGGCGCCCATCGAGACCGACGAGGGGGAGAAGCTGCGGACCATCCACGCGTCCATGCGGAAAACCCTGGTGTTCAGCCATTTTCTGCTGTTGGCCGCGTGGCTGATCAATCTGTCCATGCGGCTCAGCGACCTGTACCGGGACCCTATCTCGGTCCTCACCGGCACCCGGACGCTCCTCACCCTGCTCCTGCAAGCCGGTCTTGTGGTCTATCTGTCGGTCGTGCTGATCGACTACTTGATCTGGTACGCCCGCTCCCGGCGGTCGGTGGCCCGGGGCGGCGGGTGCCTTCCGCCCCACACACGGCTGCGGCTCTGGGCGGGGGCGATCCTGATGGTCCTGGCGTGTCTCGCCCTTCTGGCCGTCATCCGGGACATTTCCAGCCCCGGCTCGGCCCTGATCTTTGCCTACGCCTTCGGCGGCATGATCCTGCTCATCGCCCTGGCCCAGGGGACCCTGGCCCTGCTGAATCGCCGGGGCCGCTGCCGGGAACAGGTCAGGGGCCTGTACATCGCCGCCGTCATCGTCCTGGCCGTGGCCTACACCGCCGGGATGTTCCCCCTCGGGCGCTATCTGTACGACGCGGGGCTCATGGACGAGCGGCAGCCTGTCCAGACCTATACCGACAGCCGGGGTCGGACGTGGGACATCTACCGGGACGAGCTGCCCCTGACTCTGGAGGATCTGGGATACACCGTGCCGGAGGCCGGCCGCTACAGCTATGAGGCGGAGGAGGACCGCTCCCTTCTGGGGAGCAGCCTCCGGTACCGCCAGCGGCCCGCCAGCTGGTCCAGCTCCCTGCCGGAGCTGGAATACCAGGTGGTGAAGCTCCCCGGCATTCTGCTGGACTTCACCATGGAGCGGCTGCTGGCCTATTACGACGAGTGCCGGCCGGTGGAGGACCCCCGCTGGGACGCCCGGGCGGTATACCGCCAGACCTACTCCGACGGCATGACCCGCAGTCTGGTCCTCTGGGACGACCGGATCCTGATCCTCCACACCGATGAGCCCCTCACCGGCAGCCAGACCGCCGCGGCGTCCGCCGCCCTCCGCGCCGTCTCCTGACACAGCAAGGCCCCGCATCCGATTGGATGCGGGGCCTTGCCGCGCCGCTGCCTTTACAGGCCGAAGGCTCCCAGATTCAATCCGCCGCCCAGACCCTCCATGGTTTTGGTCATGGCGTCGTCCGCCTGGCGCAGGGCCTCGTTGACGGCGGAGAGGACCATATCCTGAAGCATCTCCGCGTCGTCGGGGCTGAGGGCGTCGGGGGAAATGGCAAGCTCCGTCAGCTCCTTCTTTCCATTGCACACGGCCTTCACCGCGCCGCCTCCCACCGTGGCGGTAAACAGGGTCTCCTCCACCTCCCGCTGGGCCTTTTCCATGTCCTTCTGCATCTTCAGCAGCTTCTGCTGCATCTGGGCCTGCTGGCGATTCATGCCAACGCCCATCATCCCGCCCTTGGGAAATCCGCCTTTTGCCATGGTTTCTTATCTCCTGTCTCAAGTATTTCTTCTCAGATCACTTTAAAATCGTCCAGCTCCCGGCCCCGGCGCAAAAGCTCCTCCAGCTTGTCCTCCGGCGGCGCGGCGGGGACGTCTTTGCCCGCCACCACGAAGCGGACGGACACGGTCCGGCCCGCCTGCTCTCCGGCCAGAGCGGTCAGGACCTTGACCACCTCCGGCTCCCCCAGGCTCTCCCGGGTCAGCTCGTCGCCGCAGCGCACCGTCAGCACGTCCCCCTCCAGTACGCCCCGGGCGTCGTCCAGCATGTACCAGTACAGGGGAGAGAGCTGATTTTTGCACTTTTCCGCCACGGCGCTCCACAGATCGTCCCCGGCGGAGACGGAGCTGGCCGGGGCGGAACGGGCCGGGGAAGCCGATCCGGATCTTTCCGCCGGTGCTTTCACCGGCGGCGCTTCCCGGCGGGGCGGCTCCTCCAGAGGCACGTCCGTCAGCACCGGCGGTCCCTCCTCCTCCCAGGGAGGCGGCGGGGCGGCTGAACGGTCCTCCTCCCGGGGCCGGCGCTCCGGCGCTGTCCGTGAGGCCGGCGCGGCCTGGGTGGCTGACACAGCCTGGGAGGCCGGCGCGGCCTGGGGGGCTGGCGCAGCCTGGGGAAGGCCGCCCTCCTCCAGTCGGGCCAGCCGGGCGGCCAGGGCGGTGGTGTCGCCGCAGAGGCTCTCGTCGCACAGCCGCATCAGGCACAGCTCCCCGTCGGTGCGGCGGTTGGCGCTCATGGGCAGGGCCGCCAGGGTGTTTTGCAGCTGGACGGCCATATAGATCATCCGGGTGGGACTGACGCCCCGGCAGAGGCGGTCCATGAGGCCGTCGTCATAGCCCCCGGACAGCAGGGCCGCGCCCCCCTCCGGGGCGGTCATGCGGATCAGCAGGTCCCGGGCCAGAGCGGACAGCTCCCCCAGCAGGGCCCCCACGTCCTTCCCCCCGGCGTAGAGCTGGTCCAGCAGCAGCAGGGCGGCCTGGACGTCCCGGGCCAGAATATGCTCCATGAGCTTGGCGGTCTGGAGGTTTCCCGCCAGGCCCAGCACGTCCAGCACCCGCTGGCTGTCCACCCGTCCTCCGGCGGCGGCGCACTGGTCCAGCAGGCTCAGGGCGTCCCGCAGGGCCCCGTCCGCCAGACGGGACAAAAGGCCCGCCGCGCCCTCGTCCAGGTCGATACCCTCCTGTCCGGCCACATAGGTCAGGCGGCGGGCGATGTCCTGGGGCTGGATGCGCTTGAAGGCGAAGCGCTGGCACCGGGAGAGGATGGTGGCGGGGACCTTGTGCAGCTCCGTAGTGGCCAGAATAAAGATCAGATGGGCCGGCGGCTCCTCCAGAATCTTCAGCAGGGCGTTGAAGGCGGCGGTGGACAGCATGTGGACCTCGTCCACGATGTACACCCGGTACTTCACCGACGCCGGGGAGTAGATGGCCTCGTCCCGCAGAGCCCGGACGTGGTCCACGCCGTTGTTGGAGGCGGCGTCCAGCTCCAGCACGTCCAGCAGGCTGCCGTTGTCGATGCCCAGACAGGCGGGGCAGGCGTTGCAGGGGTCCCCGTCCACCGGATTCTGACAGTTGACGGCCTTGGCCAGGATCTTGGCGCAGGTGGTCTTTCCGGTGCCCCGGGTGCCGGTGAACAGATAGGCATGGCTGAGGCGGCCCTGGGCCACCTGGCGGCGCAGGGTCTCGGTGATGTGCTCCTGCCCCACCACGTCGGCAAAGGCCTTGGGCCTCCACTTTCGGTACAGCGCCTGATACATGGCTGAAGCCCTCCCCACTGTACAAAAAAATACGCCATGAAATACTCTCCGCAAGCATCCGCTCCGAACCGGCGCCCTCGCGGCACATTTCGTCCCGCTTAATGCTGCTCGGTTCCCCGCCTGACATGGTTCACAGGCATCCATTGCGCGAGACCGGAACCTCAACGCGAATGCTTGCGGAGGGTATTTCATGGTGTGATGGTATTATACACGATAGCGCCGGTGATTGCAAGGGGAAATTTTGGGGGAGGGGGCCCCGGCGGACATTTTGAAGGTGTCCGCCGGACTGGCTCCTGGGACGTGCATAACAGCGCGGAGAGCAAGGCGGCAGCCCATACTTTCCGTGCCGCTTCACGCCGCACGCGGTTTTGCTTCCATCAGAGCTGTCCGGCCACGCCCCAACGGAGCTGCTCCACCAGGCCGTAGGCCTCGTCCCGCACCCGCTTGGGCTGGGACGTGAAAAACTCCACCACCGGTTCCCTGTTCTTCAGGTTCCAGATCCCCGCCGCCACGCCGTCCACGGCCACCGTGGGCAGGCAGATACCGGACTTCAGGATGACCGCCTTCTTATGCGCCGGCGGCAGCATGTCCTCCCGGTCCGCGTAGGACACCAGATAGGGATCGAAGCCGGACAGAAGCGTCACATGAGGGATGTCCCCCATGTCCCCCGGCTCCTCATAGTAGAGGGTACGGCCCTTGTACGTCATGCGGGACAGCCGGTCCAGGCCCAAAGCGGCGCTGTCCGCCAGCAGCGCCCTGTCCAGGCCGAAAAACCAGGCCGCGTCGGCCAGGGACGCGGGGCCGTAGGCTTTGAAGAACCGGGGCAGCAGCCGGGGCAGGGCCTCCGCCGCCGTCAGCGGCGGCTCGGCGCTGATGAGGTCGAAATCCCGGCTGGTCATGCTCCGGAAGGATACCTGGCCCCGGCGGGCCAGATACACGAAGATCCCGCCCCAGGAGGAGAACAGGCGGCTCACGGTCTCGGCGTCGTAGTCACCGGCGAAAATCTTCCGCATCTCCGCGCGGGAGTAGACCCCGTCCTCCATGAGGCTCATCACCCGGCGGGCCACGGTCTCGACCTCCTCATCGCTGAGGCCGAACCAGCTCCAGGGGGCCTCGTCGGCATGGAGAGCCAGCAGCAGGGGCAGCTCCTCGTACACCGCGCCGTGGAGGGTGCCCCGGTAGAGCCAGGTTTTGGTCAGGGCGCTTTTCCACCCCGTCAGGCCCGCCCCGCGGATCAGGGCGGAGAAGGCTACGTTCCGGTGGAACCAGCAGTGAAGCCCCAGCAGCTCCCGGGACAGCTCCACAATGTCCCAGCAGCTCCGGGACAGGTACAGCCCGTGCATCCGGCGGCGGAGGATGTCCTCCCCGGTCCTGTCCATGGTCCTCCCTCCTCTCCGGTCAGTCCAGCCCCTCCAGCTCCTCCAGCCACAGCCGGGCCACGGCGTCGCTGGGCATCCGCCAGTCGCCCCGGGGACTGAGGGCCACGGAACCCACCTTGGGCCCGTCGGGCAGGCAGGAGCGCTTGAACTGCTGGGCGAAGAACCGGCGGTAGAAGCTCTTCAGCCACTTCAAAATGACTTCCCGGCTGTACCGGTCCCCCAGGGCCTTCTCCGCCAGGCGCAGCACCTTCCGGGGCGGGAAGCCCCAGCGGATCACATAGTACAGGAAGAAGTCGTGGAGCTCGTAGGGCCCCACCAGGTCCTCGGTCCGCTGACTGATCCGGCCCTGAACGGCGGGCAGCAGCTCCGGGGACACGGGGGTGTCCAGGATGTCCTCCAGCACACGGGTCAGCTCCTCGTCCTTGCGGAGGTTTTCCCGGGCCACATAGTCCACCAGATGGCGCACCAGGGTCTTGGGGATGGAGGCGTTGACGCCGTACATGCTCATATGGTCGCCGTTGTAGGTGGCCCAGCCCAGAGCCAGCTCGCTCAGGTCCCCGGTGCCGATGACCAGGCCCCCGGTCTCGTTGGCCACGTCCATGAGCACCTGGGTCCGCTCCCGGGCCTGGGCGTTCTCATAGGTGACAGAGTGGTCCTCCGGATCGTGGCCGATGTCCCGGAAGTGGCTTCTCACCGTCTCTCCGATGGGGATGGTCCGCAGGGTCGCCCCCATGCGCTCCGCCAGAAGGACGGCGTTGTTTTTCGTCCGGTCCGTGGTGCCGAAGCAGGGCATGGTGATGGCGATGATGTCCGCGGCGGGCCGGTGGAGCATCCCCATGGCCAGGGCGGTGATGAGCAGAGCCAGGGTGCTGTCCAGCCCCCCGGAGAGGCCCACCACGGCGGTCTTGGCCCCGGTGTGCTCCAGCCGCTTTTTCAGGCCCAGAGCGGAGATGGTCAGGATCTCCTGACACCGGGCCGCCCGGTCGGCGGCGTTCTCCGGGATGAAGGGCGTGGGGGAGACATAGCGGCGGAGCTTGGCGGCGGCGGGGGTGAATTCCGCCTCGCTGCGGTAGAGGCCGCTCATGTCCTCCGCCGGGAAGGTGGTCAGCCGGCGGCGCTCGTAGACCAGCCGCTGCACGTCGATCTCCGAGATGGTCAGGCCGGTGCTCAGGCGGTTCTCCGCCAGAAGGGCGCCGTTTTCCGCGATCATGTTGTGGCCGGTGAACACCACGTCGGTGGTGGACTCCCCCTCCCCCGCGTCGGCGTAGACGTAGCCGCAGCAGAGCCGGCCGGACTGGCCCACCACCAGCTGGCGGCGGTAGGCGGCCTTTCCCACCACCTCGTTGGAGGCGGAGAGGTTCAGGATCAGGGTGGCCCCGGCCTCCGCCAGGCGGCGGGAGGGGGGATCGGCGGCCCACAGGTCCTCGCAGATCTCCACGCCGATCTTCAATCCGGGCACGTCGGGGCAGTCGATGACGCTCTGCCCCATGCCGCCGTAGCTTTCCAGAGCCAGCACCGGGTCCCGGGGCACGGCGTCCGGGGCCTCGCCGCCGGAGGCGAACCACCGCTTTTCATAAAACTCGCCATAGTTGGGCAGATAGGTCTTGGGCACCACCGCCAGGACCCTGCCCCGCTGGATCACCACGGCGCAGTTATAGAGCTTGCCGCCGGCCCGGACCGGCATCCCCAGGGCGGTGAGGATCTCCAGATGCCCCGTGGCCTCCAGGATGGTCCTCAGGCCCTCCGCCGCCCCGTCCAGCAGGGTGTCCTGCAAAAAGAGGTCCCCGCAGGTGTAGCCCGTCAGGCACAGCTCCGGCAGGGCCAGGATCTTGACGCCCTGGCTGTCCGCCTCCCGGATCATGGTGAAGATCTGCTCCGCGTTGTACCGGCAGTCCGCCACCCGGATCCTGGGGGTCCCCGCCGCCACGGTGATAAAGCCGTCTCTCATCGCTCACAAAGCCTCCTCTGTCCTTGGTGCCGCCCGGTGACCGGGCGGGATATTTTTTCATTATTGTACCCCCCCGGCGGCAAAAATGCAACAGCTTCCCCCCTTCTTTCTCTCCCGGCGGACCGGCGGAAACGGGCGGCCCGCCGGCCCGCCGGGGGCTTTTTTCAAATTTGTTCTCTTTTCACAAGTTCGACACGATTTTTTCGCAAAATATTCATTGGGACCTTCTTGCAAAATCAGCGGATTTGCGGTATAGTGTACCTAGTTATAATTCTGTCAAAGTCCATTGGGAGGTATCGAAATGGGACATTTTGACCATGACCACGAGCACCAGCATCCCCACGGCCATGACCACGGCCACGACCACATCCACGCGGAGGGCGGGAAGGTGGACGGGCAGACCCTGGCGGTGCTGCAGTATACGCTGGACCACAACATCCACCACGCCGCCGAGCTCAGCGATCTGGCGGACCAGCTCACCGGCGAGGCCCGGCATCAGATGCTCCACGCCGTGGAGTCCTTCGACCAGGCCAACGGCTACCTATCCCACGCTCTGGAGCTGCTGAAGGAAGCCCAGGGCTGAGGACCGGCAGGCGCTTGATCCCGGGGCGGCATGCCCCAGCGAAAGGAGTTTTGATCTCATGTGTCTTTCCACTGTCTATAACCACGAGAAAAACGACGACAATATCCTGTGCCGCTATGTGGCCTCCATCGAGGTGGACGGCGACCGGCTCACCTTCACCGACGTGATGGGCATGGTGACCCAGATCACCGGCCGCCTGGTCAGCGCCGACCTCACCAGCGGCACCGTGGTGGTGTCCGCGGCGTAAGGAGCGGGCCATGAAAGAGTACGAGCTTTGCTGCGAGATCTTCAACCAGTGCAGCAACAACCAGATGCGGGACGTGGATTTTCAGGAGGTGTCCGTGGAGGATACCGACGCCTATATCCGCGCCCTGGAGCCCCGGGCGGTCATCGAGCGGGAGGATCTGGCGGACGGAGCGGTGATCTACCGCACCGACACCGCCGGCCTGCGCAAGCGCTATTCCTTTACGCCCCTGTAAGAGACCCTGTAAACCAGCGGCGGAGCCGCTTAGAAATAAAACTCATATGGAGGATCGATCATCATGCGTGTTTCTGACATTTTTGAAGAGAGAGCAGCCTTTTCCTTTGAGGTATTTCCCCCCAAGACCGACGTGGGCATGGAGAAGCTGTGCGGCGAGGGCGGCGTGCTGGATCAGCTCTACACCCTGCATCCCGACTACATCTCCTGCACCTACGGCGCCGGCGGCACCAACGTGGGCAAGAACCTGGAGGTCCTGGACAAGATTCAGAAGGACGGCAAGTGCACCCCTGTGACCCACTTCACCTGCATCGGCAACACCAAGGAGGGCATCAAGGAGCAGCTCCAGAACTACCTGGATCACGGCATCAACCACATGCTGGCCCTGCGGGGCGACCTGCCCTTCGGCTGGACCGGCACCGGCGGCGACCTGCACTACGCCACCGAGCTGGTGAAATTCGTCCGTCAGGAGTTCGGCGACAAGTTCACCATCGCCGTGGCCGGCTCCCCCGAGGGCCACATCGCCTGCCGCAGTCTGGAGGCCGACATCTCCTTCCTGAAGCAGAAGCAGGACAACGGCGCGGACTACATCATGACCCAGCTGTGCTGGGATATGGACCAGTTCCGCTACTGGCTGGACGCCATCCGGGCCGCCGGCATCTGGATGCCCGTGGACGTGGGCATCATGCCCATCCTGGACCAGGCCGCCACCATCAACATGGCCCTCAGCCGCAACGGCTGCGTCATGCCCCGGGCGCTGTGCGAGATCATCTCCAAGCACTGGATCTTCCCCAACCCCTTCGACAAGGAGCCCTTTGACGCCGCCGCCGCCCAGAAGAAGGCGGACTTCAAGGAGGCCGGCATCGAGTACACCATCCATCAGATCGACGAGTACCGCGCCTGCGGCATCGATGGCATCCACCTGTACGCCCTGAACAAGTTCGACGACGTGGCCCGCATCGCCCGGGAGTCCGGCATCATCGACCTGATCTGATCCATCGGCTACATACCCCATCCGGGTGTGGGGAGACGAGGGGGCCTCACCGCCCCCTCCTCTCCGGTTTTATCAGCAAAGGAGACATGCGCTATGGCACACACAATCGCGCTGGCCGGCAAGGGCGGCGTAGGCAAGACCACCATCTGCGGGATGCTCATCGAGTACCTCGCCGAGAAGAAGAGCGGCCCCATCCTGGCGGTGGACGCCGACGCCAACTCCAACCTCAACGAGGTGCTGGGCGTGGAGGTGGAGACCACCCTGGGGGAGATCCGGGAGACCATGGCCCGGGCGGAGACCAGCAGCGTGAACCCCATCCCCGCCGGCATGACCAAGGCCGACTACGCCGAGATGATGTTCGGCGACGCCCTCACCGAGGGGGACGACTATGACCTGCTGGTCATGGGCCGGACCCAGGGCAAGGGCTGCTACTGCTACGTCAACGGCATCCTCACCACTCAGGTGGCCAAGTACGCCAAGAACTACCGCTATATCGTGGTGGACAACGAGGCGGGCCTGGAGCATCTCAGCCGGGGCATCCTGCCCCAGGTGGACACCATCCTGCTGGTCAGCGACTGCTCCCGCCGGGGCGTCCAGGCCGCCGGCCGGCTGGGGGAGATGATCGAGGAGCTGAAGCTGGGCGCCAAGGAGGTGGGCCTCATCGTCAACCGGGCCCCCGGCGGCCAGCTGAACCCCGGCGTTCAGGAGGAGATCGAGAAGTACCACCTGAAGCTCATGGGCGTGGTGCCCCACGACGACACGGTCTATGAGTACGACGCCGCGGGAAAGCCCAGCGTCACCGTTCCCGCCGACAGCCCCGTCAAACAGGCGGTCCATCAGATCTTCGACCAGCTGCGGCTCTGATTTCGTTCGCGTTATATTTTTCATATAGACACCAAAACTGAAGGGAGTTAAACAACATGCCGTTTGCCAAAAAGCCCCAGGTATTCAGCGCCAAGATCAACGAGCTGACGCTGGGTACCGGCGACAAGGCCGTCACCTTGGGCGGCCAGAATGTCTACAACCTCTATACCTTCGACGGCGCCTATGCCAACGCCCCCAAGGTCGGCATCGACGTCTCCGATTCCCCCGAGCAGCCCTCCGAGGGCCTGGCCGCCTTCTACGCCGGGTGCGAGACCCTGGCCGACCGGGCCAAGAAGGCCGCCTCCCTGGAGAACGTGGACTTCGTGTGCATCCGCTTTGACCTGGCCGACCCCAACGGCCAGAACAAGTCCGTGGAGGCGTGCGTCGCCGACGCCAAGGCCGTGGCCGAGGCGGTGGACAAGCCCCTGGTCGTCGCCGGGTGCAAGAACATCGAGAAGGACGCCGAGATCTTCTCCAAGGTCTCCGAGGCCCTGCAGGGCAGGAACATCCTGGTCCTCTCCGCCAAGGAGGAGAACTACAAGGGCGTGGCCGCCGGCGCCGGCCTGGCCTACGGCCAGAAGGTGGGCGCCGAGTCCGCCGTGGACATCAACCTGGCCAAGCAGCTGAACGTGCTCATCACCCAGATGGGCGTGGACGGCCACAACGTGGCCATGAACGTGGGCTCCGCCGCCGCCGGCTACGGCTTTGAGTACGTGGTCTCCACCCTGGAGCGCGTGAAGGCCGCCGCCCTGAGCCAGAACGACGCCACCCTCCAGATGCCCATTATCACCCCTGTGGGGGCCGAGACCTGGGCCGTGAAGGAGTCCACCGCCCCCGAGAGCGAGAACCCCGGCTGGGGCAGCGCCGAGGAGCGCGGCATCGACATGGAGGTCGAGACCGCCGCCGCCTGTCTGGCCTACGGCAGCGACGCCGTCATCCTCAAGCATCCCGAATCCATTAAGACCATCGCGCAGCTCATCGCTGCTTTGATGTAAGGAGGGCCTAAGCAATGGCATTAAAAGGTCTTGATATTTTTAAGCTGACGCCGAAAACCAACTGCAAGGACTGCGGCAACCCCACCTGCATGGCCTTCGCCATGAAGGTGGCCTCCGGCGCGATCCCCATTGAGAAGTGCCCCCATATGTCCGAGGCCGCCCTTGCCACCCTGTCCGAGGCCACCGCGCCCCCCATGAAGTCCTACAAGGTGGGCGACCACGCCCTGGGCGGCGAGACCGTGCTGAGCCGTCACGAGAAGACGCTGGTGAGCAAGACCCTGTACGCGGTGAACGTCTGCGACCATATGGACGAGGCCAAGCAGGACGCCGTTCTGGCGGGCATTCCCGCCGTGGACTATGAGCGCATCAGCGAGCGGATGTACGTGGAGATGGTCCATCTGAACCATCACGCGGACAAGTCCGCCGGGGACTATGTGGCCCTGGTGAACAAGGCCAAGGCCCTGGGCCGTCCTCTGGTCCTGAGCTGCACCGACGTGGAGACCGCCAAGGCCGCCGCGGAGGCCGCCGCCGGCGTGCCCTTCATCCTCAACGGCGCCACCGCCGACAACTACGCCGACATGAGCGCCATCGCCCAGAGCGCCAAGGTCCTGCTGGGCGTCCGGGCAAGCAGCCTGGAGGAGCTCCACGCCGTGGTGGAGAAGCTGGAGGCCGCCGGCAACAAGAACCTGATTCTGGACGTGAGCGCCTGCACCATCAAGGACGCCTACGCCAACGCCGTGCAGGTCCGCCGGGCCGCTCTGAAGGACGGCGACCGGACCTTCGGCTATCCCTCCTTCGTCAACGTGGGCCGTCTGGCCAAGGGCGACGCCCACCTGGAGGCCGCTCTGCTGAGCCTCTTCACCTGCAAGTACGGCTCCATCGTGGCCTGCTCCGAGATGACCTACGCCAAGGCCCTGCCTCTGTACGGCCTGCGCCAGAACATCTTCACCGATCCGCAGAAGCCCATGAAGGTGACTCCCGGCATCTACCCCATCAACGGCGCCGACGAGAACAGCCCCTGCTGCCTGACCGTGGACTTCGCCCTGACCTACTTCCTGGTCTCCGGCGAGCTGGAGCGGTCCAAGGTCCCCGTGAACCTGCTGATCACCGACGCCTCCGGTATGTCCGTGCTGACCGCCTGGGCCGCCGGCAAGTTCTCCAGCAGCTCCATCAAGAAGTTCATGGACGAGTTCGACATCGCCAACAAGATCAAGAGCCGCGCCCTCATCATCCCCGGCAAGGTGGCCGTCATGAAGGGCGAGATCCAGGACAAGCTGCCTGAGTACAGCGTCATCGTCGGGCCCACCGAGGCCGTCCAGCTGGTGAAGTACCTGCGGGACGAGGAGTGGAAGAAGAGCTATGTGGACAAGTCCGCCGCCAAGCCCGCCGAGGGCCAGGCCGCCGCCGAGCCCGCCGCTCCCGCCAAGCCCGTGATCCCCGCGCCTCCCATCGTGGTCACCGGCCCCTACATGATCGACGACAAGCCCGTTGCCTACAAGGGCCACGATCCCGCCAGCCAGACCTTCGTCACCATCGGCGAGCGGATCCACTGCATCTCCCCCGCCATCCGCAGGGCCATGGACAGCTATGACGAGGGCCCCATCCTCAAGCGTGCCGCCGAGCAGATCGCCGCCGGCGCCACCTATCTGGACGTGAACATCGGGCCTGCAGAGTCCAACGGTCCCGAGCTGATGCAGTGGGCGGTCCAGCTGCTGCAGCAGAACTTCAACAATGTGCCTCTGGCCCTGGATACCGCCAACCAGAAGGCCATCGAGGCCGGTATCAAGGTCTATAACCGCACCAACGGCAAGCCCATCGTCAACTCCGCCGACGCCGGCAGCCGGATCGGCAACATCGACCTGGCCGCCGCCAACGACGCCATCGTCATCGCCCTGTGCTCCGCCGACGGCATCGCCAAGGACAACGAGGAGCGCATGATGCACTGCCACAACATGCTGGAGCGGGGCCTGAGCCACGGCATGTCCTCCGACGACCTGTGGTTCGATCCTCTGTTCCTGGTCATCAAGGGTATGCAGGACAAGCAGATGGACGTGCTGAACGCCATCAAGGCCTTCTCCGACGAGGGGCTGAAGTCCACCGGCGGTCTGAGCAACAACTCCAACGGTATGCCCAAGCACATCCGTCCCATCATGGACAGTGCCATGGTGGCCATGGCCATGATGCAGGGCCTGACCTCCGCCATCGTCAACCCCTGCGACCTGCGCCTGATGGAGACCATCAAGAGCTGCGACATCATCAAGAACCACAACCTGTACGCCGACTCCTACCTGGAGATCTGACACAGGCCGCAATGAACCGGGAGACCGGGGAGCCGATGGCTCCCCGGTCTCCGCGCCTCTCCCGGCGTCATTTAGCGCGTTAAATGAAAAAATTGCCTCCGCCGCAAATTTCCTCTTGCGCGGGAGAAAAAACCGTGCTACAATGCGGGTAAGTCAAGAGATGTGAGGTAATTCCCCATGACTTCCGTTCTGTTCACCGCCAGCTTTTATTACTGCTTTATCTACACAAGTAGATAAGGTTTGTTTTGCTGCGGCGGACGGGTGGAGAGAGACATCTATTCAGGTCTTACAGCGAAACGGCTGTAGGACCTTTTTCTTTTGCCTCACAGGCGGTCATCTACTATGATACGGGAGGGTCAACGTCATGATCGTAATTCTGAAGAAAAACGCCGAAAAGCAGCAGGTGGAGCTGTTCTCCTCCTGGCTGCACAATATGGGGCTGGAGACCCACATGTCCGTGGGCGCCAACCACACCATCGTGGGCCTGGTGGGCGACACCTCCAAGGTGGACATCGAGAGCATCCAGGCTCTGGACATCGTGGAGGACGTGCGCCGCATCCAGGAGCCCTACAAGAACGCCAACCGGAAGTTCCACGAGGAGGACACCGTCATCACCCTGCCCAACGGGGCCAAAATCGGCGGCGGCCACTTTCTGGTGATGGCCGGCCCCTGCTCCGTGGAGACGGAGGAGCAGATCATCTCCGTGGCCCAGGCCGTGAAGGCCGCCGGGGCCCAGGTGCTCCGGGGCGGAGCCTTCAAGCCCCGGACCTCCCCCTACGCCTTCCAGGGCCTCCATGAGGAGGGCATCCGCCTGCTGCTGAAGGCCCGGGAGGCCACGGGCCTGCCCATCGTCACCGAGATCATGGACGCCCAGCACCTGCCCCTCTTTGAGGACATCGACATCATCCAGGTGGGGGCCCGGAATATGCAGAACTTCGAGCTGCTCAAGCAGCTGGGGAAGCTGCGCAAGCCCATCCTGCTGAAGCGGGGCATGGCGGGCACCCTCCAGGAGCTGCTTATGAGCGCGGAGTATATCATGGCCGGGGGCAACGACCAGGTCATCCTCTGCGAGCGGGGCATCCGCACCTTCGAGACCGCCACCCGCAACACCATGGACCTCAGCGTCATCCCGGTGCTCCACCAGCTCACCCACCTGCCGGTGGTGGTGGATCCCAGCCACGCCACCGGGCGCTACCAGCTGGTGCCTCCCATGGCCCTGGCCGCCACCGCCGCCGGGGCTGACGGCCTCATCATCGAGGTCCACAACGACCCGGAGCACGCCCTCTGCGACGGGCCTCAGAGCCTGCGGCCGGAGAAATTCGCCGCCATGATGGAGCATATCGCCGCCATCCGGCCCTACGCCGACCGCTCCTTCACCACCGGAAAGCTGGTGCTGGACTGATGGCGGTCATCGGCATCGTGGGGCTGGGCCTCATCGGCGGCAGCATGGCCAAGGCCATCCGGACCTATACCGGCCACACCGTTCTGGCGGATAACCGGAGCCGGGAGACCCTTCAGCGGGCCATGGACGAGGGCGTGGTGAACGCCCCCCTGACGCCGGACCGCCTGGCGGAGTGCGATCTGGTGATCGTGGCCCTGTACCCCCAGGCCACCGTGGCCTACGTCACGGAGCACCGGGACCGGTTCCGGAAGGGCGGTCTGGTGATGGACTGCGGCGGCGTGAAAGGCATCGTCTGCGAGCCTCTGGAGCCGGTGGCCCGGGAGAGCGGCTTCACCTTTATCGGCGGCCATCCCATGGCGGGCATTGAGAAGTCCGGGTACGCCAACGCCTTCCCGGAGCTGTTTCAGGGGGCCAGCCTGATTTTGACCCCCTACGAGGGCACGGACCCGGCGGCGGTGAACGCCGTGTGGGACCTGCTCTCCCCCCTGGGCTTCGCCCGGCTCACCCGGTCCACCCCGGCGGAGCACGACCACATCATCGCCTATACCTCCCAGCTGGCCCATGTGGTGAGCTGCGCCTATGTGGGCAGCCCCTCCGCCCCCAATTTTGAGGGCTTCTCCGCCGGTAGCTTCAAGGACATGATCCGGGTGGCCCGGCTCAACGAGGACATGTGGACGGAGCTGTTTCTGGAGAACCCGGAGGCTTTGATCCGGGAGATCGACACTCTGGTGGAGGAGCTGGCGGCCTTTGCCTACGCCATCCGCCGGGGGGACCGGGAACGGCTGCGGGACATGCTGCGCCACGCCCGGGAGATCAAGGAAACTATTGACAAGGACTGCTGATACTTTTTCTTGAAAAAAGTATCAAAAAGAACTTTGATCTCGCTCTTCAAATCGTTGCAATTCTTGGATCTCTTCCCGGTAACGAGTGCTGGTATTTCATTGAGAAATCGTATGATTTTCTCGGGTAACAGAATGGAGGGAGCGCCGTGAATAACGAGTATCTGATCGACTACTACAGCCACTACGACGAGGATAGCCGGACCAAATCCCGCCACGGCGGGGTGGAGTTTGCCACCAACATGAAGTATATCCGCGCCTATGTGCCCCGGGGGACAGAGGTTCTGGATGTGGGGGCCGGGACGGGGGTGTACTCCATCGCCCTGGAGAAGGAGGGCTGTTCGGTCCACGCCATCGAGCTGGTGGAGCGCAACATTGAGATATTCCGCTCCAAGCTCACAGGCAGTGAGAACATCACCCTGGAGCAGGGGAACGCCCTGGACCTCTCCCGCTTCCCGGACGGGCGCTTCGACGCGGTGCTGCTTTTCGGCCCCATGTACCACCTGTACAGCAAGACGGACAAGCTGACCGCCCTGCGGGAGGCCAGGCGGGTCCTGAAGCCAGACGGACATCTCTTTGTGGCCTACTGCATGAACGAGGCCACCGTCATCCAATACTGCTTCGGAGGCGACGGTGCCAACATGCTGGACTGCCTCGCCAAAGGGATGCTGACAGAGGACTACAAGTGCGTCTCCACGCCTGCCGACCTCTTTGAGATGGTCCGGCTGGAGGACATCGACGAGCTGAACCAGGAGGCGGGGCTGCGCCGGGAGAAGCTCGTGGCCTCGGACCTTTTCACCCATTACATCCGGGACCGCATCGACAGCTTCTCCGATGAGGCGTATCAGGCGTACCTGAATTACCACTTCTCGATCTGCGAGCGGCCCGACCTCATCGGCGCCACCAACCACAGCCTGGATATTTTGACCAAAGCCTGAGCATTCCCACAAAACAAACCGATTGGATGTGAAACGATGCAGACAGTCATGGTACACGCCTCCCGGCCCTACCCGGTCCACATCGGGGCGGGGCTGCTGGACCGCTGCGGGGCGCTGGCGGCGGACCTCACCGCCCCCCGGCGCTGCCTGGTAGTGTCGGACAGCACCGTGGCCCCTCTGTATGGCCAACGGGCGCTGGACGCTCTGGAGAGGGTGGGGTTCGCCGCCTCTCTCTGGACCTTCCCTGCCGGGGAGCAGAGCAAAAACCTTGCCACCTACGGCGCGCTGCTGGAGCATATGGCGGAGATCCGCCTGACCCGCAGCGACCTGATCTTCGCCCTGGGGGGCGGAGTAACGGGGGATCTGGCGGGCTTTGCCGCCGCTACCTACCAGCGGGGCATCGACTTTTTCCAGCTGCCCACCACCTTTCTGGCCGCGGTGGACGCCTCCGTGGGGGGCAAGACCGCCGTGGACCTGGCGGCGGGAAAGAATCTGGCCGGGGCCTTTCACCAGCCTCTGGCCGTCCTCTGCGACACCGGGACCTTCGCCACCCTCCCGCCGGAGACCTTTCTGGACGGGCTGGCGGAGACGGTGAAGCACGGCCTTATCGCCGACCGGGCCTTTTTCGACTACCTGATGACGGCGGACCTCCGGGCGGACATCGACGCCGTGGTCCGGCGGAACGTGGAGATCAAGGCCGCCGTGGTGGCCGAGGACGAGCGGGAGCGGGGGATGCGGAAGCTCCTGAACTTCGGCCACACCCTGGGTCACGGCATCGAAACGTACAGCGGCTACACGGTGTCCCACGGCCACGCGGTGGCCATTGGCATGGCGCTGGCGGCCCGGGGGGCGGAGCGTATGGGTCTAAGCCCCGCCGGAACTCTGGATGCCGTGCTGGACGCCGCCCGGCGTCTGGGCCTGCCCACGGAATGTCCCTGCGGAGCGGAGGACCTGTACGAGGCCGCCACCGCCGACAAGAAGCGCTCCGGCGACGCCATCGACGTGGTGGTGCTCCGGGAGATCGGCCGGGCGGAGACCGTCCGCCTGACCCTGCCGGAGCTGCGGGAATTTGTGGAGGCCGCCTTATGAATCTGACCATCACGCCCACAAGGCTCCACGGGACCGTCACCCCGCCCCCCAGCAAGTCCCAGGCTCACCGCCTCCTCATCGCCGCCGCTCTGGCGGCGGGGGAGAGCGTCATCGAAAACGTGGCCCTTAGCGACGACATCCGGGCCACCCTCCGGTGCATGGAAGCCCTGGGGGCCGCCTGGACCCTGGAGGGAAGGGTCCTCCGGGTCCGGGGCGTGGGGGGGGTGACTCCCCTCACCTCCACCGGAGAGGAGCTGCCCCGGCTGGACTGCGGAGAGTCCGGGTCCACCCTGCGCTTTCTCATCCCCGTGGCGCTGGCTTTGGCCGGAGGCGGGGTGTTCACCGGCCGGGGGCGGCTCATGGAGCGGCCCCAGCAGCCCTACTTCGACCTCTTCCGGGAGAAGGGGATCTTCTATGAGCAGAAGGACGGCGTTCTCACGGTCCGGGGACGGCTGACAGCCGGAGAGTACCGCCTCCCCGGCAACGTGTCCAGCCAGTTCTTCACCGGCCTGCTCTTCGCCCTGCCCCTGCTGGCGGAGCCGTCGGTGATCGTCCCCACCACGCCGCTGGAGAGCGCCGGGTACATCGCCATGACCCTTCAGGCTATGGAGGAATTCGGTGTGGCGGTACCACAGACCAGGAGCCTGCCACCCCACTTTCTGGTACCGGGAGGCAGAGAGTACGTCTCCCGGCGGGCCGCTGTGGAGGCGGACTGGTCCCAGGCGGCCTTCTGGTACGCCGCCGGGGTCCTGGGCGGCGGCGTCACCGTCGCCGGCATGAACGAACAGAGCCTCCAGGGGGACCGGGTGGTCCTTCCCTGGAGCCGGATGATCGCTGCCGGCGGCCAGGTGGAGCTGGACGTATCCGGCTGCCCCGACCTGGCGCCGCCGCTGGCGGCCATGGGGGCCCTGATGGACGGAGAGCTGCGGCTGACCAACGCCGGACGGCTGCGCATGAAGGAAAGCGACCGGCTCTCCGCCGTCACCGAAGCCCTGACCGCCATGGGGGCGGACGTCACGGAGGGACCCGACAGCCTGACCATCATCGGGAAGCCGTCCCTCCCCGGCGGCTGTACCGTGGACTGCCGCAACGACCACCGCATCGCCATGATGGCCGCCGTCGCCGCCGCCCGCTGCCGGGAACCGGTGACGCTGCTGGGGGCGGCGTGCGTCAGCAAGTCCTACCCTGACTTCTGGGAGGACTATCAAACGCTGGGAGGGATCATCCATGAACACCCTGGGAAATAAGCTCCGCGTCACCGTGTTCGGCCAGTCCCACGCCGCCGCCATCGGCTGCGTCATCGACGGCCTGCCCGCCGGGTTCCGGCCGGACATGGACCGGGTAAACGCCTTTATGGCCCGCCGGGCCCCGGGCCGGACCGCCTGGTCCACCCCCCGGCAGGAGAGCGACGCGCCGGAGATCGTCTCCGGTTTGGTAGATGGCGCTGCCTGCGGCGCGCCGGTGTGCGCCCTCATCCGAAACAGCGACCAGCACAGTAAGGACTACAGCGGCCTGAAACGCACTCCCCGGCCCTCCCACGCCGACTACCCGGCCCTGGTGAAGTACGGGGACAGCTACGACGTCCGGGGCGGAGGCCAGTTCTCCGGGCGGCTGACGGCCCCCCTGTGCTTCGCCGGGGCCCTGGCCCTCCAGCTTTTGGAGCAGCGGGGCGTCCTGATCGCGGCTCATATCGACCGGATCGCGGAGATCGCGGATACCGCTCCAGACTTCGCCGCCGTGGACAGAGCGGATCTGGAGGCCCTGCTGAAAAAGCCCTTCCCGGTCTTTGACGATGACGCCGGGATGGCCATGGGCCAGCTCATCGAGGCCGCCCGGATGGACCAGGACTCCCTGGGAGGCGTGATCCGGTGCTTTGCCCTGGGTCTGCCCGCCGGGCTGGGCCAGCCCATGTTCGGCGGGGTGGAGAACCGGCTGGCCGCCGCCCTCTTCGGCATCCCCGCCGTGCGGGGGGTGTCCTTTGGGGAGGGCTTCGCCGCCGCCGGGATGCGGGGCAGCCAGCACAACGACCCCTACGTCACCGACGGCGGGACCGTGAAAACCAAAACCAACCACGCCGGGGGCGTGCTGGGGGGCATGACCACCGGGATGCCCCTGGTGGTGAACCTCTGCGTCAAGCCCACCGCCTCCATCTCCCGGGAGCAGGAGACGGTGGATCTGGAGGCCATGGAAAACACCAGCCTGGTCATCCGCGGCAGGCACGATCCCTGCATCGTGCCCCGGGCCGTGCCGGTGGCGGAGGCTGTGACCGCGCTGACATTACTTGATATGATCTGGGAGGAGAACGAGACATGGAGCTGAGCGAGTATCGGGCTAAATTGGACGCCATCGACGATCAGATGGCGGCGCTGTTCAAGGAGCGGATGGAGACCGTAAAGCAGGTGGCCGACTACAAGAAGGCCAACGGCGTGCCGGTGATGGCCGCGGGACGGGAGCGGGACATTCTCTACCGGGTCACCGGCCTGGCGGGGGGCGAGCTGGAGGAGTACACCAAGATCCTGTGGTCCACCCTGCTGGAGCTGAGCCGGGACTACCAGGAGAACCGCCTGACCACCGGGGAGTCCCCCCTGTGCCGGGACATTCTGGCGGCGGCGGAGCGCACCGGCCAGTTCCCCACCCGGGCGGTGGTGGCCTGTCAGGGCATCGAGGGGGCCTACTCCCAGATCGCCTGCGACAAGCTGTTCCCCCTGAGCCAGATCATGTACTTCGGCCGCTTTGAGGGGGTGTTCCGGGCGGTGGAGGCGGGGATGTGCCGCTACGGCATCCTGCCCATCGAGAACAGCTCCGCCGGGTCCGTCACCGAGGTGTATGACCTGATGGAGAAGTACAACTGCAAGATCGTCCGCAGCCTGAAGCTGAAGGTGGAGCACTGCCTGCTGGCCAAGCCCGGCGTCAGCCTCAGGGATGTGAAAGAGGTGGTGGCCCACGAGCAGGCTCTGGACCAGTGCGGCGACTTCCTCAAGAGCAGCGGCGTGAAGATCACGGTGTTCTCCAACAACGCCGCCGCCGCCAAGTATGTCTCGGAGAGCCAGCGGACCGATCTGGCGGCCATCGCCTCGGTGAACTGCGCGGACCTTTACGGTCTCAGGGTCCTCTCCGACCACATCGCCAACAGCGACCACAACTACACCCGGTTCATCTGCATCTCCAAGACCATGGAGATCTACGAGGGCGCTGACCGCATCACCTTCGTCACCTCCGCCAGCCACCGCCCCGGCTCCCTGTACAGCCTCATCGCCAAGTTCGCCACCCGGGGGCTGAACATCAGCAAGCTGGAGAGCCGCCCCATCCCCGGCAAGGACTTTGAGTTCCGGTTCTACTTCGACGTGGAGGCGTCGGTGAAGAGCAAGGATACCCAGACCGTCCTCAGCCAGCTGGAGAAGGAGGATTTCTTCACCTTCCTGGGGGCCTACAGCGAGGTATTCTGATGGAATACGGGCTTTTGGGCGAAAAGCTGGGGCACAGCTTTTCCCCTCAGATCCACCGGGCGCTGGCGGGGTACGACTACCGGCTGCTGCCCACGCCGCCGGAGGAGGTGGCGGAGCTGTTTCGCCGCCGGGACTTCCGGGGGCTGAACGTCACCATTCCCTATAAGCAGACGGTGATCCCCCTCTGCGACGAGGTGGACCCCCGGGCCGCCGCCATCGGCGCGGTGAACACGGTGGTGAACCGGAACGGCCGGCTCACCGGCTACAACACGGACATCGACGGCATGATCTGCATGGCCCGGCGGGCCGGGGTGGACCTGGCCGGAAAGAAGGTCGTGATCCTGGGCAGCGGCGGCACCAGCCATACCGCTCAGGCCGCCGCCCGGGAGCTGGGGGCGGCGGAGATCGCGGTGATCTCCCGCCATGGTCCGGACAACTACGGCAATCTCTCCCGCCACGCCGACGCCCAGGTGCTCATCAACACCACCCCCGTGGGGATGTACCCGGACTGCGGCCTGTCGCCGGTATCTCTGGACGCCTTCCCCCGGCTGGAGGGGGTGCTGGATGTGGTGTTCAACCCCCTGCGCACCGCCCTGCTGCTCCAGGCCATGGACCGGGGCCTCCCCTGCTCCTGCGGCCTGCCCATGCTGGTGGCCCAGGCCCGCCGGGCCGCGGAGCTGTTCACCGGAACTGCCATCCCGTCCTCCCGGGCGGAGGAGGTCCTCTCCAGCCTCTCCTCGGAGCTGGAGAACATCGTCCTCATCGGGATGCCCGGCTGCGGCAAGACCACCGTGGGACGGGCTCTGGCGGAGCGGCTGGGCCGGGCGTTCGTGGACCTGGACGAGGAGATCGTCCGCCGGGCGGGCCGCCCCATCCCGGACATCTTCGCCCGGGAGGGGGAGGACGCCTTCCGTGCTCTGGAGACCCGGGCTGTCCGGGAGGCGGGCAGCCGGACGGGACTGGTCATCAGTACCGGCGGCGGCGTGGTCACCCGGAAGGAAAACCGGGACCCTCTGCGGCAAAACGGCGTGATCGTCCACCTCACCCGGCCTCTGGCGGCCCTGCCTACCGGCGGACGGCCCGTGTCCCAGAGCACGGATCTGGCGGTCCTCTGGCAGCGGAGAGCGCCGCTGTACGCCGCCTTCGCCGATCTGACCGCCGACAACAGCGGCCCTCTGGAGAGGACGCTGGAACAAATCGAGGAGGCGCTGAAAAACCGATGAAGCTTTTGTTTCTCAACGGTCCCAACCTGAATATGCTGGGCGTCCGGGAGCCGGACATCTATGGCAAACAGACCTACGCCGATCTGGAGCGGTACATCCGGGATTTCTGCGGAGAGCTGGGGATCGAATGTGAAATTTACCAGTCCAACCACGAGGGAGACCTGGTGGACGCCATTCAGGCCGCCTACCGGAACTTTGACGGCATCGTCATCAATCCCGCCGCCTACACCCACACCAGCGTGGCCCTGCTGGACGCGGTAAAGGCCGTGGGCATCCCCACGGTGGAAGTCCACATCTCCGACGTCAGCAAGCGGGAGGACTTCCGGCAGGTGTCCTACATCCGGCAGGCGTGCCGCAAGACCGTCGCGGGGCACGGCTTCGAGGGCTACCGGATGGCGGCGGAGCATCTGCTGGCGCTGAAAAGCGTCGTCACAGGGGAATAACCGCGAGGGAGCGGCCCGCATAGAATGGCCTTAGTAAAGGAGGCTGTTGCTATGGATACCACCACCCCTTCCGGCGGGACCTTTGGCCCGCTCAGCGAATACGACTACCGTCTCTACGACAAGATCTGGCGGCGGGTCGCCCCGGATCTGGACCCCTATCCCCAGGTCCGGGCCGCGGCGGCGCCCTCCGGCCCGCAGCCGACTCCCGCTCCGCCGCCGCCCCCTCAGCCCGCCCCCGCCCCGCCGGGAAACGGCTCCGGCGATCTGGACCAGCTGCCGGGGGCGGACATGGACCCGTGCTGCATGGGCAGCCAGGCCCAGCAGTCCATAGGCGTCCTGGAGGGCTTTCTTCAGGAGGAGCTGGCCCAGCGCCAGTGTGTGCTGGCTCTGATTCGGTGCGTCCGGGACCCCCGGGCCGGCCGTCTGCTCCGGTCTCTGGCCGAGGAGAAGCTGGACGCCGCCCGGCGGCTGAAGGCCGCCCGCTACCTCATCAGCGCCGACTGCTCCTCCGTGTCCGTGGTGGTGGAGCCGGCCTGCTGGAAGAACCTGCCCCAGGCCCTGCGGGCCGTCTACCACCAGGAGGCCTGCAACGGCCTCAACTACCAGCGCGCCGCCGACGAGGCCACGGACCTGTGTCTGCAAAAACTCCTTACGGACCTGAGCCGGGAGGCCTACCGCCGGGCGGAGGCGGTGCTGGAGCTGCTGGGAAAGCTCATCTCATAACAAAACGGCCCCCGCCGGGGCCACGTACAAAGGAGACATACCTATGCTGCAAGATCGCGACCAGGCGCTGGCTCTGCTGCGCCGCTACAATCAGGAGCCCTTCCACATCCGCCACGCGCTGACCGTGGAGGCGGTCATGGGCTGGTACGCCCGGTTTTTGGGCTACGGGGATCAGGCGTCCTTCTGGTCCATGGTGGGCCTGCTCCACGACATCGACTTTGAGCAGTGGCCGGAGGAGCACTGCCAAAAGGCCCCGGAGCTGCTGCGGGAGGCAGGCGCCGGCGAGGCGCTGATCCACGCCGTGGTCAGCCACGGCTACGGCCTCTGCGCCGACGTGGAGCCGGTCCACGAGATGGAAAAGGTCCTCTTCGCCGCCGACGAGCTGACCGGCCTCATCGGGGCCGCCGCCAAGATGCGCCCCAGCGGCAGCGTCATGGATATGGAGGTCTCCAGCCTGAAAAAGAAGTTCAAGGACAAGAAGTTCGCCGCCGGATGCAGCCGGGACGTGATCCGCCAGGGGGCGGAGATGCTGGGCTGGGACCTGGAGACGCTGATGGAGCGCACCATCCTGGCCATGCGGGAGAGCGAGGCCGCCATCAACGCCGCCATGGAAACGCTGGCCTGAACGCGGTTGGGAAAACGATCCGGCAAAAAAGGGAGGAGCTTTCGCTCCTCCCTTTTGCTGTTCTATGCGCCTGTTACTTCATGACCACGGTCTGGCAGAAAACAGCCAGCACCTGAGCCACCTGACAGCGGGCGGCGGGAGCCTTCAGAGCGGCACCGTCGGCGGCGCTCACCATGCCGTGGGCCATGGCCCAGCTCACCGCCTCGGCGGCGTAGTCGGAGCACTCGAAGCCGCTCACATCCGCCCGGGCGGCGGTGTCGTAACCCTTCAGCGCCGCGTAGCGGTACAGAATGGTCAGCATCTGCTCGAAGGTCACACCGTCGTCGGGACCGAACTTCCCGGTGTCGTGGCCCAGCAGAATGCCCTTGCTGTTGCCCCACAGGACCGCGCTGGCGAACCACTGATTCTCCTGCACGTCGGGGAAGGTGGCCGCGAACTCCACGGCAGGCTCCTTCTCCAGCCGGTACAGAATGGTGGCCACCTGGGCGCGGGTGAACTCGTTATACGGCGCGAACGCGGTGGTGTCAACACCGGTCATGAGACCGTTCTCGGAGACGTACTTGACAGCCTCGTAGAAGGTATCGT
>CATZRD010000029.1 GCA_958423465.1 uncultured Oscillospiraceae bacterium | reverse complement strand
CGCACCTTCTGCCAGAACCCCGGCGGCTTCGTCAGCCAGGAGAACTACGACAACGACCTGGCGGTGGTCAACGGCCACAGCTACAAGGAGCGCAAGAGCGACAATACCAATCTGGCCATCCTGTGCAGCCACAACTTCTCCTACCCCTTCAACCAGCCCATCGCCTACGCCCAAAAGGTGGGCGAGCTGACCAACATGCTGGGGGCGGGCCATATCATGGTCCAGCGGTTCGGGGACATCCTGGACGGCAAGCGCACCTGGCAGAAGGAGCTGGCCTTCTCCAACGTGCGGCCCACCCTGCCCGACGCCGTGGCCGGGGACATCACCGCCGCCATGCCCTACCGGGCCATGATCAATATTATCAATTTCATCCAGGCCATGGACCAGGTGGTCCCCGGCTTCGCCTCCACGGAGACGCTGCTGTACTCCCCCGAGCTGAAGTTCTACTCCAACCGGGTGAAGATGGACGAGAACTTCAACACCAGCGTCCAGGGACTCCACTGCTTGGGCGACTCTTCCGGCTGGACCCGGGGCCTCATGATGGCCTCCGTCATGGGCGTGCTCATGGGCCGGAAGCTGGCGGAACAGGAAAAGCCGTAAAAACGCGGAAAGCGGGCCTCCGGGAAGCACCCCGGAGGCCCGCTCTCTTTTATTGCTCCTGCCGGGCCCGGCGGCGGTAGGCGTCGGCCAGGATGTCCACGCAGGTCTCCACCCCCAGCCGCCCGCTGTCCAGGCACAGGTCGTAGTTGCGCACGTCGCCCCACTTCTGGTCGGTATAGAACCGGTAGTGGTGGGCCCGGGCCTTGTCCCGGCGGGTGAGGATATTGGCCGCCTTGTCCCGGTCCAGTCCGTGCTCCTGGATGCTCCGCTCCACCTTATAGGGCATATCCGAGTGGATGAACACGTTCAGCGTGGGGTACTTTCCCCGGAGCACACAGTCGGCGCAGCGGCCCACAATGACGCAGGGCTCCTTCTCCGCCACCTCCAGGATGATCTCCCGCTGGACCTGATTGAGCTGGTCCGTCAGGGCGCTGCCGGTCTTGACGGCTCCGTCGAACCGGGTGCCGTAGCCGATGATGTGGCCCAGAGATCCGCCCTGGAAATACTCGCCGTGGGTGCGGATGAAATCCGGCGACAGCTTGGTCTTGGCCGCCGCCATCTCCACGATCTCCTTATCGTAAAAGGTCAGACCCAGCCGCTGGGCCAGCAGCTTGCCGATGGTGTGTCCGCCGCTGCCGCACTCGCGCCCGATGGTGATGATGCAATTTGCCATATGAGTCCCTCCCCCTGCTCTGATGCTTTTATTTTACCACAATTTGCCTCCGGCGTAAAGTTTTTTTTGCGGCGGGGCTGCCTTGGCCCGGGGCCGGGGACGGCGGCGGGACCGCTCTTGTCTTTTTTCGCGGATCGTGGTATGATCGTCTGAGAAAGTTTCAGGAGGTATCCTGTCATGCGGATGCGGAAAAAGAAAAACCTGATCCCCCGGATGGAGCGCTGCGCCCCCGTCCATGTGTCCGACGGCTTCGCCCTGCGGGGGCGCTGGCGTCAGGCGCTGATGCCCCAGGCCAGGGAGCTTCGTCTGGAGCTGGGCTGCGGCAAGGGCCGGTTCACCGTGGAGACCGCCCGGGAAAACCCGGACGTGCTCTTCGTCGCCATCGAGAAGGTCCCGGACGCTCTGGTGGTGGCCATGGAGCGGGCCATGGCCCTGGACCTGAAGAACGTATTTTTCGTGGTGGGAGACGCCGCCCTGCTGCCGGACTACTTCGCCCCCGGCGAGGCGGACCGCATCTACATCAACTTCTGCGACCCCTGGCCTCCCAAGGGCCAGGCCAAGCGCCGCCTGACCCATCGGGGCTTCCTGGAGACCTACCGGAAGGTCCTCCGGGACGGAGGGCAGGTGGAGTTCAAGACCGACAACCAGCCCCTCTTTGAGTTCTCCCTGCTGGAGTTCCCGGCGGCGGGCTACGCCCTGAGCCAGGTCACCCGGAATCTCCACGAGAACGGCCCCCAGGGGGTCATGACCGACTATGAGGCCAAGTTCTATGAACAGGGCCTGCCCATCAATCGCTGCGTGGGGACCAAGACGGCCCCCGCCGCCCCGGCGGAGTAAGGAGGATACTCCATGGCGCGCTCCAACTATGACGTCACCCGGGACAGCGCCCGGCAGCTCTTTCTGCGCTACGACCAGGAGACCATGATCCGCAGGTTTGGCCTGGACCACGACGCGGCGTATCTGTACCTCCCCTTTGTAGGCCGGAACTACCGGGTGGACCGGCGGACCGGCGTGGTGGCGTGGAGCGACGACGGCTTCCGCACCGCCCACGAGGCGGATTTCAACGAGGCTCTCTCCATCTGCGACGCCCTGTGCTGCTCCAAGGAGGGCTGCCGTCTGGCCGGCACGTTCTGCACCGTCAACCAGCTCAAGGGCGTCGTCCAGTCCTCCCGGGTGGGGGACGGGATGTTCCAGCCTGCGGCCCGGCGCTTCGACGGGCGGACCGCCCAACTGGCGCGGGCCTGCGCCGCCCTGGGGGGGCGGCGGGAGGGCCGGGGGGACGTGGCCTTCCGGCTGTACCCCTTCCCTTTTCTGCCGGTGCTCTTCCAGTTCTGGTCCTCCGACGAGGATTTTCCCGCCAGTCTGACCATTTTGTGGGATGAGAACACCCTGGACTTCGTCCGGTACGAGACCACCTACTACATTGCGGGTCATCTGCTCCGGCGGTTGCTGGAGCTGATGGGAGAATAGTCAAAAAGGAGGCGCTTTCCCCGGGGGAAAGCGCCTCCTTTTTAAAGCTCACGCTGGAAGTATTGGGACGCCCGTCCGTCCTCGCGGAACTCCTCCGCCAGGAAAAAGCCGTTTTTCTCCAGGACTTTTATGGACGCCCTGTTATCCGCGAAAGTAAACGCGCCCACGGTAGAAAGCCCATACCGCTCCTTTACCTCCGTCAGAAACAGGGAGACCGCCTCCGTGGCCACGCCCCTGCTCCAGTAAGACGGCTCGAACACGCAGTAGCTCAGCATCGCGCCGGGCGTTCCCGCCTGGTCGATGCAATAGCACCACACATCGCCCACATACGCCCCGTCGGCGAGAATCGTTCTGCCATAGCTGGCCGCGCCGGGAAGAAGCGTCGCCCGGTAATCCCGCAGCGCTTCCTCCACCGTCCGGGCCTTTTGCGGCAGAGTGGCCTGAATGGTCTTTTGCCGCGCCCTGGCAAAGTACAGAGCCACGGTCTCAGCCGTTCGTTCCCCCAGTTGGACCCGCATGGTCATTCCTCCCTTCTCACAGATACCCGTAGCGCTTGCGCCAGGCCGTCATGCCCGGCCAGCCGATGATAAATACCGTTGCTCCTTTGGTAGATTCGGTTATAGGCCCGCTGAAAAACTGAGAGGCTCTTCCGCTCCATACGCTTTTCCCCGCTCTGTGACCGCGCCTCTATCATAATCCGATTTGGGACTTTTATCAAGCCGCCAATTTGCCGGCGGTCTCTCCGTCCGGCGTTTTGATACAAAAAATTACCGTCTCCGCGAAGAGCATAATGCGTCCTCCTCTGCGCAAGCTATGGGTGCGGCAAGGGCGGAAGCGAATGTTCCGCTCCCAAAGTTCCACCACAGGGAAAGGCGAGGCGCGGCAGACGCCCGATCTTTTTCTGACGGCGGGCGCTGCCGCAAAAATGGAGAAGGAGAAAAGGAAAATGTCTAAGAAGAACAACCGCATCAACGTCCCCGAGGCCCGCGAGGCCATGGACAAGTTCAAGATGGAGGCTGCCAGCGAGGTGGGCGTCAACCTGAAGCAGGGCTACAACGGCGACCTCAGCTCCCGGGAGGCTGGCTCCGTGGGCGGCCAGATGGTCAAGAAGATGATCGAGTCCTACGAGAAGGGCCTGTAAGCATCCATCCAGCAAGCCGCCAAGCGAGGGGTCGGACAACCGTCCGGCCCCTCGCGGCTTTGCTTCGCCCCGGCGATAGTCTGCGCGCGCTACATACGCAATATGCGGGTCCGCTTCCCAGGCAAATGCAAAATTGGGGTTTGACAGCTGGTGGAAAAGCTGTATAATAGAGGCTGTGCATCGCGTGGGTACGGGTGGTTTGGGAGTGCGGCTCCACCTATCCACGACAGAAACAAGCGAAGCCCGGAAAGCCTTGGAACGCGGGAGTTTGCGGGATTTGTCTGGAGCGCCAAACCGGGCGAAAAATCGGCTTTGACCACATGAATGACCACAGACAGCAGATCTTTTGAATTGAATAACCGGGTGTAGCGCAGTTGGTAGCGCGGATGGTTTGGGAGAGCAGACGGCGCTATCAGTTACGGACGCTCCTCCATCCCGCAAGGGCTGAACGCTCTAAGCAAAGACGTTTCCTTCGTTTCTCTTTTTGTGTCGCACTTTCCCCGCAAGACCACAGTGCAACTCACAGACAGAAAAATTTGCTTTTCCCCTCGCTGCCATGGTATCATGGTAAAAATTGAATATCCGGGTGTGGCGAAGTTGGTATCGCGGGCGGTTTGGGACCGTCAGGCCGAGAGTTCAAGTCTCTCCACTCGGACCAGAAGATCGACAAACTTCCACAAGGGGTTTGTCGATTTTCTTGCCTGTTTACGCCCTACCGGAGGTGTGCTATACTGGTTGAGGTAAACATCAGCAAGTTTCATTTTGTGGAGGTGTTTTTTTGAATATCAGGCAAGAGCAGCCAACAGATTATGATGTGGTATATCAAATTATAAAAGAAGCCTTCGCAACTGCAGAATATAGTGATGGCAATGAGCAGGATTTAGTTGTTTCGTTGAGGAAAAGCAAATCATTTATTCCGGAGTTATCGCTTGTTGCGATTGAAGATAACAGAATTGTGGGACACATTCTCTTTACAAAAGCATTTGTCAATCAGACTGAAGTGCTTGCGCTTGCACCGCTCTCCGTTTTGCCTGCATATCAAAATAGGGGAATTGGATCATCATTGATAAAGCAAGGGCATATCATTGCTTCCAAATTAGGATATGGGTATTCTATTGTTTTGGGACACGCAAAGTATTATCCCAAAGCTGGTTATGTTCCGGCAAGCCGATATGGGATCAAAGCGCCTTTTGAGGTGGCAGATGAAAACTTTATGGCGGTGTGCCTGAACGAAAGCCCAGGTAAATTAGATGGAATTATGAAATACGATAAGGCATTTGGATTATGATCCAAATGATAATTTATAGCGCAGACGGTTAAGTCCATTGCAATAAAAAGTCCTTTTACAGCATGGAGCCAAGAAGCCCTCTGGAGCATATGCTCCAAAGGGCTTTTTCTTCGCTTATCATATATACTCTAACAGAGTTTTTATAATAGTGCACCGCCTCGCTGACTTCAAGTGCCGGTCATATCTACATCTCTTTCCGTATTGCGTCGTAATGTCTCTGAACCGTAGATCTGTTTACCCCAGCCCCCTTTGCGATTTGGCTCTTATTTGTGACCTCCGGGTGGGCTTTCATATAATCCATCACGGCTCGTTTCTTTTTGCTGATGCCGTCTGGAATGGGTTGCCGTTTGGCTTTGACTGCGGCGATCTCCGATTTCATTTGAATGATCAGTTCTGCCAGCTTGGTCTCGCACTCCTCTTGAGTCTTACCATAGACATCACGAGAATGCTTCTTGCCGTCAGGCCACACCGGGGAGTAGCGACCTTCCCAGAGGCCAGGCTTGATTTCTTTTAGATAGCCTGTTCCTGGTTTGCGCCTGTTCCCTTTATAGGCTTGGAATGTTGTCATCGTCTTGGCAGTGGGCTGAACCGCTGCCTCCTGCACTTCCGCCTTCCCTATGCCCCGGTCGATGTTGGCGGCGGCCTGCCGCTGCATCTCCTCTGTTGTGTGGGCGTAAATGTTCAGCGTGGTGGCAGAGGACACATGGCCTATGATGGTGGACAGGGTTTTGATGTCCATGCCGTTTGCTAAGGCGTTGGTGGCGAAAGTATGGCGGAGATCATGGAACCGCACCTGCTTGCATTGGGCGTGTTCCAGGACGATGTGAAGCCGCTGACGGATGTTGGCCGGGTCGATAGGCATATCCTCCTTCACTGGGGACGGGAACAGCCAGCGAGAGCGAACTGTCTTTTTGTACTCCTTTAGCGCCTGCACCACAGCAGGAGGCAAGATCACACTCCGCATCGAGCCCTTGGTTTTCGGTTTTGAGATACTCAGTTTGCCTTTTACTCGGCAAACCTGACGGCAGATATGAAGTTCTCCCGTGGCCATATTAAAATCATTCCATTGGAGCGCCATCAGTTCTCCCCGCCGCATTCCGGTCGCCAGTTCCAGGAGGAAGGCTTCGTAATAGCCTTCCTCCTTCGCTTGGATAAGGAACCTCTGCATCTCCTCGCGGGTCAACACCTGCATTTCTCTGGCCTTCTTAGGTGGGAGTTTACATCCAATGGCAGGATTTTTCTTGATCAGTCCCTCCGCTTTGGCCTTCTCTAAGGCAGAGCGGCATTTACCGTGGCAGGCTCGAACCATTCCGTTGGACATACCGGCGTTATCTTTCAGATTACCGCTCTTTTTTAATCTGGCGTAAAACTGCTGGAGGTCGTTCTGCGTCAATTTGTCCAACGGGATATGCCCAATCTCAGGGATCACATGGAGATAGATGTCCGTCTCATAGGCCGCCTGGGTTGACAGCCGAATGTGAGGCTTTGAGTAGGTCTGATACCAGTGATCCAACCACTCCCCGAAGGGCATATTCGGTGCGATCCTGGTCTTGTTCTGCGGTGCGCGGCTTTGTATCAGGGCCTTTAGCTTTTGCTCACACTCTGCCTTGCTTTTCGCTGTGACATTTTTCGTCTTGGGATAGCCCCGGTCATCGTAGCCAACGACTATGCGCCCCTCCCAACGGCCATCTTTTCTCAGGCGGATTGTGCCTTGGCCGCTTTTTCGCTTTCTTGCCACGGTTTCAACTCCTCTCCGAAGATATCGGCCATAAAATCGCCCACGATCTCAGCGGCGCGCTTCTGCATATCGCCGGTGACATGGGTGTAAGTATCCAGGGTAAAACTGGCGTTGGTGTGTCCTAAGATACTGGCAAGTGTCTTTGCGTCCACCCCTGATGCCAACGCGTGAGTGGCGAAGGTATGGCGCAGGTCGTGGAAACGGATGGATGGCAGCCCCGCCTGCTTTAGCAGAGTTTTCATATGGTTGTAGGCTCTCCCTGGGCTCATGGGCTCCTCCGGGTGAAGGGGATTGGGAAATATCCACTCCGTCACTGCCATTCTCTTTCTCTCACGGAGGATATTTGCCGTGGTAGGGGGCAGGATGATCTTCCTGGTGCCACGGTCAGTCTTGGTCTCCCCTACCACCAGTTCGCCTGCCTTCTTCGCGCTTGCGGAGCGTTGTACTTTTAGCGTCCCCGCTGTCTCGTCAAAGTCCTCCCACTTGAGGCCGCAGATCTCGCCCCGGCGCAGGCCAATGGTCAGTTCCGTATAGAAGAAATCCCGCCACTGTTCATCCTTCTGTACCTCAGCCATGAACGCATCCAGTTGTTCTTCATTGAGGATCTGCATCGGCTTGTAGTTGGGTTTTGGGTTGACCACTTGATCCAGAGGGTTTTGAGCGATGATATGATCAGTCTCCGCATCCTTCATCGCCAAATGGAGCATGGAATGGATCCGGTTGATCGTGGCGTCAGACAAACCTTGCCCGTGGATATCATCTTTCTGTACTCGTCCATGGTCTTTCAGTTGGTTGTACATCCCCTGCACATCCGCAGGGGTGATTTTAGAGATGGCCTTATCCCCCAAGATGGGCTTGATGTAATTTCTGGCATAGCCCCGATATCCACTGAGCGTACTGGAACGAACCGTTTCCGTCTTGTATTCTTCCAACCAGCGGTCCAACCACTCCCCCAGTGTTAAGGAGCAGTCCTCTGTCAGATCCACGTCTTGGTAGTTCTCGATGGCTCGATGGAGCTTATCCAACAGTTCCCGCTGGGTATCCGCGTAGACATAGCGGAAGATGGGTGCTCCGTTTTTCTTGTGGCCTACCACGATTCGGCCTTCCCATCTTCCGCTCGGTGTCTTTCGTACCATGCCGTCCCCGGAGGGTCTGCGCTTTGCCATGCTCCTCACTTCCCTTCTGATATGACAATGCCGGGGTCCTCTCTGCACACAGTAGAGAGAATCCCGGCATCCTGCAATTCTTTTCTGATTTCCCAACCCAGAGCGAACCCGGCGGCGAAATTCTCCTCAGCCACTTCCTCCCGGAGTTTCTTTTCAGTATCCAAGAGACAGCGGAGACGGGCACCGCCACATTCCAGTTTGGGCTTCAGCTCGTTGAATATCTGCTCGATCTTGGCCAGCTCCTCGGTGTGGTCGGATGTGGGAATTAGTCTCTTTTGCAGTTCCCTCATGTGTTTCAGCATTGTGTGTGCCCCCTTTGCAGGAGACACAATATCACACCCCGGCCGGTCAAGCAACCGAGCCGGGGCAGAGTTATCAGAACAGACACATTTTTTCTGCAGGTTCTCTCTTTGTTAACACTGTATCATTTAACCTTTAAGTCATATTCCGTTTTTTGGAACACGCCGTTCTTGTATACGTCCCAGGCCTCCATTTGGTAAGTTCCCGGAGGGCAGGAGTTAAATACCCCGGTGAGCCGCTCCGGTTTCCAGGGCCAGAAGGCTTGCGGGTTGGACCCCTTGGGGATGGACAGTTCTATGCGGACAAGCTGTGTACCGTCTTTGCGAAGCACCGGGCCGCCGTCCCGCCATGTCTGTTCGTTGGTTCCGATGGCGTTGTAGAGAGTGTAGAGCATCCGCCTGGTCTCGTAGAGGTTGCGGATGAATAGATATTCCTCGCCGTTGATGGTATAGTGTCGCACATCCATGTCCGGCAGCGTCGGCTGATCCAGCAGAGACCAGTCGCAGGTGGGGGCGGGCAGTTCTCCCAGCGGGCCATCCGCAAAGGCGTTGGCGTCCCACCGGGACACATCGGTGATGGCGTACTCGTAGCCGTCATCGCAGTGTACCACATCACCCACCTTGGGAACGTACCGGGAGCCATCTGTGGGAAGGGCTACCGTTTTTCCGGCGGTCGGGGGCTGGGCTTCCGGGTTATAGGGCGTTACCGTGCTGATTCGCACGGAGTTGGTGGCGGCATCATAGTCCACGCCGAAATCCACCTCCTTGCCAATGTCCCGGAGCTTCACATAGTTGTTGCCGCCGATGGCGTAGGCTTCCAGCTCCACCCGTTGGCCGTCCACGAAGAACTCTTGGGTGTTGCGGACGGCCTGGAGATACTCCCCTGCCGCGTTTGCCGCCGATGGGAGCAGCGTCCCCATCAGCATCCCAGTCAGTATCAGGATTGTACCTTTTCCTCTGCTTCTGTTTTTCATATGCTTGCCTCCATTTCTCCCGCAGGTGCGGGTATTTGCAAACCTAACAATAGAGCAACGCGTTTTATAAAGCCAGGGGAAAACCGAAAAGTTATCATTCCAGACATAATTTTCTGCGGCCACTTTTTCTTTGATTACTTATGCGGCGCAATATCTGAGCCGGTCACATGGACATCCCACCCCAGCCCATCTGCTGGCTCTGCCGCTCCTCATGGTCGTCGGGCTTGTGGCCCATGGCAATCTTCTTCTCTCTGATCTTGGCCCGTAGTTTTCGATCTACCGGCTCCAGCCCAACCGGGGCCTTGGGCGGGACTGTGTTTTGCCGGAAGGTCTGGGCCAAGTGGTGGAGCAGTTTGGTTGCCGCCAAGAACACCGAGGGCCTGCCGATCTGCTGGAAGTGGTCCAGGAAAAATTGGGCGTACTGATTGCCCTGGTCGGCAGACTGTGTGAACCAGTAGAGAGCTTGTTCCCTATCTTGCGGTACATCTTCGCCCATGAGATACAGCTTGCCCAGAGTGTACTGTGCGTACTGGTTGCCGCCCTCGGCTGACCGGGTGAGGTGATCTACCGCTTTGGACACGTCCTTGGAAACTTCCTCGCCTTGGAGATACAGTTTTCCCAGCCGGTAGTCCGCGTACTGGTTTCTCTGGGCGGAGGCTTTTCCGTACCACTCTACCGCTTCGTGGATGCGTCCCTCTTGTTGGAGCAGCTTCCCCAAGGCGTATTGGGAAAAGTCGTTGCCGGCTTCGGCGGATTTGCGGAACCACGCTTCCGCTTTTTCATCGTCCGGCATCACGCCGAGGCCGTCCCGCCAGCACTTCCCCAGTTGGTGCGCCGCCACGGTGAAGCCGACGTCCCAGAGTTGTTCCAGCACATGGACGGCTTTCTCCATCTCTGACCACGGCGAGTCGGCATCGTAGAGGGTTTCCTTTGCCCCGCGGTAGACCTCCGCCATCTGCCAGAGGGACTGGAAGGTCGGCGCATCTTCTTCCTCCTCCCAGGTCTCGTCTGCCATGTCCTCGTCCTCGAAGGTCACCGTGCCCAGTCGAATGTTCTCCGCTTCCCGGATGACCATGTTCTTGATGGCCTTGAACTCCTTCGGTTGAGAGAGCGGCAGCCACTCCCTGGGCGTGTCCTTGTAGTAGTTCTCCACCTCGTCCCGCAGACGGTTCCAGACCTCATAGCACTCGGCCACCCGCGGGAGCGTCGCCAGCTCGTCCACGATCTCGTCCACCAGTTTCTTCGTCGGCTTCTTCAGGTAGCCGTAGACCTTCTTGCCTTTCGTGTCAGCCAGCATTTCAGACAGGGCAGCCATCTTCTGCTCGATGACAGGACTGGCACAGAGGGAGGACTCCATCTCTTGCACCAGTTCCCGCATGGCGTCCTGGGCGGCTTGGGTGACCTCCTTGTAGGACAGGTCCTTTTGCTGGTAGAGGTGGAGGAGGTCATCTTGGAAGATCTCGTTGGTCAGCTTGGAGCGCATCTTCTCGATGCCCTTCTCGGTGAGGTAACCCTGCTTCGGATCCGCCGACCAGACCATCATGTGGACGTGTGGGTGGTGCTTCTCGTCGTGGAAGGCGGCGCACCAACGGAAGTCCTTGGGCGGGATCTTCAAGGCCTCGGCCAGCTCCACCTGATGAGCGGCGAGGAGCCGCCGCCAACTCTCCGCCGAGTCGTAGCCCAGCCGGGCGGCGTCATCTCGTTTCAGCGAGTAGATGAACGTCCAGACAGGAGCGGGGTGGTTTCTCACTTCTTCCATCGTTCTCTCCAGGTCAGTCACAGGCTCAGCAGAGAACAGACCGTGAGACCGAGGACGCTGGGCGATGTACTTCATGTACCTGTCGCCCTGCCGGAACTCATGGGCGTGGTCATCCAGTGCGGCGGTGATGAACGCCGAGGCAGAAGAGACTGTGGGCCTGCTCTCATAGTCAGCGTACTCCTTTGTCTCCCGGCTCTCCGGGAAATCCCGGAGGAGGTCAGCGATGAGCTGCTGTTGCTTCTCCGTGACTGTGCCACTGTCCTCGACCGTCTCCACGCCGTCACGGGTGGCGATGTACTTCGCGTAGTGGCCGGTGCCACCGCCGCCCGGTTTGATGTAGCCGCTCTTTTGAATCAGGCCCTGCATCTTACTCCAGTCCCTTCTGATACTTCAGCGCGTCCTCGAAGGAGACCTGCCCGTTGGTCTCCTTAACCTCCCGGACGCACCTGGCCCGGAGTTTTCTCAGCGTGTCCAGGTCAGCGCTTGAGGCGGCGGCCACCAGGTTGGCCATCACCGCGTCGTCCACCGCCAGCTTGAACAGCAGCCGCCCCATGCGGTCACCCAGCGCGCCCAGCTTGCCGTCCAGCACTCCGGCGAGGACGCGGGGCAGGTATTCGTCCGCTCCCTCTGTGTCCAGGTAGCCGCAGTAGAACTTCACCGCCTTCTCGATGAACTCGCTTTGGCTCTTACAGTTGTCCTCACGGTAGTGGCCTTCGATTTTCTGCTTTGTCTCCGGCGTGAGCCAGAGGGCGAACTTTTGCTTATCTCGCACCATGTGCGTTACCTCCTTGATTTTAGGGCGGAACGCCCTTATTTTTCTTGCAGGCTGGGGCTTTGAGGGGTTCATGACCCCACCTTGCCCATTTTGCGGGAAGTAGGAACGCCCTTTCTCTGCCCTGGAACCGCCCGCACTGCGGGCGGTTGTGGTTGGCTGGGGGCGCTTGCGACCCCCAGCCTTTCTCCTGCCTTTCCTCCAAACGGCCCCTTTGCGCCCCTCACAGGGCCGGGTGGGGCCTTACCCCTCTGTATAGCCGGAATGGCCACACGGGGCCGCTGCGGGGTGACGGCGGTCGTACTCCTCCTGACGTTCCAGGTTGCGTCTGCGTTGGGCATCCAGTTCGGCTTGGTGGAGTTGCCGCTGGTGGTACTCGTCCACCGCACACTGGATGGGCAGGACGGTGTAGAGGAGTGTACCGTTTCGAGGTGTACCGTCCTCCCTTCGGATCATCGTTGGCTCTGTGCGGATGAGCTTCCTGTCCTCCAGCTCCCGCACATACTTCGCCACCGTGTTGACGCTCATACGCACCGCTTGGCCAATCGTTTTATAACTGGCGTAGCACTGGTAGGTCTTGCGGTCCTCGATGTGGAGCAGGTAACCGTAGACGGCGATGGCTCCCGCCGGCAGTTCCAGATGATAGATCACGTTGGGCAGCGGGAAGTAGTTCTTGATGGGGTCCCGTCTGGGCCAGCCGATCATGGTCGCGTGCTGTCTCACTGACTACCACCTCCCGTGTTCTGTTCCACCCACTGGATGAACTTCTCCTTGGGCACCACCATGCGGCTGCCGATTTTCAGAACCGGGAACCCAGCTTCGTGCATTAGCTCGTAGCCACTGGACGGCGACACCCCCAGCACCTTGGACACCAACTCGGCGTTGAGGAACAGAGGGAGGTCGTCGTAGGACTTGTACTCAGATTTTTTCATGTTGCACCTCCTGCAAAAATTTCTTCGGCTCTACCATCTCCGGTGGTTTTTTTATAAAATATTTTTGCGGAGGGTTACATCAGGAAGTGATTTTTGTGTGGGAGGTGGACGACTTGATAGCCATAGGAGCAGAGCTTCTTTTGGAGGAGGAAGGCGACGGCCGTTTCTCTGTTGTCCTTCACTATACGGACGGCACTGAGGAGCGCTTGCCCGCAGTCACGCCTGCCGAGGCTCTGATCGCCGCTGTCGAGACTGACTACTCAGACTATCGCCGGGAGGTCAGGCGGCTGTGGGAGGAGCATCCGCTCTTTGAGGAGCGTTTGAACATCCCGGTCTCTGATTTGGAGGACTTCGTCGCCGAGGCGCTGATGCTGCCGTCCTTGCTCCACAAGAAAGACCCGGTGAGTTTCTTCGTGTTAGGTGAGTTTCTTCACAGGAGTTTGCAGATGGAGGACGATGGCAGCGCGTCTTTTCTTCTGAAGGCCGGGTGGCAGATCCTTCGCATCCTGGAGGAGCCAATTCGGACACAGGTTTACCTGCGGAACATCTTTGAGATGACCTTCGACGGCATGGAGCGGGCCAGCCAGCAGGAGCGATTCGAGAAGCTGCGCTCCGTCTACCCTGATGTGGCCCGGCTCTGCGATCCTTCATTGCTGAACGGCATCCCAGAGGGCGAACGCGTCTTCTCAGCTCACAACCTTCTCGGCCTTCACCTTCTGGAACTGGCCTTGTACTTCCGCCAAAATGAACAGCGCATCGCCCGGTGCGAATACTGCTGGGGCTACTTCATCCCCAGGACGAAAAGCGTCACCCGCTACTGCGACCGGGTCATAGACGGCTTCCCCTGCAGGAAGAGGGGCGCCCAGTTCCAGCGCAACGAGGGCAGAGAAAAAGACGAGACGCTCCTTGTCTATAAACAGCTTCGTGACCGTATGTACAACCGGTTCCTGCGGTATCTGGACGCCGCCCCGGAGGGACGCTCCAGGCTCTCCCCCATGGACCATGCGCAGTACGACGCATGGAGTAAAAACGCCAGCGCCGCCTATAAAGAGTATAAGGCCGGGACAATTACCGCTGAGGAATTTCTGCGGAAGATCGACACCACCCACGAGTTGGAGAGTTATGAGGCGGGCAAGGTCAGGCTGACGGGAACAGAAGAGACACCGTGGCAGAGGCTTGTGGCTCGGAGTTGGGGCTTTGACCCGGAGCGGTTTTTCCCGGAGGAAATGATGATCCTGAACCTGAGCAAGCCGGACGCGAAGTGGGAAATGCGCACAGCGGATGAACTGCGGCGGCGCACACAGAAGGGCCATCAGAGTTTGCGGGAGAAATATGGGAAGGCATAAAGAAAGGGCTGTCAGCGATTTGCGAAATCGCTGACAGCCCTTTTTCTTTGTATTGAGACGCAGATTTTGAACTGTTACTGACAGCTAAAGTAGGCGGCAATCTCCTCCATCCGGCTCTCCTGCTTTACATGGAAGGGACAGCGGGACTCGCAGTGGCCACACTTCACGCAGGCATCCGCCCGGACGGGCAGTTTCCAATAGTGGCCCTTGGCCATCTCGTCCCCGACCAGGGCCAGGTCGTAATACTTGTTGATGAGGCCCACGTCCAGGTCCATGGGGCAGGGCTGGCAGTGGTTGCAGTAGACGCACACGCCGGTGGCGTCCCGGGGCGTGAACTCGCCAATGACGGAGTAGTCCTTTTCCTCCGCTGTCGCGTCCACATAGCGGAGAACGGTCTTTAAGTCCTCCATGTTGCGCACCCCCGGCAAGACCGTCAGCACGGCGGGGCGGTCCAGGGCGTACTGGAAGCATTGCACATGGGTGAGCGAGCGCTTGAACAGGGAGGTCTTCGCATCCAGGAGCTGCCCACCGGCGAAAGGCTTCATCACGGAAATGCCCACGCCCATCCGCTCACAGTCCCGGTAGAGCCGGGCCCGCTGGGCCACCTCGCCCATGGCGTATTCGCCCTTTTGGTAGTCGTAGGAGGGGTTGATGCTGAACATAAAGAGATCGATGAGCCCGGTGTCCAGGATACGCCGGGCGATATCCGGGTTGTGGGAGGAAAAGCCCAGGTGGCGGATGGTCCCTTGGGCCTTCAGTTCCTTCATGTAGTCCCACAGCCCGCCGCGCATCACCACGTCCAGGTCTTCCAGGTCGTCTACACAGTGGATAAAGCCCATGTCGGTGTAATCCGTATGGAGGAGCTTCATCTGCCAGTCAAGCTGTTCCTTGATCTTGTCCAGCTCCCGGGTCCAGCCGTATTTTCCGCTCTGGTAGACCGCGCCGAAGTGCATCTGGGTCATGATTTGCTCGCGGCGGCCCTCAAAGGCCCTGGCATAGGCGAAAAGGGGGGCCTGCACCGAGGGGGCGATGTCAAAATAGTTGATGCCGTTGTCAATTGCCGCGCCGATGACATCGGCCATCTCCTGCTCCGTGCCGGTCAGGCTCCCACTGCCCAGACCGATCACGCTGATCTGTTCGCCCCCGTGGGGCAAGGTGCGGTATTCCATCATGCTCTCTCCCCTCTTTTAACCCAGCTTGCCGTAGGTCTCATCGTCCACCAGCTCACACCACTCGTTGGACGTTTCCTCACCGGGTACCTCCACCGCCAGATGGGAGAACCAGCTGTCCGCCGCCGCGCCGTGCCAATGCTTGACCCCGGCGGGGATATTGACCACATCGCCGGGATGGAGGGCCTGTGCGGGTTTGCCCCACTCCTGATACCAGCCCCGGCCGGCCACGCAGATCAGGATCTGCCCGCCGCCGCTCCTGGCGTGGTGGATATGCCAGTTGTTCCGGCAGCCCGGCTCAAAGGTGACGTTGAAGATGCCCACCTGGCTGGTGGACAGAGGCGCCAGGTAGCTCTGGCCGACAAAGTATTGGGCAAAGCCGTCGTTGGGCGCACCGATGGGGAACACCATTTCGGCGGCGTGGGCGGCTTTGGCGTCCCCGGTGGGCGCGTCCTCCGCCCACACCTCCTTGGCCATGTTGAACACCGCCCAGCCCTTGGGCCAGCCGGCGTAAAAGGCCACATGGGTGATGACCGCGGCGATCTCCGCCCTGGTCACCCCTGCCTTTTTCGCGTTTTCCAGGTGGTATTTCAGGGAGGAGTCCGTCACGCCGGAGGCCATCAGGGCCACCACGGTGATGATACACCGGGTCTTGTGGGAGATGTCGGCGTTGTTCCAGTTCTCCCCGAACAAAACGTCGTCGTTATAGTGGGCAAACTCCGGGGCAAACTCCCCCAGGGAGTCCCGGCCTGCTGTCTGTTTTACCGCCATATTGCTTAACCTCCAAGATAGAAGATGTTTTTCTCAACGCAGGTTTTCCCGGAAGAAAGCCTCCAGTTTATCGAAGGGGATACGGTCCGTGCGGTCATAGAGGTCGATATGCTCGGCGTCGTCCACCACATAGAGCTCTTTGGGCTGCGCCGCGGCGGCGTAGGCGTTCTCGCTGAAAAACTTGGAATGTGCCCGGTCGCCCACGATGAACAGAATGGGCCGGGGAGAGATCTCGTCGATATAGTCCAGCAGCCGGAAGTTGAGGAAGGGCAGATCGCTGGTGGTGGTAAAACCGCCCCGGGCGTTGGGGTGATGCCCCCGCTTGACCGCGTAGAAGCGAAGCCACTCGGCTCCCGGCTCGGGCACTCCGGCGGGGACCTCATCAAAAGGCTCCTCGGGGAAGCCGGGGACATATTCGGGATAGCCCTTCTCCGTGTCCACCCACCGCTGACGGCAGAGGGCCTCCTTGGCGGCGTAGACGGCCTCCTTGCTGTCCAGCCCCAGCCGGGCGGCGGCGGTCATGTCGTACATGGAAGCCGTGGCCACCGCCTTGATGCGGGTGTCCATTTGGGCGGCGCTTAGGGCAAAGCCGCCGCTGCCGCAGATGCCGATGACGCCGATCTTTTCCCGATCTACAAAGTTTTGGAGACCCAGGAAATCCACCCCGGCGCTGAAGTTCTCGGTGAACAGCTCGGGAGAGGACACATGCCGGGGCTCGCCGCCGCTCTCCCCCATATAGCAGGGATCGAAGGTCAGCACCACAAATCCCCGCTGGGCCAACTCGTTGGCATACACGCAGGGGCCCTGCTCCTTCACTCCGCCGTAGGGCGCACCCACGATAAGGGCGGGATGCTTTTGGCTCTTGTCCAAATCCTTGGCTGTGTAGAGATCCCCCGCCAGGGCAAGGCCGTAACGGTTGTTGTAGCGCACGTGGGTGCGCTCCACCTTGTCGCTCAACTTGGCGATATAGTTACTCATGTCGTTCCCTCCTGTTCCTTTTTCAGCGCGTAGCGCAGATAGTCAAAGCAGTCCAGCCGCTTTTGCTCGTCGTGGACCTTCTCCAAAATGCAGCGTCGCTCCTGTTCCAGCATCCGCTCCTGCTCCGCGGGGGTACCGTGGGGCAGGCAGGCGAGAAACCGTTTGATAAACTCCTCCGGGCACCCGGCGTCCCGGAGATTTTGCGCGATGGCGTCTACGCTGAGCTTCACGGCCTTATTCCCCCTTGGTGAGATCCACGCCGAAATACTTGACGGATAACTCGCTCAAAACGCCGTCCTCCCGCAGCTCCCCGAGGGCCTTGTCGATCTCGGAGCGGAGGGTCTCGGTCTCCTCTCCCTTGCGCAGCGGCAGGGCGATAACGTCGGCCTCCTCGCTGTACGCCGCCACCTTGATGTTGGCGTCGGGGTGCTGGGAGGTGTAGTCCAGATAGGTGACCTCGTCGTTCAGGGTGGCGTCGATGCGGCCCTGGAGCAGCAACTCGATGGTCTGGTTCAGGTCGTCCACGCCGGTGACTTTGGCCCCGTAGCTCTCGGCCACGGCGGCGTAGGTGGAGGAGATGGTGTTGGCGGTGGTCATGCCCTCCAAATCCTCAAAGGACTGGATGCGGTCGTCGTCGGCGCGGACCATCAGGGCGGTGCGGGAATAGGCGTAGGCACCGGAGAAGTCGAACTTCTCGCTGCGGTCGGGGGTGACGTTGACGCCGTTGGCCATGGTGTCGTACATCCCGCTCTCCAGCCCCATCAGAAGGCTGTCCCACTCCCCCTCCACAAAGGTAGCCTTGACCCCCAGCTTTTCGCACACGGCCTGGGCCACCTCGATGTCAAAGCCCACCAGGGTGTCCGTCTCGTCATGGTAGGTCCAGGGCGCCCAGGTGCCCTCGGTGGCGATAACCAGCTCCCCCTTCTCCTTCACGGCGGAGAGCAGGTCATCCTTGGTTCCCCCGCCGCAGGAAGTGAGCAGGCAGAGGGTCAGGGCAGTGAGGGTCAGGACAGAGATCAGCTTTTTCATCAGTCATTCTCCTTTTCATCTTGATCGAGAAGCCGCAAAAACTCCTTGGCCCGGTCGGTCTTGGGCTGGGCAAAGAAAGTCTGGGCGGAGGCGGCTTCCAGCACCACGCCCTTCTCCATGAACACCACCTTGTTGGCGGCGTTTTTGGCAAAGCCCAGCTCGTGGGTGACCACCAGCATGGTCATGCCGCTCCGGGCCAGGTCCCGCATGACCCCCAGCACCTCCCCGGTGAGCTCCGGGTCCAGGGCGGAGGTGGGCTCGTCAAAGTAGATGATCTCCGGCTCCGCGGCCATGGCCCTGGCGATAGCCACCCGCTGCTGCTGGCCGCCGGAGAGCTGGCTGGGGTAGGACCCTGCCTTATCCGAAAGGCCCACCCGCTCCAGCATCCTCATGCCGATGTCCTCGGCCTCCTGCCGGGGCATTTTCCGGGCGGTGATCAGCCCCTCGGTGACGTTCTGGAGGGCGGTCTTGTTGCGGAACAGGTTGTAGCTCTGGAACACAAACCCTGTCTTCTGCCGCAGGGCCAGGACGTCCCGCTTTGTCATGCTCCCCAGGTCGTAGGAGACGCCGTCAAAGGTCATCTCCCCGCTGTCGGCGGTCTCCAGAAAGTTGATACAGCGCAGGAGGGTGGTCTTCCCCGCCCCGCTGGGGCCGAGGATGGCAACCACGTCCCCCTTTTCCACGGTCAGGTCGATGCCCTTCAGGATCTCCTGTTCGCCGAAGGACTTCTTCAGGTTTTTGATGGTCAGCACCCTACCGCCCCCTTATTTGTACTCATAGGCGTTGAGCTTCTTCTCGCCCCACCGCTCCAACCGGCTGATGACGGTGGAGAAGATGAGGTAGAAAACGCCCACCTCTAAATAAATGGCGAAGGGCTCATAGTAAAAGCTCACCATCCGCTGGGCGGCCACGAACATCTCGGCCACGGTGATGTTGCTCACAAGAGAAGTGTCCTTCAGCATGGCGATCAAGCTGTTGCCCAGGGGCGGGAAGGCCGTGCGCATGGCCTGGGGCAGGACGATGCGGCGGACGGTCTGCCACCAGGTCAGCCCCACGCACTCCCCTGCCTCCAGCTGGCCCACCGGGACGGACTCCAGCGCCGCCCGCACCGTCTCGGCGCAGTAGGCCCCCTCATTGAGCCCCAGGGCAATGACTCCGGCCACGAAGGCGGGGAGCTTCAGCCCAAACTGGCCAAGGCCGTAGTAGATGATGAAGAGCTGGACCAGCAACGGCGTTCCCCGGAAGACCCAGATGTAAAACCGTGAGAATTGGGTCAATACCGGGAACCTGGCGAACTGGGCCAGGGCGATGGCAAGAGCCACGGCCATGGAGAGCGTAAAGGCCAGTATGGTCATGGGGATGGTCATGGTCAGGCCGGGGATGAGGATGCGGGTCAACCCCTGGGCCAGAATTTCCAAAATGCGCTGTGTCATGGCGGTCCCTCACTCGCTGGCGCTGATGCTGATGAGCTTATTGCCCCAGCCTTCCACCACGGGGTTGTTCACCACGGCGTCCACGAACTCCTCCGTGGCATCGAAGCGGCCCACCAGGGTGTACTCGCCCTCCACTGCGGCGTCCGCGTAAAAGAGGATGATCCGGTTGGGTTCCGAGTAATAGACCTCCCCGGCCTTTTCCTCAGTGACGGTCTCGCTCAAATTGGTGATCTCATACCGGCTGGGAATGTCATAATACTGCATGACGTCGCTGTCCTCGAAGTCGTCATAGTGGTAGATGGGCAGGTTCCAGTCAGCGGTGCCCACGTGGCGGGCGATGTCCTTGGCGGTCTGGTTCTCCTCCAGCTCAAGGGGATACGCCTCCCCGCCGCCGAAGCGGGCATACAACTGCTCCACTTCCGTATCCTCCTGGGGGGCTTCGCTGGGCTGAACGCCGCTGGTCTGGACGTTGCTGGCCGCAGGGGTGGGGACCTCCGGCGTGGGAGTGCTTTGCTCCTCACCGCCGCCGCAGGCGGTCAGAGTCAGCATCAACGCCGCGGCGAGGGCGAGAGTTATCCTTTTACGCATAGCGGGATCGCTCCTTTTCACTCTGGGATACTGCTATTGTAAACTGGGACGCGTCATATATCAAATGCTTATATTTCATGCCAAGGTATAGCCAAAAGGCATGAAATCACTGTTTGCTGATGCGGACCATCTTGTTGCCCCAGCCCTCCACCACCGGGTTATCCTCCACGGCGTCCACCAGGTCCTGGGAGAAGGGGATGTAGCCCACGGGGGTGTATTCGGCGGGGATCTCGGCGTCCTGATAGAACAGGATGATACGGTTGGGATGGGAGTAATAGACCTCCCCTCCCTTTTCCGAGGTGATGGACTCATGGAGGTCGGTGATCTTGTAACGGCGGTTGACGTCGTAATACTGAAATTTCTCCCAGTTATCATAGTCGTCAAAGTGGTAAATGGGCAGGTTCCAGGCGGAGGTGCCCACATGGCGGGCGATGTCATCAGCGGTGGTGTTGTCGTAGAGATACAGGGTGAAGTCGTCGCTGTCGCCAAAGCGCACGCTCAGTTCCTTGCCGGAGAGTTCCCGGCTGACGCCCTCCTGATTGGCGAGAGCGTCATAGAGGGCGGTGGCCACCTCGGCCCGGGTGGCGTTCTTGGGCCTGGGATCGCCGGGCCAGGTGGGATCCTCGCCCTGGAAGCGGCGGATGATGACGTCCAACTGCACCTGGGTCACGGGGTCGTCCACGCCGAAGATCTTGTCGCCGTAGCCCTGGAGGATGCCCTCCTTGGCCGCCCAGCGGATGCCGTTTGTGTACCACTGGCCCGACTTGACGTCGGTAAAGGTAGGCGCGCCGGAGACGGAGGGCGACTCCTTGGCCCGGTAGAGAACGGTGGCCAGCATGGCGCGGGTCAGAGAGCCGTTGGGGTCGAATTTGTCATCCCCAACGCCGTTCATCAGTCCCTCCTCCACGCACCACTCCACGGCGTCGGCGTAGTCTGCAGAGGAGGACACGTCGGTGAAACCGCCGTTGGCGGCGTGGGCTCCGGGGACGCACAGGGCCAAGGCCAGGACGAGAGGAGCGAGTTTTTTGATCTTTTTCATGTGAAGCACCTTTCCTTTCTTATTCCGCGATGAGTAGGGTCAAGTCGGTATTCTTAATTTTCCCGGCGGCAAGCCAGGCAAAGACGACAAAGAGAAGGGTCACCACCCCGGCGGGGAGAAGGACGCTGCCCAGGGTGGGGTGGGACGCGAAGTTACTGATGCCCGCCAGTTTCATCACCGAGGACACCAGCGGATCGGTGAGCAGATGGGCCAGGAGGACGCCTGCGGCGGAGCCAAGGAGCGCCACCATGCCGAAGCGGAGGGCAAAGGAGACGCGCAGCCGGCTGTCAGAAAAACCGATGGCCTTGTAAATGCCGGTGTCCCGCTGCTCAGCGGTCAATATTTTACTGCCCGTCATGACGGTGACTACCAGGATGAAGGCCACCACCATCACATACATAAAGGCCACAAGGGCGCGCATGGCGGCCAGGATGCCCATCAGCCCGGGCCATGTATTTTCGTGGACATGGACGTCGCCGCCGTAGGCTTCCTCCAGTTCTTGGGCGATCACGGTCTTTACGCCGGGGTCGGAGAAGAAATAGTGGTGGCACCAGATCTGGGGATCGTCCCAGCCGATCTTCAGATACCCCTCCCGGCTCAGCCCCACGGTGTCTCCCATGTCGTTGGCACAGGAGTAGATGCCGGTGATGGTGTAGGTATCGCTGCTCTCACCGCAGGAGACGGTGACGGTATCCCCGACGCCCACGCCAAAGTCGGAGGCGATAAACTCGGTCACGACGATCTCATTATCGCCTGTGCAGGCTCGCCCCTCCATGATGTGGAAACGCTCCGGCTGGTCGGTGACGTTGGCAGTGAAGTCCACGCCGTTGACCGCCACAGCCTGCATGGCGAGGACATAGTATTCCGTGATCTCGGCGTGTTTGAGGACGGTCTTTTCCGCCTCCTCCTTTGTCAGTTCACCAAAGCATTGGATACCAAGGTCGTGGTCGGTGGGGTTGAAGGCGTCCATCATGCCCTTGCCGTCCGGCCCCAGCCAGGCGTCCATCCGCCCGATCATGGAGGCGAAGAACACCAGCAGCACGGCCACCAGGAACGCGCTGACATACTTGCCCTTGGCCGTCAGCAGTTGGCGAAGGGCCAAGCTCAACGTCAGGCGGCCGCCTTGGATGGGCGGGACCTTTCCCACCCTCCCGGCAGGGCCGACAGTCTCGCCACGGATGGCTTTCATGGGAGTAATGTGGCCGATCTTGGCGGTTTTCCAGGTGATGAAGCCTGCCAGCAGCAGGGCCATCAGCAGGAAGGCCCCGGCGCAGGAGAGAACGGGGATGCCGGTGGGGATGATAAGGCCGGTGGTGGTAAGGGTGGCGTCGCAGACGACGCCGCTGACCAGGGGCGTCAACACAAGGCCCAGGGCCATGGCCGGGAGGATGGCCGCACCGTACTGCATGAGCTGCACCCGGCGCAGATCGATGCTTGTGAGGCCCACGGTCTTCAAAATGCCCATGTTCACATAGTCGGCCTCGATGGTGCTGCCGATGGAGTGGCTCAGCGCCACAAGGACTGTGACCAGCAGCACCAGCACAAAGGCGATGAGCAGACCGCTGAAGGCGTTGTGGAGGATGAGCATGAAGCCCCGGATGGCCTCAAAACTGTGTACAAACTCGGTGTAGCGCGGCAGGTCGGTGCCCTCATTGACGGCGCTGTTGAGCTCCGAGGCGGTGAGGGTGCCGTCGCCGGAGATATGGAGCATAGCCCCGGCGCGGCCCAGGGCGTCGATGCCGGCGTTTGCGATGACGGCGGCCTGCTCGTCGTAGTCGGCCTGGGAAATCAAAAAGCCCTTCATGCCGATCATGGAGCTGCCCATGATGGGGTCCTCATAAAACCCGGCCACCGTGTAGGTGGCGGTGCCCCCGGCCCGGGCGATGGAAAAGTCGATGCTGTCCCCCAGTTCCACGCCGAACATGGAGATCATGGAGGGGGACGCATAGACGGTTCCCGGTTCGATCTCGGCAGGTTCGTTTTGGTAGCTGGAGAGGTCGTCGGTGAAGAAACGGTAGCGGCCGGGGGTGTAGACGATGAGTTGGCCCTCGCTGTCCGACTCCTGGCCGTCAAACTCGTAATTAGTGAAGATGACCTGCTGGTTCTCCACCGCCGTCACCTTGTTCAAGGCGGCGATCTGGTCCATCAGCCCTTGGGGGTCCTCCATGCCGGAGACCCAGGCGGTGACCTGGCCGTAGCCCACACGCTCCAGCTCCCCGGTCACATAGCGCTGGGCGTTCTGCCAGACGGTGAGGACGGTGCCCAGGGCCAGAGAGACCAGGAAAACGAGGACGAAGATGCCAAAAAGTCCTCCCCTGTGCCGCTTCAGTCCCGCTCGGAGAAGCACTCCAAATTCATGTCCGTTCAAGGCTCTCCCCCCTTACCACCGCAGGCCGGAGAGCCAGACGTTCAGCTTCTCCTCCCGCTCCCGAACGTCCGCGGGGGCATAGGGCGGCAGCGCCAGCTCGTCCAGCACCCTGCCGTCCTCCAGATAGAGGACTCGGTTGCCCCGGAGGGCGGAGCGGACGTCGTGGGTCACCATGAGGATGCTCTGGCCTTTGGCGTTCAGGTCGGTGAGCAGGTCCAGCACCTCGTCGCTGCCCGCACGGTTGAGTGCCCCGGTGGGCTCGTCCGCAAAGATCAGGCCGGGGTCGTTGATGACGGCCCGGGCCAGCGCCGCCCGCTGGGCCTCGCCGCCGGAGGCCTGGGCGGGCAGACGGTGCTTGGCCCCGCCGATGCCCATTCGCTCCAGCAGGGCATCAGAGCGTTGGGCTACCTCCGCCGGGGTGCGGACCTTTCCCACATACCCGGCCACCGCCACATTTTCCAGCAGGGTCAGGTTGCTCACCAGATTGGTCTGCTGAAAGACGAAGCCGAACTCTGTGGCCCGGAGTTTGGCCATCTCCTTTTCCGAAAGACCGCTGATAGCCATACCCCTATACAGTACTTCCCCGCTCGTGATGGAGTCCATGCCGCTCAGGGCGTACAGGAGGGTGGATTTTCCCGCCCCGGAGGCCCCCATGATGACGGTAAAGTCCCCTTCCAGAATGTCCACATTGATGTGATCCAGTACGGTGACGGGGCTGTCCCCCTGGGAAAAGGTCTTGCACAGGTCCTTCCCCTGCAGCAGCACATTCTTCATACCGCCACGCTCCTTTCCTCTCTGTTTTGGACAATAAGCCGCTTTTTCCCGGTCTGGGGGTCGGGCGGGATCTGGCTGACAAAGCGGACGCTGAAGTCCACATAGGTAAGGTCTTTTTCTTTCAATATTTCCTTCATCCGCCCCAGCATTTCCGCCCGGATGGTTTCCTGGGAGGCCGTGGGGGCCGTCTCAGCCAGCATTTCAAAGGAGCGGCTGCCCGTCTGCCGGAATTGATAGTCCAAAAGGCCCTCGATGCAAAAGCCCTCCACCGCCAGGGGATGTAAAAACTCCCGCGCCCCGGCGCCGTTTTCAAACCACAGCAGGTCCTCACACCGGCCCAGCAGTCCCACCGCACGGCGGAAGGGGTATTTGTCCCCAGGGGGCTGAAAGGTCAGGGAGTCGGAGAGTTTATACCGAATAAGAGGCTGGGCGAAGTTGTACAGGCAGGTCAGATATACGCCGTCGGGCGCCTGTTCGAGGATGTTCATATCGTCAAAGAGGATGACGCCCTCCGCTGGGTCGGTCTCCACCCCCAGGGCCAGAGATTCGCTGGCGCCGTAAAAGTTGACGATGCCCACCCCAAAAGTTCCCTCCAGATACCGCCGCAGGCCGGGAGAGAGGGGCTCCCCGCAGGAGATGACACGGGTGAGGGAAAGTTCCAGCTTGCCGCCGCTGACCAGTTCGGCCAGGATCTTGATGGCGGAGGGATAGCCGATGACCATGTTAGGCCGGAACTCCTTGAGCCGGCGCACCCACTGGTCCAGCGGCGTGTTCACGTCCAGGTGAATTTGCTCACACCGAAGGCCCTCAATGCCGTCTCCCACCGCCATGGCCCCGCCGTAGCGGCCATCGGTGGCGGCGATGTAGGCGATGCGGGGGCCGTCGTGGAGGAGCCTTAAAATTTGGGGCATGGACATATCCCAGAGCGCCCCCCGGATGATGCCCAGGAGCATTTGGCCCCAGGCATGATCGTCGTAGAGGAAGTAGCCGGGCCTGCCCGTGCTGCCCGAGGAGTGGACCACATGATAGCGCCCCAGGTAGGGCTTGCGGTCTGCTGCCTCCTCCGCGTCAAAGCGGCGCAGGTCCTCTTGGGTCAGGCTGGGCACCGTGATGAGTCGGTCAAAGTCGGTCAACAGCCCGGTCTTGTCCAACGTAGGAAAGGCGGACAGGGGCGTTGTGTCCAGGTCCTGTTCGGTGATCCCGGCCTGGGCGAAGGCGTCACGGTAATAAGAAGAGTTTTCATAGGCAAAGCGCAGGATTTTTCTCAGCTTCTTTTCCTGCAAGGCCCGCACCTGGGCGGGGCTCTTCTTCTCATTCCGTTTCAGCAGCGCCAGATCCCACAGTAGTTTTAAGTAGTTCACACCGCGTCTCCTTTAGTTGAGGTGGAAGGTATAGCGGATCTCGTAGTCCTCCCGGTGGTAGTAGTGGGCCTCCCTGGTGTCCAAGTTGAAGACCGCGCTCCACTCGGTGGACTCACCGCCGCCGAAGTTGTGCTTGCTGACGCTGTCCAGCGCATCCCGGACGTCGTCCATGGTCATGGTCGCGTGGTCGGCCAGGGCTTTGGTCAGGATGTCGAAGCGGGTGTGGGACTGCCGGGTGCCGACACCCTGCTTGTCACCCTCGGCGAGATAAAAGTTGGTGACGACGGGGGTCTCGGAGACCACCATCTCGTTATCAATGTACTCCACCGCCACGCCCCGGCCGGAGTTGTCGGCGATAGCAAAGTGGATCATCATGCCGAAGGAGGCGTGGAGGTCGTATTGCTTCAGCAGCTCCAAGGCCTCGTCCACCGTGGCGGCCTTGTTGAGCAGCAGGCGGATGGCTGTGGTGGTCGTAATGTCCGGCTTTTCGGTATCCTGGGCGATGGTGGCCGCGTCCTGGATCATGTTCACCGACACGGCCAGCCCCTTTTCGTTCATACCGTCCAGCGGCGCGTAAAGGGCGGCGTAGACCAGCTCCTTCCCGTCCAGGCGGCCAGCCGCCTGCCGGAGGAAGTCCAGATTGACGCTGGAGATGGAAGCATAGCCGCGGCTCGGTCTGGAGGTGACCACCATGGCGTCACAGGTGTTCCAGTCAAAGTTGCGCCCAAAGATGGCCCCGCCGCTCTCCCCCTTGACCACGAAGGTGCTGCACCCAAAGGGAGTGCCGGAGAAGGTCACAGCGGCGTCCATGCGCTCATTGAGAAACTGCGCCACCGCGGCATCGGAGCTGGCGCCGCCGCCCGCCAGGAAGTCCTCAAGCCCATCGTCCCCAGCAAACTCCGCGGAGAAAAGACCGGGAGCCAGGGTGGTGATTTCCGAAATCACAGGGGCTTGGTCAGCCAAATTATCATAGAGTGCCTGGGCTACCTCCCACCGGGCGGCGGGACCTGCCAGAGTGGGGTCCCCCACCCAGGTGTCGCCCCGGCCCATGCAGCGGTCCATAACCACCTTGAGTTGTTCTTGTGAGACAGCATCGGTGGTGCCAAACCGGTCATTTCCGTATCCCATGAGCAGTCCCTCCTCATTGGCCCACACCACAGCGTCCGCGTACCAACTGTCCGCCTGGGTGTCGGCAAAGGCGGGAGCGGCGGTCACGGTTGGCGAGCCCTTGGCCCGGTAGAGAACGGTGGCAAGCATGGAGCGGTCCAGAGCGCCGTCAGGGTCAAATTCGTTGTTTCCCACGCCGTTCATTAAGCCCTGCTCCACGCACCATGTCACGGCGAGGGCATAGGAAGCGTCTGCGGGAATATCGGAAAATTGGGCCTGGGCAGTCAGCGCGCCGCTGACAGCCGCCGCCGTATTCCCGCAGGCGGTCAGAGGGATCAACAGCGTCAGCAGGAAGGTCGTCATGCGGTTCAAGCGTTTCATACCTTGCCTCCCATCACCGCCCGAAGGGCCATCCAGAGACCGAAGGCCATCAGGAGTACACCCAGAACGCGGTTCAAATTTTGAAAGAGCCGTTGGGTCATCCGGCCCCGAAGTCTTGCCGCCGCGCCGGATAAGAGACACCACCAGCATCCCGTACCCAGGAGGATCCCGGCGATCACCTGTACCCCCTGCCCCGGCGTGGACACCTCCCCGACGCCCATGGCGGCGAAGGCCACCAGAAAGGAGAGGATGGTGGCGGGGTTCGCGATGGCAATGGCGAAGGCAGAGAGGAAACAGCCGCCCAGCCCCGCTTTGCCCGGGGCCATCTCTGCCACTTTGGCCCTGGAGCGGAAAATCATGACACCCATGCCGACAATGACGGCGCCGCCGATCAGGCTGATGGGGGTCTGCCAGCGCAGCAGGAGATCGGATATGGCGGTGAGGCCAAAGACCCCCACACAGGCATAGAGCGTATCGGCGGCGGAGGAACCGAGCCCGGTCAGCAATCCCGCCCAGAAGCCGTAGGTCAATGCCCGCTGGATGGTCAGAGCGCCGATGGCTCCCGCCGGAACGCCGAACACCAGCCCCACCAGCAGGCCCTTGAGCAAAAAGTTTTCCATACTTCTACCTCACAGAGAAGGGAAAGAAGCGGCTGTAATCCTCCCGGTGGTAATACCGCGCCTCGCCGCCCGTCTGGTCATAGACCACGCTCCACTCGGTGGAGGCAAAGGGAGAGTCGAAGTTGTGCTTGCTCACGCTGTCCAGCGCGTCCCGGACGGCGTCCATGTCCCAGGCGTTCCGCTCCGCCATCTGCCCGGTGAGCATCTGATAACGCTTCATGGACTCCGCCGTCCCCACGCCGTATTTCTCCCCTTCGGCAAGATAAAAGTTGGTCACGACGGGAGTTTCTATCACGTTCATTGCATTGTCGATGTACTCCACCACCACGGACCGCCCGGAGGCGTCGGCGATGGCAAAGTGGACCATCATCCCCGCCGAGGCGTGGAGGTCATACGCCTTCAGCAGTTCCACCGCCTCCTCCACCGTGGCGGCCCTGTCCAGCAGCAGCCGCACCGCCGTGGTGGTGGTCAGGTCGGGTTTTTTGCTGCGCTGGTCAAAGCCGGGGCGGTCTTGAATCATCAGCACCGCCACGCACAGCCCTTTCTCGTTCATCCCGTCCATAGGGGCATAGGGCGCGGCCACCGACAACAGGCGGACAAAAGTCTCCTCCGGCAACGACAGCCCCAGGTTCAGAAAGTCCATGTTCACCGTGGAGACAGAGGCATAGCCATTCCCGGGCGCCGTTTCTACCACCAGCGCGGTACAGTTTCCCCAATCAAAGTTGCGGCCAAAGAGCCTATCACCCTTGGGGCCTTCCACCGCCAGGGTGCTGCATCCATAGGGCCGGGATCGGAGATCCAGATCCACAAGACCGTGAAACGCGTCCCGAATCACGAAGTCGGCTGCCTCCATGTCGGAGGAGGCCCCGCCCTGGGCCAGGAACTCGTCCAGAGCATAGTCCCCGGCGTAACGCATGGCGTAAAGGCCGTCCTCCAGTTTTCTCACGCTGACCGCCGAGCGAAGCGCCCTCCAGAAGAAAAGGACAGCGCAGAGGATCAGCAAAGCAAGGAGGGCCAATAGGACCGCTCCGATCTTTCTTCGTTTTTTCACCCTCGGCTCCCCTCCCCCGTCAATCAGGCTTTTTTGATGGGGCCATTATATAATCGTCCTGTTCAAATATCAAATACCTATAACAAATGATGAGCCATACTTGACGGGCATAGAATCTTTTTATATAATAGGGTGAAAAAGGAGGGAGCGTCATGGAGCTTCGCGTCTTACGATATTTCCTGGCGGTGGCCCAGGAGGAGAGCATCTCCGCCGCCGCGGAGTATCTCCATCTGACCCAGCCCACCCTGTCCCGACAGCTGATGGACCTGGAGGAGGAGCTGGGCAAAAAACTGTTTATCCGGGGCGGGAGAAGGCTCACCCTCACGGAGGACGGGCTGCTGCTGCGGAAGCGGGCGTCGGAGATCATCGACCTGGTGGAGAAGACCCAGGCTGAGGTCATGGAGCGCGACGAGGCCGTTGCGGGCGATATTTACATCGGCTGCGGCGAGACCGACGCCCTCCACCTTCTGGCCCGGTCCGCCAGGATCCTCCAGGAGCAGTACCCCGGCATCCACTACCACATCTCCAGCGGCGACAATCTGGACGTGACCGAGCGGCTGGAGCGGGGGCTGATCGACTTTGGCCTGATGGTGGGCTACGCCCCGGACAAATATGACAGCATCCTTCTCCCGGCCAAGGACGTGTGGGGGGTACTGATGCCCAAGGACCACCCGCTCTCCGCCAAGGCGGAAATTTGCCCGGAGGACCTGAGGGATCAACCGCTGATCCTCTCCCGGCACAGCGGGCCCGGCCTGAGTCGATGGATGCACACTGACCTCTCCCAACTCAATGTGGTGGCCACATACAGCCTGCTCTATAACGCCTCCCTGATGGTCCGGGAGGGCTTGGGGCTGGCGCTGGGTCTGGACAAACTCATCAATACCACCGGAGACAGCCGGTTGTGCTTCCGGCCCCTGACCCCCCGGCTTGAACTGGATCTGTACATCGTCTGGAAAAAGTATCAGGTGTTTTCCAGGGCGTCGGAGAAGTTTTTACAGCAGCTTCAAATGGATTTTGGGGAATAGAAAACCGCGGCATGGAGAATGAACCCTTCTCCATGCCGCGGTTTTTGATTGCTGTGCAAGTGGTTAAAGGATCAGGTTGACCATGATCCCGGAAATGAGAGAAAACAACATCACAAAAATAAGATACAACCCGAAGCGCTTTGCGCCAAGGACAATTTTCAAGGCCCCCAGATTTGTGATCTTTGTTGCGGGGCCGGTGAGCATAAAGGCTGTCGCGCTGCCAAGGCTCATGCCGTCCATCATCCACATCTGCAAAAGCGGGATGGTGCCGCCGCCGCAGGCATAAAGCGGAACACCGATGGTAGCCGCCATGAGGACGCCCCAGGCTTCATTTCCGCCAAAGAGGGCAGTTGTTACCTCTTGGGGGACATACCGCTGGAACAGGGCAGAGAGGATGATCCCCAAGAGAAACATGGGGCCTGTAGCCTTGATGTTGCGCCCCAGATTCTTTAGAAACCGCACAGGCAGGCTGGGGTCTGTATCATGGCCTACTGGCTCGTCAAAGCCGTCAAAGGTGAAAAACGGCTGATTCCGGTAAAAACAGCGGATAAGCAACCCTGCTGCCACTCCACAGAGGAAACAAGTAATGATGCGGACGCTCAGCGCCGCGGGGCCGAGGGCCATGCTGTAAATGATAAGCTGAGGATTTAAAAGCACCGAGCTCATCATAAACGCCGCCAGCCAGTCATCACGAATACCGCTCCTGGAAAAGGACGCGGCGATGGGGATAGTGCCGTACATACAAAGGGGCGAGGCGATCCCCAGCGCGGATGCCGCCACAATGCCCAGTACGCCCAGCTTCCTGTCTCCCAGGGAGCGGAAGGTATCATGCACCCGGTCTTTGAGAAGCACGGCAACCAAGGAGCCGATGACCATACCCAGTACCCAGTACCAAAAGATCTGGCGGAGCTGGATGTCAAAGTAATACCAAAGGTAAATGACCTCGCGGCGAAGAAGCTCTGCCATAGGTTTATTTGACCAGGGAGTAGGTGATCTCCACATCGCCGCTGCCCAGATCGGCCCGCAGGTCGCTCAAATCGCCGTCCAGTTTGCCCAGGCGGGTATAGCTCCAGGAATTGGAGCCGTAGAACAGTACGATCTGGTTGCCGGAGTAGAGCACGAAATCGCCGGCGGAGGTAGTTGTCTGGGCGTCGCTTCGGGGAAGAGACTGTCCCAGTGAGCCCACCTTTTCCCAGCCGCCGTAGTCGCTGGCGGAGATCGTGATGGAGCCGCCAT
>CATZRD010000028.1 GCA_958423465.1 uncultured Oscillospiraceae bacterium | reverse complement strand
GAGCAGTTCGAGCGCCGCACCCACAAGCGCCTGATCGACATCACCAACTCCACCCCCAAGACCGTGGAGGCCCTGATGAGCCTGGAGCTGCCCGCCGGCGTGGAGATCGAGATCAAGCTCTGACCCGCGTTTGAGCCTGCCGTGAGCAGGCGGGCGTGAGGAGCGCAGAAGCCGCCCTCCCGCCGATCAATTTGTTACCCATCGGTCCGCCGACTTGCGTGAGGCGGACGGGGTCATGTCGCCGCGGCCATGGGAGCCAATGCCCGGGAGCCGCGCCGACCAATAACCTTTATAAAAGGAGAAAGAACCATGGAGAAAGCGATCCTGGGCAAGAAGGTCGGCATGAGCCAGATCTTCGACGCCGACGGTAAGGTCATTCCCGTTACCGTCATCGAGGCCGGTCCCTGCGTGGTGGTCCAGAAAAAGACCGCCGAGAAGGACGGCTACGAGGCTGTGCAGCTGGGCTTTGAGGATGTCCCCGAGCGCAAGCTGACCAAGCCTGAGAAGGGCCACCTGGCCAAGGCCGGCGCCGCCCCCAAGAAGCACCTGAAGGAATTCCAGCTCAGCAAGGCCGCCGAGATGAACGTGGGCGACATCGTCAAGGCCGACGTCTTTGCCGCCGGGGACCACGTGGACGTCACCGGCATCAGCAAAGGTAAGGGCTACGCCGGCGCCGTCAAGCGCTTCGGCGTCGCCACCCTGAAGCACACCCACGGCACCGGCCCTGTGGGCCGTCAGTCCGGTTCTATGGGCTCCGGCACCGATCCCAGCCGTATTTTCAAGGGCAAGAAGATGGCCGGCCACATGGGCGTGGATCAGGTCACCATCATGAACCTGGACGTGGTCAAGGTGGACGCCGATCTGAACATGATCGTGGTCCGCGGCGCGATCCCCGGCCCCAAGGGCGGCCTGGTGACCATCCGCAGCACCGCCAAGACCATCATCGAGAAGAAGGGCGAGGCCGCCGGCATCAGCGCCAATCCCCAGAAGGCTTCCGCCCGCGTCAATCCCCAGAAGGCCTCTGCGCGTAATAAGTAAGGGAAAGGAGAGTGCTGAAAATGTCTACAGTCAAAGTTTTGAACATGGCCGGCAACCAGGTCGGCGAAGTAGAGCTGAATGCCGCGATCTTCGGCATCGAGCCCAATATGCACGTTGTGCATGAAGTGGTCAAAAATCACCTGGCCAATTGTCGGCAGGGTACCCAGAGTGCTCTCACCCGGGCCGAGGTCTCCGGCGGCGGCAAGAAGCCCTGGCGTCAGAAGGGCACCGGTCACGCCCGTCAGGGCAGCACCCGCGCTCCCCAGTGGACCCACGGCGGCATCGTGTTCGCCCCCAAGCCCCGCTCCTACAGCTATGTGCTCAACAAGAAGGTCCGCCGCCTGGCGCTGAAGTCCGTCCTGAGCGCCAAGGCCGCCGAGGGCAGCATCATCGTGGTGGACGCCATCGCCATGGACGCCATCAAGACCAAGGCCTTCCGGGGTTTCCTGGACGCTGTCAAGTGCGACGGCAAGGCCGTCGTTGTCACCCCTGAGGTCAACGAGACGGTGGTCAAGAGCGCCCGCAACATCCCCGGCGTCCTGACCACCACCGGCAGCAACCTGAACGTTTACGACATCGTGAACGCCAAGTACCTGGTGATCGATCAGGCCGCCCTCGCCACTATCGAGGAGGTGTACGCATGATCTCTTATGATGTCATCATCCGTCCCGTCATCACCGAGCGCTCCATGGCCGGTGCTGCTGAGAAGAAGTACGTGTTTGAAGTCGCTCCCACCGCCGGCAAGGTGGAGATCAAGAAGGCGGTGGAGGAGATCTTTGGCGTGAAGGTCGCCAAGGTCAACACCATGAACGTCCCCGGCAAAGCCAAGCGCATGGGCGCCGCCCGGCCCGGCCGTACCAAGGACTGGAAGAAGGCCATCGTCCAGCTGACCGAGGATTCCAAGACCATCGAGTTCTTCGAGGGTATGGTGTAAGGAGGAGAGTGAACCATGTCTATTAAATCTTTTAAGCCGACCACCCCTTCCCGTCGGCATATGACCGTCTCCGGCTTCGACGGCATCGATAAGAAGGCCAAGCCCGAAGCCAGCCTCACCGAGGTCCTGAAGAAGAACGCCGGCCGCAACAGCTACGGCCGCATCACCGTCCGCCACCGGGGCGGCGGCACCAAGCGCAAGTACCGGATCATCGACTTCAAGCGGGACAAGATGGACATGAGCGCCACCGTCCTGCGCCTGGAGTACGATCCCAACCGCAGCGCCAACATCGCGCTGGTGGAGTACGAGGATGGCGAGCGCCGCTACATCCTGGCCCCCCTGGGCCTCAGCGCCGGCGACAAGGTCCTCTCCTCCGCCGCTGCCGACATCAAGCCCGGCAACGCTCTGCCTCTGGCCAACATCCCTGTCGGCACCGTGATCCACAACATCGAGATGCACCCCGGCAAGGGCGGCCAGCTGGTCCGCTCCGCCGGCGCCGCCGCCCAGCTGATGGCCAAGGAGGGCAATGACGCCCAGATCCGTATGCCCTCTGGCGAGGTGCGCATCGTGCGTCTGAACTGCCTGGCCACCATCGGCCAGGTGGGCAACCTGGACCATGAGAACGTCCAGATCGGCAAGGCCGGCCGCAAGCGCCACATGGGCTGGCGTCCCACCGTCCGCGGCTCTGTCATGAACCCCTGCGACCACCCCCACGGCGGCGGCGAGGGCAAGAGCCCCGTGGGCCGTCCCGGTCCTGTGACCCCCTGGGGCAAGCCCGCTCTGGGCTACAAGACCCGCAAGACCAAGAACCCGACGGACAAGTTCATTGTCAAGCGTCGGAACGTGAAGTAAGGGAGGCAGTAAACGATGAGCAGATCGATCAAAAAAGGCCCGTATGTTGCCCCTGAGCTTCTCAAGCGGGTCAACGAGATGAATGAGAAGGGCGAGAAGAAGGTCCTGAAGACCTGGAGCCGCAGCTCCACCATCTTCCCCGCCTTTGTGGGCCACACCATCGCCGTCCATGACGGCCGCAAGCATGTGCCCGTCTATATCCAGGAGGATATGGTGGGTCACAAGCTGGGTGAGTTTGCCCCCACCCGCACCTTCCGCGGTCATACCAAGGGCAAGTAATGAAGGAGGATGCAGAATAAAATGGAAGCAGTCGCTTATTTGAAATATCTCCGCATCGCTCCCCGCAAGGTGCAGATCGTTGCCGATCTCATCCGCGGCAAGGATGTGGGTACCGCCATGGCCATCCTCATGCAGACCCCCAAGGCTGCCTCTGAGCCGATGATCAAGCTCCTGAAGAGCGCCGTGGCCAACGCCGAGAACAACTTCAACATGGATGTTGAGAAGCTCTATGTGTCCCAGGTCTTCGCCGCCCCCGGCCCCATCCTGAAGCGGATGATGCCCCGGGCGCAGGGCCGCGCCTATCGGATCAATAAGAGAACTTCTCACGTGACCCTGGCGGTCGCGGAAAAGGCTTAAGGGAGGAGGCAGTTTATGGGACAGAAAGTTAATCCCCACGGTATGCGCGTGGGCGTCATCAAGGACTGGGATTCCCGCTGGTACGCCAGCAACGAGAAGGTGGGCGATCTGCTGGTCGAGGACAAGAAGATCCGCGACTACCTGAAGAAGACCCTGTACGGCGCCGGCGTGCCCAAGATCGAGATCGAGCGCTCCAACGGCGGCGTCATCATTTACCTCCACTGCGCCCGTCCGGGCGTGGTCATCGGCAAGGGCGGCGAGCTCATCGAGAAGCAGCGCCAGGCCGTTGAGAAGATGATCGGCAAGCCCACCAAGCTGAACATCGTCGAGGTCCGCAACCCCGACATGAACGCCCAGCTGGTGGCTGAGAACATCGCCCAGCAGCTGGAGAAGCGCATCTCCCACCGCCGGGCCATGAAGAACGCCATGGGCCGGGCCATGCGCTCCGGCGCCAAGGGCATCAAGTGCACCTGCTCCGGCCGCCTGGGCGGCCGCGAGATCGCCGGCAGCGAGCACTATCACGAGGGCACCATCCCCCTGCAGACCATCCGGGCCGACATCGAGTACGGCTTCGCCGAGGCTGCCACCACCTTTGGCCGCATCGGCGTGAAGGTGTGGATCTATAAGGGCGAGATCCTCTCTCAGACCCTGCGCACCACCCCCCGGACCATGGATACCAGCAAACCCTATGAGGAGCGCCGCGAGCGCCGTCCCCGCCGGGATGGCGACCGCCGGGGCGGCTTCAACCGGGACAACCGGGGCGGCTTCAACCGCAGCAACGACAACCGCGGCCCCCGCCGCGATGGCCAGGGTTCTTTCAACCGCGACAACCGCGGCCCCCGCCCTGAGAGAAAAGAAGGAGGCGCGCAGTAATGCTTCTGCCCAAGAGAGTCAAGTACCGCAGAGTCCATCGTGGCCGCCTCACCGGCAAGGCCATGAGGGGCAACACCATCACCTACGGTGAGTACGGCCTGGTGGCCACCGAGCCCGCGTGGATCACCAGCAACCAGATCGAGGCCGCCCGTATCGCCATGACCCGCTACACCAAGCGCGGCGGTCAGGTGTGGATCAAGATCTTCCCCGACAAGCCCGTGACCGAGAAGCCCGCCGAGACCCGTATGGGCTCCGGTAAGGGCTCCCCCGAGTACTGGGTGGCCGTGGTCAAGCCCGGCCGCGTGATGTTTGAGATCGCCGGCGTGCCCGAGGATATCGCCCGCGAGGCCCTGCGTCTGGCCAGCCACAAGCTGCCCATCAAGTGCAAGATCGCCAAGCGCGAGGACCTGGAAGCTCAGGAAGTAGGTGAATAAAGATGAAGGCAAGTGAGATTCGTAAGATGAGCGCGGCCGAGCTGGATGAGAAGCTGGTCAGCCTGAAGAAGGACCTGTTCTTCCTGCGTATGCAGCATGCCACCAATCAGCTTGACAACCCCGTGAAGATCGCGGAGGTCAAGCGTGATATTGCCCGAGTCAAGACTATTATTCGCGAGCAGCAGTCCGCTGCCGCCGCCAAATAAGAGAAGGAGGTAAATCAAAATGAGTGAAGCAAGAATTTCCTCCCGTAAGACCCGGGTCGGTAAGGTCGTTTCCGATAAGATGGACAAGACCGTCGTCGTCGCCATCGAGGATCGTGTGGCCCATCCTCTGTACAAGAAGATCGTGGGCCGCACCTACAAGCTGAAGGCTCATGACGAGCAGAACGCCTGCGGCGTAGGCGACAAGGTCAAGGTCATGGAGACCCGCCCCCTCAGCAAGGACAAGCGGTGGCGCGTGGTCGAGATCATTGAGAAGGCTAAGTAAGGGGGTGCCGATAGATGATTCAACAGGAAAGTTTTCTGAAGGTCGCTGATAATACCGGCGCCAAGGAGATCAAGTGCATCCGCGTTCTGGGCGGATCCAAGCGGAAGTACGGCAACATCGGCGATGTGATCGTGGCCTCCGTGCGCAAGTCCACTCCCGGCGGCCAGGTGAAGAAGGGCGAGGTGGTCAAGGCCGTCATCGTCCGCTCCGCCAAGGGCGTGCGCCGGGCCGACGGCACCTATGTCCGCTTTGACGACAATGCCGCCGTCCTCATCAAGGACGACCATAATCCCAAGGGTACCCGTATCTTTGGGCCCGTCGCCCGCGAGCTGCGTGACAAGGATTACATGAAGATCCTGTCCCTGGCTCCCGAAGTGGTGTAAGGAGGAGCAGAGAATAATGGCTATGAATGTGAAGAAGGGCGACACCGTGGTCGTCCTGTCCGGTAAGGACAAGGGCAAGCAGGGCAAGGTGCAGGGCACCGTCCCCAGCGAGTCCAAGGTGGTGGTGGAGGGCGTCAACATGGTGACCTGCCACACCAAGCCCCGCCGTCAGGGCGAGGAGGGCGGCATCGTCAAGCGTGAGGCCGCCATCTACGCCAGCAAGGTGCAGGTGGTCTGCCCCAAGTGCGGCAAGGGCACCCGCGTGGCCCACAAGATCGCCGACGGCAAAAAGACCCGCGTGTGCAAGCACTGCGGCGCCGAGCTTTAAGAAAGGAGTAGGAAACAGTTATGCCGACTCTTAAGACCAAGTACACTGAGGAAGTCGCTCCTGCTCTGATGAAGAAGTTCGAGTACAAGAGCGTCATGCAGATCCCCAAGATCGACAAGGTGGTCGTCAACGTTGGCTGCGGCGAGGCCCGGGACAACGCCAAGGTGCTGGACGCCGTGGTCCGGGATCTGACCACCATCACCGGTCAGAAGGCCATCATCACCATCGCCAAGAAATCCGTGGCAAACTTCAAGGTCCGCGAGGGTATGCCCGTGGGCGCCAAGGTCACCCTTCGGGGCGACAAGATGTGGGAGTTCCTGGACCGCCTCTTCAACGTGGCTCTGCCCCGTGTCCGCGACTTCCACGGGATCAATCCCAACTCTTTCGACGGCCGGGGCAACTATGCCATGGGCATCAAGGAGCAGCTGATCTTCCCCGAGATCGAGTACGACAAGATCGACAAGATCCGCGGTATGGATATCATTATCTGCACGACCGCTGAGACCGACGAAGAGGCCAAGGCTCTGCTGGAGCTGGTTGGCGCCCCCTTCGAGCGCTGATTGGGAGGAAGAAAAGAATGGCTAAGAAGTCTATGATCCTGAAGCAGCAGGCTGAGCCCAAGTTCTCCAGCCGCCGCTACAACCGCTGCAAGATCTGCGGCCGTCCCCACGCCTATCTCCGGGACTACGGCGTCTGCCGTATCTGCTTCCGGGAGCTGGCGTACAAGGGGGAGATCCCCGGCGTCCGCAAGGCGTCCTGGTGAGATCTGCTCCGCCATGCGGCGTTGCGCCGGCTTGCCGTACACACGGTACTGTCTGCGCCGCCGCGCCTTGCCTGGCGAAGCATCTCTTACCAGTCCACAGCGCCCCGCGCTTTGCCTGCGAACGTTTATCTCACCAGTCCGCGGTGAGCGCCGCCGCGCACTGCCTGGCGAAGCATCTCTTGCCGGGCCCGCGGTCCTGTCGGGGCCGCGCAGCAACGCACTGAAAGGCACACGCCTTTGGTGATACAGGATGGCGAAAGGTCACTGCGAATTACGCGGTGCGGTTTCGTGCCGCTCCAAATTCGCAGTGATACCTCGCCACCTCAACAGCGCAAGCTGTAACTTCAAATGAGGAGGAAACAAACATGCATATCACCGATCCTGTTGCGGATATGCTCACCCGCATCCGCAACGCCAACAACGCCAAGCATGATACCGTTGACGTGCCCGCCTCCAACATGAAAAAGAGCATCGCTCAGATCCTGTTGGACGAGGGGTATATCAAGAGCTTCCAGCTCATTGACGACGGTACCCAGGGCATCATCCGCATCACCCTGAAGTACAACGCCGGCAAGGAGAAGGTCATCTCCGGCCTGCGCCGCGTCAGCAAACCCGGCCTGCGGGTCTATGCCGGCGCCGACGAGCTCCCCCGCGTTCTCCGCGGCCTGGGCATCGCCATCATTTCCACGTCCAAGGGCGTCATGACCGACAAGGCGGCTCGCGCTGCCCACGTCGGCGGTGAGGTCCTGGCATTCGTCTGGTAAGGAGGGTATTTGACATGAGTAGAATTGGCAGAATGCCCATTACCATCCCCGCCGGCGTTGAGGTCAGCGTCGCCGAGGGCAACGTGGTCACCGTCAAGGGACCCAAGGGCACCCTGACTCAGAAGCTCCATCCCGATATGACCATCGAGGTCCAGGGCAGCGAGGTCCTCGTCAGCCGTCCCAGCGACGACAAGGAGCACCGTTCCCTGCACGGCCTCACCCGCTCCCTGGTGCACAACATGGTGGTGGGCGTTCATGACGGCTACAAGAAGGAGCTGGAGATCAACGGCGTGGGTTACCGCGCCACCAAGGATGGGAAGAACCTGGTCATGAACCTGGGCTACTCCCACCAGGTCATCGTCCCTGAGGTGGACGGGATCACCATTGAGGTCCCCGCTCCCAACAAGGTCGTGATCCATGGCTGCGACAAGCAGCAGGTCGGTCAGTTCGCCGCCGAGGTCCGCGAGAAGCGTCCTCCCGAGCCTTACAAGGGCAAGGGCATCAAGTATGTGGACGAGTTCATCCGCCGCAAGGTCGGTAAGACCGGTGCGAAGAAATAAGGAGGCGTGCTGAAACATGATTAAGAGACCCGATACCAACGCTCAGCGCCTGAAGAGACATAAGCGCGTGCGCGCCAAGATCTCCGGCACCCCCGAGTGCCCCCGGCTGAACGTGTTCCGCAGTGAGAAAAACATCTACGCCCAGGTGATCGACGACGTCAACGGCGTGACCCTGTGCTCCGCCTCCTCCCTGAAGCTGGACGGCAACGGCGGCAACAAGGCCGCCGCCCGCGAGGTGGGTAAGGCCGTCGCCCAGGCCGCTCTGGCCAAGGGCATCGAAGTGGTCGTGTTCGACCGCGGCGGCTATCTGTACCACGGCCGCGTGGCCGAGCTGGCCGAAGGCGCCCGCGAGGGCGGCCTGAAATTCTAAGGGAGGAGGAAGACAAAATGGCAGGTAGATATGAAAAAGCTCCCAGTGAGTATATTGAAAAGGTCGTCCACCTGAACCGCGTATCCAAGACCGTCAAGGGCGGCCGCGTCATGAAGTTCTCCGCTCTGATGGTCGTGGGCGACGGCAAGGGCAAGGTCGGTTACGGCCTGGGCAAGGCCGCCGAGGTCCCCGAGGCCATCCGCAAGGGCCTGGAGGACGCCAAGAAGAACATGATCCAGGTGTCCGTGTCCGGCACCACCATCCCCCACGAGGTGATCGGTGAGTTCGGCGCCGGCCGGGTCATGCTCAAGCCCGCCAGCGAAGGTACCGGCATCATCGCCGGCGGCCCCGTCCGTGCCGTCATGGAGGCGGCCGGCATCAAGGATATCCGCGCCAAGTGCCTGCGCTCCAACAACCCCAACAACGTGGTCTCCGCCACCTTTGAGGGGCTGAAGAGCCTGCGGACCCCCGAAGAGGTGGCCCGTATCCGGGGCAAGAGCGTGGAAGAGATCGTTGGTTGAGGAGGAGATGTGACATGGCAAATCTGAACATCACGCTCGTCAAGAGCCTCAACGGCAGATTGGATAAGCACATCGCCACTGCCAACTCCCTGGGCCTGCGCAAGATCGGTGACACCACCGTGCAGCCCGACAACGCACAGACCCGCGGCAAGATCGCCAAGATCGGCTATCTGCTGGCCGTGGAAGAGACCAAGTAAGGAGGTACCGGAAAATGAAGCTTCATGAACTGTCCCCCGCCGCCGGCTCCACCCATGTGGGTAAGCGTAAGGGCCGTGGCGCCGGTACTGGCAACGGCAAGACCGCCGGCCGCGGCCATAAGGGCCAGAAGGCCCGCTCCGGCGGCGGCATCCGCATCGGTTTTGAAGGCGGCCAGATGCCTCTGGCCCGCCGGATCCCCAAGCGCGGCTTCAACAACATCTTCGCGAAGCCCCTGGAGATCGTCAATCTCAGCGCCCTCAACGCTTTTGAGGACGGCGAGACCGTTACCGCCCAGGCTCTGCTGGACAAGGGCATCCTCAGCAAGTGCACCTACGGCTACAAGGTCCTGGGCAACGGCAAGCTGACGAAAAAGCTCAACGTGGAGGCTTCCGCCTTTTCCAAGTCCGCTCAGGAAGCGATTGAGGCGGCCGGTGGTAAGGCGGAGGTGAAGTAAGATGATCCAAACTATTCGCAAGGCGTGGGCTATTCCCGAGCTGCGGAAGAAGATCTGCTTTACTTTACTGATTCTGGCCATCTACCGGATCGGCAGCGCCGTGTCTGTCCCCTATGTGGACACCCAGGTGATGGAGGCCTATATCAACAGCATGGGCACCACCATTCTGGGCCTCATGAACGTCATGAGCGGCGGCGCCTTCGCCCAGGCCACGGTTTTCGCCCTGGGCATCCAGCCCTATATCAACAGCTCCATCATCATCCAGCTGCTGACCATCGCCATCCCCGCCCTGGAGCGGCTGGCAAAGGACGGCGGTGAGGAGGGCAAGCGGAAGATCCAGTCCATCACCCGCTACACCACCGTGGGCCTGGCTCTTCTCCAGGCTATCGGCTACTACTTCCTCATCCGCAACAGCGCCAGCAGCTACGGCTTCAACATCCTCACCAACAAGGGCGTGTGGCCCGCCATCGTCATCATCGTGTCCTTCGTGGCCGGCTCCAGCTTCCTGATGTGGCTGGGCGAGCAGTGCAACGAGTTCGGTATCGGCAACGGCATCTCCATGATCCTGTTCGCCGGCATCATCTCCCGCGTGCCCGCCATGGTCGGCACCGTGGTAAACGCTGTGGCAACCGGTAAGATGCACTGGGCCTGGACCATCTTCATTGTGGTGGGCATCCTGGCTCTGGTGGTCCTCATCGTGTTCGTCAACGACGCCGAGCGCCGCATCCCCGTGCAGTACGCCAAGCGTCAGGTGGGCCGGAAGATGTACGGCGGCCAGTCCAGCAACCTGCCCATGAAGGTGAATATGTCCGGCGTGCTGCCCATCATCTTCGCCCAGTCCATCGCCTCCATCCCGGCCACCATCGGGGCTTTCCTGCCCCGGCCCGCGGAGGGGACCTTCGGCTACGCGCTGCTGAACGCCATCGACACCAAGAGCGTGCTCTATATGATCGTCTACTTCCTGATGATCATCGGCTTCAGCTACTTCTATTCCACCATCCAGTTCAACCCTGTGGAGATCGGCAATAACCTGAAGCGCAACGGCGGGTTCATCCCCGGCTTCCGTCCCGGCAAGCCCACCAGCGACTTCATTGCCAAGGTCCTCAGCAAGATCACCCTCTTCGGCGCGATCTATCTGGGCATCGTGGCCATTGCCCCTCTGCTGGCTGAGAAGCTGTTGGCCGCCAAGGCCGGCATCGCCCACCTGGCCATCGGCGGCACTTCCGTCATCATCGTGGTGGGCGTGGCGCTGGAGACCGTCCAGGCCCTGGAGTCCCAGATGCTGATGCGTCAGTATAAGGGCTTCCTGGAGTAAGGAGAGGCAAATGAAACTGATTTTGTTGGGCGCTCCCGGCGCCGGCAAGGGGACACAGGCGGAGATCCTGTGCAAGAAGCTGGGGATCCCCACTATCTCCACCGGCAACATCCTGCGTGCCGCCATCAAGGACGGTACGCCTACCGGCCTGAAGGCAAAGAGCTATATCGACGCGGGCAAGCTGGTGCCTGATGAAGTCATCATCGGCATTGTGGATGAGCGTCTCAGCCAGGACGATTGTGCGAACGGGTACATCCTCGACGGTGTGCCCCGCACCATCGCCCAGGCTGAGGCCCTGGAGAAGGCGGGCATCGAGTTCGACGCCGTCGTCTCCATCGAGATCTCCGAGGAGGAGATCCTCCGCCGCATGACTGGCCGCCGGGTCTGCGAGGCCTGCGGCTCCAGCTACAACGTGGTGGCCGTTCCTCCCCGGCGGGAGGGCGTCTGCGACAACTGCGGAGGCAAGCTCATCCAGCGCAAGGATGATACGCCCGAGACCGTTCGCGCGCGTCTTGAGGTCTATCATAAGGAGACAGAGCCTCTGGTGGGCTTTTACGCCCAGCGGGGCCTTCTCAGGGCGGTGACCTCCGGCACCAAGGAGGAGACCACCCGGCGGATCTTGGAGGCATTGGAGATCGGGGAATGATCACACTGAAATCCAGCCATGAGATCCAGCTGATGCGCCAGGCGGGGAAAATTACCGCGGCAGCTCGTGCTTTGGCAGGAGAAATGGTAGCCCCTGGCGTAACAACCCATGAAATTGACAAGGCAGTATACCGCTATATCAAGTCGCAGGGCGCCGTGCCCTCCTTCCTGCACTACCAGGGCTATCCCGCCAGCGTGTGCGTCTCGGTGAACGACGAGGTCATCCACGGCATCCCGGGCAGCCGGGTGCTGCGGGAGGGCGACATCGTCTCCATCGACGTGGGCGCGTACAAGGACGGGTTCCACGGCGACTGCGCGGCCACTTACGCCTGCGGCCAGATCTCCGAGGAGGCCAGGCGGCTGATCGAGGTGACCAGACAGAGCTTTTTCGAGGGACTTTCCTTCGCTCGGGAGGGCTATCGCCTGCCGGACCTCTCCGGCGCTATCCAGCGCTATGTGGAGGCCAACGGCTTCGCCGTCGTCCGGGAATATGTGGGCCACGGCATCGGGACCCAGATGCACGAGGCCCCCGAGATCCCCAACTATGTGGAGCCCCGTTGCGGCCGTCCCCGGTTCCTCCGGGGCATGACCATCGCGGTGGAGCCCATGGTCAACGCCGGCGGAGCGGCTGTGCGGGTGATGAAGGACGGCTGGACGGTAAAGACCGCCGACGGCCGGCTGTCTGCCCACTATGAGAACACCATTCTGATCACAGACGGGGAGCCGGAGCTTCTGACGGACCCCGACGCCAGAGCGGAGTGAGCAGATATGGATATCGTTCGATCAGATATTGTGAGATCCACAGCCGGCAGGGACGCGGGCAAGCTCTTCTTCGTCCTGGAGACGGAGGAGGACTTCCTCCTGCTGGCCGACGGCAAGACCCGAAAGCTGGAGAGTCCCAAGCGGAAACGGCGCAAGCATACCGCGTTCGTTTCCCACGGCGAAGGCCGGGCAGCCGAGAAGATCAGAAGCAATGAGAGAGTTACAAACAGTGAGCTTCGCAGGACCCTGGCCGCGGTAGCCGGGGAAGGTAATCCAGACCAGGAGGGATGTACTTGGCAAAATCCGATATGATCGAGGTGGAGGGCGTCGTCATCGAGGCGCTGCCCAACACCACATTCCAAGTAGACATTGGAAATGGCCATACGATCTTGGCCCACATTTCCGGAAAACTCAGAATGAATTTCATCAGAATCTTGCCTGGTGACAAAGTCACGGTGGAAATGTCTCCCTATGACCTGACCCGTGGCCGGATTACCTGGCGCAGCAAGTAGGAGGAACGCAACATGAAAGTTAGACCGTCCGTTAAGCCCATGTGCGAGAAATGCAAGATCATTCGCCGCAAGGGTCGCCTCATGGTGATCTGCGAGAACCCCAAGCATAAGCAGAGACAGGGCTAAGTGAATTTGGAGGTGCTTTAAGAATGGCAAGAATTGCCGGTATCGACCTGCCCAAGGATAAGCGTATCGAGATTGGGCTCACCTATATTTTCGGCATTGGCCGCAAGAGCGCCAAGGACATCCTGGCGCAGACGGGGATCAACCCCGACACCCGCGTGAAGGATCTGACCGAGGCCGAGGAGACCAAGCTGCGTGAGGCCATCGACCACGGCTACATGGTGGAGGGCGATCTGCGCCGCTCCGTGGCCCTGGACATCAAGCGCCTGAGCGAGATCGGCTGCTACCGCGGCACCCGCCACCGGCGGGGCCTGCCCGTCCGCGGCCAGCGCAGCAAGACCAACGCCCGCACCCGCAAGGGTCCCAAGAAGACCATTGCCAACAAGAAGAAGTAAGGAGGGAGAATAATTATGGCTGCACCGAAGACTGGCAAGAAGGTTATCCGCCGCCGCCGCGAGAAGAAGAACATCGAAAAGGGCCAGGTCCATATCCGTTCTTCCTTCAACAACACGATGGTCACCGTGACCGATACCCAGGGCAACGCCATTTCCTGGGCTTCCTCCGGCGGCCAGGGCTTCCGCGGAAGCAAGAAGTCCACGCCTTTCGCCGCTCAGACTGCCTCCGAGGTGGCCGCCCGCGCCGCGATGGAGCATGGCCTGAAGACCGTCGAGGTCTTTGTCAAGGGCCCCGGCCAGGGCCGTGAGGCCGCCATCCGGGCGCTGCAGGCCGTGGGCCTGGAGGTGACCATGATCAAGGACGTCACCCCCATCGCCCACAACGGCTGCCGTCCCCCCAAGCGTCGGCGCGTCTAATCGGAAGAAGGAGGATATTGAATTATGGCTAAGAATATGCAGCCCATTGCCAAGCGCTGCAAGGCTCTGGGCATCTCTCCTGCCGTGATGGGCTACGCCAAGAAGAATACCGAGCGTAACTCCGGCAGCATGGTGAGAAAGAAGAAGAGCGAGTATGCCCTCCAGCTTCAGGAGAAGCAGAAGGTCAAGTTCGTTTACGGCATCATGGAGAAGCAGTTCCGGATGTACTATGAGAAGGCCGCCCGTATGCCCGGCAAGACCGGCGAGGAGCTGCTGACCCTCATCGAGCGCCGTCTGGACAACGTGGTGTACCGCCTGGGCTTCGCCGCCACCCGCCGGGAGGCCCGGCAGCTGGTGAGCCACGCCCACTTTACCGTCAACGGCAAGAAGGTGAACATCCCCTCCTACCTGGTGAAGGTGGGCGACGTCATCGAGGTCAAGGAGTCCAGCCGTTCCTCCGTCAAGTTCAAGAAGCTGACGGCCGAGGACGCCCCTGTGGTCCTGATCCCCAAGTGGCTGGAGCGGGACAAGAACGCTCTGAAGGGCACTGTGCTTCAGATGCCCGCCAGGGACGACATCGATATGCCCGTCGAGGAGCATCTCATCGTCGAGCTGTACTCCAAGTAATCGGAGGCTACCCTCGATTAACGAAGCGATTGAATTTAGGGCGGGCCATCTCATTTGGCCTGCCAAGACAAGGAGGGTAACTACTGCATGATTGAAATTGAGAAGCCCCAGATCGAGTGCAACGAGACCCCCGGCGACGATACCTACGGCAAGTATGTGATCGAACCCCTGGAGCGGGGCTACGGCACGACTCTGGGCAACTCCCTGCGCCGCGTTATGCTCTCCTCTCTGCCCGGCACCGCCGCCACCAGCATCAAGATCGCCGGCGTCCAGCATGAATTCACCACCATCCCCGGTGTGAAGGAGGATGTGACGGAGATCGTGCTGAACATCAAGCAGCTGATCTGCAAGCTCTACAGCGAGGGCGCCAAGACCGTCTTTATCGAGGCGGTGGGCCCCTGCGTTGTCACTGCCGCCGACATCAAGAGCGACGGCGAGGTGGAGGTGCTGAACCCGGAGCTGCACATCGCCACCCTCAGCAGCGGCGCTACGCTGAACATGGAGATCACGCTGAATCATGGCCGGGGGTATGTGCCCGCGGACCGGAACAAGGCCCAGCAGAACATCATCGGGGTCATCCCCGTGGACTCCATCTACACCCCCGTGTACAAGGTCAATTATACCGTGGAGAACACCCGCGTGGGCAATATGACTGACTTTGACAAGCTGACCATCGAGGTGTGGACCGACGGGACCATTTCCGCCCGGGACGCCGTCAGCCTGGGGGCCAAGATCCTCTGCGACCACTTCACGCTGTTTACGGACCTGAGCGACACCGTGGGCAGCCGCTCCACCGTGGTGGAGAAGGCGGAGACCCAGCGGGACAAGGTGCTGGAGCTGACCATCGAGGAGCTGGATCTCTCCGTGCGCAGCTTCAACTGCCTGAAGCGGGCCAATATCAACACGGTGGAGGATCTGATCTCCAAGACCGAGGATGAGATGATGAAGGTGCGGAATCTGGGCCGGAAGAGCCTGGAGGAGGTCATCAACAAGCTGGCCATGATGGGGCTGTCCCTGGCCGACGAAGAGAACACCTGACCTGCGCGCGCAGGCAAAATGAACTTTACCTTTCGCTGCCGCCGGCGGAGATCGGCCGATCCCCCGCCGGACAGCGGAAACTGAAACAGGAGGTTAACCTACAATGCCCGGAACTCGTAAGCTCGGTAAGACTACCGACCAGCGCAGAGCGATGCTCCGTCAGCAGGTGACCGATTTCCTGGATAACGGCAAGATGGAGACCACCGTTACCCGCTGCAAGGAGATCCGTCCTCTGGCTGAGAAAATGATCACCCTGGGTAAGAAGGGCGACCTGGCCGCTTACCGCCAGGCCATGGCCTTCATCACCCGGGAGGACGTGGTGAAGAAGATCTTCAAGGAGATCGCCCCCAATTACGCGGAGCGCAACGGCGGCTATACCCGCATCACCCGCACCGGCGTCCGCCGGGGCGACGCCGCGGAAACCGCAATGATCGAGCTGGTGTAAGCACAGACCGGCTCACCCGACAAAAAGCCCTTTCGTGTGTGGGAGTACTACACATACGAAAGGGCTTTTTCCTGTTTCCCCGACAAAATGCGCTCCGCCTCTTTTCAAACGGCCCGGCATATAGTATAATCAGCGTAACGGTCGTGTTTGTGATGGGAAAGGAGAAGGAAGATGGCAAGCATAGTTTGCGAGAACTGCGGAAAGCGGTACGACGATCAGAAGGACGATTTCTGCCCCAAGTGCGGGGCCTATAATCAGCCTCAGCACCGCTGGCGGGAGGATGCCCACGGCAACGTGGTCCGGGTGGACGGCGTCAACGAGAGCAACCATGAGGACTCCTTCGTCCACCGGGAGGTCCATCGGGAGAAGGCCCAGCGCCGCCGGGTGGGCCTGGACTGGCGGAGCCAGACAGGGAAGGGCGGGGCCCAGCGTCCCCCGCAGCCGGCCCGGCGTCCCGCCGCCGGCGGCCAGAGCGGCCGCGGCAGGGAGAATACCCAGTCCACCGCCGCCAAGTGGGTGGTGTACGTGGTGGCGGGCATCATTCTGCTCAACGTACTCATCAGTATCCTCGCCGCGTTCTTTTCCATATTTTGATCGGTACCTGTCAGCGTGACCGGCAGCCAGTTATTGGCTGCCGGTTTTTTTCACGTTTTCGCGTGGGATCTGCTTCCCGGGACATACTAGCCCTGTTCCCCGGAAGCATACTGAAAAAGGGTGATGGGATGAAAAAGCGAGGATGGATCTGCTGGCTGCTGACGGCGGCGCTGCTGACAGGCTGCGCAGGGCCGCCGGACCAGCCCGCCGCCGACGCCGCCGCTGGGGCGGAGATCCCGGCAGGGGCGGAGGAGGACTGGACAGAGGAGCGAAAGTATGTGGCCATCACCTTCGACGACGGCCCCCGGCGGGACACCACGACCCTGCTGCTGGACGGCCTGCTGGAGCGGGGAGCCGCCGCTACCTTCTTTGTGATCGGGGAGCAGATCCCCGGCAATCAGGACCTGCTGCGCCGCATGAAGGCGGAGGGCCACCAGATCGGAAACCATACCTACAGCCATGTGCGGCTGAAAACCGCGTCGGAGGACACCATTCTGGAGGAGATCCACAAGTCGGAGACCCTGATCCGGGAGGCGGCGGGGGAGGGCAGCTACTGGCTGCGGCCCCCCTACGGCCTCATCAGCGGCAAACAGGCGAAGCTGGTCAGGACGCCCATGATCTACTGGACGGTGGACCCGGAGGACTGGAAGCTGCTGGACGCGAAACAGGTGGCGGACCGGGTGACGGCCTCGGCTGAGCCGGGGGACGTGATCCTGCTCCACGATTTTTACCCCTCCAGCGTGGACGCGGCCCTGGAGATCATCGACCGGCTGACGGCCCGGGGCTATGTGTTCGTGACTCTGGAGGAGCTGTTCCGGATCCAGGGCGTAACGCCCCAGCCCGGCGTTCTCTACCGCAGTCCCACGCGGATCAAGGAGCTGGCATAGAAAGCCCCTCAGGAAAAAGAGGACCGCCCGGCGAATACCGGACGGTCCTCTTTTTCCTGAGGGGAAACTGCCCTCAGCCGATGATGAGCAGCACCAGGGTCAGCAGCAGAAACACCGCGCCGATCCACTTGGTGGCCTTGGCCAGCTTTGCGTCAAAGGTGCGGGCCTTGCCCTTGGACATAAAGGTGTCCGCCACGCCGCCGATGGCGCCGGAGAGGCCGGCGCTCTTGCCGGACTGGAACAGCACCGCCAGAATCACGGCCAGGCCGCACAGCACCTGCAAAATGGTCACGATCAGCTTCAGAACTTCCATTGTGTCAACCTCCCAAAAATCGATGGAAATGCGCCGGAGCGCAAAATACTCCATTACATAGGTCCCTATCATACCATACCCTTGGACGGATTTCAAGGGGGCGGGGAAAATTTGCAGACATATTTTCTGAAAAAATAGGGGAACAGACGTTGCAATTAGCGGCGGAATGTGGTATACTCGCCGTAATAGCAGAGCAAAGCCCGCCGCGTGGGCGGCGGCAGCGGAGGATGGAGGGCCGACATATGCCGAAAAAGACCCAGATGACAGAGCGGATCTATGAATATCTTCAGGAGGTGATCCCCCGGCAGGGGTACGCCCCCTCCGTGCGGGAGATCTGCCAGGCGGTGGGGCTGAAGTCCCCCTCCACGGTACACTTCCACCTGAAGCGGCTCCAGGAACAGGGCCTGATCGAAAAGGGGGACTTCAAAGGCCGGGCCATCGTGCTGACCCAGCCCAGGGAGAAGGACCGGATTCCCGTGGTGGGCCGCGTGGCCGCCGGTACGCCCATCCTGGCCCAGGAGTGCGTGGAGGACTATCTGACCTTCGACTGCGGCGGGCGGGAGGATGAGTTTTTCGCCCTGCGGGTCCGGGGCGAGTCCATGCTGAAGGCCGGCATCCTGCCCGACGACCTGGTGGTGGTCCGCCGCCAGCAGACCGCCGTGAACGGCGAGATCGTGGTGGCCCTTTTGGGGGACGAGGCCACGGTAAAGCGGCTGGACCGGCGGGACGGCCATGTGTGGCTCATGCCGGAAAATGACGCCTATCAGCCCATCGACGGGGACGGGGCCCAGATTTTGGGCAAGGTGTCCGCCGTGGTGCGGCACTATCAGTAAAATTATCAGGAAAGAGGGGCTTCTCCGCAGGGAAAGCCCCTCTTTCCTGAATCCACTCCGCTTCGCGCCTCACCCCGCCGGGGGCAGGGATCGACCCGCGCTTCGTGCATGGAGTTTTTTGCGGGGCAAAGCTCCGCAAAAAACTCCATGCTAGTTCGCCTTCGCCGCTTCCCGGCGGCGAAACGCCGCGAGGATTCTCAGGCGGTATAGGTTTTGCAGCTCTGGCCCTCCAGGTCCTTCCAGGTGAAGGTCCGGTCCTCCAGCATCAGGTAGCCGCACACGCTGCCGCCCTTGGGGATGGAGACGGAGCCGGGATTGAGATAGGTGTAGGTCCCGTGGGGGACGCAGGCCGGCACATGGGTATGGCCGGTGAGGAGGATATAGCCGGGGGCCAGACTGGGGGGGCAGGCCTCGCTCCACATATGGCCGTGGGTGGCGTAGAGGCTGAGGCCGTTGATCTCCAGCAGGGCGTAGTCCCCCATCATGGGGAACTCCAGCACCATCTGGTCCACCTCGCAGTCGCAGTTGCCCCGGACGGCCACGATGCGGTCCTTGACGGCGTTGAGCTGGGAGGCCACGTCGGGACAGCTGTAGTCCTGGGGCAGGGCGTTGCGGGGGCCGTGATAGAGCAGGTCCCCCAGCAGCAGCAGCTTGTCCGGCCGCTCCCGGTCATAGCGTTCCATCAGCTTCCGGGTAAAATAGGCGGACCCGTGGAGGTCCGAGGCGATCATCAGTTTCATGGGGCGTCCTCCTTTGTTTCTTACTGCCAGTATACACGGAAACGGAAAAATTTCAAGGATTTATGGGCGATCGCCGGAAAACCTCTTGCCATGGGCCAAAAAATTTGGTATACTGCACATAGAAAAAGAGATTTGCTCATATAGTTTCGTAGGGATGGTACGAAAGTTTCTACGGGGCTCCGTTCCAGCCCCGCTATGGGTGTTCCGGGCCGGTCCATGAGGACTGGCCGCCGGGGCATCCTTTTTTCTATTGCAGGAAGGGAGGCTCCCGCCTGGGCGGGGGCCGCGGCGCTGGACCGCCGGGTCCGGAAAGGGAGGTACGTCATGAGGAAGATTCTGCGGGGAAACATCATCCATACGCCGTCCATGGGAAAGCTGGAGACGGTGGAGCGGGGCTGGCTGGGCCTGGAGAACGGCGTCGTCCGGGGGGTCTGGGAAGAACTGCCGGAGGACTGGCGGCAGGCGCCGGAGGAGGACTACGGCCAGAATCTGATTCTGCCCTCCTTCGCGGACCTCCACCTCCACGCTCCCCAGTACCCCATGCTGGGCATGGGCATGGACCTGCCGCTGCTGGACTGGCTCAACGCCTATACCTTCCGCACGGAGGAGCGGTTTGCGGACGCGGACTACGCCCGGCGGGTGTACCGCCAGCTGGCCCGGGAGCTGATCCGGGGCGGTACCACCCGGGTGGCCATGTTCTCCTCCCGGCACACGGAGGCCACCTGGGTGCTGATGGAGGAGCTGGAGCGGGCGGGAGTCACGGGCTTCGTAGGCAAGGTAAACATGGACCGCAACGCCGGCGTGGCCCAGGAGACCACGGAGCAGTCCATGGCGGAGACCCTGCGGTGGCTGGACGGCTGCAAATGGGAGCATGTGAAGCCCATGCTGACGCCCCGGTTCACCCCCGCCTGCACCGACGAGCTGATGGCCTGGCTGGGCCGTCTGGCGGCGGAACGGGGCCTGCCGGTGCAGTCCCACCTGTCGGAGAACGGCGGGGAGATTGCCTGGGTGCGGGAGCTGCACCCGGACTGCGAGCGCTACTGGGAGACCTATGAGAAATACGGCCTGTGGAAGCCAGGGACCCTGATGGCCCACTGCGTCCACAGCGATGAGCGGGAGCAGGCGGCCATGGCCGCCCACGGCGTCACGGCGGTCCACTGCGCCGCCTCCAACGTGAACCTGTGCAGCGGCACCGCCCCCGTGCGGCAGCTTCTGGACCGGGGGGTCAGCGTGGCCCTGGGCAGCGACATCGCCGGCGGCGACCAGCTGGAGATGAACCGGGTGGTGGTCATGTCCATCCGGGCCTCCAAGCTCCAGCAGATCCAGACCGGCGCGCCCTTCCTCACAGTGCCGGAGGCGTTTTATCTGGGCTCCGCCGCGGGCCACGGCGTTCTGGGCGGCGGCCGGGGGCTGGAGGCTGGCCGGCCCCTTCACGCTATGGTGGTGGACGAGAGCGCCTTTCCGGAGCCTACCCGGCCCCTGAGCCTGGCGGAGCGGTTCGAGCGGGCCGTCTATCTGATGACCCGCCGGGATATCCGGGCGGTTTACAGCGAGGGGCGGAAAGTTGTCGGTTGATTTTTACCGGCGCTCTGGGTATAATGGGGGCAAGAAATTGCCCCCATATACTTTTATCAGCAAAAGGAGAGATCGTCATGATCAAGCACATCGTCATGTGGAAATTCAAGCCCGGCACGGAGAAGGAAATGATGGCGTTCATCACCGGCCTGCGGGGCCTCTTCGGCGTCATCCCCCAGATCAGGGAGCAGGAGGTGGGCGTCAACTGCGTGGACGGCAACTACGACGCGGTGCTGGTGTCCGCCTTTGACTCTCTGGCGGATCTGGAGACCTATAAGACCGACCCCCGCCATGTGGCGGTGTCCTCCCTGTGCAAGGCCATCCGGCTGGACCGGGTAGCCGTGGACTACGAGGTTTGATATGGCGGCCCGGTTTGAGAATTTCGGCCTGTCCGACCTGGTGGCCAGGGGGGAGGACGCCTTCCGCCTGTGCTCCCTGGCCATGGCCGAGGGCCAGCGCGTCCGGGGCTGGCGGGGGGACTACTACCGGCTCTACGTGGGGGACGCGGTGGTCAGCGTCCGTACCATGCCGGACCCCGCCACCGGGGAGGAGCTGCTGCTGGGCATGGACACCCACGCTGTGTCCCACTGCGTCTGGGAGTTCGAGCCCGCCATGTGCCCCCGGCTGGTGGAGGGGGAGCGGCCGCCCCTGGGCGGGGAGGACGACCCCGCCGTCTACCGCTGCGATCCCCTCCAGCGGTGGGTGGAGCGGACGGAGAGCCGCCGCACCGGGGAGTACAGCGGGGAGGTGACCACCATCCCCATCTCTGTGGTGAACGCCGACGTGCTCACCTGGGTGGGCCGGGAGCCGGTGCGGCTGAACATGGCGGCCTTCCCCCGGTGGGTGGAGTATTTTACCGACGAGGGGGCCTACGCCGCCGCCCAGAAGAAAAAACCGCCCTTTGAGAATCTGGTCCTGGAGGAGGGCGGACTCTATGAGGCGGGCCAGTGGGCCGGCGTGGACGCCTGGGACGCGGCCCATAACGGCGGCGCTCCCCGCAGGGGACCGGACTGCCCCGCCCTGGAGCCGGACGCGGTGCTGCTGCGGGGCGTGGTGAAGGACGCCCATGTGGGGGAGACCTACCTGGGCATGGAGCCGCTGACCAAGTTTTTGAGCGTCACCGTCGCCACCCGGTTCGGGGACGTGGAGCTGTGCCACCCCTTTGACATGGTGGCGGAGGACCAGAAGAACAACGTGCGGGCAGGGGCCATCGTCTCCGCCCTGTGCACCCTCTCCGGGGACGCGGCCATCGGCGAGTACGCCGCCGGGGCGGTGTACAGCGAGGAGCACGCCCTGGAGCTGCTGACCTACTTCCTCCGCAATGGCGGGGTCCAACGGCTGCGGGGGGCTCTTCGCAGCGACTGCGCCGTCACCTTCATGGACAACCGCCAGGAGGGGCTGGACAACGCCCTGGCGCTGCTGGACGCCGTGGGGGAGCAGCTGCATGAGGCGGAGCTCTGGTCCGTCACTCCCGGGACTGTCACCGGCGTGGAGCACACCGGGGCGGAGCCCCTCTACTGGCGCAGCGGCAAGCGGTGCCTCCTCATCGGGGACGGGCGGCCTGACAGCTACGCCTTCCTGTGCATGGTGGACGCGGACAGCCTGGGCCGCGTCCGGGAGATCTCCATCACCAACGACGGCAGAGTGGACTTCGAGCCGGACTGGCGGAACACCGGGGAGGATCTGGAGCACACCAGGGACCGGCTCCGCCACGGCTTCGAGGTGCTGCTGTACTGGGCGGAGGAGGAGAAAAAGCTGATCAGGAGCCGGGAGGAGCTGGCCTCTCTGCCGGAGCTGCCCGCCTTTATCGCCCGGGCAGAGGGCGCGCTGGAGGGCATCCCCGGGGACCTGGAGGAGCGTCTGGCCGCTCTGGCGGCGGACCCGGAAAGCGACCGGGAGCTGACGGACACCCTCCACGACCTGTTCCACCGGCTGTTCCGGCGGGCGGGAGGCGCGGAGGAGGACGGCTGGACCCTGTACGCCTACTGGTCCAACGCCCCCATGGTCCTCTGGGAGGGCTACGACCGCTATCGGGACCAGCTGGCGGACCAGCTGGTGCTGCTCCAGTGCCTGGGTCATCTGGACGGGAAAAAGTGAGAGCCTATAAAATGCCCGCCGCGTTTTTTCGCGGCGGGCATTTTGCGATGCTTCCGATCCGGTCACAGATCCCACGTGGGAGGGGGGACGGCGTCCTGGCCGCCGCCGTAGGGGCTGCGGCCCAGACGCTGCTGGGAGTCCTCGAAATAGGCCAGGTCGCACAGCGTCACATAGGGCGTCAGCCAGATGTTCAGGATCCCCAGAGTCAGGCTGGACAGGATGGTCCAGCCCAGGAAGCTGAGATCCAGAACGAAGAGCTGGCCCTTGACGCCCCGGGTCTGCTCACAGCTCAGGCGGATGGCCTGGGAGGCGGTGAGGGAGCTGTCGGTGAGCAGATTGTAGATGGCGAAGCGGTAGCGGTAGGCCGCCACCACGCCGGGGAAGAAGAACAGCATGGACCAGAGGGCCACCTTGACGTACATGAGGATGGAGCACCAGATGAGCTTTCCCGCCGCGCCCAGCCCGTCCAGCAGGGTGCTGTAGGGCATTTCCAGTCCCTGCCGGATGCCCATGCAGTAGATGGAGTACCCGGCGGACAGAAGCAGCATTGCCAGACTCACCAGAACGGACAGAAACGTGCCGGACGGCGTGAGCCGGGGAATGGAGTCCAGCAGGGCGGAGTAGGCGTCCAGATCTCCGGCGGCCATGGCCTGAAGCAGACGGTAGTCCATGGCCCAGTTGGAGAAGGAGCCGTACTGCACGAAGGTGACGACCTTGTTCAGCACATACTGGATGACCAGAAGGATGGCGGTCATCAGCAGGGGGTTGACCCGGGCGGCGCGAAGAATGGACTTGGATTGCAGCTTGATCTCTTTTCGATCCAGCATAAAATTGTCCTCCGATCGTGAGATTTTCGGGAAAACGAAATCATACATATAACAGCATACCAGAAAAAAGCCGGCGGCGCAAGCGGAGATAAACCGGAGTTTCGTTAGTCAATTAACAAACAAAACCGGTTATAAGCTGGATATTGTTGAGAAAAATCAAAAAAAGAGGAAGATTCCACTGGACAGCAGAAGAAGATAAGAGTATGATGAAAGCCGGTACATCTATCACGCGCGGACGGGGGCGTCCGCAGTCAAACGAGGTGAAGGATATGGCGCAATCGTTCTTTGGCGGCATCCATCCCCAGGATAAAAAGGCCGCCACCAATAAAAAGCCCATCGAGCCGCTGCCGCCTCCCGCCCAGGTGGTCATCCCCATGTCCCTGCATATCGGCGCGCCCTGCCAGCCATGCGTGGCGGTGGGGGACCATGTGACGGTGGGACAGAAGATCGGGGAGGCGACGGCCTTTGTGTCCGCGCCCGTCCACGCCAGCATCTCCGGCAGGGTGGCGGCGGTGGAGCCCAGGATCCACTTCAGCGGCGTGCCGGTGATGAGCGTGGTCATCGAAAACGACTTTGAGGACACCCCCTGTCCGGACCTGAAGGGGGTGGAGAACCCCGGGGACCTGACGGCGGAGGGCCTGGTGGAGCTGGTGAAAAACGCCGGGATCGTGGGTATGGGCGGCGCGACGTTCCCCACCCATGTGAAGATCAGCTCCGGCCTGGGCAAGGTGGACACCGTTATCATCAACGCCAGCGAGTGCGAGCCGTACATCACCAGCGACCACCGCTTCCTGCTGGAGTATCCGGAGGAGGTCATCGGCGGCGCGGCGATCCTGGCCCGGGCCTTCGGCGTGGACCGGGTCCACATCGGCGTGGAGGAGAACAAGGCCAACGCCGCCGAGCTGCTGAAAATGAAGATCGAACAGGCCAAGGCCCCCGTGGTGGTGGATGTGATGCACACCCGCTACCCCCAGGGCGCGGAGAAGCAGCTATGCCAGTCCATCACCGGGCGGCAGGTGCCCCCCGGCGGTCTGCCCGCCGCCATCGGCTGCGCGGTGTTCAACGTGGTCACCACCGCCGCCATCTACCGGGCGGTGACTACCGGCGCGCCGGTGACCCACCGGGTGGTCACGGTGTCCGGCTCCGGCGTCAAGGAGCCGAAGAACCTGCTGTGCCCCATCGGAACGCCCATCAGCGAGCTGCTGGACGCCTGCGGCGGGGTGAAGAAGAGCACCTTCAAGATCCTCATGGGCGGCCCCATGATGGGCCACGCCCAGTACGATATGTCCGCCCCCATCGGCAAGGGCACCAACGCCATCCTGGCCTTCTGCGAGGACGAGGAGCGGACGGTGGAGCACCCCGCCTGCATCCGCTGCGGCAAGTGCGTCAGCGTCTGCCCCATGCACCTGCAGCCGGTGTTCATGTACCAGTATGAGCGCGCCGGGATGCTCCAGGAGCTGGAGAGCGCCAACGTGCTGGACTGCATCGAGTGCGGGGCCTGCACCTACATCTGTCCCGGGCGGCTCCATCTGGTCCAGACCTTCCGGGCGGGCAAGCAGAAGATCAATAACGCCCGCTCCGCCGCCAAGGCCGCGGCGGAAAAGGCGGCTAAGGCCGCCGAGGCGAAAAAGGAGGCCTGACCATGGATTACAAGGAACTGAATCTCATCGGATCGTCCTCCCCCCACATCCGCAGCAAGGCCGGTACGGGCCACATCATGGGGGAGGTGCTGCTGGCGCTGGTCCCGGCGCTGTGCTTCGCCGTGTACAACTTCGGCTGGCGGGCGCTGAGTGCCGCCGCCGTCTCCATGGCGGGCTGCTGCTTCTTTGAGTGGGCCTACCGGGCCATGATGAAGAAGAACAACACCGTGGGGGATCTCAGCGCCGCGGTGACGGGGGTGCTCATCGCCTTTGTCTGCCCGGTGACCGTGCCCTACTGGGTGCTCCTCATCGGCGACTTCTTCGCCATCGTGGTGGTCAAGCAGCTGTTCGGCGGCGTGGGCAAAAACTTCCTGAATCCGGCTCTGGCGGCCCGGGCCTTCATGATGTCCTGGGCCGGGGAAATGAGCAGCTGGGTGGTGCCCCGGGCCCGGGCCGGCGCCGGCGCGCTGGCGCCCCTGTGGGGACCGGCCGCGGACGTAGTCACCGGTCCCACCCCCATGGCCTTTCTGGCGGAGAACGACCTGGCGGGCCTGGAGCAGTATTACAGCCTGAAGGATATGCTGGTGGGCCTCATCGGCGGGTCTGTCGGGGAGGTCAGCGCCCTGCTGCTGATCCTGGGGGGCGTGTGGCTGATCTTCCGCAAGGTCATTACCTGGTATATCCCCGTCAGCTACATCGGCACCGTGGCGGTGCTCACCTTCCTCTTCCCCCGGGGCAACGATCCCATGACCTGGATGCTCTACAACCTGCTGGGGGGCGGCCTGATGCTGGGAGCCTTCTTTATGGCCACCGACTATGTCACCTCCCCCATCAGCCGCCGGGGCCAGGCGATCTTCGGCGTGGGCTGCGGCCTGATCACCGTGTTTATCCGGTATTTCGGCGCCTATAACGAGGGCGTCTGCTACGCCATCCTGGTGATGAACCTGACGGTGTGGCTCATCGACAAGAACGTCCACCCCTCCCGCTTCGGCGTGGAGAAGAAGCCCCGGGCCCAAAAGGCCAAGGAGGAGAAGAAGGAGGCGGCGTCCAAATGAGCGGTACAACCGCCGCGGCGAAGTCCGCGGAGAAGCAAAAGCTGTCTCTGGACCCCAAATTCGTGAGCAGGCTGGCCGGCACGCTGCTGGGGATCTGTCTGGTAGTGGCCCTGCTGCTGGGGGCGGTGAACTACGTCACAAAGCCCATCATCGACCGGATGCAGGCGGAGAAGGATGCCGCCGCCATGGCCCAGGTGATGCCCGCCGACAGCTATGAGCCGGTGGAGGGGTTTCAGGCGGAGAAGGTAACGGCCCTGTACCGGGCGGTCTCCGGCGGATCCCAGGCGGGTTATGTGGTTCAGGTGTCCTCCAGCGGCTTCGGCGGGGCCATCGGCATGATGGTGGGCGTGGACATGGACGGGACGGTCACCGGCGTGGCCGTCACCAAGCAGAGCGAGACCGCCAATATCGGAAGCAGGGTGGTGGGGGACCAGTCCGTCCTGGACCGGTTCACCGGCATGTCCCACGCCGATGGCGAGATCACCGTCAATTCCGGGGCCAACCGGTTCGACGGCGTATCCGGCGCCACCGTCAGCTCCAAGGGCGTGGCCGCGGGCGTCAACGCGGCCCTGGCCGCCGCGGCCGCCGCGCAGCAGAAAGGAGGGAACTAAGCGATGAATTTCGGAAAACAGCTGAAGCAGGGCCTCGTCACCGACAACCCGGTGCTGGTGCAGCTTTTGGGCATGTGCTCTACCCTGGCCATCACCACCACGGTGGCCAACGGCCTGGGCATGGGCTTCAGCGTCCTTATCATCCTGACCTGTTCCAATATCGTCATCTCCCTGCTGCGGAAGGTGATCCCCGACCAGATCCGCATTGCCGCGTACATCGTGGTCATCGCGGGCTTCGTCACCATGGTGGACCTGCTGCTCCAGGCGTATTTCCCCGACATCGCCGAGAGCCTGGGGGTGTTCATCCCCCTGATCGTGGTCAACTGCATCATCCTGGCCCGGGCGGAGTCCTTCGCCTCCAAGCACGGCGTGCTGGCCTCCGCGGCGGACGGCGTGTGCCAGGGCCTGGGCTACACCGCGGTGCTGCTGGTGATGAGCGCCATCCGGGAGGTTTTGGGCAGCGGCACCCTGGCGGGGATGCCCGTGTACCCTGGCCGGTACGCCGCCGTGCTGATGGCCCAGCCGGTGGGCGGCTTCCTGACTCTGGGCTGCCTCATCGCCCTGATGCAGTGGGCCAGAAGCAAGGCCAAGGGAGGTAAATGACCATGGATGTGACGAAACTGCTGTCCATCGCCCTGGGGGCGATTCTGGTGAACAACTTTATTCTGGTGCAGTTTTTGGGCATCTGCCCCTTTATGGGCGTCAGCAAGAAGATGGACACCGCCGTGGGCATGGGCTTCGCCGTGATCTTCGTCATGGGCCTGGCCTCCGCCCTGTGCTATCCGGTGAACCTGCTGCTGGAGAAACTGGATCTGACGTACATGAAAACGGTGGCCTTCATCCTGGTCATCGCCGCGCTGGTCCAGTTCGTGGAGATGTTCCTGAAAAAATCCATTCCCACCCTGTACGAGGCGCTGGGCGTGTACCTGCCCCTGATCACCACCAACTGCGCGGTGCTGGGCGTGGTGCTGCTGAACGTCCAGGAGCACTACACCTTCATCGAGTCCGTGGTCTACGGCGTCACCGGCGGCGTGGGTTTCCTGCTGGCCATCGTGCTCTTCGCCAGCATCCGGGAGCGGCTGACCTTCGCCCAGCCGCCCAAATCCTTCGAGGGCTTCCCTATCGCCCTCATCACCGCCGGCCTCATGGCCCTGAGCTTTATGGGCTTCAGCGGCTTGCAGGTCTGGTGAGAGGAGGGATGAGACGATGATGAACATTGTATACGCCCTGCTGGTGCTGGGGGTTCTGGGCGGCGTTTTCGGCCTGGTGCTGGCCGTCGCTTCCAAGGTGTTCGAGGTCAAGACCGATCCCCGCCTGGCGGAGATCCAGGACGCCCTCCCCGGGGCCAACTGCGGCGGCTGCGGCTATGCCGGCTGCGCCGCCTGCGCCAAGGCCATCCTGGAGGGCAAGGCCCCCGTCAACGCCTGCCCCAGCAACACCGGCGAACGCACCGCCCGTATCGCCGCCGTCATGGGGGTGGAGGTCAAGAGCGTGGAGCGCCGGGTGGCTTTTGTCCGCTGCTCCGGCGGCGACCGGGCGGGCCACAAGTTTGAAAAATATGTGGGTCTTTCCGACTGCGTGGCCGCTATGAAGGTGTCCGGCAACGGTCCTCTGGACTGCGCCTTCGGCTGTCTGGGCCTGGGCAGCTGCGTTGCGGCCTGCAAGTTCGACGCCATTCACATCAACGAGCACGGCGTGGCGGAGGTGGACCCGGACAAGTGTACCTGCTGCAAGCAGTGCATTGCCGCCTGCCCCAAGAAGGTCATCGTTACCAGACCCTATGCGGTGGATATTGTGATCCCCTGCGCCAATAAGGAGAAGGGCGCCTTGGCCAAGACCCACTGCGCCATCAGCTGCATCGGCTGCAAGCTGTGCGAGAAGAACTGCCCCAGCGGCGCCATCACCGTGAATAAGAACGTGGCGGTCATCGACTACGACAAGTGTACCTCCTGCGGCATCTGCGTCACCAAGTGCCCCCGGAAGCTGATCGTGGATATCCACGCCACCGGCAAGGTGGCCCCGGTGGCGGCGGGCGGGGAGTAACGTGAAAATTTTTTGGATGAACAGCGAGATTTTATACTTCTGTAACATTTGACGCTTCCTTTTGTAACATTCCTTGGGTATCATCATACTTGCAAGAGACAGTAACTTCTTTTCATCCAATCCTCCTAATCGTTAGATAGACCCGGACAGTGTGCAAGCGCTGTCCGGGTCTATCTATTTTTTCGAGGCCGCCGGGCGGAGAGCGTCTCCGGCGGAAATTCCCGCAAATCCGGACCGTTCACAAATTGTTTCCAATTGGAGAGGCATGGGCGGCTTGACAACCGCTTCCAATGGTGATACACTGCCTTTAGCACTCAGGGGAAAGGAGTGCTAAAGGAGCGCCCTATGGAATTGACGGACCGGAAAAAGCAAATACTGAAGGTAGTCACCGAGCGCTATATCGACGCGGCGGAGCCGGTGGGCTCCAAGTACATCGCCCAGGCCATGGGCGGCAAGGTCAGCTCCGCCACCATCCGCAACGAGCTCAGCGACCTGGTAGAGATGGGCTATCTGGAGCAGCCCCACACCTCCGCCGGGCGGGTCCCCTCCCCCAAGGGCTACCGGCTGTACGTCAACGAGCTGATGGAGCGCAAGAGCGTGCCCCAGCAGGAGGCGGAGGCCATCAACGCCGCCCTGGCGGGGAAAATGCAGGAGCTGGACACAGTGATCGCCCAGGCGGGCCAGATGGTGTCCTCCATCGTCAGCTATCCGGCCTACGCCGTGGCGGCGGGAAAGACCCGGATCACGGTGCGGCGGTACGATCTGCTGCCGGTGGACGAGGCCAGCTTCATCGCTGTGGTAATGACCGACGACAGCCGGGTGAAAAGCCAGGTGCTGCGCACCCAGCTGCCGGTAAGCGGCGAGACGCTGCCGGCTCTGGCCAATCTGCTGAACACCCATTTCACCGGCCTGGGGCCGGAGGAGCTGGGGGAGAAGCTGATGGCCCTGACGGGCCAGCTGACGGGAGAGCTGTTCATGCCCCTGAGCCAGGCGGTGGAGTACGCCGCCGCGGTGCTGGACGCCGGACAGAAGAGCCAGGTGTTCACCACCGGCCAGTCCCAGCTCCTGCGCCAGCCGGAGTTCCAGGACCCCGCCCGGGCCAACGATCTGATGAGCCTGCTCACCGATCAGCGGGACGATCTGCCGGTGCTGGACGCCAACACCCCCATGCAGATCCTCATCGGGCCGGAAAATGTGAACGAGGCCCTGCGGGACGCCAGCGTGGTGGTGGCCAGCTATGACATCGGCGACAACATGCGGGGCCTCATCGGCGTGGTGGGGCCCACCCGGATGGACTACGCCGCCGTGGCCGCCCGGCTGAGCTATTTTGCCGAGAGCCTGACAAAAATGTTTGGAGGCAAGAACCAGCTGCCTCCCAAGGAGGATACACCGTGAGCAAGAAAGAGAACCCGGCTCCCGCTGAAGAAAAGGAGAGCGCCGCTCCTCAGGAGGTGACGGAGGAGTACCGTCAGGAGGACGCGGCGGAGACCTTTACCGTTACCAGGGAGCAGATGGAGAAGATGGAGGGCCTGGCCGCTCAGCTGGCCGCCCTCAACGATCAGCATCTGCGGCTGGCGGCGGAGTACGACAACTACCGCAAGCGGACCACCAAGGAAAAGGAGACCGTCTATCAGGACGCCAAGGCGGACACCATTTCCAGGTTCCTGGAGGTCTATGACAACCTGGAGCGGGCGGTGAGCCAGACGGGAGACGAGGACAACGTCCATAAGAAGGGCATGACCATGATCTTCCACCAGCTGACCGGCGTGCTGGAAAAAATGGGCGTCACCATCGAGGACCCGGCGGGCCAGACCTTTGATCCCGCCAAGCACAACGCCGTCATGCACGTGGATGACGAGAGCCTGGGGGAGAGCGTAGTGACCCAGGTGTTCCAGAAGGGCTTCCTCATGGGGGACCGGGTCATCCGCTTCGCCGCCGTCCAGGTGGCCAATTAAGCGCCGAGCCGCGCGTCGTGAGCAGGCGAGGCGTGACAATTAAGCGCCGAGCCGCCGCGAACAGCGCGGATGGACCGCAGCGAGGGACGCAAAGCGCTGTATTTCGACAACAGAAAGTAAAAAACAATTTTCTATATACAGGAGGCAATCATTATGTCTAAAGTTATCGGTATCGATCTGGGTACGACCAATAGCTGCGTAGCCGTCATGGAGGGCGGCGAGGCCGTCGTCATCGCCAACGCCGAGGGCGCCCGCACCACCCCGTCCGTGGTGGCCTTCTCCAAGACCGGCGAGCGCATGGTGGGCCAGGTGGCCAAGCGCCAGGCCATCACCAATCCTGACCGCACCATCTCCTCCATCAAGCGCGAGATGGGCACCGACCACCGGGTCACGGTGGATGGGAAGGGCTACACCCCCCAGGAGATCAGCGCCATGATCCTGCAGAAGCTGAAGGGCGACGCCGAGGCCTATCTGGGCTCCCCCGTCACCGAGGCCGTCATCACCGTCCCCGCCTACTTCACCGACTCCCAGCGCCAGGCCACCAAGGACGCCGGCAAGATCGCCGGTCTGGAGGTCAAGCGCATCATCAACGAGCCGACCGCTGCCGCCCTCGCCTACGGCGTGGATAAGGAGCAGA
>CATZRD010000027.1 GCA_958423465.1 uncultured Oscillospiraceae bacterium | reverse complement strand
TCATCGGCGTCGGCGGCGGCGGCAATAACGTGGTCAACCGCATGGTGCGCTCCGGCGTCAACGGGGTGGACTTTGTGGCGGTCAATACGGACAAGCAGGCGCTGAACGTGTCCAGCGCCGGGTATAAGATCCAGATCGGCGAGAAGCTGACCCACGGGCAGGGCGCGGGTTCCGATCCCGAGGTGGGCCGCAAGTCCGCCGAGGAGAGCCGCAACCAGATCGCCAAGGCCCTGGAGGACACGGACATGGTGTTCATCACCGCGGGCATGGGCGGCGGCACCGGCACCGGCGCGGCCCCCATCGTGGCCGAGGCCGCCAAGGAGCAGGGCATCCTCACCGTGGGCGTGGTCACCAAGCCCTTCGCCTTCGAGGGAAAGCGCAGGATGAAGCAGGCGGAGGCCGGCATCAGCGAGCTGCGGGAAAAGGTGGATTCTCTGGTCATTATCCCCAACGACCGGCTGAAGCACGCCACCGATCAGAAGATCACCTTCGCCAACGCCTTCGAGATCGCCGACGACGTACTGAAGCAGGCGGTGCAGTCCATCTCCGACCTCATCAAGGAGACGGGCTTCATCAACCTGGACTTCGCCGACGTGACCGCCATCATGAAGGACGCCGGTCTGGCCCACATGGGTGTGGGCCGCGCCGCCGGCAAGGGCAAGGCCGAGGAGGCCGCCCGCATGGCCGTCACCAGTCCCCTGCTGGAGACCTCCATCAACGGCGCCCGGGGCATCCTCATCAACATCACCGGCTCCATGGATATCGACATGGAGGAGGTGGAGCAGGCCGCTTCCCTGGTCCAGTCCATGGTGGACCCCGACGCCATCACCATCTTCGGCGCCACCTTCGACGAGACCATGGAGGACGAGATCCGGGTCACGGTCATCGCCACCGGCCTCAACGAAAAGACCGGGCCTGCCGGCGCTTCCTCCACTGCCGCCGGGACCGCGGCGGGCGGGGACAAGAAGTCCGCCTTCGACCGCATGATGGAGCAGCCCTCGGAGCCCAGCGCCGAGGACGACTCCTTCAATGACATCCTGAAGATCTTCAGCGGCGACCGCTGACAGCGGCGGTCCATGGGAATGGAGTGCCCCTGACGGGACCGCCCGCCGCGTTTTTTGACAAAATATGCCGGACGCCGCAGACTTTGGTCTGCGGCGTCCGCTTTTTTTCGCCTTCTGCGGCCCTTGCAGTTTTCTCCATGCCAAACCCGCCGCATTTTAGAAATCCGGCGCCGGGTTATTTTCCGCCTGCCGGCGCAAAGTAACCTTGCCGCGGCGGCGAATTTTGCGAAAAGGGGTGGTGAAATGAATGATCGAACGGAAAAAGAACAAGGGGAGACCGCGCCTCCGGGCTTTTTTCCTGAGTAGCCTGCTGTGCGCCGCCTCCCTCTGGCGGCTGGGCGGCCAGGCCTGCGCGGCCCGGCTGGAGGCGAGCTCCCTGGTCCCGGTGGGGCACACCATCGGCATCAAGCTGTTTTCCAGAGGCGTGGTGGTGGTGGGCCTCAGCGAGGTCCAGACCGGGGGAGAGGTGAGAACGCCGGGAGTGGACTGCGGACTGCGGGTAGGAGACGTGATCGAGACGGCGGGGGGCGTGGCCGTGGAGAGCACGGAGCAGTTCGCCGATCTGCTCCAGACCGGCGGACCTGTCCCCCTGGTGCTCCAGCGGGACGGCAGACAGGTGACGGCCACCGCCTGCCCGGTGCTGGCCTCCGACGGCCTCTATCACCTGGGAGCGTGGATTCGGGACAGCATGGCGGGCATCGGCACCGTCACCTTCTACGATCCGGATACCGGGACCTTCGGCGCCCTGGGCCACGGGATCACCGACAGCGACACGGGGATGCTGATGCCCATGGGCAACGGCGCGGTGATGGACGCCCAGGTGAAGGCGGTGAAGAAGGGCAGCGCCGGGGAACCGGGGGAACTGAAGGGCAGCTTCGACCTCACCGGGGACATGGGGGAGCTGTACGCCAATACGGACCGGGGGGTTTTCGGCACCATGGAGAGCTGCGACTTCCTGGCCAGCGACGCCATCCCGGTGGCCCGCTCCGGCCAGGTCCGCCCTGGCCCGGCGGTGATCCTGTCCAATGTGACCGGCGACCAGGTGGAGACCTATACGGTGGAGATCACCCGGATCATGGACCAGGCGGACACCCAGAACCTGCTGCTGCGGGTGACGGATGACCGGCTCATTGCCCGCACCGGCGGCATCGTGCAGGGAATGAGCGGCAGCCCGATCCTCCAGGACGGCAGACTGGTGGGGGCCGTCACCCACGTGATGGTCAACGACCCGGAGAAGGGGTATGGGATCCTCATCGAAAATATGCTGGCCACGGCGGGCCGGGAGGACAGCGCCTCCTGATATCAGGTTGTCCGGGCCCCGGCGGAGTATTCCGCCGGGGCCGGACGATTTTCCTCCCGATCTTCCGGCAGGGACCGGCAGAAACGGCCTTTTAAAGCGCCATGCGACAGGATTCGACATTCTTCGACAAAATTTTCAGTTTTGTCGAATTTTTTTGGACGATTTTTGGAGCGCAACGCCCGTTTTCGACTTGTGTTTTCTGTCCGTTTATGGTAATTTGTAGCCAAGCCGACCTGAAGCTTTGAGATTTCGTCATATTATGGCTGTCCAATGGCGGCTGATATCGCCGTTTCAAGGAAAGGAAGGGGAAAGCAAATGGAAAACAAAATCAAGATCGTTTTGACAGAGACCAACGAGGACGCCCGGCAGATGCTCCAGACGGCGCTGGAGAGGACGGGCCGGTTTCAGATCGTTGGCTCCACCGGCGACGGTCAGGAGGCGCTGAAGCTGGTGCAGGAGACGGAGCCGGACGTGCTGCTGCTGGATATGCTCCTGCCGGGCCTGGACGGCCTGAGCATCCTGCGCAGGATGGAGGGCCAGCACACCACCGCCGTTTTGGCCATGTCCCAGTTCGTCAGCAACGAGGCGGTGGCCATGGCCGGCAGCCTGGGGGCCGCCATGTTCGTCAGCAAGCCCTGCAATGAGGAGGCGCTGATCGAGAACCTGATCCAGCTGGGCGAGGCCTCCGCCGAGGAGCTTCACGCACCCGGCCTGGAGGAGATGGTCACCTCCATCATCCACGAGGTGGGCGTTCCCGCCCATATCAAGGGCTACCAGTATGTGCGGGAGGCCATCATGATCACGGTGGAGGATATGGACGTGATCAACTCCGTCACCAAGGTGCTGTATCCCGAGGTGGCCAAGCGGTTCCACACCACCGCCAGCCGGGTGGAGCGGGCCATCCGCCACGCCATCGAGGTGGCCTGGGACCGGGGGGATCTGGAGACGCTCCAGCGGTTCTTCGGCTACACGGTGTCCAATGCCAAGGGCAAGCCCACCAACAGCGAGTTCATCGCCATGATCTCCGACCGGATCCGGCTGAAAATGAAAACCATCACCACCGCCTGATAAGGGGCTTGTCAGAGCGCCGCTTTTCTGCTATACTCTCCTTAAAACGCGCCGGCCCGCGAAGGCGCGCCGGACATTGGAAAACTTATGCAGAGGAGACGGCGCTCATGACGTATACCTACAAGACCAGCGGCACCTGTTCCAGCCGCATCGACTTCAGCCTGGAGGACGGCAGGCTCCACAACGTGACATTCACCGGCGGCTGCAACGGCAACCTCCAGGGGATCTCCCGTCTGGTGGAGGGCATGACGGCGGAGGAGGCGGTGAACCGCCTCAGCGGCATCCGCTGCGGCTTCAAGCCCACCAGCTGCCCCGACCAGCTGGCCCGGGCCCTGACGGAGGCCCTCAAGGGCCGGCAGGGCTGAGAAGCGCCCCCGGACGGGGGACGAAGATCCCAACAGGAAGAAACAGCGCAGGCGGGCGGCCCTATTTGGGGCCGCCCGCCTGCGCGTCCTTTGCTTTCCCGCCGTCACCGGGCGGGGCGGCGGGGCATACAATAGGCGTGAGCAGGAGTGTGAAGTACGTATGGCTTATTCTGACCGGGAGCTGCTGGCGCGGCTCATCGAATGTGAGGCCGGCGGAGAGGGCGAGAACGGCATGAAGGCGGTGGCGGGCGTGGTGATGAACCGGGTCAACGCCAGGGGCGGCGAGTACGCCCGGGTGGGCAAGGGCAGCATCCGCAACATCATCTTTCAGCCGGGGCAGTTCGTCTGCGCCAGCGAAACGGAGCGGGGGGCCTATAACCCGCAGAACATCTACAATATGCGCCCCCAGCAGATCCACTATGAGATCGCCGACTGGGCCATCGCCGGGAACCGCCTGCCGGACGTGGCGGAGTCCCTGTGGTTCTACAATCCCTTCAGCCCCAAGTGCCGCAGCCGCTTCCCCTCAGACGTGGGCTACTGGCAGACCCGAATCGGCGACCACTGTTTCTATAACCCCACGGACGCCTATTACAGCACCTGACCGTCCGCCTCCGGGCGGAAATCATGAAGGAGTGACTTTTTATGACGCAGCAAGAGTATCAGTCCCAAAGCGGGATGGAGGGAGAAGTGCGCCTTCCCCAGGGCACGCCGGACGAGACCCGATACACCATGCCTCCGGACGCCGGGACGGGGCAGGGCGGGTGGACCGCTGAGGGCATGGGCGGTATGAATACCGGTATGAACGGCATGAACGCCGGCATGAGCGGCATGAGCGGCATGGAGATGGAGCGGTTTCCCCTGCCGGGCCAGACGCCGCCGGAGGGCATGGGCGGCAGCGTGCCCGGGGGGCGGCCTCAGTTCACCGTGCCCCAGAGCCAGCGCATGAAGAACCCCCTGGATATGGCCGCCACCCACAGCCCGTCGGACACCCGGGAGTCGTATCTGGCCTCTCTGCGCAGCCTGCTGCACCGGAACGTGGGCTATTTCGTGGTGGCCACCTTCCTGGTGGGGACCCAGCAGGCGGTGACCTGGCAGGGGATCCTCCACAGCGTGGGCAGCGACTATCTGGTGATCTACCAGCCCAACTATAACCGCTATGTGTCCTGCGACCTGTACGCGGTGAAGTTTGTCCAGTTCCACGACACCAAGGACGTTCCCTACTGCTCCACCAACTGGTCTCTGGGCGCCCAGTCCAACTGGTGACAGGCAAAGGCGGCCTCCGGACGTTTATCCGGAGGCCGCCTGTATGATTCCGCCGGCAGACGGGGAGCCGCCTCAGCGCCGCCGGCCCCGGTAACCGCCGCCCCGGTAGCCGCCGCCGCTTCTGCCGTAGCGCCGCCGCCGGGAGCCCAGGGCGATCCGCAGCACGATGATCAGCAGGATCAGCGCCGCCGCCCCGATGAGAGCCAGCTTGACCACAGGCCGCTGGAGGAACAGCAGGGCGTCCCGCTGGAACACCAGCAGGCGGCTGGCGGGGACGTTGTCGTCCGCCAGCAGGTCCACAGTGCCGTACACCGTATCGCCGCAGCTGAGGGTGATCTGCCCCAGCACCTGACCCCGCTGGATGGGGGCCTCCACGCTGTCGGCGATGAAGGTCCACTCCCGCTGGATGTCCGTTTCCGGGTCCAGGTCCTTGGGGACCAGCCGCTCGATCTCCCGGGCGGGGTGGACCTTGACGGAATTGACGGCCTGGGACAGGGTCACCGGCACCTCGTCGATGAGCTCGTCGTCGCTGAGGATGATCCGGCGGGTGAAGCCGTCGAAGCCGTAGTCAAAGAGCCGGATGGTCTCGGAGAAGTTCTGCATCTGGGCGGAACCGTCCTCCAGCGTCACCCGCTGGGCCCCCAGCACCACGCTGATGAGGGACCGGCCGGAGCGGGTGGCGGAGGACACCAGGCACAGCCCCGCGTCGCTGGTGGAGCCGGTCTTGATCCCCTCCGCGCCGCTGTAGAGGTATTTGGCGCTGCGCCAGGTGGAGATCAGATGGTTGGTGGTGTAGTAGGTCCGCTGGGCGGACAGGTTGGTGGCGGGAATCTCCGCCATGCGGGTGTTGGCCAGGGTCATGAAGTCCGGGTGGGTCCGGGCGCTTTTGACGATGAGGTACATATCCCAGGCGGAGGTGTAGTGCTGGATGTCCTGAAGGCCGTTGGTGTTGGCAAAGTGGGTGTCCTCGCAGCCCAGCGCCTTTGCCTTGGCGTTCATGGCGTCCACAAAGACCGCCACGGAGCCGGACACCGCCTCCGCCAGCACGTTGCAGGCCTCGTTGGCGGAGACCACCATGACGCAGCAGAGCAGATCCCGGACCGTCAGCTCCTCGCCCGCCTTGATGCCGGCGTTGCTGCCGTCGGCGGGCAGGCCCGCCAGGGCGGTCTCCGAGGCGGTGAGCACCGTATCCATGGCCAGCGCGCCGCTGTCCACGGCCTCCAGCACCAGGGAGGCGGTCATGATCTTGGTGAGGCTGGCGGGATAGAGCCGCTCATGGATGTTCCGGGCGTAGAGGATCTCCTCCGTGTCCGGGTCGATGAGCAGGGCGGCCTTGGCCGCCGCCTCCCCGTCCGGAAGGGAGCCCACGTCCCCGTCGGCGGCGAAGGCGTCCACCGACAGCGTGACAGCCAGCAGCAGACTGAAAAAAACAGCGAAAATGCGGCGAATTTTCATATGCTTCTCCCAAATTGTATGGTATACTGTGTGTGTGACGGGGCGGACCCGGACCGCGGGGCACGCGGCGGGAGCCTTCCCTCCCCAGTATAGCAAAAAAATGATGGGAGTTCAACCATGAAAGTGGCTGGAAAAATAACCGGAACAGAGTGGCTGCTGCTGGCGCTGACGGCGGTGTTCCTCATTGCCCTGGGACTGCTCTACCGGGAGATGACCTGGCAGGCGGAGGGGACAGATTATACCATCTCCGCTCAGCGCCGGACGGAGGAGCCGGTGACGCCGGAGCCTTTGCCGCCGGTGGACGTGAACACGGCGGATCTGGAGGAGCTGCAGCGCCTGAACGGCATCGGCCCTGCCCTGGCCCAGCGGATCATCGACTACCGGGAGGAGCACGGCCCCTTCGCGTCGCTGGAGGACCTGCTGGAGGTCAGCGGCATCGGGGAGAGCACCCTGGAGGGCTTCCGCCGGGACGCGGCGGCGGGAAAAACGGACAACACGACGGAGGAGAGCGTTCCATGAAAATACTGGTAGTAGACGACGAGCGGCTGCTGGTCAAGGGCATCAAGTTCAATCTGGAAAACGAGGGCTATCAGGTGGAGTGCGCCTATGACGGCGCCGCCGCCGTGGAGCTGGCCCGGTCGGGGAATTTCGACCTCATCATATTGGACCTGATGATGCCGGAGATCGACGGGCTGGAGGCGTGTATGCGCATCCGGGAGTTTTCCAACGTGCCCATCATCATGCTCACCGCCCGGGGGGAGGACGCGGACAAGATCATGGGCTTCGAGTGCGGGGCCGACGACTATGTGACCAAGCCCTTCAACATCCTGGAGCTGAAGGCCCGGATCCGGGCCATGCTCCGCCGGGCGGACCGGACCGGGCCGGACAGGAGCCGGATCACCGTGGGGGAACTGACGCTGGACACGGAGCAGCGGGTGGCCATCCGGGACGGGGAGATCGTGGAGCTCACCGCCAAGGAGTACGACCTCATCGAGCTGCTGATGAAAAATCCCCGGCGGGTCTACAGCCGGGAAAATCTGATGAACGTGGTGTGGGGGTACTCCTATACCGGCGACTACCGGACGGTGGACGTACACATCCGCCGCCTGCGGGAGAAGCTGGAGCGGCAGCCGGCCCAGCCGGACCACATCATGACCAAGTGGGGAGTTGGGTACTATTTTAAGGGGTAAGCTGTCCTTACAGAAAAAGATCGGCGCCAGCTATCTGGCCATCATCCTGGTGATTCTGGTGCTGATGAACACCTATCCCCTGGTGGTGAGCCAGGACCTGGTCTTTCGGTCCAAGCGCACCACCCTCCAGGCCGCCGCCTCCGCCATCAACGCCGCCCTGGCGGGGCTGGACGAGCTGGGAGAGGAGCCGGTGGGCCGAGTCATGACGGCCCTGGAGCTGGACGGAATCTCCCGGGCCATCGTCACGGACCGGTTCGGCCGGGTCCTCTACGATACCCGGGAGGCGGGCAACGCCCAGGGACGCTATGTGTTCTATACCGAGCTGGTCAAGGCCCTGCGGGGGGACCTGGCGGTGTACAGCGTCTATGAGGACGGGGCCTTCCGCTCCTCCGCGGCCCAGCCGGTGCTGTACCAGAACCAGATCATCGGCGGCGTCTATGTATACGACTACGACACCCAGCAGGGGGCGCTGCTGGAAAACCTCCAGCACACCCTGATGACCATTTCCGTTATCGTGGCCGCCGTGTCCCTCCTCATCAGCTCCGTTTTCAGCCGCAGCGTCACCAGCCGGATGAAGAGCCTGCTCAGCGCCATCCGGGGCGTCCGGGAGGGGGCCTATAACCAGCGCGCCGTGCTGAAGGGCAGAGACGAGTTCGCCCAGGTCGCCGGAGAGTTCAACGATCTGGTGGACCGGCTCCAGGAGACGGAGAGCGCCCGCCGCCAGTTCGTGTCCGACGCCTCCCACGAGCTGAAAACGCCTCTGGCGGCCATCCGCCTGCTGACGGACTCCATCCTCCAGAACGAGCGCATCGACCCGGAGACCACTCGGGAGTTCGTCAGCGACATCGGGCAGGAGGCGGACCGGCTCCAGCGGATCACCGAGGACCTGCTGCGGCTGACCCGGCTGGACAGCGGCGAGGTGGAGGCCCCCAGCCAGATCCAGGTGCAGCCGGTGCTGGAACGGGTGCTGCGGATGCTGCGCCCGGTGGCGGAGGAGAAGGAGGTCTCCCTGCGTTCCGCGGCGGACAGCGACGCCGTGGTCCTGGCCACTGTGGGAGAGCTTCATCAGATCCTCTACAATCTGGTGGAAAACGGTGTGAAGTACAACCGGCGGGGAGGCTTCGTGCGGGTCTCCACGGAGCTGGGGGCGGAATCCACGGCCATTCTGGTGGAGGATAACGGCATCGGCATCCCCCAGGAGGAGCTGAAAGAGGTGTTCAAGCGGTTCTACCGGGTGGACAAGGCCCGGTCCCGGGCCGCCGGCGGCACCGGCTTGGGCCTGAGCATCGTCCGGGACACCGTCAGCCGCCGGGGCGGCACCGTATGGGCCGAGGCCCGGGAGGGCGGCGGCGTCCGCTTTGTGGTGACCCTGCCCCGGGGCGGAGGAGAGGAGGCGGCGCTGTGAAACGACAAATCGCCTGTATCCTGGCGCTGGCCCTGCTGATCCTGGCCCTGGCCGCCTCCGCCCCCGCCCGGCGGCAGGAGGAGGACGAGCCGACCGCTCTGGCCTACTATCTGGCGGAGGGAGATTCCGCCCGGGGCGGCGACGCTCTGGCGGCCTGCCGGGTGCGGCTGGATCTGCCGGAGGACGCGCCCCTGGAGAAGCGGGCCGCGGCTCTGGTGGAGCGGCTGAAGGAGGACCCGGGACTGGAGGGCCTGCGAAGCCCCCTGCCGGCGTCGGCGGAGCTGGCCGGGGTCACGGTGCAGGGCCGGCAGCTCCAGGTGGACTTCACCGGCGGGCTGGACCAGCTGGGCGGCGTGGACCTGATGCTGGCGGACTACTGCCTGACGCTGTCCCTGACGGAGCTGGAGGGAATCAACTCCGTGTCCGTCACCGTCGGCGGGCGGCCGGTGTCGCAGCAGCCGGTCCGGGTGCTCTACGGGTGGGATGTGCTGCTCAGCGACGGCAGCAGCGTCCTTCAGACCGTGGAGGTGACGCTGTACTTCCTGGACGGGGCCGGCAACCTGGCGGGCGAGCGCCGGGTCCTGGAGCTGTACGAGGGGCAGACTCTGGCGGAGACCCTGGCGGAGGCCCTGCTGGCGGGACCGGCGGACCGGGAGCTGACCGCCCTCATCCCCAAGGGCTTCCAGTTCAGCTCCCTGCGCATCGAAAACGGGGTGTGCTATCTCGGTATTCCCGGGTCCTCCCTGGCTCTGCTGCCGGAGGAGGAGGCCCGGCAGCGGCAGATCCTGTGGTCCATCGCGGACTCCTTCTACTCGATCCCCTGGGTCAGCTCCCTGCGGCTCATGAGCGAGGGGGAGGAGCTGACCCGGTTCGGGTCCGTGCCCACCGAGGAGATCGCCATGCGGCCCCAGGGCTGACGGGGCGAAGGAGACGTACCGCCGCCGGAGAGGCCGTGACCTCCCCGGCGGCATATCCATTTCCCATTGTCATTCCCCGCGGGTTGTGGTATGATACGATCAGAAATCAACAAGGAGGCCATTGCTATGAAGCTCAGCTTTTTCGGCGCGGACCAGTGCGTCACCGGCAGCTGCCACTGCCTGGAGGTCAACGGGAAACGAATCCTCATCGACTGCGGCCTCCAGCAGGGCCGGGACGAGGTCGATAACCGCCAGCTCCCCTTTGCCCCCAATACCATCGACTATGTGCTCATCACCCACGCCCACATCGACCACTCCGGCCGGGTGCCCATGCTGGTGCGCCAGGGCTTTACCGGGCAGATCTGGACTACCCGCCTGACGGCTCAGCTGCTGGAGATCATGCTGGCGGACTCCGCCTACATCCAGCAGTCCGACGCGGAGTATGAGAACCGGAAGAACATGCGGGCGGGCCGCCCCCTGGTGGAGCCCATCTACACGGTAGAGGACGCCATGGGCACCATGAAGTACATCCACACCTGCGAGTACGACCAGCGGATCCAGATCTGCGAGGGCGTCACCGCCGTTTTCACCGACGCGGGCCACCTCCTTGGCTCCGCCAGCATCACCATGGAGCTGACGGAGAACGGGGTGACCAGGACCGTGGTATTCTCCGGCGATATCGGCAACGTGAACCAGCCCATCATCCGGGACCCCATTCCCCTGAAAAAGGCGGACTATGTGGTCATGGAGTCCACCTACGGCGACCGGAACCATCAGGAGGTGTGGAGCTACACCTCAGAGCTGGCCAAGGTCATCGACCGCACCCTGGGCCGGGGCGGCAACGTAGTCATTCCCGCCTTCGCCGTGGGCCGCACCCAGGAGGTGCTGTACTTTCTGCGGCGGATCAAGCAGGAGAATCTGGTGAAGTCCGTGAAGGACTTCCCGGTGTACATCGACTCCCCCCTGGCGGGGAAGGCGACCACCATCTTCTGCGGGGACCTGCGGGGCTATCTGGACGAGGAGGCTCTGGAGCTGGTGAGGGACGGCACCGCCATGTTCTCCTTCCCGGGCCTGCGCCTGACGGAGTCGGTGGAGGAATCCAAGGCCCTGAACGCGGACAAGACCCCCAAGGTCATCATCTCCGCCTCCGGCATGTGCGACGCGGGCCGCATCCGCCATCATTTGAAGTACAACCTCTGGCGGCGGGAGAGCACCATCGTGTTCGTGGGTTACCAGGGGGAGGGGACCCTGGGCCGCACCCTGCTGAACGGAGCCAAGAGCGTGAAGCTCTTCGGCGAGGAGATCGCCGTCAACGCGGAGATCGAGAATTTCAAGGGCCTTTCCAGCCATGCCGACCGGGACCATCTGCTGGAGTGGGCCAAGTCCTTTGAAAACGTCACCCACTTCTTTGTGGTCCACGGGGACCGGGAGGTGGCCCCCTACTTTGCCGACAGCCTGGAGCGGCTGGGCTTTTGCGCCCACGCGCCCCAGTACACCGAGGTCTACGATCTGGCGGCGGACCGGAAGCTGGACCCCGGCTATCTGCCGGTCCGCAGGACCGCCACCCCCGCGGGGAAGGTCTCCGCGGCCTACCAGCGCCTGGTGGCGATGGGCAGGCTGCTCCAGGAGGTCATTCTCCGCAGCAAGGGACGGGCCAACCGGGATCTGGCCGCCTTTGCCGACCAGCTCAAGCAGCTCATCGACCGCTGGGAGAGCTGAGGGAGCGCTTTTTCCCCCAGGACGGGACGCTTTTTGAAAGAACTGCGGAGGACGGCTATGGACGCGCTGCGGAAAAATCAACTGTATACGGCGGAGCTGACCGGCTATACCGCCGAGGGACTGGGCGTGGCCCGGGTGGAGGGCCAGGTAGTGTTCGTCCACGGCGGCGTCCGGGGCGAGGTGTGCCGAATCCGCGTGATGAAGGTGCTGAAGCATCTGGCCTACGCCCGGGTGGAGGAGGTCCTTACGCCCTCTCCCGCCCGGGTGGAACCGGACTGTCCCCACTATCCCGCCTGCGGCGGCTGCGACTTCCGGCATATCACCTACGCCGAGGAGCTGGAGGCCAAGCGCCGGCGGGTGGAGGACGCCCTGCGCCGGGTAGGCGGGGCGGAGGTCTCCGTCACAGAGATCCTGGGCAGCGAGGCGGTGGACGGCTGCCGCAACAAGTGCCAGTTCCCCGTGAGCCGTCAGGGACTGGCGGGCTTCTACCGGGCCAGGAGCCATGAGGTGATCCCCGCCGCCGACTGCCGGGCCCAGGCGCCTCAGGCCAGGGCCGCGGCGAGAGCGGTGGAGGGCTATCTGGCGGAGTATCATGTCCCCGCCTACGATGAGACCACAGGGGAGGGCCTGCTGCGGCACATCTACGTCCGCACCAGCCGCGCCGGCCGGGCGCTGGTGTGTCTGGTGGTCAACGGCGGCGCGCTGCCCCACGAGGCGGAGCTGGTGGAGCGCCTCCGGGAAGCCTGTCCGGACTGCGTGGGCATCGTCCTCAATGAAAACACCCGGGCTACCAACGTGGTCCTGGGGGACCGGTACCGGACCCTGTGGGGGGAGGACGCTCTGGAGGACACCCTCTGCGGCCACACCTTCCGTCTGGCCATCCCCGCCTTCTATCAGGTGAACGTGCCCCAGGCGGAGCGGCTGTACGCCAAAGCGGCGGAGCTGGCGGGCCTCACCGGGGCGGAGACGGTGCTGGAGCTGTACTGCGGCGCGGGGACCATCACCCTGACGCTGGCGGAGAGGGCAAAGCGGGTCATCGGCGCGGAGATCGTGCCGGAGGCGGTGGAAAACGCCCGGGAGAACGCGCGTCGAAACGGCGTGGACAACGCGGAATTCTTCTGCGGCGACGCCGCCGGCGTGGCGGAAAAGCTGGCCTCGGAGGGCCTGCGGCCCGATGTGGTGGTGGTGGACCCGCCCCGGAAGGGGTTGGAGGCGCCGGTGATAGCCTCCGTGGCCGCTATGGCCCCGGACCGGGTGGTCTACGTCTCCTGCGACTGCGCCACCCTGGCCCGGGACGTGAAGCGGTTCGCCTCCCTGGGCTACCGCCTGGAGCGGGCCGTGGCCGTGGACATGTTCCCCAGGACCCGGCATGTGGAGACGGTAGTCCTCTTGACAAGAGAATGACAAACCGCGGCCGTCCGCCGGACGGAATACGATAAAAGGGAAGCTGTCATGTTAAGAATCTGTACGGAACAGGATTTTGAAACATATGCGGACTTTGCCTATGGGCTGGCCTTGGACCCGTCCAGATCAGGGTATCCGACTTACTGCGATGGGATCAAGACGAAGGAAATGTTCGTCCAGCGGGCGAAAAAGGCCTTTGCAAGAGACACGGAGGAGATCCTTCTCTTTGAGCGCGGCGGTAAGGTGGAGGGCTGGATCCACTATTACTGGCTCCCCGCCGACCGCTATTTGTCTACGGTGAGCTTCAATATCAACGCAGGTATGGAGGAGGCCCTGGCGGAGTTCCTGGCCCTGGCGGAGGAGCGGTTCCGGGGCTATGACCTGCTTCTGGGCTGGCCCGGGGAGAACCAAGCGGCGGCGGCGTTTTTGCCGGCTCACGGCTTTGCGTGCATCGAGGAGGACTATAACAATACCGCCTTTCTGGAGACCTGCCGGGAGGTCCCGGTAAGCGGCGGCATTGTCCGCGTCACAAAAGAGAACGACGCCTGCTTCCGGCAACTCCACGAGAAGGCGGAAGGGGATATGTACTGGAACGCGGACAGAATCTGCGCGGACCTTGACCGGTGGATCGTTTTTGTGAGGCTCCGGGCCGGTGAGCCTGTGGGCTGCGTATATTACATGGATGCCGACGACGGCTGGTATGAGATCTTCGGTATCGACACGAAGGACGGAGCCTTTGATCCCGGCCTGTTCCGGGAGCTGGTGGGCGCGGCCCTGAGCGAGGCCAAAAGGCGGGGAGGGAAGTACATGACCTTCTTCTGCGGCGGGGAGAGCCAGGCCCTGGCGGAGGAGCTGGGCTTTACCCCTGTGGGCAGATATGTATGCTTCAAAAAGCATCTTGGCCCATAAAGCGCGCCCCGGCTTCATCCAAGAATAACCGCGCGTCCTGTGGACCGTCCCCATACGCTGGGCGCCCCCTGTGACCGGCCGCTTTGGCCTCTCACAGGGGGCGCTTTTATGTTGCCTGGGATATTGCACAAAACAGGCGGGGCGCTCTTGTGGAAACCGCAGATTCTGCGGAAACCCCTTGCCAAGATGTGGTTTCCTGCGTACAATGGAAACCAGAATAATATTTCCAGTTTCCGCAGAAGATGGGAGGGACGCTATGGAGCTGAAAGAGCGCATCGTGGCGGCGGCCATCCGCCTGTACTTCCGGCGCAGCCTGCACTTCACCATGCAGGAGGTGGCCCAGTCCATGCACATCAGCAAAAAGACCATCTACACGGTGTATCCCTCCAAGGAGGCGCTGCTGCTGGACATGGTGGACTCCCTCTTTGCCAGCATCCACCGCCGGAAGCGGGAGGTCATGGAGGCCCCCGGCCCCATTGAGGAGCGGGTCCGGACGGTGATCGTGGCCCTGCCGGAGGAGTACGCGGCGCTGGATTTCCGGCAGCTGGACGAGCTGGACGAGAAGTATCCCGCTGTGGCCCGCCGGGTGCGATGGCATCTGGAGACCGGCTGGGAGCCGACCATCGCCCTGCTGGAGGAGGGCATGGCCCAGGGCAGCATCCGCCGGGTGCCGGTGGCGGTGCTGCGGCGGATGATCACCGCCTCCATCGAGAGCCTGCTGGACGGCGAGGCCATGGAGGAGACCGGCGCTAGCTACCGGGAGACGCTGGATGCCATGATCGACATTATCATGAACGGGATCAGGGGGGACGGCCATGGAGCGTAAGATCCGGCCCGGCGAAAGATCCCGGGAGCGCGTACCATATTGCGGAGAGGAGTGGATCGGATGATCTGGCTGTGGGTCCTGCTGGGCGCGGCCGCCCTGCTGCTATTGCTGGGCTGCCTTACGGCGGCGGAGCTGTGCGTGCGGAAGGTGACCAGGGCCACCCGGCACGACGAGACGTTCGTCCGCCGGCAGGAAACGGAAGGCGGCTTTGGGGCGGCCCTGGACCGCTATGACCGGGAATGGAACCGCCGGCCCTTTACTGTGGAGAGCGGCGGCGTCACCCTCTCCGGCGAGTATGTACGAAACCCCGCCGACAGCGGACGGCCCCGGCGGGTGGTGATCCTCTGCCACGGCCACACCGTCACCCGGCTGTGTCAGGTGAAGTACGCCGACCTCTTTTACCGGGCGGGGTACAGTCTGGTGCTCTATGACGAGCGGTACTTCGGCCAGTCCGGCGGGACCTGCTGCACCCTGGGTCAGGAGGAGGCCAAGGACCTGAGCCGCGTGATGGCGTATACCCGGACGGTCTTTGGGCAGGACTGCCGGATCGGACTCCACGGGGAGTCCATGGGGGCGGCCACCGTCCTGCTCTGTCTGGAGCGGGAGAAGCCGGACTTCGTTATAGCCGACTGCCCCTTCGCCAGCTCCACCCTCCTGTTCCGCCATGTGGTCCGGGACCAGTTCCATCTGCCCGCCTTTCCCATTCTGCCCATGGCGGCTTTCCTGGGGCGGGTACAGTATGGGTATGACTTTCCCAAGGTGAACCCCATCCGGGCGGTGGAGGGGGCGGAGGTCCCCATCTGCTTCATGCACGGCGAGGCCGATTCGCTGATTCCCTGGGAGCACAGCAAAATGATGGTGGCCAAATGCAAGGACCCCAGGAGCGTCCTCCACCTCTTCCCCGGGGCGGAGCACGCCTGCTCCATTGCCAGCGACCCGGCGCGGTACGAGCGGCTGGTCCTGGAATTTCTATGCGGCTGCGCGGCGGGAGACGCGAAGGCCGCCGCGGCTGAACAGAATGAACATAAGGAGGAGATATGATGGAACTCACCGGTAAACAAAAGGCGGCCTTTGGCATCGGCGCCGTGGGCAAGGACATGGTGTACGCCCTGTCCGCCTCCTACGTCATGTACTACTATCAGGACGTGCTGGGCCTCAGCGCCACCTTCGTGGGCCTGATCCTGATGATCGCCCGGGTGTTCGACGCCCTGAACGACCCCTTCATGGGAGTCGTCGTGGCCAGGACCCGCAGCCGCTGGGGCCGTTTCCGGCCCTGGCTCTTCACCGGCACGGTGCTCAACGCCCTGGTGCTGTACGCCATGTTCGCCGCCCCGGCGGTGGAGGGCGCGGGACTGATGGTCTACTTCACGGTGGTCTACATCCTCTGGGGCGTGACCTACACCATGATGGACATTCCCTACTGGTCCATGATCCCCGCCGTCACCAGAACGCCCAAGGATCGGGAGGACCTGTCCGTGGTGGGCCGCACCTGCGCCGGGGTGGGCTCCGCCCTGATCGCCATGTTCACCATGCTGCTGGTAGGCGTCCTGGGCGGCGGCAGCGAGCGGCAGGGCTTCAAAATGGTGGCCCTCATCGTGGCGGTGATCTTCGTGGCGGCGGAGGCGCTGTGCTGCGCCCTGTTCCGGGAGAACTCCCAGAGCGAGATGAAGACCGCCGGGGTGAAGGAGATGTTCCGGGCCCTCCTGGGCAACGACCAGGCCATGGTGGTGGTGGGCAGCATCGTCCTCATCAACAGCGCATTGTACCTCACTTCCAATTTCATCATCTACTTTTTCAAGTACGACTTCGGCGGGGAGGGCTGGAAGGCCAGCTACACCCTCTTCTCCACCATCGGCGGCGGGGCCCAGATCCTGGGCATGATGGTGCTCTACCCCCTGTTGCGAAAGAAGCTCTCCAACACCCAGGTGTTCACCTTCAGCCTGATTTTGGCCCTGGCGGGCTACGGGGCGCTGCTGGTCCTCTGCCTTACCGGCTTCTCCGGAAGCCTGCTGGCCCTGTGCGTCCCCGGCGCGGCGGTATTTGCCTGCAACGGGATGCTGTCGGTGCTTACCACCCTCTTTTTGTCCAACAGCGTGGACTACGGCCAGCTCAGGACCGGACGGCGGGAGGAGAGCGTCATCTTCTCCATGCAGACCTTCGTGGTAAAGGCCGCCTCCGGCGTCTCCGTGTTCCTCACCGGCATCGGGCTGGACCTCATCGGGCTGGTGGGCAACACCGACGAGACCGGCCCTGTGGCGGTCCAGTCGGCGTCCACGCTGCTGGGCCTGCGGCTGATGATGACCGTGCTGCCCATGGTGGTGCTGGCCCTGGCACTGGTGCTGTTCAAGCGGAAGTTCACCCTTACGGACCAGCGGGCGGCGGAGATCGTCCGCGAGCTGCGGGACAAGGAGAAGCAGAGCTGACCTGCTCGTGGCAGACGCTGCCCCGCGGATAAAAGCCCCCGGCGCTTCACTGTGAAGCGCCGGGGGCTTTTCTGCGTGTTACGGGGAGAGGACGGGCCGGTCAGCCCAGTCTGCGGCGCATCTGCTCCGGGCTGCTGGCGTAGTCCACCGCGGTGTCGGCGGTGATCTTCCCCGCCCGATAGAGGGACAGGATGGAGCTGTCCATGGTGACCATGCCCTCGCTGCCGCCGGAGGCGATGACGTTTTCGATCTGGTGGGTCTTGTTGTCCCGGATCATGCTGCGGATGGCGCTGTTCATGCGCATGATCTCAAAGGCCGGCACCAGGTCGCCGTGGGTCCCCGGCAGAAGCTGCTGGGAAATGACCGTGTGCAGCACCGTGCCCAGCTGAGCCCGGATCTGCTCCTGCTGGCTGCCGGGGAAGGTGTCCACGATCCGGTCGATGGTATTCACGGCCCCCCGGGTGTGCAGCGTGGCGATGAGCAGATGCCCGGTCTCCGCCGCCGTCATGGCGGTATGGATGGTCTCCGCGTCCCGCATCTCCCCCAGGAGGATCACGTCCGGCGCCTGCCGCAGGCAGGCCCGCAGGGCGCTGAGGTAGTTCTCGGTGTCAATGGCGATCTCCCGCTGGCTGACGATGCTGCGCTGGTCCCGGTGCAGATATTCGATGGGGTCCTCCAGCGTGATGATATGACACTCCCGGGTCTGGTTGATGCGGTCGATGATGCACGCCTGGGTGGTGGACTTGCCGCTGCCGGCGGTGCCTGTGACCAGTACCATGCCGTGGGACGTGTCCGCCAGGTCGATGACAGCCGGCGGGATGCCCAGCGCCCGCCAGTCCGGGATGCGGAAGGCCACCACCCGGACCACCGCCGCCAGGGAGCCTCTCTGCCGGTAGGCGTTGACCCGGAAGCGGGCCAGCCCCGGCACGGAGAAGGAGAAGTCGTCATCTCCCCGGCGGAGATAGGGGGCGGGGTCCCGCTCCGCCAGATGGTACATATCCAGAATCAGGCGCTCCGTCTCCTGAGGAAAGATCTTCTCCGCACTGATGGGCGTCATGCGCTTGTCGTTTTTTTCGCACACCCGGCCGCCCGCGATGATAAACAGGTCCGAGGCGCCGTCTGCCGCCGCCTGCTTCAGATAATCCAGTAATTCCGCCATATAAGCCCCCATACAAGCCTCATCGGCCCACTGTCCATTTTTTCTAAAACATACCGCCGTCCCACAGCTCCAGACTGTCGTCCGCCTCCCACACCTGGGAGGCCGCCGTCTGCCAGCGCAGGATCTCATAGTCGTCCGCCCCGTCCACCCGGACCTCCACCCGCAGCTCCTGGGTGTCGGAAACGGGGATGGCGTAAGCGTACAGGGTCTCGCTGCGGCCGGAAGCTTCACGGGTGGACACAGTGATGGCAAAGTCCTCCGGCAGATCCGGCTTTCCCTGACCGGTCCGCAGCCAGGCCAGAACGGCCTGGGCCTGACAGTCGGCGGCGTAGTAGTCCTCCGCTGCCTGGACGGAGGCGTCCGCCAGCCGCCGGCTGGCCTGGACCGTAGTCAGGCTCAGCAGGGCGAAGATCGTCAGGCACAGCACGGCGAAGGCCACCAGCAGGGACGCGCCCCCAATGGCCGGGGCGGGAAAGCGCTCCCGTTTTGCCTTATGCATCGCCGCTCACCTCCTGCCAGGCCACCTGGAAGCGGATCAGCTCCTCCCGGGGCTCCGCCGCCTCGTTGTACAGCCAGATCTCCGCCCTGCCCAGACCGGGCACGCCGGTCTCCACCCGGCTGATCCCCAGGACATACTTCACCGAGGAGGCGTTGCTCTCCCAGCTTTGGTCATAGTCCACGGTCAGGCCGTCCGCGTCCCACCAGGCAGCGTCCAGCTTTTTCGCCGCCGCGGTGAAGTCGCCGCCGGTGTGGCGGATGACCTCCGCCGCGGACTGGCACACCGTTAAAGCCCGGTCCCGCTCCTCGGCCCGCTCCGACATCCGGTCCGACTTCGCGAAGGATTGGAGGCACAGGGCCGCCGCCAGGGCGAACACCAGCAGCATGATCATCTGCTCCATCAGCGCCAGAGGCGCTTTGCTCCTCATGCCGCCGCCCCCTCTCCGCAGCGCAGGGACAGGTACAGCCGGTCCACCCCGCCGTCCGCCCCGGTGACGGACACCTCCAGCAGCCCGCCGGCGAGGGAGACCTCCATCCCGGCGGCCCGCAGGAGCTTCTCACCGTCCGCCGGGGTCAGCTCTGCGTCCGGCGCGGCGTACAGCTCCATCAGATAGCCCTCGCAGCAGTAGACGTAGGTGATATAGCCGCCCTCGTCCGTCAGGCGCAGGGCGGGGACGCCGCCGAACCGCTCCACGGATACGCCCCCCAGACGGTCCGCCTGGCGGACCCGGGTGGCGATATACTGCGCGCAGGTCCGGCGCTCATAGGAGGCCTGGTCCCGCTCCGTCAGGCGGCGGTAAGCGCCCGCCCCCGTCAGGAGCACGCCCAACACGCAGCAGGCGAATACCCCGAACAGCAGCAGCGCCGCCAGTCCGTCCATATGCCGTTTCTCATTTCGTCTCATCAGCGATCATTCTCCAGGACCGTAATATCCGGCATCAAATTCTCCGCGATCACCGTGTAATGGACCGTGTACCGGTCCTCATCCACCTGCAGGCCGTAATGCTCCTCCAGGTAGTCCAGACTGGGGGGATAGGCCCCCTCGGCGGCGTAGCAGGCCACGCAGCTGCGGCGCAGGGTCTCCTCCAGCTGGCGCAGGTCCTCCTGGCTCCGGTCCTGGTTGAGGCTGTTCAGCGCCGCGGCGAAGAGTAGCAGCACCGCCGCCGCTGCCGCCGGCAGCAGCAGACCCCGTAGCAGGGAGTGCAGATGGTTCCATTTCCGTCTCATAGGCTCACCCGATGGCCGCCATGATGTTCATCAGCGGCAGCATGACGCTGAGCAGGATCAGACCGACCAGCAGGGAGCACACCAGCACCAGCGCCGGCTCCACCCGGGATACCAGATCCTCCAGCGCGTCCTCGCTCTCCTCCGTCAGGTCCCCGGCGATCTTTTCCATGGCCGCGTCTCCCGCGCCGCCCCGCTGGCCAAGCTCCAGCAGACGGCACTGGCTGGGCGGCAGAAGGCCGCTGGCCTCCAGAGCGCCGCTGAGACTCCCGCCCTCCTCCAGACGGCGGCGGCAGTCCAGACAGCGCTCCCTGGCGGCGCCCTCGGTGAGGCTGGCGGACAGCTCCACCGCCTCCTCCAGAGGCAGGCCGCTGGCCATGCCCATGGCCATGGCCTGGGCCAGCCGGGCGTTATTCAGCTTTCGGGCGACGCCCTTGTCCCCCCAGTGCTTCCGCCACAGGGCGGTCAGCTTCTCCCGGAAGGCGGGGGACAGGGCCCAGGCGCAGATCAGGACCGCGCACAGGGCCAGCAGCACCCACAGCACGGGCATGGCCCCCTCCAGCCAGCGCCCCAGGCGCAGAAGCCCCCCGGCAATGCCGGTGAGGCGGCTGCCCAGGGAGGCGTACACATCGTCGAAAATGGGCAGGACCTTTACCAGCAGCACGCAGATGACCACCAGCATCAGGGCCAGCATCACCGCCGGGTACAGCAGGGCGCTGCGGACCCGGCGCTCCAGGCGGAGCCGCCCCTCATAGTACCGGGACAGGGACATGAGGGCCTCCTCGGCCCGCCCGGTCCGCTCCCCCACCTCCACCAGGCCGCAGACGTACACGGGGAACGCGCCGCTCTCCCGCAGGGCGGCGTGGAGGGGCGCTCCCTCGTCCACCTGCTCCGCCAGGCGCTCCAGCAGCTCGCGGCTGCTTTCCTCCTCCTCAGCCAGCAGGTGCAGCGCGTCTCCCGTTCCCACGCCGGCGTGGAGCAGCAGGGACAGCTCCAGGCACAGGGAGGCCAGATCTTCCTTTGAAACTTGTTTTTTCATATGGACTCCTGACTAATACAGATATTTGGCGGTATAGTTGCTGCCGTTGCCGATGTACTTCATGATGGACTCGCTGCTCTTGCCGGAGGACGCGAAGGTGGGGTCCATCCGCTGCCAGGCGGCGCCGTCGAAGTAGATCACGGCGTCGATCCAGCCGGCCTCCTCCGTCCACACGTTGATCCAGGCGTGGTACGCCTTTCCGGCGTAGCCCACCACCAGCTTGCAGGGCACGCCCTGGCTGCGGAGCATCCCCGCCATCAGGGAGGCGTAGTCAAAGCAGATGCCCTTCTTCGCCTCCAGCACGCTGTCCAGCACCGGGAGATAGCCGCTTTTCACGTTTTTGGCCTTCTCCTTGTCGTAGGTCAGCTCGCCGATCACATAGTCGTAGACCTTGGCGACCTTCTCCAGAGGGTCGGTAATATCTTTGGTCAGCTCCGCCGCCTTTTTCACGCTGTTGGGGGCCGCGCTGTAGTCCACGTACTGGTTGGGCCGGAGGAAGGGGGCGAACTCGTCCGTCAGCTTCACCTGGAAGGAGACGCTGACCACCACGGCGTACTTGGTGCCGGTGGTGTTTTCCGCCACCATTACCTTGTACTGCCCGTCGCCGTCGGAGAGGGGAAAGGTGACCCAGCTCCCGGCGGGCAGGTCGTAGCTGTAGGTGGTGGAGGGGCCGGTGATCTGGACCTTCAGCCGCTTGTCCGTGGAGGCGGTGAAGCGGGCCATCACATAGCCGTCGGCGGTGTTGGAGTAGTCGATCTCCGCCCGGGTATTCTTCTGCACGGCCTTGCCGGAGGCCTCCGGCAGCAGCAGGACGGGAAGCTCCTCCTCCTTTTCCGCCGGGGCCGCGCAGCCAACGGACCCGCCGTATCCGGCGAGAAGGATCAGGGCCAGCAGCAGGGCGGCGGCGCGTTTCACAGTTTTCATAGGGATGCTCCTTTCCTGGGTTCATGGACTGCTGTCGGGGATGGAATCGCCCGGGTACTCCCGGGCCAGGCGGCATTGGACCACCCAGCGGGCGGCGTAGACCTCCGTCCGGTGCAGGTCCTCCTGCCGCCGGCGGACCGCCATGCAGACGCTGACGGCCAGCGTCACCGCCAGGACCGCGGCGAGAACAGAACGCAGTTTTTTCTTCATAAGGGTCTCCGGGTACAAAAAGGGGGGCTGGGGCCGTTCGGGTCCCGGCTCCCCTCGCAGGTGGAATACTGCCGGCAGGTGTTACGCTTCTTCTTTTTTCCGCCGGCCGGTACAGGCCAGGACCAGCAGGCTCAGGGCGGATAGCGCCATGGTCAGATACCAGACGCCGATGACGGCGCCGGTCTCGTCCTTGATGTCCTCGGTCACAGTCCCGCCCTTTTCAGCGCCGGCCAGTTCCTCCTCCGTGGGAAGGGGGACCTCCTCCGGGGCCTGGGACTGACCGTTCTCGCCGGGCTGATCGGTCCCGGCGTCATTTTAAAAAGTATCACGATCGAAATACTGAAAATGAGATAATGAAATACTGAAATGACACAAGTACTGAAATGACACAAGAAAATCCCCGACCGCCGGGCTCTTCCGGCTGTCAGGAGAAAAGGGGGTATTCAGGAAACACACGTAAATCGTGAAAAGATTGCAAGTTTACATAAGTATTTGGCAAACACGCTTCTTATTGTAAGATAAGGTAGCACAAACCCCACGGCTTTTCAATACCCCGGCGGAAAAAATTTTGCCGGTTTTTGACGCATATCCGGGGGCGCTTATGGGAACGTTTCGCTCCCTGGAAAGCCGCCGGGTTCCATCCAAAAATAACCGCTTGGCAAACCGCCGCCGGACGGGTATAATTTGAAGGGACGACAAATTTTGACAGGAGGCGGTTCCCATGCTGCGATTTCTCAGACGCCACCGGGGCGTACATATCTGGCTGGCGGTGATCCTGGCCCTCTTCGCCGTGTACGGCTACGGCGTCAGCAGCCGCCGTGCGGCCAACGCCGTCTGCGCCGTGACCCAGCGGATCAAGGACGGTCTGGGGGCGGCGTGCTATCTGGTCCCCTTCTCCGTGGTGGAATGGCTGTACCTGGGGCTGGGGCTGGGGGCCGCCGTATGGATCGCCGTCACCATCCGCCGGCTGATTCGCCGGAAGGGGGAGCGGGGGCATACGCTCTACAGCGGGGTCATGGGCCTCCTTTGCCTGGCCCTCAGCATCTGGGCGGCGTTCTCTCTGCTGTGGGGCGTCAACTACAAGGCCGACAGCTTTCAGGACGTGAGCGGCCTCACCGCCCGGCCGGCCTCCGTGGACGAGCTGGAGCGGGTGGCCGCCCTCTTTGCCCGGGAGCTGGCGGAGCTGGCGGACCAGGTGGAACGGGATGAAAACGGCGTGTTCGCCGAGGACCGGGAGGAGATCCTGGCCGCCGCCCCGGCGGTCTACCAAAATCTCTATGAGGTCTTTCCTTTCCTGGAGCGGGAGGACCGGGTCCCCAAGCCGCTGCTGTTCTCCAAAGCCTATTCCGCCATGCAGTTCACCGGGTTTTTCAGCCCCTTCACCGGGGAGTCCAACGTGAACGTGGACAGCCCCGCCTGCCTGCTCCCCGCCACCGTGGCCCACGAGCTGGCCCACCAGCGGGGGGTGGCCTCGGAGCAGGAGTGCAACTTTCTGGCCATCGCCGCCTGCGACCGCTGCGACAATGTGGTCTACCGCTACTCCGGCTATCTGAAGGGGTTCATCCACCTGAACAACGCCCTCTACGCCGAGGACCGGGACCGGTGGCAGGCGGTGCGGTCCCTGCTGCCGGAGACGGTGGAGGCGGACCTTCGGGACCACAGCGCCTACTGGGCGAGGTTCGACGGCATCACCGGCACAGTGACCCAGAAGGTCTATGACGCCACCCTGAAAAGCTACGGCCTCACCGACGGGGTGAAGAGCTACGGCACCGTGGTGGACCTGCTCATCGCCTATTTCTGAGGCGGCGGCAGAAGAGCTATAAAATGGCATATATTAAAATAAAAAACACCAAAAAGGAGGGCGATTTCATGGGGGATTGGCGGGGGCATCTCAGGACCATCACCGCCCATAAGATGCTGGTGATGCGCTACTGCTTCCGGGTGGGTCTGTACCGCCAGGGGCTGCTCCACGATCTGAGCAAATACGGTCCCACGGAATTTCTGGCGGGGGCCAGATACTACCAGGGGGATCGCAGCCCCAACGAGGCGGAGCGGCTGGCCACCGGAGTCTCCGCCGCCTGGCTCCACCACAAGGGCCGCAACAAGCACCATCTGGAGTACTGGATCGACTACGCCCCGGAGCTGGGCTACCGCATGGGCGGCATGAGGATGCCGGAAAAGTATGTGGCGGAGATGTTCTGCGACCGGGTGGCCGCCTGCCGGATCTATCAGGGGGAAAAGTACACTGACGCCTCCCCCTGGGAGTATTACGACAGGTCCCGGGACCACTATATCGTCCACCCGGACACCGCCGGGCTGCTGGAAAAGCTGCTCCTCATGCTCCGGGACCGGGGGGAGGAGGAGACCTTCGCCTACATCCGGCGGGAGGTGCTGAAAAAGGACTGACGCCCCGGAAAACCCGGGATGTAAACCGCCGGTTAGCAGCCATTTCCGCCCCGGTTGGTGGCGGCGGTGGGAAAGACCTGATACGCTGGGGGCAAAGGAGGTCGAGGAAATGACCATTGGACAGCGCATCGCGCGGAAGAGAAAAGATTTGGATCTGAGCCAGGAGGCCCTGGGGGAGCGGCTGGGGGTCAGCCGCCAGTCCGTCTATAAATGGGAAGCCGACAGCGCCCTGCCGGAGATCGATAAGCTCGTCGCTATGAGCCGCCTCTTCAGCGTCACCGTGGGGTGGCTGCTGGGGGTGGAGGAGCCGCCGGCGGACGAGGGACCGGCGGATCAGGTCCCGGAGGCCGGCGGCGGGGAGCTGACCGCGGCCCAGCTCAAAATGGTGGAGGAGATCGTGGACCGGTACATCGCCGCCCAGCCAAAGCCGGAGGACCCGCCCAAGGCAGAGGACCCGTCTCCGAAGAAAAAGCGCCGGTGGCTTCTGGCGGCGGGGCTGGCGGGGGCGGTGGCGCTGGTATGCGTATTCGGCAACCTCTTCTCCCGGCTGGACAGGCTGCAAAGCCAGTATAACGGCCTGCAAAGTTCCGTCAACAGCGTCCAGAGCACCGTCAACAGCCAGATCGGCTCCATTGCGGGCCGGGTGGAGGAGGTGCTGAAGAGCCAGAACGCCCTGACGGCGGACTACGGCACGGAGATCGTGTCCGCGGACCTTTCGGCCAACACCGTCACCATCTCCGCCTGGGCCACCCCCAAGACCTACACGGAGGGCATGACCGCCCTGTTCCAGGTGGATACCGGGGACGGCCCGGTGGACTACCCCGGGGAGCTGGGCCAGGGACAGAAGTTCACCGGCACCGTCACCTGCCCCCTGACGGACAGCATCCGCGTCTCCGTGGCGTTCCTCACCGGGGACAAGCGGGAGACCCAGGTGCTGTATGTGTACGCCTATCTTTACACGAACTCCATCCCCGCGGTGGAGGTGAATCCCAATATGATCCTCTCCTTCAAGGAGCTGGAGGACGACGGCAGCCTCCTCTGGAAGGACGCATACGTCTATTCAGACACGGCCAGCAGCGTGACCGGCGCGGTGAATGCCAACGTCGGCGTGGCGGAGATCCGGGACATCCGGGTGGGCCTCTTCCGAAATAAGGAGCTGCTGGCCTGGCTGGAGCCCTGCGGGAAGCCGGAGGGCTATCACGGCTTTGAGAACTGCCAGTTCTATCGTCTGGCGGAGCTGTCGGTGACGCCGGAGCCCGGCGACGTCTTTTGCCTGGCCGCCGTGGTGACGGACGAGTGCGGCCGGGAGATCGTGTGCGAGGGCCTGCCCCGGTCCATGGTCCGTGACGGGGAGCTGCGTCTGGCCGGGGACAGCGACATGACCGCCGCCGGCATCGACCTGGAGGACTGGTGGAACGGCCCCTGGGACTACGAGTGAGGGCTGGCCGGGATTCGCCGTGACGAAGATGGGACGCGCCTTTCCAAAGGCGCGTCCCATCTTTTTCCTGCGCGATTCCGCAGGGCGTTTATGACGAATACAGATCCTCCATCGACAGGAGAAAGTCCACGTTTTTCCGCTCATGGCGGTTGAAGCCGGCCACGGCCTGCTCCGCGGTGAGCCCGCCCTCGTACCAGTCGAATTGGCGGTAAAATTCCCGGTAGAACGGCGTGGAGAACTCGTAGCCATTTCTGGCGTAGATCTCGTTGACCGCGAAGCGCAGCAGCTCCTTGACGGTATAGGCGTCAGACGAAGCGAGGGCTTCGATATCGGCCTCGGTCAGGTCGCGCTTCCCGCTGTCCGGAAAAACAAAGCCGGAGGTATCCAGGCCATACGCAACAGAGTCCGGCGGAGGGCCTGCCTGCCCTCCGTCCGGGACCGTAACGGAGGGGCCGGAGGGCGGAGGCGGCGTGGTATCCCTGCCTTGAGCGGCGACGAACAGGGTCAAACACAGCATGCCGATGGCCGCCAGGACGGCCAGGGCGCCCCATGAGAGGCGAAAGCCGTAAGTGGTCGTGGAGACGCTTTCCTCCGTATAGAGGATATGGTAGTCCGTCTCCGTTTCCAGGATACGGAGCTTGGGGGCGTTTCGGGTCTGAAGTTCTTTCATGACTGCATCCCCCTTTCACGGTCATTTCGAAAGTTTGATGTGTACGGTCTGAGAGACAGTTCTGCTGATCTGCAGGCCGCCGGATATGCCAACCTTGTTGATGTTTACCGTAGGACCAAATGACCATTGATTGGTTTCCGACCGGTACAGCTCGGCGCTTTTGGCGTTTTGCAGGATCCGCAGCAGTTCGGGCGGCATGGGGGTGCTGCTTTCCTGGCTGTACGGCGTCAGTTTTTTACTCATGTGTTGTCCCTCCTTTTCCGTTTTTTCGAAATGTGAACATAAAAATGCCCGGAGGAAATTCCCCCAGGCATTGATACACAGACTACGGCCCTAAGACGGCAGCTTATGTACATAACGTGGGGGCACAGTGATAGTAGGTACACCCGCAGAAAATAGAACCAATCATGGTCATGCCCCCCCTTTCCATTCAGAAGATTTTATGGACATATTATACCACGGAGAGCGTGAGGTTGCAAGCGGCAAATGTTAAAAAACTCTTAAACAATAGGGGATTGTAAGAGACAGGCGTGGATGCCGGGGCGGAGAAAATAGGCCGGGCAGGGGAGAAGGAAAAAAGCCGAATCCCCTTCGCGGCAGGCGGTATCCGGCCTTTTGACGCTGCCTTTGGAGACTGGCGGCAAAAAAAGAGTTGTAATTTCCCGCATTGTGCTGTATACTATATACTCACAGGTCCAAATACTCACAGGTCCAAAGCGCAGAGACAGAGCAAACCATTACGACTGGCAAAAAGGGAGGTCCTATTATGAAGAGTACCTGGCGTTTTGTTGTGAAGATCGTCGGCGCGTCCCTGGCGTTCGCGGGGATGGTGTGCCTGCTGATCGCATATTGGGACAAGCTGGCCGCCGGCGCCTGCTCCGTGAAGCAGTCTGTGGCCGCCAAGTGCAAGCGCAGAGGCAAGTGTTCCGAGTTCGACGACTATGACGACGAGCTGCTTTACGAGCAGTGATCCGCAAAACCGGAAAATCGGGCTGCCCCCAGAAGGGGGCAGCCCGATTTTGATTCCCGCGCAAACAGCAAAAAACACCGCCAAAATGGCGGCGTCTGCAAAAAAATCCCTTGACAGGAAAGCGGCGGCATGGTAAACTAAGTTGCTTATATCACAGGAAGCGGAGCCAATTCGACCCCACCCTTGTTCACAGTATAGCAGTTTCCCCAGAGAAAAGCAAGAGAGAACGACAAACTTATTATCAACGCGGCCATGCGTATCGAAAACGGCGGAGCGGTCCCGGCCCTGGCGGGGCGGCTGCGCGAGAAAGGCGGATGAGTGAATCAAGATGGCTAAGGACAAACTCTACGGCAATACGCTGCGGAAAAACTTTGCCCGGCATGAGGAGATCATGCCCATGCCCAACCTGCTGGAGATCCAGAAGAAGAGCTATAACTGGTTCCTGGAAAAGGGACTGCGGGACGTGTTCGCGGATGTGGGCTGCATCACGGACTACGCCGGCAACCTGGAGCTGAGCTTCATCGATTACAAGATGGACGATCCCCCCAAGTACGACGTGGAGGAGTGCAAGGCCCGGGACGCCACCTACGCCGCGCCGCTGAAGGTCAGCGTGCGCCTGCGCAACAAGGAGACCGAGGAGATCAAGGAGCAGGAGATCTTCATGGGGGATTTCCCCCTGATGACCAAGTACGGCACCTTCGTCATCAACGGCGCCGAGCGGGTGGTGGTCTCCCAGATCGTCCGCTCCCCCGGCGTGTACTACGGCAAGGAGATCGATCCCAAGACCGACCTGCCCCTGCTGACCAGCACCGTCATCCCCTACCGGGGCGCCTGGCTGGAGTATGAGACCGACGCCAACGAGATGTTCTGGGTGCGCATCGACAAGAACCGGAAGCTGCCCATCACCTGCCTGATCCGGGCCGTGGGCCTGCGGACCGACAGCGAGATCCTGGACGCCTTCGGCGACGACCCCACCATCCGGACCACCCTGGAGAAGGATACCTGCAAGAACTATGAGGAGGCCCTGCTGGAGATCTACCGGAAGCTGCGCCCCGGCGAGCCGCCTACGGTGGATTCCGCCGAGACCCTGATCCGCAACCTGTTCTTCGATCCCCGCCGGTACGACCTGAGCATGGTGGGCCGCTACAAGTTCAATAAAAAGCTGTCCCTGTGGGTCCGGGCCGCGGACCGGGTCCTGCTGGCTCCGGCGGTCCATCCCGCCACCGGCGAGATCCTCTTCGAGGCGGGCCACCTCCTTACCCGGAACGAGGCCCGGGAGCTGGACGCCGTGGGCGTCAACGAGGTCGTGGTGGACGTGGACGGCAAGCCCCTGAAGATCTTCTCCAACCACATGTGCGACCTCAGCCGCTACGTGGACTTCGATCCCCTGGCCGAGTGCGGCATCAAGGAGCGGGTCCGGTACAGCGTCCTTCAGGAGCTGCTGGAGCAGTACCAGGGCGAGGAGCTAAAGGAGGCTCTGCGCTCCCACGCGGACGACCTGGTGCCGGAGCACATCATCGTGGACGACATCCTGGCCTCCATCAACTATATGAACGCCCTGGCCAAGGGGCTTGTGCAGAAGGACGACATCGACCACCTGGGCAACCGCCGGCTGCGGTGCGTGGGCGAGCTGCTCCAGAACCAGTTCCGCATCGGCTTTTCCCGGATGGAGCGGGTCATCCGGGAGCGCATGACCATCCAGGATCTGGACATCGTCACCCCCCAGAGCCTCATCAACATCCGCCCTGTCACCGCCGCCATCAAGGAGTTCTTCGGCTCCAGCCCCCTGAGCCAGTTCATGGATCAGACCAACCCCCTGGCGGAGCTGACCCACAAGCGGCGTCTTTCCGCCCTGGGCCCCGGCGGCCTCAGCCGGGAGCGGGCCAGCATGGATGTCCGGGACGTCCACTACAGCCACTATGGCCGCATGTGCCCCATCGAGACCCCTGAAGGTCCCAACATCGGCCTGATCAACTATCTGGCCACCTACGCCCGGATCAACGAGTACGGCTTCATCGAGGCCCCCTTCCGGAAGGTGGACCACGCCACCGGCAAGGTCACCGACGAGGTGGTCTACATGACCGCCGACGTGGAGGACCAGTATATCGTGGCCCAGGCCGCCGAGCCCACCGATGAGGAGGGCCGCTTCATCAACGAGCGTATCACCTGCCGCCACCGGGACGAGGTCATCGGCGTGGAGAAGGACCGGGTGGACTTCGTGGACATCAGCCCCCGGATGATGGTGTCCATCGCCACCGCCATGATCCCCTTCCTGCCCAACGACGACGCCAACCGCGCCCTGATGGGCGCCAACATGCAGCGCCAGGCAGTGCCTCTGCTGAAGCCGGAGGCCCCCATCATCGGCACCGGCATGGAGCACAAGATCTGCATCGATTCCGAGATCGTGGTCCTGGCCGAGGGCGACGGCGAGGTCACCCGGGTGGACGCCCGGTCCGTCACCGTCCGCTACGACAGCGGCGAGACCAAGGAGTATAAGCTGGTCAAGTTCCTGCGCTCCAACCACACCACCTGCATCAACCAGCGGCCCATCGTGTCCGTGGGCGACCGGGTCCACGGCCTCCGGCAGAACGAGAAGGGCGAGTGGGAGGACCCCACCGTCCTGGCCGACGGCCCCGCCACCGATCAGGGCGAGATCGCCCTGGGCCGGAACATCCTGGTGGGCTTCATGACCTGGGAGGGCTACAACTACGAGGACGCCGTGCTCCTGAACGAGCGCATGGTCCGGGAGGACGTGTATACCTCCATCCATATCGAGGAGTATGAGATCGACTCCCGGGACACCAAGCTGGGTCCCGAGGAGATCACCCGGGATATCCCCAACGTGGGCGAGGACGCCCTGAAGGATCTGGACGAGCGGGGCATCATCCGCATCGGCGCCGAGGTCCGCTCCGGGGACATCCTGGTGGGCAAGGTCACTCCCAAGGGCGAGACCGACCTGACCGCCGAGGAGCGGCTGCTGCGGGCCATCTTCGGCGAGAAGGCCCGGGAGGTCCGGGACACCTCCCTGAAGGTGCCCCACGGCGAGAGCGGCATCGTGGTGGACGCCCGGGTGTTCACCCGGGAGGCCGGCGACGAGCTGGGGCCCGGCGTCAACGAGGTGGTCCGGGTCTACATCGCCCAGAAGCGGAAGATCTCCGTGGGCGACAAGATGGCCGGCCGCCACGGCAACAAGGGCGTGGTCTCCCGGATCCTGCCCCAGGAGGACATGCCCTTCCTGCCCGACGGCACGCCTCTGGACATCGTGCTGAACCCCCTGGGCGTGCCCAGCCGTATGAATATCGGCCAGGTGCTGGAGGTCCATCTGGGATACGCCGCCAAGCACCTGGGCTGGAAGGTGGCCACCCCCATCTTCGACGGGGCCAACGAGGAGGATATCGCCGGCGCTCTGGCCCAGGCCGGTCTGGACCCGGAGGGCAAGAGCTGGCTGTACGACGGCCGCACCGGCGAGCGCTTCGACAACAAGGTCACCGTGGGCTACGTCTACTTCATGAAGCTGCACCACCTGGTGGACGATAAGATCCACGCCCGTTCCACCGGCCCCTACTCCCTGGTCACCCAGCAGCCTCTGGGCGGCAAGGCCCAGTTCGGCGGCCAGCGCTTCGGCGAGATGGAAGTGTGGGCCCTGGAGGCCTACGGCGCCAGCTACACCCTTCAGGAGATCCTGACGGTGAAGAGCGACGACGTGACGGGCCGCGTGCGGACCTACGAGTCCATCGTCAAGGGCCACAACGTGCCCAAGCCCGGCGTGCCCGAGTCCTTCAAGGTGCTGGTCAAGGAGCTGCAGAGCCTGTGCCTGGACATCAAGGTCCTGGACAAGGACGGCAACGAGATCGAGCTGAAGGACGACGACGACGAGATGACCACCTTCAACCTCTCCCGCATGGACCGGGAGGACGGCCGGGACGACCGGGAGGAGTATGTGGCCGACGACTCCGCCTTTGAGGAGTCCGGCTTCGCCATTGAGGACGTGGACGAGGACGAGTTCGCCGGCGACGACGGCGAAGAGTTTTGATGGGAAGGAGGAGCTTGAAACATGAGTTACGAGACATTTGACGCGATCAAGATCGGCATTGCTTCTCCGGAGATGATCCTGGACTGGTCCTACGGCGAGGTGAAAAAGCCGGAGACCATCAACTACCGCACCCTGAAGCCCGAGCGGGACGGCCTGTTCTGCGAGCGGATCTTCGGGCCTACCAAGGACTGGGAGTGCCACTGCGGCAAGTACAAGAAGATCCGCTATAAGGGCAAGATCTGCGACCGCTGCGGCGTGGAGGTCACCCGGGCCAAGGTCCGCCGGGAACGGATGGGCCACATCGAGCTGGCCACCCCCGTTTCCCACATCTGGTATTTCAAGGGCATCCCCTCCCGGATGGGCCTGCTGCTGGACATCAGCCCCCGGATCCTGGAGAAGGTGCTGTACTTTGCCAACTATATCGTGACCGATCCCGGCGAGACTCCGCTGATCCGCAACCAGATCCTCACGGAGAAGGAATACCGGGACATGCGGGAGAAGTACGAGGACGACTTCCAGGCCGGCATGGGCGCCGAGGCGGTGAAGAAGCTGCTGGCCACCGTGGGCCTGGAGCCGGAGGAGTGCACCCGGAAGATGGCCCTCATGGACCAGCTCACCGTGCTGCAGAAGAAGGAGCTGGGCCTTCGGGATAAAAACGCCCAGCTCAGCGAGGCCGATCAGGCCGCCAAGGCGGAGCTGCAGGAGCAGCTGGAGCAGTTCCGCGGCCTGGAGAAGCTCAGCGAGCAGCTCCACGCCGAGCTGAAGAGCGCCTCCGGCCAGAAGAAGGCCCGGATCGTCAAGCGCCTGGAGGTGGTGGACGCC
>CATZRD010000026.1 GCA_958423465.1 uncultured Oscillospiraceae bacterium | reverse complement strand
ATTCGAACCGGTGACACTTCGGGTATGAACCGAATGCTCTAGCCAACTGAGCTACGCCGCCATATCTACCTGCCGAACAGGCACAAATTACTATACCAGCAAACGCTCAGTTTGTCAATGGTTTTCCCAAATCTTTTTCAAATTCCGGTAAAAATTTTTGTCTCCGCCCGCCGGCGGCCTCACGCCCGCTTCACCGCGTCAACGGCGGCCAGAATCTGGGCCTTCACCTGGTCCAGATCGCCCCGGACCGTAGCCCCCGCCGCCATGGCGTGGCCGCCGCCGCCCAGCAGACGGCAGGCCTCGGTGGCGTTGACCCGGCCATTCGCCCCGGTGCGCAGGCTCAGCTTCCACTCGCCGGGCTTCAGCTCCCGGAGAAGGGCGCCGCAGTCCACGCCCTCCACCATACCCGCCAGGGTGCTGAGATCCTCGGCGTCGTCCTCCGCAGCCCCTACCCGCTCCATCAGGCTCAGGGGCACGGTGAGGAACACGCCCCGGCCCTGGTGGAAGAACTCCATGCGGCTCAGGATGTCCGCCTCCAGGGCGATGCGCTTCCGGCTCTTGGTGCGGAAGTGGCGCTTGTTCACCGCGAAATAGTCGATGCCCGTGGCCATCAGCGCCGCCGCCACGGCGTGGGTGTTGGCGGTGGTGTTGGCGTAGACGAAGCAGCCCGTATCCGTGGCAACAGCGGCGTAGAGAGGCAGGGCGATCTCCGGCGTCACCGCTCCCAGCTCCCGGCAGATCTCGTAGACGATCTCCCCGCAGGCGGCCCGGGAGGCGTCCACGCAGCTGGCCCTGCCGAACCCCTCAAAGGAGGGGTGGTGGTCGATGGCCAGATCGATGCGGTCAAAATACGCCTCGGCGGCAGGGAAGAAGAGGCTTCTGGCGGCGATATCCACCGCCACCACATGGTCGGGGACAAAGTCCTCCGGCCCCCAGTAGGGAGCGGCGTAGACGGCGTTGGCCTCGGTGATATCCGGGTTGCGGAGGAGATAGGCGGTCCTGCCCAGCTGGCGCAGGGCGGCGCAGAGGCCGGCGGCGCAGCCGACGGTGTCCCCGTCGGGCCGGCGGTGGGTCAGAATCAGGACCCGGTCCATTTGCCCCAGCAGAGCGGCGGCTTCCTGGGTGGTCATAGGCTCAGTCCTCATCGTCCAAAATGATGTCCGCGTTGGCAGGGTTGGCGGGCTTGACCACATTGGGGTCCCGGAGCATCTCCAGAATGTGGGCGCCCTGCTGGATGGAGTCATCCCCCACAAATTGCAGCTCGGGGGTGTAGCGAAGCTGCAGGCTCCGGCCCAGCTCCCGGCGCAGGTAGCCGGAGGCGGACTTCAGGCCCTTCAGCACGTCCTTCTCCTGGCTCTTGTCCAGGGCGCTGACGAACACCTTGGCGTAGCGCAGGTCGCTGGTGGTGTCCACATGGGTGATGGTTACCAGGCCCCCCTGGAGCCGGGGGTCCTTCAGAGTGCGCAGAAGGGCGCTCAGCTCCTTCTGGACCTCCTCGTTGATGCGGCCGATTCGGTTATTTGCCATGTTGGTTCCTCCTTCTCAGGGCCGATCCGTCAGCCCCAGCAGATAGTCTGTGGAGACCTCGAAGAATTTAGCCAGCAGGATCAGTTTTTCGATGGTAGTGGAAGTATGTCCGCTCTCAATGGTGCTGATGGACTTGTGGGACAGCCCCAGCACTTCTCCCAGCTCCCGCTGGGTCATTCCTTTTTTTCGCCGCAGCTCGTATACCCGCTGGGCAAAGATCTCCATATTTTCCATATCAGCCTCTTGACATTTACGTTTAACCAGAGTATATTTACGTTAAACGTAAATATACAAATTGAGAGGTGTGCCATGAATATTCTGTTTACGATTTTGTTTGACGCCTGGTGTATGCCCTATGACCCGGAAAAAACGCCCCGCTATCTCCGGAATGACCCGCTGAGGGCATATGGTCTGTACGCTTTCCAGCGGGGCGTCAAGCTGGGCATGGAGCTGGCGGCCTTCTGCCTGGACCCGGAGGAGCTGGCGGAGGACCTATAAATACGGGGCGGGCGTACCGCCCGCCCCGCTGTATCGCTCTCACACCTGGATCTGCTCCATGACGAAGCACTCGATCATGTCGCCCATCCCACAAAATCTTCGATTTCGCGGGAGCCCTTCCGATCTTACCTGTTCAGACCGAAGTGAATTCGGTCTGAACCAAGGTTTTGCTTCGCAAAACACTTGTACGCGCTGGCGCGCGCCCCGCTTTGCGGGGCCCCAGAGGGCGGCGGGACGGCCTGATCCCCTTGATTCGCCGGAGGTCACACCTGGATCTGCTCCATGACGAAGCACTCGATGATGTCGCCCTCTTTGATGTCGTTGAACTTCTCGATGTTCATGCCGCACTCGTAACCGGCGGCCACCTCCTTGACGGCGTCCTTGAACCGCTGGAGGGAGGCCAGCTGGCCCTCGTGGATGACGATGCCGTCCCGGACGATGCGGACCTGGCAGGACCGCTGGATCTTGCCGTCCTGGACATAGCAGCCGGCGATGGTGCCCACGCCGGAGACCTTGTAGGTCTGGCGCACCTCGGCGTGGCCGATGAGGGCCTCCTTGAACTTGGGGGCCAGCATGCCCTTCATGGCGGCCTCCACCTCGCCGATGGCGTCGTAGATCACCCGGTACATCCGCATATCCACGTTACTCCGGGCGGCGTTGTCCCGGGCGGCGGCGTCAGGCCGGACGTTGAAGCCCACGATGATGGCCTTGGATGTGGCGGCCAGCATCACGTCGCTTTCGCTGATGGCGCCCACGCCGGAGTGGATGACCCGGACCCGGACCTCGTCGTTGGAGAGCTTCTCCAGGCTGGACTTCACCGCCTCGGCGGAGCCCTGGACGTCGGCCTTGACGATGATGTTCAGATCCTTGACCTCGCCGGCCTGGATCTGGCTGAACAGGTCCTCCAGGCTGACCTTCTGGATGGGGGCGTTGGCCTTGGCCCGCTCCTCGGCCTTGCGCTGCTCCACCAGCTCCCGGGCCAGACGCTCGTCGGCCACGGCGTTGAAGGTGCTGCCCGCGCCGGGGACCTCGCCCAGGCCGGTGATCTCCACAGGCACGGAGGGTCCCGCCTGGGTCAGCCGGGCGCCCTTGCTGTCCACCATGGCCCGGACACGGCCCACGGCGGTGCCGGCGATGACGATGTCGCCCTGCTTCAGGGTGCCGTTCTGGACCAGCAGGGTGGCCACGGGGCCACGGCCCTTGTCCAGCCGGGCCTCGATGACGGTGCCCTGGGCCGCCCGGTCGGGGTTGGCCTTCAGCTCCGCCACCTCGGCGGTGAGGGTCACCATCTCCAGCAGGTTCTCGATGCCCATGCCGGTCTTGGCGGAGATGGGGCACACGATGGTCTCGCCGCCCCAGTCCTCGGCCACCAGATCGTACTCCGTGAGCTGCTGCTTGATGCGCTCGGGGTTGGCGTCGGGCTTATCCATCTTGTTGATGGCCACGATGATGGGGATGTTCGCCGCCTTGGCGTGGTTGATGGACTCCACGGTCTGGGGCATAATGCCGTCCTCGGCGGCCACCACCAGGATGGCGATATCCGTGACCATGGCGCCCCGGGCCCGCATGGAGGTAAAGGCCTCGTGGCCGGGGGTGTCCAGGAAGGTGATGGGCTTGCCGTTCACCTGGACCTGATAGGCGCCGATGTGCTGGGTGATGCCGCCGGCCTCGCCGGAGGCCACGGAGGATTTGCGGATATAGTCCAGCAGGGAGGTCTTGCCGTGGTCCACGTGGCCCATGACCACCACCACCGGGGCCCGGGGCTTCAGATCCTCGGCCTTGTCCGCGGCGGTGTCGATGAGCTTCTCCTCGATGGTCACCACCACTTCCTTCTCCACCTTGCAGCCCAGCTCCTCGGCGATGATGGCGGCGGTGTCGAAGTCGATGAGCTGGCTGAGGGAGGCCATGACGCCGTTCTTCATGAGGCACTTGACCACCTCGGCGCCGGTCTTTTTCATCCGGCTGGCCAGCTCGCCCACGGAGATCTCGTTGGGGATCTTCACGGTGAGGGGCGTCTTTTTGGCGATCTCCAGCTGGAGGCGGCGCAGCTTCTCCGCCTCCTCCTGCCGGCGCTTGTTGGAGAAGGAGGGCTGGCCCTTCTTCTTGTTGCTGCCGCCCCGGAGCTTCTCCTTGCCCTGAGGGGCGTCCCGGCGGCCGGCGGGACGCTCGCTGCGCTCCGCCATATCCTGGAGTTTCTCATCGTACTTGTCCAGGTTGACGTTGGTGGCCTTGCGGGTGTCCACCACCTTGGTCCGGGGACCCCGGGCGATAGCGGCCTGATTTGCCGCCGCCTGTCCGGCGGCGTTCTGCTGGGGCTGCTGGCCCTGGGGACGGGGCGCGCCGCTCTGGGGGGCGCTCTTATTGGGTCCCTTGGCCTGCTGGGACGGCTGGGCCTGCTGCTGGACCGGGGCGGCGGGCTTCGGCTCCGGCTTCTTGGCGGCCGCGGCGTCGGCGAAGATCACCTGGAGCCCGGACACCGGATGATGCTGGGTCAGATAGTCAAAGACCAGGGACAGCTCCCGGTCGTCCAGATTCTGTCCGGATTTCTTCGGCGTGTCGGAATACTTCCCCAGGATCTCGATGATCTCCCGGGTCTGCATCCCGAAATCCTTCGCCAGCTCGTTTACCTTATACTTTGTTGTGATACTACCCAATCAGGCCACCTCCAATAGTGTTTCAGGTCTCAGCGCCATAACACGCGCCCGCAGGCTCGGCCTGGCCGGGTCTCCAGGCGCGCGCTATGGCGAACTCATTTCTCTCTCATTTGGCTCCCCGGGGCTTCCGGTCGCGGGAGCGCTGCTCCTGCCGCCGCTGGTCCGCCCGGCGGGCCTTTACCTCCAGACGCCGGGCCAGCTCGCCGTACCGCTCCGGGTCCCGCTGGGCCAGCCGCTGGGCGATGGCCCCCGCCAGGCCGGTATCCGTCACCGCCGCCATGGCGCAGGACCCGCGGCCCACCGCGGCCCCCAGCTCCTCCCGGGAGCAGGGGAGGGAGGCGGTGAGGCACTGGCCCGCCTGGGCGAAGCGCTCCGCCCGGCGGACGGTGTTGTCCGCGGCGTCGGAGGCCAGCAGCAACAGACGGCAGTCCCTGGCCCGGCAGGCGGTGCCCACCGGCTCCTCGCCCACGGCCAGCCGTCCGGCCCGGAGGGCCAGGCCCACCATGGTCAGCACGTTATCCATGGTTTTCTCCCATCTGCCGCTCCAGCTGGTCGTAGACCTCCGCCGGGATGGCGGTCTCAAAGGCCCGCTCCAGCGCCCGGCTCTTCCGGGCCTTGGCCAGACACTGGGGGTCGGGGCAGACGTAGGCCCCCCGGCCGGGCTTCTTGCCCTTGAAATCCAGGCTGATCTCCCCCTCCGGGGAGCGGACCACCCGGATCAGGTCCTTTTTATTTTTCATCTCCCGGCAGCCAAGACACTGACGCTGGGGGATCTTTCTCGGTTTCTGCATCGCGCTTCCTTTCTCCGGCTACCGGTCCAGCTCGAAGGGGGCGGGCCCGGGGTAGCGGATGTTGTTGAAAGCCTCTTTCTTTGGGATAGCGGACTCCATGTCGATGCCATAGCAGTTGGCGATGGCCAAAGCGAAGTACATCACGTCCCACAGCTCCTCGTCGATGGTCCCCTGGATCTCATCTGACGACCGGGGCCGCAGATCCTTGTGCATGGCCCGGGCCAGCTCGCCGGTCTCCTCCGCCAGCTTCAGGAAGTAATCCTTCACCAGCTCCGGGTGGTAGTCCTTGGACTTGATATAGGACTGTAAATAGGCGACAGAGATCCGTCCGTCCATGATCTATTCCTCTTCCCGGAAGGACTGGGGCTTGATGTCGATCTTGTAGCCCGTCAGCCGGGCGGCCAGGCGGGCGTTCTGGCCCTCCTTGCCGATGGCCAGGGAGAGCTGGTCGTCGGGGACGATGACCCGGCAGGCCTTGCCCTCGTCGGCCAGGCGCACGTCCAGCACATCGGCGGGGGCCAGGGCGGCGGCGATGAACTGGGCGGGGTCCTCGCTGTACTTGATGATGTCGATCTTCTCGCCCCGCAGCTCATTTACGATGCTGCCCACCCGCTGGCCGGCGGGGCCCACGCAGGCGCCGATGGGGTCCACAGCCTCGTCGCTGCTCCACACCGCCATCTTGGTGCGGCTGCCCGCCTCCCGGGCGATGGACTTGACCTCCACGATGCCGTCGAAGATCTCCGGCACCTCCAGCTCGAACAGCCGCTTCACCAGACCCGGATGGGTCCGGGAGATCAGCACCTGGGGACCCCGGGTGCTGCGGCGGACCTCCACCACATATACCTTGACGTGCTGGCCCTCCTCCAGCTCCTCGGTCTTGATCTGCTCGCTGGCGGACAGCATGGCCTCGGTGGCCTCGGCCCCCGTGCCGATACGCAGGGAGACGCTGCCGCTGCGGGGGTCCACCCGGGTCACCACGCCGGTGAGAATCTCGTGCTGCTTGGAGTTGTACTCGTCGTAGACCATGCCCCGCTCGGCCTCCCGCAGGCCCTGAATGATGACCTGCTTGCCGTTGCCGGCGGCGATGCGGCCGAACTCCACGTTGTCCACGGGGATGTTCACCATGCCGCCCACGTCCGTGCGGCCGTACTTGGCCTTGGCCTCGTCCAGAGACATCTGGGTGCCGGGGTTCTCCACTTCCTCCACGATCTCCTTCTGGACATACATCCGGAGGTCCTTTTTGACCTCGTCCACGTCCACCACCACGTTCTCCACGCCCTCGTGGTCCCGCTTGTAGGCGGTGGTAATGGCCTGGATGATCTTATCCATCATAAAGGTCTGGGAGATGCCGCGCTCCTTCTCCAGCATGGCCAGGGCGGCGAAAATTTCATCACACTTCATGGTATTCTTCCCCTATTCTATAGCAATATCGATTCGCCTTCCGGCGGCCCGTCAAAATTCGATCCGCAGGCGGCACAGGGCCACCTCGTCTCTGGAAAACGTCGTCTCCGTATCGCCCACGGCGATGGTGACGGCCCCGTCGGCGTAGCCGGTGAGGCGGCCGGCAAACTCCTTGCGCCCGTCCCGGGCCCGGTAGAGCTTCACTGTCACCGGGCTGCCCATGAACCGCTCAAAGTCGCCGGGACGCTTCAGCGCACGCTCCGCCCCGGCGGAGGACACCTCGAAGGTGTAGCTGCCCTCGATGGGGTCCGCCTGGTCCAGCAGGTCGCTGACCGTGCGGCTGATGGCCTCGCAGTCCAGAATGTCCACGCCGCCGGGCTTGTCGATATAGAGCCGCAGGAACCACTCCCCGGCCTCCCGGACATACTCCACGTCCCACAGCTCGCAGCCCGCGCCCTCCACCACCGGGGCGGCCAGCTCCGCCACAGTCTCGGTGATCTTTGCCATGACAGCACCTCGTTTTCCCGCCGGGTCCCCGCCCTGGAGCGGAAAATTTCCCCGGTCAATTTAGGTCAAGAAAAAGAGCGGACCTAAAAGCCCACTCTGGTCTACCTACTCTAACATAGCGATCATACCACACAGGCGCCGGAAAAGCAAGGGTTTTCTTGTCTCCTCCCGCACTTTTTCCGGAAAGTTTTCACGGAGCGCGCGCCGCTCCCCCGCGGCGGCGCAAAGCGAAGTGGATTCAAGCGAGGGGCGCTCCCCACGGGGAGCGCCCACAGCCTGATGTTTCATCCCAACTGGTCCAGCGTCAGGCCGAAGCCGCCGGCGCAGTTGTCCAGAAACCACTCCACCTCCGGCAGCTCCATGGCGTGGAGGGCCTCCAGCGTCACCCGGGCGGCGTCGCCGAACTCGTCGTTGCCGCTTTTCAGCTCCTCCAGGCACTTGATGTAGGCGGAAAGCTTGTCGGCGGCCTTCACCAGCCGCCGGATCTCCGGGTCCTCCTCCCGCAGCAGCGGCTCGTAGGCGTCCCGCAGTTCCGGGGGCAGGGTGTCCAGCAGCTTACCGGCGGCCATATCCTCCACCTGGCGGTAGGCCTCCCGAATGGCGGGGTTGAAGTATTTCACCGGGGTGGGCATATCCCCGGTGAACAGCTCCGTGGCGTCGTGGAACAGAGCCGCCGCCGCGCAGCGGTCCGGGTCGCAGTCCCCGCCCAGCACGTCCCGGCGGATGGTCCCCAGGGCGTGGGCCAGCACCGCCGCCATATGGCTGTGCTCCTGGATATTCTCCGTGACGCTGTTGCGCATCAGCGCCCAGCGGGTGATGTACTTCATTCTGGAAATATAGGCAAAAAAGTTGTACATATCAGCGCTCCCTCCTCTCGCCGTCCCCTGGGACCGGGACCCCCGCCAGCAGATCCCCCTCCACGCCGGTGATCCGGGTCATGACCACCCGGTTATGGAGGTCCTCCCCCCGGACGGCCACGGCGGCATAATTGGGGGCGTGGCCCTGCCACCGGCCGTCGTCATGGGTCTGCTCATAGAGCACGGGGTACTCCTTTCCCACGCACCCGGCCAGATAGCGCCCTCGCAGCTCCGCCGCCGCGGCGGCGGCCCGGGCGGCCCGATCCTCCTTCACGGACCGGGGCACCTGCTCCATTTCCGCCGCCGGGGTGCCGGTGCGGATGGAGTAGGGAAAAATATGCATCTCCGCGAAGCCGCAGGAGCGGACAAACGCCAATGTGGCGGCGAACTCCTCCTCCGTCTCCCCGGGGAAGCCCACGATGAGGTCCGTGGTAACGGCGGGACGGTCAAAATACGCGTTCAGCAGATCCACGCTCATTTTGTACCGGGCGGTGTCGTATTTCCGGTTCATCCGCTTCAGGGTGGCGTCGCAGCCGGACTGCATGGACAGGTGGAAATGGGGGCAGAGGTTGGGCAGCTTCGCCCCCCGGCGGCAGAAGTCCTCCGTGATGGTCCGGGGCTCCAGGGAGCCAAGGCGCAGCCGCATATCCCCGGCGGCGGCGCTCACCGCCTCCAGCAGGTCCATGAGGCCCGGCTTTCCCGGCAGGTCCTGGCCCCAGGAGGAGATCTCGATGCCCGTGACCACGATCTCCCGATAGCCCTCCTCCCGCAGCCGCCGGGTCTCCGCCGCGGCCGCCTCCAGAGGCAGGGACCGCACCGGCCCCCGGGCGTAGGGGATGATGCAGTAGGAGCAGAAGTTGACGCAGCCGTCCTCCACCTTCAGCATGGCCCGGGTCCGGGCGGCCAGCCCCCCGGCGGGCAGCGCCTCAAAGGTCCGGCGGCGGAGGGCCTGGTCCAGGACCACCACCGGCTCCCGCTCCCGGACAGCACTCTCCAGCAGGTCCAGGAACTTCATCCGGTCCCCGGTGCCGGAAATGAGGTCCACGTCCAGCTTCCGGACCTCCTCCGGCCTGGTCTGGGCGTAGCACCCGCACACCGCCACCACGGCGTCCGGGCTGTGCTTTCTGGCCCGGCGGATCATCTGCCGGGATTTTTTGTCGCTGACGGCGGTGACGGTGCAGGTATTGACGATATAGGCGTCCGCCGGCCCCTCGAAGGGGACCAGGGCGTGGCCCCGCCGCTGAAGCTCCTTCTCCATGGCCGCCGTCTCGTACTGATTGACTTTGCAGCCCAGCGTATAGATCGCGACCCTCACCGGTTTTTCCCCCTTGCCATTTGCGTATTTCTCCTATATAATAGATATTTACGAAACTTCTCTCCCAAGGGGGAAGCTCCGGTCCGCTCTCAACGAGTATTATAATATAGTTTTACCGGTCTGACAAGGGCGAGCTTTTCCCCGCGGCCCGGCAGACGGTTTCAGAGGAGGTCCCGCCATGGCGATTCCCGGCGTAATACAACCGGATATCCTGAACGTCGGCGGCGCGCTGCGCCTGCGGCGGTACGACGGGGACCACAGCTTCGCCCTGGCCTGGTATCAGGACCCGGAGACGGTGTATCTGGTGGACGGCGACCCCGCGCCCTACACCCCGGAGCGGCTGGACCGGATGTACGCCTATCTGGCGGACCGGGGGGAGCTGTACTGGATCGAGGTCCTGGAGGAGGGCCGCTGGCGGCCCATCGGGGACGTGACCTTCTGGCGGGACGATATGCCCATCGTCATCGGGGACCGGCGGTACCGGGGCCGGGGAATCGGACGGCAGGTGGTGTCCGCCCTGGTCCGCCGGGGCCGGAGCCTGGGCTGCGACTGGCTGCGGGTGAGGGAGATCTACGACTGCAACGCCGCCTCCCGGCGCTGCTTTGAGGCCGCGGGCTTCCGGGCCTATGAGAAAACGGAAAAGGGCAGCCGCTACGAGCTGCTGCTGTGACGCTGTAAGGAGAAGCGCGTATGCACTATTTGGACTACGCCGCTACCGCCCCGGTGCCCCGGGCGGTGGCCGATGCGATGACGGACGTTCTCACCCGGGGCTACGGCAATCCCTCCTCCCAGCACGGGCTGGGGCGGGAGGCCAGGGCCCGGCTGGACCGGGACCGGGAGACCGTGGCCGGGGCTTTGGGCTGCCGGCCGGAGCAGCTTTTCTTCACCTCCTGCGGCACCGAGAGCGACAACTGGGCCATCCGGGCCGCCCTGCGGCAGAACCGCCGGGTGGGAAAGCATATCGTCGCCACCGCCGTGGAGCACAGCGCCGTGCTCCAGTGTCTGAAGGCGCTGGAGGAGGAGGGCTATCTTGTCACACGCCTGAAGCCCGACAGCCGGGGACAGGTGACCGCCGCCCAGGTGGCGGAGGCCCTCCGGGAGGACACGGCCCTGGTGACCATGATGTTGGTGAACAACGAGACCGGCGTCCGCTTCCCCGTGGAGGAGGTGGCCGCCCTGCTGAAAGACCGGCCCGCCCTGCTGCACACCGATGCGGTCCAGGGCTTTCTGGAGGTCCCCTTCACGGCGAAAAGCCTGGGGGCCGACTATATCTCCCTCTCCGCCCATAAGATCGGCGGGCCCAAGGGGATCGGCGGGCTGTACATCGGCGGCAGGGCGAAAAACGCCCAGCCCCTGCTCTACGGCGGGGGACAGGAGCGGGGCCTGCGCCCCGGCACCGAGGCCACGGCCCAGATCGCCGGCTTCGCCCGGGCGGTGGAGCTGCGCCTGGCGGCGGGGGAAGCCCTTCCCCGGCGTCTGCGGGAGCTGAACGCCTACGCCCGGGAGAAGCTGTCCGCCATCCCCGGCCTGCAATTTATTGGGGACGGCCAGGCCCCCCATATCCTCTGCGTCTCCCTGCCGGGCTACCCCAGCGGCAACATCGTCTCCGAGCTGGACAGCCAGGGCATCTATGTCTCCGCCGGCTCCGCCTGCCACAAGGGAAAGGCCAGCCATGTGCTCACCGCCATGGGCCTGGACAAACGGACCGCCGCCGGGGCGGTGCGGCTCAGCTTCGGCCCGGAGACCACGGTATCGGACATCGACGCCCTCTGCCGGGCCCTGGCGGAGCACCGGTCCCGACGCTTCCCCATGCTGTGACCCCGCCGCCGGACCCATTTCTATCAAGACCTCAATCGAAAGGAGTTTCCTATATGCTGTCCTCTCTTCGGCAGGGGCCCGGCTTCTACCGGAATCTGTGGAAGCTGACCCTGCCCATCGTTCTGCAAAATCTCATCACCACCTCTCTGGGCTTTGCCGACACCTTCATGGTGGGGCTGCTGGGCAACGCGGAGATGGCCGCCGTCACCGCCGCTAACGTGCCCATTTTCATCACCCAGTGTATGATCTTCGGCTTTCAGAGCGGCATGACCGTGCTGGTCAGCCAGTACTGGGGCAAGTGCGACACGGACAATATCAGCCGCTGCACCGGCGTGACGCTGTACGCCGTCACCGCCATCTCCACCCTGGTGGCCCTGACCACCTTCTTTTTCCCCACCCAGGTGCTGCATCTCATCACCCCCAATGAGGAGCTGGTGGTCCTGGGCGCGCCCTACATCCGGATCGTGGGCTTTTCCTACATCTTCAACGGGATCAGCAGCGTCTACGCCGGGGTCCAGCGCAGCACGGAGTATCCCGCCTTCGGCACCATCCTCTTCGCCGTGTCCATGTGCGTGAACACCTTCCTCAACTATGTGCTGATCTTCGGCAAATTCGGCGCGCCCGCCATGGGCGTCACCGGCGCGGCGGTAGCCACCCTGATCTCCCGGATCGTGGAGTTTTTCATCGCCGTGGCCTTCGCCCTGCTGAACAAGCGCCTGCCCCTGCGGTGGAGCTGCGTATTCCGTCCCAGCCGGGAGATCTTCCGCAGCTTCATCAAATACTCCACCCCTGTCATCTGCAACGAGACCCTGTGGAGCCTGGGCACCTCCGCCCTCACCGTCGTCATGGGGCATATGGCGAACAGCCAGGATATGCTGGCGGCCTACTCCCTGGTGGGGTCGATCGATAAGCTCTCCACCGTGGTCTGCTTCGGCATTTCCGCCTCCGCCGCCGTCATCGTGGGCAAGGAGATCGGCATGGGCAAGTCCAGGGACCACGTCTACTCCGTGGGCTGGACCCTGCTGCTGGTGTCCATGCTGGTCGGCGCCGGGATGATGGCCCTGCTGCTGATTCTGCTGCCCACCTTCTTCCGCCCCGTGCTGTACCCCCTCTTCGAGCTGACCCCCGGGGCCACGGAGGCCGCCACCTGCATGGCCATCTACTACGCCCTGTTTCTGCCCCTGCGGGCCTTTGACATCACCAACATCACCGGGGTCCTCCGGGCGGGAGGCGACGCCAAGGTGGCCTCCGTCATCGATCTCAGCCCCCTGTGGCTGGGGTCCATCCCCCTGATGGCCCTGACGGGGCTGGTGCTCCAGGCCCCCACGCCGGTGGTCTGTCTGGCCATGCAGGTGGAGAACATCTGCAAGTGCCCCATCGGCCTCGCCCGCTTCCGCAGCCGGAAGTGGATCAACGACGTCACAAGAGGCCGGCAGGAGGCATAGCGGCCTCCTGTCTGAACCGCGTTTTTGTCTGAAGGGAGGAGCCGCCTTGTCCTTTTTTCGCTGTCCTTTATGCGCGCTGCCTTTGACGGAGGCGGGCGGCGGGCTGGTCTGCCCCGGCGGGCACCGGTTCGACCGGGCCAGGGAGGGCTATGTCCACCTGCTGCCCGTGGGGCAGAAGCACTCGAAGGCCCCCGGCGACGACAAGGGGATGGTGGCCGCCCGCCGGGCCTTTCTGGACCGGGGGTACTACGCGCCCCTGCGGGACGCCCTGTGCGCCCTGGCGGCGGAGCTGACCGGTCCCGCCCCGGCGGTGCTGGACGCGGGCTGCGGCGAGGGCTACTATACCGCCGCCGTTCACGCCGCCCTTCTGGCCGCCGGAAAGGCGCCGGAGGCGGCGGGAATCGATATCTCCAAATTCTCCCTGCAAAAGGCCGCCCGGCGCTGCCGGGACGTGGAGTACGCCGTGGCCTCCGTCTACCGTCTGCCGGTGGCGGACGGACGGGCGGACCTGCTGACAGACGTATTCTCCCCCCTGGCCATCGACGAGTTCCGGCGGGTGCTGCGGCCCGGCGGCTGCTTCGTCTATGTGGTCCCGGCGGCCATGCACCTGTGGGAGCTGAAGCAGGTCCTCTACGACCAGCCCTACCCCAACGAGGAGCGTCTTGATCCCTACCCCGGCTTCGCTCTGGAGCGGGTGGTCCCGGTGGCCTTCGATTTTCATCTCCCGGACCAGGGGGATATCCAGGCACTCTTCGGCATGACCCCCTACGCCTGGAAGACCCCCCGGGCGGGGAAGGACCGGCTGGCGGCGCTGACCGGGCTTACCTGCCGGGCGGATTTTCGGATTCTGGCGTTCCGCCGGGAGGGGTGAGGTCCGGTCCCCCGTAAAATCCGCGAAAAATTCTATCCCCCCACCCGGCTTGCGGGGCCTTTGGGGGGATGCTATGATAGGGGTGCTCTGAGAGAGCGCGCAAAAACACGGGAAAGAGGACTCCTGTCATGAGAAAGATGAAAAAAACCGTTTGCCTGCTGCTGGCAGGCGTTCTGCTCCTGGGCCTGGCCGCCTGCGGCCAGACCGACGGCGGCGGCGACGGCTCCACCCTGGTATACGCCTCCGGGGACTACACCCGGATCAACCCCGCCATGGACGAGCACGGCGAGATCAATATCCTGCTCTTCAACGGCCTCACCGCCCACGACGGCAAGAATCAGGTGGTCCCCGGCCTGGCCAAGAGCTGGGACTACGACCCCGACACCCATACCTACACCTTCCATCTGGAGGAGAACGTCCAATGGCACGACGGCCAGCCCTTCACCGCCGAGGATGTGAAGTTCACCATCGAGGCCATCATGGACCCGGAAAACGGCTCCGAGAACGCCCCCAACTACGAGGACGTGGAGGAGATCACCGTCATTGACGACCACACGGTCGCCTTCCGGCTGGCCGCCCCCAATGTGGCCTTTCTGGACTACATGACCATGGCCGTGCTGCCCCGGCACCTGCTGGAGGGGGAGGATATGCAGACCTCCGGCTTCTTCCGCGCCCCCGTGGGCACCGGCCCCTACAAGCTGGCCGCCTGGGACGAGGGCCAGGCCATTACCCTGGAGAAGAACGAGGACTATTTCAAGGGCGCGGCGAACATCGACCGGATCATCTTCAAGATCGTTTCCGACGACAACGCCCAGGCCCTGCAGATGCAGAGCGGCGAGCTGGACCTGGCGCTGCTGACCCCCAAGGACGCCCGGAACTTTGAGGGCAGGGAGGGCTACACCGTCTACGACATGAAAACCTCCGACTATCGGGGCATCCTCTTCAACTTCTGGAACCCCTACTGGGCCGAGAACCGGGACCTCATTCCCGCCATCTGCTGCGGCCTGGACCGTCAGGCCATTCTGGACGCCGTGGTCCTGGGCCGGGGCGTGGTGGCCTACGGCCCCCTTCAGCGGAACGTCTACAACAACGAGGACATGGAGCGCTATGACTACGACCCCGACCGTGCCAGGAGCATCCTGGAGGACGCCGGGTGCGTCATGGGCGAAAACGGCTTCTATGAGCGGGGCGGTCAGGAGATCGGCTTCGTCATCAGCGTAGGGGCCGGCGACCAGGTCCGCCTGGACATCGCCCAGGCCGCGGCCCAGCAGCTCCGGGAGATCGGCGTCAACTGCACCGTGGAGGTCCCCGAGAAGGTGGACTGGGGCGGACAGATGGCCTATCTCATCGGCTGGGGCAGCCCCTTCGACGCCGACGACCACACCTACAAGGTGTTCGGCACCGGCAAGGGCGCCAACTACTCCGGCTATTCCAACCCGCTGGTGGACCGGTATCTGACGGAGGCCCGCCAGACCGACGACCCCGTCAAACGGGCGGAGGCCTACGACAAATTTCAGGAGGCTCTGGCCGACGATCCCGCCTACGCCTTCATCTGCTACATCGACGCGGACTATGTGGCCTCCGCCCGAATCCGCGGCATCGACCCGGACACCGTGATGGGCCACCACGGCGTGGGCATCTTCTGGAACGTCACCGAATGGACCATGGACGCGTGACGGGCCGAACAGACGCGAGACAACACCGATATCAGGATAAGGGACTGGCCGCCAGTCCCTTATCCTGATGTTTGGAGGACAGACCATGAAAGACCTTCTCACGATCGATCACCTCTCCGTCAGCTTCGACACCCCCCAGGGCGAGCTGCAGGCGGTGCGGGACGTGTCCCTCACCCTCCGCCAGGGGGAGGTGCTGGCCGTGGTGGGAGAGTCCGGCTGCGGCAAGAGCGTGCTGTGCAAGTCCATCATGCGGCTTCTCCCCCGGAACGCCCGGATCAAGACCGGCTCCATCCGGGCCGACGGCACGGACATCACCCGCTGCGCCCAGCGGGACATGGAAAAGCTCCGGGGCAGGCTGTTTTCCATGGTGTTCCAGGACCCCATGACGGCCCTGAACCCCACCATCGCCATCGGGGACCAGATCGCCGAGGCCGTCCGGGTCCACGACCCCCGGCTCTCCCGGGCGGACACCCGCCGCCGGGTCCTCCAGCTCATGGAGCTGGTGGGCATCGACCGGCCGGAACAGCGTTATCATCTGTACCCCTACAGCTTTTCCGGTGGGATGCGCCAGCGTGGCGTCATGGCCATCGCCCTGGCCTCCGACCCCAAAATTCTGCTGGCGGACGAGCCCACCACCTCTCTGGACGTGACCATTCAGGCCCAGATCCTGGATCTGCTCCGCCAGGTCCAGGTCAAGCTGGGCGCCGCCGCCATTCTGGTCTCCCACGACCTGGGGGTGGTGGCCCGCTGCGCCGACCGGGTGGCGGTGATGTACGCCGGGAAGATCGTGGAGCTGGGCACCGCCGAGGACATCTTCTACGACCCCCGGCATCCCTACACCTGGGGGCTGCTGCGCTCCCTGCCCGCCTGCGCCCGGCGGGGGGAGCCGCTGTACACCATCCCCGGGATGCCCCCCGTGCTCATCGACCCGCCGGCGGGAGACGCCTTCGCCTGCCGCAGCGAGTACGCCCTGGCCATCGACTACGAGGAGGCGCCGCCCATGTTCCAGATCTCCGACACCCACTTCGCCGCCACCTGGCTGCTGGACCCCCGCGCACCCAGAATCCAGCCGCCCATCGGAGGACCCCGCCATGAATGAACCGCTTCTGGATGTTCAGCACCTCAGTCACCGCTTCCGGCTGAGCCGGACCGCCGCGGTCCGGGCGGTGGACGATCTGTCCTTCCAGCTTTATCCGGGGGAGATCCTGGGTCTGGTGGGGGAGTCCGGCTCCGGGAAATCCACGGTAGCCCGGTGCGTCATGAACGTGTACCGTCCCACCGCCGGCAGAATTCTCTATCAGGGCATCGACGTGTGCGACGGCGCCCAGTTCCGGAAGAACCGGGACCTGCTCCAGCGGACCCGGCAGTTTATTTTTCAGGACTCCACCTCCAGCCTGGACCAGCGGATGCGGGTCCAGGACATCATCACCGAGCCTATGGAGATCCACCATGTCAGGCCGCCCCGGGGCAGCCTCCGGGCGGAGGCTGCGTTCCAGCTCCGCTATGTGGGGCTGGACGAGAGCTATCTGGACAAGTACCCCCCGGAGCTGTCCGGCGGGATGCGTCAGCGGGTGGCCATCGCCCGGGCGCTGACCATGGAGCCGGAGCTGCTGGTGGCGGACGAGCCCATCGCCTCTCTGGACGTGTCCATTCAGGCCCAGATCATCAATCTGCTGGCCCACTGCAACCGGGAGCACAACTGCTCCATCCTGTTCATCGCCCACGATCTGGCGGTGGTGCGGTATCTCTGCCGCCGGGTGGGGGTCATGTACCGGGGAAAGCTGGTGGAGCTGGCCCCCACGGAGGAGCTGTTCGACCACCCCATGCACCCCTATACCCAGGCGCTGCTGTCCGCCATCCCCATTCCGGACCCCCGGCGGGAGCGGGCCAGGGTCCCCCGGGAATTTGACCCGGCTCTGTTTCACCGGGACGGGACCATGGCGGAGGTCTCGCCCGGCCATCTGGTCCTGAAGGGAGGCGTATCATGAAGCGCAAAGCGCCTTTGCTTTACTACGGGCAGAAGCTGCTGGTCTTTCTGGCCAGCGTGCTGGTCTTGTCCGTCGCGGTCTTTTATATCGCCCGGCTGACCCCCGGCGACCCGCTGGTGTCCTACTACGGCGACCGGGTGGAGAAGATGTCCCCCCAGGAGCGGGCCTGGGCCGAGGAAAAACTGGGTCTGAACGAGCCCATCCACGTCCAGTATCTCCGCTGGCTGGAAAACGCCCTCCACGGGAACTTCGGCATCTCCTTCAAGTACAAGCGGGACGTGCTGGAGGTCATCCGCGGGCGGCTGGGCTGCACGCTGCTGCTGGGAGGGCTGGGCTTCGTCCTGATCTTCTCCGGGGCGCTGCTGCTGGGCGTTCTCTGCGCCTGGTACGAGGACCGGTGGCTGGACCGGCTGCTGTGCAAGGCAGGCACCGTCGTCAGCTGCATCCCGGAATTCTGGCTGTCCCTGGTACTGATTCTGGTCTTTGCCATCCAGCTTCGCTGGCTGCCCAGCTCAGGGGCCTACTCCATCGGCCACGCCGGGGACATCGCTGACCGGGCGGTCCATCTGATCTTGCCCCTGACCGTCACGGTGCTGGGCCACCTGTGGTACTACGCCTACATGATCCGCAACAAGCTCCTGGACGAGGTCCGCTCGGACTATGTGCTGCTGGCCCGGTCCAAGGGGCTGAGCAGCCGCGCGGTCCTGTTCCGCCACTGTCTGCGGAACATCATCCCCGCCTACCTCAGCATCATGGCCATCTCCGTGCCCCACATTCTGGGGGGCACCTACATCGTGGAGACGGTCTTTTCCTACCCCGGCATCGGGACCCTCTCCTACGAGAGCGCCCGCTACCAGGACTACAACCTGCTGATGGTCCTGTGCATCTTCTCCGGCGTGCTGGTGATCCTCTCCAACATCATCGCCCAGATCATCAGCGAGCGGGTGGACCCCCGGATGCGCGCCAACGAGCCGCCGGAGGATACGGAGGTGACGGACATTGGATGACCGCTTCACGATCGTGGGCATCCGGCCCGTCCCGCTCCCCCGGCGGCGGACGCCCCGCTGGCACGAGGGCAAGCCGGTGGCCTCCATGGCGGTGCTGGCCGTGATCCTGGCCGGGTGCCTGCTGTGCGACCTGTTCATCCCCAGGGACCCCGCCTATATGGACCTCTACAACGCCAGCCGCGCCCCCTGCCGGGAGTTCTGGTTCGGGACGGACGCCATGGGACGGGACATCTTTTCCATGATCTGGTACGGCGGCAGGATCTCCCTCTTCATCGGCTTTTTCGCCGCCGCCGTCTCCACCCTCATCGCCATCGTGGTGGGGGCGGCCAGCGGCCTGGCCCCCAAATGGCTGGACGAGCTTCTTATGCGCCTGACGGAGATCTTCCTCAGCATCCCCAGTCTGCTGCTCATCGTCCTGATCCAGGCCGTTCTGGGCAGCGCCAGCGTTTTCAGCATCTCCCTGGTCATCGGCCTCACCAGCTGGACCTCCATCGCCAAGGTGGTCCGCGCGGAGGTGCGGCAGCTGCGAAGCAGCGAGTATGTGGTGGCCGCCCGGTGCATGGGCGCGGGCTTTCCACGGATCCTCCGGCGGCATCTGGCCCCCAACTTTCTCTCCTCCATCATGTTCATGGCGGTCATGAACATCCGCGGCGCCATCAGCGCAGAGTCCACCCTCAGCTTCATGGGCATCGGCCTGCCTCTGGAGGTGATCTCCTGGGGCAGTATGCTGAGCCTGTCGGAAAACGCGCTGTCCTCCGGGGCCTGGTGGATCATCCTGATCCCCGGCGTCTTTCTGGTGGTCACGCTGCTGTGCGTGACCAATATCGGCAGCTACCTCCGCCGCCAGTCCAACCGGAAGGAGAGCAATCTGTAAAAGCAGCAGAAGGGAGGCTCTTTCCCTGTGGGAAAGAGCCTCCCTTCTGAATCCGCTTCGCTTCCCGCCGGCGGCCTTGTCTATCCCGCCTGTTCCGCCCGCTTTTTGGGGATCTGGATGGTGATGGTGATGGCCTCGTCGCTCTCCTGCTTGCGGTACTGAGCGTCCACCCCCGCCCGGCGGATGGTCTCCATCCCCCGGGTGACGCTGTTGAGGAACAGCCGAACGTCCTTGATGATGTACTTCGGCGCGCTCCGGGGGGGCGTCCGCTGCCGCTGGGCCAACAGGCCCTCGACGTACCGCTCCGCCTCCGCCACGTTCATCTGCCGCCGGCCCATCTGTTCCAGGGCGGCCAGCCGCTCCTCCTCCCCCTCCAGCCGCAGCAGCGCCCGGGCGTGGCGCTCCGTCAGGCCGTACTGCCGCAGCTTCTGGCAGCAGGCGGGGCTGAGGCGCAGCAGCCGCAGCTTGTTGGCCACCGCCGACTGACTGCGGCCCAGCCGCCGGGCGGCCTCCTCCTGGCTCAGGCCGTAGGCGGTGATGAGCTGGGAGATGGCGGCGGCCTCCTCCAGATAGTGGAGGTCGCACCGCTGGAGATTTTCCACCAGGGCCAGCAGGGCGCTGTCCTGGTCCGACGCCCGCACCAGAATACAGGGCACATGGCTCAGTCCCGCCAGCCCGGCGGCCCGGAGCCGCCGCTCCCCGGCCACCAGCACATAGCCCGCCGCCGTGCGCTGGACGCTGAGGGGCTGGAGCACCCCGTGCTGGCGGATGGACTGGGCCAGCTCCCCCAGGGCCTGGGGGTCGAAGTGGCGGCGGGGCTGCTGGGGGTTGGGGATGATGCGCTCAATGGGGATCTGATGGATGCGGGCGGACTGGTAGAGCTGCGGCTTTTTGGCTTCCACGGCGCCGCCTCCTTTCTGACAGCTTGTCCACGAGAGGTATTCCTGTCTACAACGAGTATTATACGGCGGCGTCTCCGCAAATGGCCTCGCATCCTGTCGGCTGGATGAAATTTTCCCGGGTTTTCCGGGCCGGTCCCAGCCTTGCAAAGGACCGCCGCCCGTGGTATACTGCTGTCATCCCATCAAAGCGCCGCCCCGGCGGCGGGAAAGAGAGCGCGCTATGGAGCAGCATCTGGAGACCGTCTGCGTCCAGGGGGGCTATGCCCCCGGCAACGGGGAGCCCCGGCAGATCCCCATCATCCAATCCACTACCTTCAAATATAATACCAGCGAAGACATGGGGAAGCTCTTCGACCTGGAGGCCGAGGGCTACTTCTACAGCCGCCTCCAGAACCCCACCTGCGACGCCGTGGCGGCCAAGATCGCCGCCCTGGAGGGAGGAACGGCGGCCATGCTCACCGCCTCCGGCCAGGCGGCCAACTTCTACGCCATATTCAACATCGCCGCCTGCGGGGACCATGTGGTGGCCTCCAGCTCCATCTACGGCGGCACCTACAACCTTCTGGCCGTGACCATGAAGCGCATGGGCCTGGAGGTGACCTTCGTCTCCCCGGACTGCGCGGCGGAGGAGCTGGACGCCGCCTTCCGGCCCAACACCAAAGCGGTGTTCGGCGAGACCATCGCCAATCCCGCCCTCACGGTGCTGGACATTGAAAAGTTCGCCGCCGCGGCCCACGCCCACGGCGTGCCCCTCATCGTGGACAACACCTTCGCCACCCCGGTGAACTGCCGGCCCATCCAGTGGGGCGCGGACATCGTGACCCACTCCACCACCAAGTACATGGACGGCCACGCCGCCGCTCTGGGGGGCTGTATCGTGGACGCCGGGCGCTTCGACTGGATGGCCCACGCCGAGAAATTCCCCGGGCTCTGTACGCCGGACGACAGCTACCACGGCGTGGTCTACGCGGAGAAATTCGGCAGGGAGGGGGCTTTTATCCACAAGGCCACCGCCCAGCTCATGCGGGATTTCGGCTCCGCCATGTCCCCCCAGAGCGCCTTTCTCCTGAATCTGGGGCTGGAGAGCCTCCACGTCCGGGTAGCCCGCCACTGTGAGAACGCCCAGGCCGTGGCGGAATATCTGAGCGGCCATCCAAAGATCGCCTGGGTGCGGTACAGCGGCCTGCCCGGGGACCCCTACCACGCCCTGGCGGAGAAGTACCTGCCCCACGGCTCCTGCGGCGTGGTGAGCTTCGGCGTCAGAGGCGGCCGGGCCGCCGCCGAGGCCTTCATGGGCCATCTGAAGCTGGGGGCCATCGCCACCCATGTGGCCGACGCCCGCACCTGCTGCCTCCACCCCGCCAGCACCACCCACCGGCAGATGAACGACGCGGAGCTGCTGGCCGCCGGGGTCTCTCCGGACCTGGTGCGCCTCAGCGTGGGCCTGGAGAGCCGGGAGGACCTGATAAACGATCTGGCCCAGGCTCTGGAAAAGATCTGACAGTATTTTGACGGTATCCTGTTGGGCTCCGCCCAAACCCGCCGGGGCGCCGCCCCGGTCCCCGCCGCCTTTTGAAAAAGGCGGGCGAAAACTTTGCTGTAAATAGGAGGGCGGCGCCATGCCTATCCGGATCCCTAATGAATTGCCCGCCGTCAGGACCCTGACGGAGGAAAACATCTTCGTCATGACGGAAACCCGGGCCACCACCCAGGACATCCGGCCTCTGAAGATCCTGCTTTTGAACCTGATGCCCACCAAGATCGCCACGGAGACCCAGCTCAGCCGCCTGCTGTCCAACACGCCCCTTCAGGTGGAGCTGGAGCTGATCTGCCCGGCGGGCCACATCCCCAAAAACACCCCCCAGGAGCACATGCTGGCCTTTTACCGCCATTTTGACGACGTGAAGGGCCGGAATTTCGACGGCATGGTCATCACCGGCGCGCCGGTGGAGCACCTGCCCTTCGAGGAGGTGGAATACTGGCCGGAGCTGTGCCAAATCATGGAGTGGTCCAAGACCCACGTCCACTCCACCTTCCACATCTGCTGGGGGGCACAGGCGGGGCTGTACTACCACTATGGCATCCCCAAATACCCTCTGGCGGAAAAGCTCTTCGGCGTGTTCCCCCATGTGGTGGAGCGGCGCAGCAATATGCTCTTCCGGGGCAGCGACGACGTGTTCATGGTCCCCCACTCCCGGCACACCACCGTCCGCCGGGAGGATGTGGAGGCCGTCCCGGCCCTGAAGATTCTGGCCTCCTCCCCCCAGGCCGGAATCTACGCCCTGTCCACGGACAGCGGCCGCCAGATCTTCATTACCGGCCACAGCGAGTACGACGCCATGACCCTGGACCAGGAGTACCGCCGGGACAAAGGCCAGGGCAAGCCCATTGCCCTGCCCAAGAACTACTACCCCAACGACGACGACACCCAGCCGCCCCGGGTCACCTGGCGCTCCTGCGCCAACCTGCTGTACAGCAACTGGCTGAACTATTTCGTCTATCAGACCACGCCCTACGACCTTGACCGGTTGAAGGACCGTCCATAGGAGGAACGACCCATGAAGCAGATCACCGATTTCCCCAACATCCCCCTGAGCCTGCTGCCCACCCCCCTGTACAAGCTGGAGAATCTCAGCCGTGAGCTGGGGAAGAATCTGTACGTCAAGCGGGACGACATGACCGGCGTGGCCCTGGGCGGCAACAAGGTCCGCAAGCTGGAGTTCCTGCTGGCGGACGCCCGGGCCAAGGGCGCGGACTATGTCCTCACCGCCGGAGGCCCCCAGTCCAACCACGCCATGCTCACCGCCGCCTGCGCCGCCCGCCTGGGCATGAAGTCTATTCTGGTCCTGAAAAAGCGGGGCGCGCTGTCCGGGGGCAACCTGATCCTGGACCAGCTCTACGGCGGGGAGGTCCGGTTCGTGGACACCGACTCCTACGACGACGTATACGCGGAGATGGAGCGGATCATGGACCGGCTCCGGGACCAGGGCCACGTCCCCTACTTTATCCCCGTGGGCGGCTCCGTACCCCTGGGGTGCCTGGGCTACGTCAACTGCGCCCGGGAGATCGCCAACCAGGCGGAGGCTCTGGGCGTCCAATTCGACGCCGTGGTCAGCGCCGCCGGCTCCGGCGGCACCTACGCGGGCCTGACTTACGGAGCCAAGCTGTTTCTGCCTGGGACCCGCTCCATCGGGATCGGCGTCTGCGACGACCCCTTTGCGGAGATCGCCTTTGATTTGATGAACGGCGTCAAGGCCCTGCTGGACAGCGACGTACCGGTGCGCCGGGAGGACATCTGCATCCACTACCACATCGGCCCCGGCTACGCCGTCCCCAGCCAGGCGGGAACCGCCGCCGTCCGGCGGCTGGCCCAGGCGGAGGGCATCCTGGCGGACCCGGTGTACACCGGCAAGGCCCTGGCGGGCCTCTTCGAGCTGCTGGAGCAGGGGGAGCTGGAGGACGCGGAGGATATCCTTTTCGTCCACACCGGCGGCGCCGGCGCCCTGTTCGCCCTGTAAGAACGGCATAAGGCATGAAAAAGGAGCCCCAAGAGGGGCTCCCTTTTTCTATTTTGGGAGCTTTCGCAGCTTCTCCAGAAACGCCTGAAACTCTTCGTTCACTGGGCAGCTCAGCTCCACCGGCTCCCCGGTGCGGGGGTGGAGAAACCGCAGGCCCACGGCGTGGAGGCACTGGCCGGTCATATCCGGGGCGGGCTTTTTCGCCCCGTACACCGTGTCCCCGTAGAGAGGGTGGCCGATATAGGCCATATGGACCCGGATCTGGTGGGTGCGCCCGGTCTCCAGACGGCAGCGCACATGGGTGTAGCCCGGATACCGGCCCAGGACCTGCCAGTGAGTCACCGCCTCCCGGCCGCCCCGGCTGACCACCGCCATCTTTTTCCGGTCCGTGGGGCAGCGGCCGATGGGGGCGTCGATGACGCCGCTGTCCTCCCGCAGCGTCCCCACCGCCACCGCCTCGTAGGTCCGGGCCAGGGTGTGGTCCTTCAGCTGCTCCGCCAGGGCCTGGTGGGCGAAGTCATTTTTCGCCGCGATGATGAGGCCGCTGGTGTCCCGGTCGATGCGGTGGACGATGCCCGGGCGCAGTTCGCCCCCCACGCCGCTGAGGCTGCCGCCGCAGTGGTGGAGCAGGGCGTTGACCAGGGTTCCGTCCGGGTGGCCCGGGGCGGGGTGGACCACCATGCCCACGGGCTTGTTCACCACGATCACGTCATCGTCCTCATAGACCACGTCCAGCGGGATGTCCTGGGCCGTGGTCTCCACAGGCTCAGGGGCGGGGAGGGCCACGGCCACGGTCTCGCCTCCCGCCAGCCGGCAGCTCTTGGACGCCGCGGCACCGTTCACCAGCACCCGGCCCTGGGCGATGAGCCGCTGGGCGGCGGACCGGGTCAGCTCCGGCACCCCGGCGGCCAGAAGGCTGTCCAGCCGCCCGGCCTCACTGGCCGTCAGCAGAATGGTCCTGTCCATGGCCCTGCTCCTCCGCCGGCGGCTCCATATGCTTCCCGGCCGTTTCTTTCTGTCCCCGGACCTTGTCGTCCAGCAGCAGGTAGTAGGCGGCAAAGCCGATGATGCCGACTACCACGAAGATGTCCGCCACGTTGAACACGGGATAGCGGATGAACTGGAAGTTGAACATATCCACCACATAGCCCAGCCGCACCCGGTCGATGAGATTGCCCAGACCGCCCCCCAGAGCCAGGGTCAGGGTCCACATGGCCAGGGGATGGGAAAAGACCTTTTTTACCAGCAGCGCGGCAATGCCCGCCATGACCACGGCGGTGAGCGCCGTCAGGAGCCAGGTGTGCCGGCTGAGGATGGAGAAGCCGCCGCCGGTGTTCTGGACGTACAGCAGCTCCACAAAGCCGGGAATCAGAGGTCTGGACTGGTACAGCCCCAGGTTGGCCGCCGTCCACAGCTTCATGGCCTGGTCGGCGGCGACGCAGGCGGCGATCGCAATCAGATAGATCATGCCATTGCTCCTTTACGGGGATTTTCCCCCATCATACCACAGCCCCGCCGCCATTGCAACCGGGGCCGGACAGGTCCCTCAGCGGATGAAGTTGGTCCTGGCGGGAGGCTCCTGGACCGGCGGGGCCAGCCCCGCGTCCCGGCCCGCCTGGATGGACTTCAGGAGCCATGCCATATTGTGGCCCAGGGTCCGCATCACCGCCAGGCCCTCCTCATCCCGGGCCACGTCCTCCGCACTGGTCCCGTGGACCATGTTCCAGTACCGGGAGGAGACCACGGGCATCTGATTGATGGTGAAATATTTATTCAGCTGATCCAGGGCGGCGGTGGTGCCGGCCCGGCGGGCGGAGACCACCGCCGCGGCGGGCTTCAGCCGGAGAGCGCTGCCGGCGGAGTAGAAGAGCCGGTCCAGGACACAGGTGACCTGTCCCGAGGCGGCGGCGTAGTGGACCGGGGAGCCCACGATCAGCCCATCGCAGGTCCGGGCCTTCTCCGCCGCCGTGTTCACCACGTCGTCGAACACGCACCGGCCCAGCCTGCCGCAGGCGCCGCAGCCCATGCAGCCCTGGGTAGGCTCCTTTCCCAGCCAGAGGATCTCCGCCTGGACGCCGTCCGCCTCCAGGGTCCGGGCCACCTCGCTGAGCGCGGTGTAGGTGCAGCCCCGCTCATGGGGACTGCCGTTGAGCAAAAGCACTTTCATAGCGCGCCTCCTAACCTTGATATACCCGCATTATATCACCGGCGGCGGCAAAACGCAACCGGCGGCGGCCCCACGGCCTGACGCGGCCCGCCCCGGGGCCTTCCGGTGATATAGCCGAAAATTCTCCGGCCGGAATGTATAAAGTTTAGCGATTCAGCCAGTCCCTCCCGGCAGTTATAAATATTTATGCAAAAATTGATGAAAAAGTATTGACAAGACGCCGGGGCGCGTGGTATGCTCCCCCCATCTCCCGGAACCACGGGAGAGCAAATCCAACGCTATGGATGAGGAAAGGAAGAGGAAAACATGAAGAAGTTTCTGACGCTGGCGCTGGCCCTGGCGCTGGTACTGAGTCTGGCCGCCTGCGGCGGCGGGGAGGACAGCTACACCGTAGAGGCGGGCAAGCTGCACATGTCCACCAACGCCCAGTTCCCGCCCTACGAGATGGTGGCGGACGACGGCGGCTTCGAGGGCATCGATGTGGAGGTGGCCGGCCTCATCGCCCAGAAGCTGGGCCTGGAGCTGGTGGTGGACGACATGGGCTTCACCGCCGCCCTGGAGGCCGTCCAGAACGGCAAGAGCGATATCGCCATGGGCGCCATCACCGTCAACGAGGAGCGGAAGGCCAGCATGGACTTCACCGACACCTACGCCACCGGCATCCAGGTGGTCATCGTGCCGGAGGGGTCCCCCATCGCCTCCATCGACGATCTGGCCAGCGCGGACCTGATCGGCACCCAGGAGGGCACCACCGGCTACGCCTACTGCTCCGACACCCCGGAAAACGGCGGCTACGGCGAGGAGCACGTGGTGGCCTATGAGAGCGGCGCCGTGGCCATCCAGGCCCTGCTGAACGGCCAGGTGGACTGCGTGGTCATCGACGACCAGCCCGCCCAGGAGTATGTGAAGGCCAACCCCAGCCTGACGATCCTGGATACGGAGTTCGCCGTGGAGGATTACGCCATCGCCGTGGCCAAGGGCAACACCGTCATGCTGGAGAAGGTGAACCAGGCCCTCAGCGAGCTGATCGCCGACGGCTCCGTCCAGAAGGTGATCGACAAGTACATCACCGCGGATTGACCCTGCGATGAGCGGGAACAGACAGGCGGGGGCGGCGGCGGCCGTCCCCGCCTCACGAAACAGAAGGGAGGAGTAAGGCTGTGAGCTGGATCACATGGTGCGACCAGCTTCTGGCCCGTGCCCAGGCCGGAGAGGTCCTGGGCCTGTGGGAGGAGCTGAACAAGGACTTTTATCAGTCCTTCCTCTATGGCGGGCGGTGGAAGCTGTATCTGGAGGGCCTGGGGAACACCCTGGCAGTGGCCCTGCTGGCCCTGGGGCTGGGCCTGGTCCTGGGTATGTTCACAGCCATGGTCCGCACCTTCCACGACCAGCAGCGCCAGGAGCGGCGGAGCATCCCTCTGGCGGTGCTCAACCGGGTGTGCAGCGTGTACACCACCGTGATCCGGGGCACCCCCATGATGGTGCAGCTGCTCATCATGACCTTCGTGATCTTCAAATCCAGCCGGAATCTGGTGGGGATCTCCGCCCTGGCCTTCGGCATCAACTCCGGGGCCTACGTGGCGGAGATCGTCCGCTCGGGACTGATGAGCGTGGACCGGGGCCAGATGGAGGCGGGCCGGTCCCTGGGGCTGAGCTATTTGCAGACCATGGGGTACGTCATCATCCCCCAGGCGGTGAAGAATATTCTGCCCGCTCTGGGCAACGAGCTGATCGCCCTGCTGAAGGAGACCTCCATCGTCACGGTCATCGGCCTGCGGGACCTGACCAAGGCGGCCCAGCTGGTCACCAGCAAGACCTATGGCGGCTTTATGCCCCTGTTCGGCACCGCCCTGGTCTATCTGGCCATGGTGATGGCCCTCTCGGCCCTGATCGGCAGACTGGAAAGGAGGCTGCGGGCCAATGAGCGATAACGGCGCGCTGATTCAGGTCACGGACCTGCGCAAGCGCTTTGACAGCGGTTCGGTGACAGCCCTGAACGGCGTCTCTCTGGAGATCCGCCGGGGGGAGGTGGTGGTGATCATCGGGCCTTCCGGCTCCGGAAAGTCCACCCTTCTCCGGTGCCTGAACCTGCTGGAGCGCCCCACCGGCGGCTCCATCCGCTTTGACGGCACCCTCCTCACCGGCCCCGGGGTGGATATCGACGGCTGCCGGCGGAAAATGGGCATGGTGTTCCAGCACTTCAACCTGTTCCCCCATATGACCGTCCTGCGGAACATGACCCTGGCCCCCATGAAGCTCCTGAAAAAGAGCGAGGCGGAGGCGGAGGCCACGGCCCTTGCCCTGCTGGAGCGGGTGGGCCTGGGGGACCGGGCGGGAGCCTACCCCAGTCAGCTCTCCGGCGGCGAGAAGCAGCGGGTGGCCATCGTCCGGGCCCTGTGCATGGACCCGGAAGTCATGCTTTTCGACGAGCCTACCTCTGCCCTGGACCCGGAGATGGTGGGAGAGGTGCTGGAGGTCATGAAGGCGCTGGCCCGGGACGGCATGACCATGGTGGTGGTCACCCACGAGATGGGCTTCGCCCGGGAGGTGGGCAGCCGGGTGCTCTTTATGGACGGCGGCGCCGTCCTGGAGGAGAACACCCCGGCGGAGCTGTTCGAGCATCCCCAGTGCCAGCGGCTGCAAAGCTTTCTGGCCAAGGTGCTGTGAAGGCACAGCAAGGAAGAGGCGCTTTCCACTGGGAAAGCGCCTCTTCCTGCTGTCCATTCCGCTGGCGGCACCGCGGGGCTCTTTTCGCGCCTGTCTCCATATTCCGCCTTGACAATGGGTCGCTCTGGTGATATAACAAGTTATACAAGTCATACTTTTAGGAGGCCGCGATGAAAATGAAGCTGCCCAAGGACAAGTTCATGAGCACCGTAAAGGTGGGGGAGAAGGGCCAGATCGTCATTCCCAAGGAGGCCCGGGATATGTTCGAGATCGAGCCGGGGGACAGTCTGCTGCTGCTGGCGGACCGGAACCAGGGCATCGCCATCGTGGCCTTTGACGGCATGGTGGACTTTATGGAGAAGATGATCGACGGCGCGAAGGGCGCGGAGGGGGATGAAAAGAAGTGAACGCCATTGAAACAAGGGGCCTCACCAAGCGATACGGCTCCCTGACGGCGGTGGACAGCCTGGACCTGACCGTGGAGCAGGGAGAGCTGTTCGCCCTGCTGGGGGTCAACGGCGCGGGAAAGTCCACCACCATCCGGATGCTTTCCTGCCTGACGGCCCCCACGGCGGGGGACGCCTACCTGCTGGGCCGCAGCGTGGTCACGGAGGCGGCCCAGGTGAAGCGGGTCATCGCCGTATCCCCTCAGGAGACCGCCGTGGCCCCCAACCTGACGGTGGAGGAAAACCTGGCCCTCATGGCGGGGATCTACGGCGTGCCGGGGGAGTCCGGGCGGATCATGGTGGAGCTGGGGCTGGAGGAGGTGGCGAAGCGCCGGGCCAAGGTCCTCTCCGGGGGCTGGCAGCGGCGGCTCTCCATCGCCATGGCCCTGGTGTCCCGGCCAAAAGTCCTGTTTCTGGACGAGCCCACCCTGGGGCTGGACGTGCTGGCCCGGCGGGAGCTGTGGCAGGTGATCCAGGACCTGAAGGGCCGGGTGACCACCATCCTCACCACCCACTATCTGGAGGAGGCGGAGTCTCTGGCGGACCGGGTGGGGATCATGGCCCACGGCCGGCTGCGGGCGGTGGGCACGGCGGCGGAGCTGAAGGCGCTGGCGGGCACGGCAGACTTCGAGGACGCCTTTGTGACGCTGGCGGGGGAAAGGAGGGACGCCTGATGCGGATGCTGGTATTCGCGCGGCGCAACGCCAAGGAGATTCTGCGGGACCCGGTGAATCTGGGCTTCGGCCTGGGGTTCCCCCTGGCGCTGCTGCTGCTTCTGTGGGCCATCGACCGGAACGTGCCCGTATCCATCATGCCCATCCAGCGGCTGGCCCCGGGGATCTCCATGTTCGGCCTCAGCTTTATTTCCCTCTTTTCCGCCACCCTCATCAGCCGGGATCGGGGGTCCAGCTTTTTGGCCCGGCTCTTCTCCTCGCCGTTGACGGCGGGCGATTTCATCCTGGGCTACGCCCTGCCGCTGCTGCCCATGTGCGTGGTCCAGAGCCTGCTGTGCTACCTGCTGGCTCTGGTCCTGGGGCTGGAGGCGGGCTGGGAGCTGCTGCCCGCCATGGCGGTGCTGCTGCCGGCGGACATCTTCTTCATCGGCGTGGGCCTGCTGTGCGGCAGTGTGTTCAGCGACAAGCAGGTAGGCGGCGTCTGCGGGGCGCTGCTGACCAATCTGGCGGCGCTGCTGTCGGGCACCTGGTTCGACGTGGAGATGGTGGGCGGCTGGTACGCCAGTCTGGCCCGGGCGCTGCCCTTTGTCCACGCCGTGGACGCGGGGCGGGCGGCGCTGGCGGGGGACTGGGCGGTGCTGTGGCCCAACCTGCTGTGGGTGGCGGGCTACGCCGTGGTGTTCCTCACCGCCGCCGTGATCGTGTTCCGCAAAAAAATGCGTCAGGGATAGCCCCTGGCAGAGCAAAAGGGAGAGGCGTTTGCCTCTCCCTTCTTTTGCTGTTTGGGGATCACTTGCTCAGTTCGCGGTAGCGCATGAGCATGGCGGCGACCTGGGCCCGGGTGGCCAGGTTCTGGGGGACCAGCGTGCCGTCCACGCCGTTGATGATGCCGCGGCTCACCGCCCAGGCCATGGCCCGGTAGGCGTAGCTGCTGACGTCGCCGTGGTCGGCGTAGCCGCTGAGGCCCGCCAGCTCGCTGTCCAGCAGCTCCGGCTCGCCTGCGAAGCGGTACAGCATGGCCGCCAGCTGCTCCCGGGTGATCTTCCCGTCGGGGTCGGAGCCGTCGGACACGCCGCTGGATACCGCCCAGGCCTGGGCCGGGGCGTACCAGACCTCGCCGCCGGAGAGCTCAGCCCCGGACATACGGCCCAGAATGGTCCAGACCATGGCCCGGGTGGTGGCCACGTCGGGAGCGAAGGCGTCCGCCGTGGTGCCGGTCATGAGGCCCTCAGCCGTCACATAGTCCACAGCCTCGGCGTACCAGGCGTCCTCCTGCACGTCGGCGTAATCGGAAGCGGGCACGTCGGGGGTGTCAGGCTCATCGGGAACGTCAGGCTCGTCGGGGGTATCCGGCTCGTCCGGCTCCGCGGGCTTGGTGGGCTGGGTGGGGGGAATGGGGATGTAACTGTTGTCCTTCCAGTTGGCCACGAAGGTGATGTCCTCGTTGGCCGTAAACTCCTCGCCGCCGTAGTACCGGGTGCCGACAGGGTCGCCCTCCACGGTCCAGTAGCGGAAGATCTGATCGGTGGTGTCATCGGGAGTGGGCAGGGTGATGGTCTCGCCGGGCAGCACCTTGATAGGAGCGACGTCCTCCGCGCCCTCGAAGGTAACGGTGACGGCTCTGGCCTCCACGGTAACGGCGCAGATATCGGAGAAGCCGCCCGCCGCGGCGGTGATGATGGCCGTGCCGGGACCCACGGCAGTGACAACGCCATCGTCCACTGTCGCAACGCTCTCGTCGCTGGAGGTCCACTCCACGGTATCGGTGGTATACGCGGGCTTCACCGTGGCGGTCAGAGTGGCGGTTTCGCCCTCCACTAGAGAAAGGGTGGCCGGGGCCATAGTCACGCTAGTGGCGGGGATATCATCCGGGCTCCACATGAGTCTCTGGCCTTCATACCCTGTCAGTGTACAGTACCTCTGGCCTGAAACCTTGTTTTTCATAAAGTCGGCCCAATCTGTCGTATCCTCCTCGCCATAGCCCGAGTAGAATACGCTGTAGGAATCCCCGGTCCCGTCAACGAACTCCACAGCCGCCCCGTCTTTGCCGGGGCCGAAAGTAACCTTTGTCACGCCGTCCCGATCAATACGGAACAAGCTCTCCGGCGCGGTACCGCTACGATAGCTGGTGATCGTTCCGCCATTAATGGTAAATTGATTGGCGTCCGCTCCACCCCAGCCGTAATTGTACAGATCATCATTCACCACGATAGCGGCAAAGCCGTCTGTAGGCCCATTGCTGTTATTGATTCCTTTCAGCGTGGAGTCGGTGATGGTGAAAATGGTATTGGAAGACCATACGTTGATGGCGGTCCATCCCTTGATGGTAGAATCCGTAACAATGATCTCTGTATTGTTGTAATCCCGGGTCCCTGTGGTCTCGTCCGGATCACCCGTTAGATTTATAGAATAGGCAAATCCCAGAATCTCACTGCCTATGATCTCCACCTTGCTGTGATCCATCCCCCACGGCGCGATTCCGCGGGAATCACCTTGATACGCCCAGTTATCGTAGGTTTTGCCCTCGGGAATCTGATTATTCCGGATAGTAGAATTGATGACTTTGATATAGCTGTTGCTGTCGCAGTAGTCACCGCCCACCGAAATACCGCGATACTGAACATTCAGCTCGCTGTTGGACAAGGTAAACTTGGGGCTGTCCGTGTACAGTATGACAGCGCGCGTGTTCCCATTCGTAACAGTGACCGTCAGATGATCCATCACTACCGGTTCGCTGGTATTTATCTCCACAGCACCAGAAGCCGCCGTGCCCGCATAAGTGAGGGTATGCTTGGCATCGCCGCCGGAAACCGTCACGCCGCGGGAAATCGTCAGCGGACTGCTCAGGGCAATGTCATTGCCAAGCGTCACGATAGCATAACTTGCGTCGGCAGAAACCGCATTTTTCAGTTCCTCTTCTGTGGTAACCGTAATGGCAGTTTCCCCGTCCCCTTCCGCCGCGAAGGCCACGGGCATGACTGCCATGACCATGCACAGGGCCATGCATATCGCTAATATCCGTTTCTTCATCATTTGTCCTCCTTTGTGCTGAACGCCCCATTCTGTTATGCTGCGCATAACAGAGCAAAAAGGGACCCCTTTTTGCGGCC
>CATZRD010000025.1 GCA_958423465.1 uncultured Oscillospiraceae bacterium | reverse complement strand
GGCCCTTGCCCTCCTTGCCCTCGCTCTCGCCGTAGAGCTGCTTCCACCACTCGGCGAAGAACCGGAACCGGGGCTCGTAGCCCGCCAGAATCTCGATCTTCTTGCCCTGGGTGTAGAGGTCGTATCGGGCGGCGGCGTACTGCCAGGCGGGGTTGGTCTCCAGATCCGCGGCCCGGCAGGTCTCCATCATATCCGCCGCGCCGGCCATGAGCTGGTCCAGGTCCACCCCGGCCACGGCGATGGGCAGCAGGCCCACGGCGGTGAGGACGCTGAAACGGCCGCCCACGTTGTCGGGGACCACGAAGGTCTCGTAGCCCTCGGCGTCGGCCAGGCTCTTCAGAGCGCCCCGGTGTTTGTCGGTGGTGGCGTAGATGCGCTTCGCCGCCTCCGCCTTGCCGTACTTCTTCTCCAGCAGGGCCTTGAAGAACCGAAAGGCCACGGCGGGCTCGGTGGTGGTGCCGGACTTGGAGATGACGTTGACGGAGAAATCGTCGTCCCCGATGAGGTCCACCACCTCCTGGAGGCTTTCGCCGCTGAGGCCGTTGCCGGTGAAGTAGATGTTGGGGGTGTCCTTCTTCTTCAGGTTATAGTTGTTGGAGCCCAGCAGCTCGATGGCCGCCCGGGCGCCCAGGTAGGACCCGCCGATGCCGATGACCACCAGGGCTTTGCTGTCGGACTGGATCTTTTTGGCGGCGGCCCGGATGCGGGCGTACTCCTCCTTGTCATAGTCCCGGGGCAGGTTGACCCAGCCCACAAAGTCGCTGCCCCGGCCGGTGGCCTCCTGGAGCCAGCCGTGGGCCTCCAGCAGGCCGGAAGCGTGGGACGCGGACGCAGCGCCGCCGTTGGATACGTCGATATGAAGCATGAGATATTCCTCCTCAGTGTAATTTGAAGTTCCTACCTGGAAGTATAGCATATTCCCCCCGCCGGATACAAGAGGAACTGTGTACAAATCCCCGGGCATTTTTTCCGCTATCCCGCTAAAAACGCCACCCGCAGGCACCGCCGGAGGACCTGCCAGTAGGTCAGCCGCTCCACGGACCGGTCCGCCGTCAGCTCCAGCGCCGCCAGGGTCTCCCCGCCGGCGGTGACAGTGAGCGTCCCCACCGTCTGGCCCTCCGCCACCGGGGCGCTGAGGCCCTCCGCCAGCTCCACGCTGATCTCCAGCGTCCCCAGCTGCTCCTTTTTCACCAGCAGCGCCGGCTCCCCCGCCAACCGGGGGACCACGGAGGGGGCGTCCCCCAGGGCCACCGGAATCGGCGTCAGGGGCTGAGGCGGCCGGATGTCCGCCAGGCCGTAGGAGGCGAAGCCGTAGTTTAGGAGGGTCTTGGCGCTCTCGAACCGCTGGGTCCCGGTGGGGGACTTCAGCACCACGGCGATGAGCTCCATGCCGTCCCGCTCCGCCGTAGCGGACAGGCAGTAGCCGGCGGCGTCGGTGGAGCCGGTTTTCAGGCCCGTGGCCCCCTGGTAGTAGCGGATCAGCTTGTTGGTGTTGTTCAGGCCAAAGGCCCCGTCCCGGAGGGTGTCCATCCAGATGGTGGTGAACCTCCGCACGTCCGGGTGGTTCACGATCAGCTCCCGGCTCATGAGGGCGATGTCGTAGGCGCTGGTGACGTGGCCCTGGGCGGGGAGGCCCGTGGGGTTGAGGAAAGTGGTGTCCTTCATCCCCAGCTCCCGGGCCCGAAGGTTCATGCGCTCCACGAAGGCGTCGGCGGAGCCGGCGATGTGCTCCGCCAGGGCCACGGAGCAGTCGTTGGCGGAGGCCACGCACACCGCCTTCAGCATATCCTCCACGGTCATCTGCTCGTTTTCCTTCAGCCAGATCTGGCTGCCCCCCATGGAGCAGGCGTAGGCCGAGGCCGTCACGGTGTCGTCATAGCGGAGGGCGCCGCTGTCGATGGCCTCCATGGTCAGCAGGATGGTCATGATCTTGGTGACGCTGGCCGGCTCCAGCTGCTCGTGCTCGTTCACCGCGTAGAGCACCTGGCCGGTGGACTTTTCCATGAGGACGCAGGCCCGGGCGTCCACCGCCAGCGTCTCCTCCGCCCGGGCGGCGGGGGCCGCCCCGGCCAGAAGCAGCAGGGCCACGAGGCCCGAAAGGATCCGTTTCATACGCAAGACCTTCCCTTTCCCTGGATTTTCCGTTTCTGCCATGAGGATATGCCGCCCCGGCAAAACAAATGACAATCCCGGCAAATTTCGCCTTGCAATCCGGAAAGAAGTCTGCTATAATAAGCCCGTTCCCAAAACGCAGGGTTAGTACATCGGTAGTACATCGGCTTCCCAAGCCGAGGAGGCGGGTTCGATTCCCGTACCCTGCTCCACGCATGAGCCTCTTGGCGGCTTGGCCGCTGAGAGGCTCAGCGTGCGTCTCGGGCAAAATTTCAGCCCGATCGCCGCAAAAGGAGATCCCTGAAGCCATAGCGCTTCAGGGATCTCCTTTTCACTGTTACCGCTCCGTTTTCCAGTAGGCCGCGCTGTAGGGCGGCAGCACGCTGCCCCCGCCGAAGTCGTGGGGCGCGCCGCCGATCAGGTCCGCCGCCCGGCCGCAGCCGGCGTCGAAGTGGGCGGTATAGGGCACGCTGTCGGCGTTTATTGCCACCAGCACCCGCTCCCCCTCCGCCTCCCGCTCAAAGATGAGCTGCCGGTTGGTGACGAGGACGTTCCGATAGCTCCCCCGGCGCAGGGCGGGGCTCTTCTTCCGGGCGGCGGCCAGGGCGGCGATCCAGTCCGTCAGACCGTTCCACGCCGGCCTTTCCACGGAAGGCCGCAGGGCGGCGTCCCCGTCGCTCTTCCGCCCGGCCAGCCCCCACTCGCTGCCGTAGTACACCGCCGGGACCCCGGGCATACCGAACAGCAGGCCGTAGGCGGGGACCAGGTGGTTTTTGTCCGTGAGACGGGTGGCGATGCGCTCCACGTCGTGGTTGTCCAGAAAGCTCATCAGACACCTGCCCCGGTAGAGGCTCCACGGCTCCGGGCCGAACTGGCGCTGGAGGCTGTGGGCGATCTCAAAGAGGTTCATGGAGTTGAAGCTGGACCACAGGCCCTTGTAGCACTCGTAGTTGGTGACGGAGCGGCACAGGTCCTCCCCCATCCAGCGGTTGTAGTCCCCGTGGAGGCACTCCCCCACCAGGGCGAAGTCCGGCTTCAGGCCCTCCGTAAAGGCCCTGAGCCGGCGTAAGTAGTCCGGGCTCAGGCAGTAGGCCACGTCCAGCCGCAGTCCGTCGATACCGAACCGCTCCACCCAGGAGCGGATGGCGTCAAACTGATGGCGAACCACCTCCGGATTGCTGAGATTCAGCTTCGCCAGCTCGTAATGGCCCTCCCAGGCCTCGTACCAGAAGCCGTCGCGACAGCAGGTGTCCCCGTCGAAGTTCAGGTGGAACCAGTCCCGGTAGGGGCTGTCCCACTTTTTCTCCCGCACGTCCCGGAAGGCCCAGAAGCCCCGGCCCACATGGTTGAACACCCCGTCCAGCAGCACCCGCAGCCCGGCGGCGTGTAAGGTCCTGCACACCCGCTTCAGGTCCTCCTCCGTCCCCAGCCGGGGGTCCACGGTGAAGTAGTCCCGGGTGTCGTAGCCGTGGCGGTCGCTGTCGAAGAGGGGATTTAGGAGCACCGCGTCCGCCCCCAGCCTCCTGATATGCTCCGCCCAGTCCAGAAGCCGCAAAAGCCGGTGGGACTGGACGGCATCGTTTTCCTCCGGCGCGCCGCACAGGCCCAGAGGGTAGATCTGATAGATCACCGCGTCGTCAAACCACATACGCTATGTCTCCTTTTCTCCGCGGACGGCTCCCTCAGCTCAGCAGCACGTCCAGCAGCATCATGACCAGAAAGCCCGCCATCACGCTGACGGTGCCGGCGTGGGAGTGCTCCCCCAGATGGGCCTCGGGAATCAGCTCCTCCACCACCACATAGATCATGGCTCCGGCGGCGAAGGACAGCACCCAGGGCATGGCCGGCGTGACGGCCCCCGCCGCCAGCACGGTGAGAAGGCCGAATACCGGCTCCACCGCGCCGCTGAGCGCGCCGCATAGGAAGGCCCGGCCCCGGCCGGCTCCCTCGCTCCGCAGGGGCAGGGAGATGGCGGCGCCCTCCGGAAAGTTCTGCAGCCCCATGCCCAGGGCCAGGGCCACGGCGGCCAGCATGGCCCCCTCCTCCTGGGCGGCGATGGCGAAGCTGAGCCCCACCGCCATGCCCTCGGGGATATTGTGGAGGGTCACCGCCAGCACGATCATGGTGGTGCGGCGCAGCCGGGCGGGCACCCCCTCCGGCACGTCGCTGCCGATGTGCAGGTGGGGCATCAGGCCGTCCAGCAGCAGCAGGAAGGCCCCGCCCAGGAGAAACCCGCCTCCCACCGGCCACAGGACGCTCTGTCCCTGTTCCCGGGCCATGTCCATGGCCGGGAGCAGCAGGCTCCACACGGAGGCGGCGGTCATCACCCCGGCGGCGAAGCCCAGGAACACCCGCTGGACGGCGGCGTTCAGCTCCCCCCGGAAGAGGAACACGGCGGCGGAGCCCAGGACCGTGGCCAGACAGGTGAAGCCCGTCCCCAGCAGCGCGTAGGTCAGTTCCCGTTGGAGCACAGCCCCGCTCCCCCTCTCCCCGGCCGGCGAAGGCCGTTCATCCGGATTAGTATATCCCAAATCCCGCCCTCCGGTCAAGAAGCGGCGCCGCCGTCCCCGGGAAAAATCGGGAAACGCCGGAAATCTCCCACAATTTTTATTGACAGAGGTTTAAATTTTATGTATAATAGCTGTTGCTTGTCATGCGGCAAGCTGTGGATCATCAACTGCGGTGAGGGCCTCCGGCTCCCCGCCGTCGAGTAGCGGGACGGTTTTTCGCCCCGCGGCAAATTTGAGTAGGAGGTGTATGCAAATGATCCGTACCTATCAGCCCAAGAAGCGCCAGCGCTCCAAGGAGCACGGTTTCCGCAAGAGAATGCGGACTGCCAACGGCCGGAAGGTTCTCGCCCGCCGCCGGGCCAAGGGCCGCGCCCGCCTGACCCATTGAGGTCGCGGAGTTTGCATCGCAATCGATAGATGAGAGGGGACGGCGAGAATTCTTGCCGTCCCCTGGGCGCTTTTCCCGGCAGTCCGCCGGGGAGCAGTTCTGGCGGAAAAGAGGTCCGGTATGAAAAAGGCGGTGACCATCAAGGCCAATCATGAGTTCCGGCGGCTCTATCAGAAGGGCCGCTCGGCGGTGACGCCCCACATGGTGGTCTACTGCCGGAAAAACCGGCTGGGTCATAACCGGCTGGGCGTCACCGTCAGCACCAAGCTGGGCGGCGCCGTGGTGCGCAACCGCGCCCGGCGGCGGCTGCGGGAGGTGTTTCGTCTGGCCCAGCCCCGCATGGCCCAGGGCTACGACGTGATTCTGGTGGCCCGGGCCAGGACCCACACGGTCCCCTACCGGAAGCTCGCCGCCGCCTTCGACCAGGCCATGGTCCAGCTGGGCCTTGCCCGGGAGGAGACGCCGTGAAGCGGTTTCTTCTGGGCGCCATCCGATTCTACCAGAGGTACATCTCCCCCGGTCTGCCCCCCCGGTGCCGCTTCATCCCCACCTGCTCCCAGTACGCGGTGGAGGCCATTGAGAAGTACGGCCCCATGAAGGGCGGCTGGCTGGCTCTGAAGCGTTTTCTGCGATGCCACCCCTTTTACAAGGGAAATTTTTACGACCCCGTCCCCTAGCTGAACAAATGAATCACTGGAGGAAATCTGTCAATGGGTAAACTCATTACCGTCCCCTTTGCCGCGCTGCTGCGGTGGTTCTACACCATCACCGGCTCCTACGGCCTGTCCATCGTCCTCTTCGCCGTGGTGGTCAAGCTGGTGGTGCTGCCCTTCCAGATGAAGTCCAAGCGAAGCATGATCCGCATGGGCCGCCTCTCCGGCAGGCAGGCGGAGCTGCAGAAGCAGTACGCCAAAAATCAGCAGAAGTACCAGGAGGAGCTGCAGAAGCTCTATCAGGAGGAGGGCGTCAACCCCATGGGCGGCTGCCTGTGGTCCTTCCTGCCCCTGTTCCTGATGCTGCCCCTGTACTCCATCATCTACCGTCCCATCACCTACTTCATGGGCCTCAGCGAGGAGGCCTTCGCCACGGTGAAGGAGCTGGCCGTCAGCCTGGGCTACGACGCCGCCAGCTATAACGCCGCCTATGAGCAGATCGGCATCACCGACTTTATCCACCAGCACTGGGCCCAGTTCCAGGGCAGGGTGGACGGCCTCATCGACGTAGACTTCACCTTCCTGGGCCTGGACCTGAGCGTCAGCCCCACCAGCATGGCGAGCCACTTCGTCATGACCTGGGCCTGCGTGGGCGTGATCCTCATCCCCTTCTTGGCCGCCGCCACCCAGTTCCTCAGCAGCAAGATCATGATGAAAACCAACGGCCAGAGCGAGGAGCAACAGAAGCAGGGGCGGCTGATGAACCTGCTGCTGCCCCTGTCGTCCATCTGGTTCTGCTTCATGATGCCCGCCGCCATGGGCGTGTACTGGATCATCAACAGCGTGCTCATGACCGTCCAGGAAGTGATCCTGGGCAAGTTCTACACCAAAAAGCTCCAGGCCGAGGAGGACGAGCTGGCCGCCAAGCGGGAGAACGCCCGGAAGCTGCGCATGGAGGAGGCCAAAAAGCGGGCCGCCGAGCAGCGGGAAGTAAACGCCGCCAAGCCCGCCAAGAAGCCCCAGCCCCAGAAGTCCCCGGACAAAAAGGTCTCCACCAGCGAGGCCGGCCGGGTGGGCGACCGCCCCTACGCCCGGGGCCGCAGCTATCAGGAAAACCGATATGACGATAAGAAGGAGTAAGGACCCTATATGGCAATGCAATATCTTGACATGACGGGCAAGACCGAGGACGAGGCCATCAGCAAGGCTCTGCGCCAGCTTGGCCTCGACCGGGACGACGTATCCGTCGAGATCCTTGAGCGCGCCAAGTCCGGCTTTTTCGGCATCGGCGCCAGTCCGGCCAAGGTCCGCGTGACCTACGGCCTGGAGGAGGAGGCCCCCAAGGCCCCCGAGCAGCCCCGGGTGAAGGTGGCTCCCCCCCGGCCGGAGCCAGTCCAGGCCTCCGCCAGGGCGGAGAAGCCCGAGCAGAACGAAAAGGCGGAGAATCGTCCTTCCCGGGCGGGCAAGCCCGCCAAGCCCGCCCGCTCTGATCGGAAGCCCAGGGCGGAGTCCCGCCAGGAGGCCCCCGGCGAGGAGGAGATCGTCATTCCCGCCCCCGCGCCGGAGGATCTGGGCGAGCCCTGCGGCGACGAAAAGGCCCAGCAGATCCGGGCCTTCCTCACCGGCCTTCTGCAGCACATGGACTGCGCGGCGGAGATCACCGTTTACCAGCCGGAGAAGGGCCGTTACAAGGTCATCCTGGAGGGTGAGAAGATGGGCGCCCTCATTGGCCGCCGGGGCGAGACCCTGGACGCCATCCAGCAGCTCACCAGCTACTCCGTGAACCGGGGCTGCGACAAGCGGGTCCGGATCCAGGTAGACGCGGAGAACTACCGGCTGAAGCGGGAGCAGAACCTCCAGCAGCTGGCCCGCAAGGTGGCGGCCAAGGCCATCAAGTACCACCGCAACGTGACGCTGGAGCCGATGAACGCCTACGAGCGCCATGTGATCCATACCGCGCTCCAGGACGTGCCCGGCGTCACCACCTATTCCATGGGCACCGAGCCCAACCGCCGGGTCATCGTGGCCTATCAGCGGGAGCAGAACTGAACGCCAGCGGCGGATAAGAATCAACAGCAGGCCCCCGGAAGGAAACCTTCCGGGGGCCTGCCTGTGTTATGGGGTCCGCGCTTTACCACAGAGCGTCGGGATTCATCTCGTAATACTCGTCGATGGCGCTGTTGCACTTGCTCACCGTGTTCTCCACGATGTCAGGGATGCTTTCTCCCGCGAAGAGCGCGTTGAACGCGTCGGCATAGTAGCCGGACAGCTGGTTGGAAATGGGGTCCAGGGGCTCCTGATTGGACATACTGGAGTTCTGGAGGATGGTCAGGGGCACCATGGCCTCCGGCGTCTGCTCGATGTAGTCCTTCCAGACCTCGGTCTCCTGGGAGGCCACATTGGTGGGAACATAGCCAGTGGACATGGACCAGCGGGCCTGGACCTCCGGAGAGGTCATCCACTTGACAAAGGTATAGGTCGCCTGGACCCGCGCCTCATCCTTACGGTCGAAGATATACAGAGCCGCGCCGCCGGCGGCCTCACCCTCCGTCGCCTGGGCGTCAACGGCGGGCAGGCCGGCCACGCCCAGCTCCCAGCCGCCCTCCTTGGCCGCCGCCATGAAGGAGGAGATACGCGAGGAGGACTGCAGAATCATGGCGTAATCACCGGCCAGGAACTCGGCCCTCTGATCCGCCGCCGCGTTCTGGACACCGCCGGTCTGCACGACCTTATCATACTCGGTCAGGACCTTCTCCAGGGTCCCTTCCTTTCCGAATACCACCTCCGTGAAGGAGCCGGTGCGGCCGCCCTCGTTGTTGCCCAGGTGGCCGCCCATGCCGCCGATCCAGTTGGACAGATGCCACCGATCCGGCGTGCAGGCGAACCCGTAAACGTCCACACTGCCGTCGCTGTTATAGGTGGTCAGCTTCTCCGTATAGTCCGCCAGCTCCGCGATGGTCTTGGGCGGCGCCTCCGGGTCCAGTCCGGCGTCCCGGAACATATTCTTGTTGTAGTACAGGATCATGGCGGACACGGAGAAGGGCGCCGCCGCCATGCGGCCGTTGACACTGACGGAGTAGGCCCCGTTGGCCAGGTAATCCTGGGCGCTGCAGGTGTCATCCTCGGCCATCAGATCCTCCAGCCACCGGACGTACTCGCAGTTGCTCATGTCCATCGTGGAGCTGAAACTGATGTTTGCCACATCCGGCATGTTTGCCACGTCGTCGGTCTGGACCACCGGGGTCAGCACCGTCATAATATCCGTACCCTGATAGACCGGCGTAACATGGATCTTGTTCTCCGCGCCTACCGTCTCATTAAACTCCTTGACCAGATTTTCCACCGGCTCCTGGAGCGAGCCGCCCAGAACGTGCCAGAAGGTCACTTCAATGACGCCGTCAGTCCCGCCGGCGTCTTCCTTCCCGCCGCCGGCGTCATTGTTCGTACTGCCGCAGCCAGCCAGCATGGTCAGCAGCATGCCCAGAGTCAGAAGCAAAGCAACTACCTTTTTCATGTCGTACCTCCAAAATATGATTTTATTATAGCCCTTCGGCTGTAATACCACGCGTTCAGCCCTTCACCGCTCCGGCTGTCGCGCCGGAGATGATCCATTTGCGGAATACCAGGAAAATGACGGCGGTGGGCAGCAGCACCGTCATGGTGCCCGCCATGACCGCGCCATAGGAAGTGGCAGCCTCCGTACTCTCCAGCATGGTGATGGCCACCTGGACCGTGCGCATCTCATTGGTCTTGGTCACCAGCAGCGGCCAGGTGTAGATATTCCACATACTGACAAAGGAGGAAATGAAGGCGGTGGCGATAGCCGGTTTGGAAACGGGCATCAGGATCGTCAGATAAAACCGCAGATCGCCGCAGCCGTCCACAGAAGCAGCGTCCCGGATCTCCGGAGAAACGGTCATAAAGTACTGCCGGAACATGAATACCGTCATGGCGTTGATGAAGTAGACGATCATGACCCCCCAGTAGGTGCCGATCAGGCCCATTTTCGCCACAATGAAATAGTTGGGCACCAGCCGCACGTCCGCCGGAATCATCATGGTCCCCAGCAGCGCCATAAACCAGAACCGTTTGAGCGGAAAGCGCATAAACGCGAAGGCGAAGCCCGCCATGCTGGCGATCACGATACGAATCAGACTGGTCGCCAGCGCGATCAGCAGGGAGTTGCGCATATACCGCAGAATGGGCGTCGTGCGAAAGACGATCCGATAGTTCTCCAGCGTAGGTTCCCTGGGAAAGAGCTGATACGGCGCCGTCAGGATGGAGTACTCGCTTTTCAGGGAGGAGCACAGGCAGAAAATAATGGGGAACAGGACCACCAGGCCCAGGAGCATAGCCGCCATCTGCACACCGACAGACCCGGCACGCTGACGAAGGCGCAGATTTTTCATGCGTAATACACTCCCTTCTTCTCAAACCGGAAGCTCAGCGCCATGACCAGGAAGGTCAGGATGAAGCCCACTGCCGCCGCCGCATAGGCATAACTGTAGTTATTGCGTTGGAAAGCGCTGTTGTACATATAGTAGATGACCGTCTTCAGCTCGCTGCTGGTGGTGCTGTTTCCCAGGGCGGTCTGAATGATGATCAGGGGCGCGGAGATCATCATGCTCTTGGCCGTCTCCGTGCACAGCAGGAAAAAGGTGGTAGGCGAGATCATGGGAAGAACGATCTTTCGGATCCGCATCCACTGGGATGCGCCGTCCATCTCCGCGCTTTCCAGCAGATCCGCCGGAACAGAACGGATCGCGGACAGATAGTAGATAAAATCAAAGCCCAGGTTCATCCATACCTGCATGACGATAAGGGTCGGCAGCAGGTACTTGGTGTCGTAGAACCAGGAGATGTTCAGCCCGAACCATCTGTTGATCACGCCCAGGGAGGGATTGAGCATAAACTGGAAAATCATCACCACCACGGAGGTGGACATGGCCATGGGCAGCGTGAACATGGACTCATAGATCGGGCTGAGCTTCCGCTTCTTCCCCGCCAGCAGCGCCAGCGCCAACGCCAGCGCCAGGGAAACCGGAACGGTGATCACCGCGAAGCGCAGGGTGGTCACGATGGCAGCCCGAAACTCCAGGTCGGAAAAAATGCGGATATAGTTGCGCAGCCCCGCAAAGCTGCCGTTCTGCCCCTTGGCGTTGACCAGGAAAAAGCTCTGGAATACGCTGCGGAAAAAGGCGTAGTAGGTAAATACGCACGTCAGCAGAATGGCCGGGGCGATCCAGAGATACGCCTTCATGGACTGCCGGGTCTTCAGGCGCAGAGCTCCCCCCTGCCGCAGCTGCGGGTCCTTCCGATTTGCAGACTTCATGATGGACTCCTCCTTATTCCGCGCAGAGCTTCTCCACGATCTCCCGGACCCCGTAGGCGTAGGGGCCCTGACACACATATTTGGCGTGCCGCTTGACCTCGTCGATGGCGTTGCCCACGGCCACGCCCGTACCGACCGCCGACATCATCTCAATGTCGTTGTAGAAGTCGCCGATGGCCATGACGTCCGACGGCGGGATGTCCAGAGCGGCGGCCAGCTGCAGCACGCCCCGCGCCTTGTTCAGGCCCCTGGCCATGATCTCCGTGGCCCCGGTCTCGTATTGGACATAGGCGCAGCGGTCCGACAGCCGCTCCAGCCGGTCGCAGACCTGCTGGATCCGGTGCCCGGGGTCCTTCACCATGAGTTTGTAGGCTCCCTGGGTCCGCCACTCATCTTCCGTGGGATAATACGCCGTCTCATAGACGCCGAACCGCTTCCGCTGATCCAGGGTCCAGGGAGTATGGCGCAGCACAAAATCCTCCCGGTCGTCCCAGTTCACTATGACGGACATGCCCATCTCCAGCGCCTCGTCCAGGGTATCCCGCAGAGGCGCCAGCGGGACCCGATGGGCCTCCACCACCCGCTCCGGCGACCGGATCAGCGCCCCGTTGGCGTACACGCAGGGCGCCGTGGGCTTCAGCGCGTCCACGAACCGTCTGGCCATTGGCAGGGAGCGTCCCGTCGCCACGGCGAATCGAATGCCCCGCTCCGCCAGCCTCCGGGAAAACTCCCCGGCGAAGGCCGGCATGACCTCGTCTTTCAGGAACAGCGTCCCGTCCATATCGCACACCACCAGTTGAATCGGCATCTGCAGCCGCCTCCGTTCTATCTCAGTTTGGAAAGGTACGTAAAAAGCATTTCGCGAAACAGCGCGCCGTCGGCCCCCAGGGCGAACCATGCGTTCGGGAGCTTGTCCGGATAAGCCCTGGCGTCCACCAGCGTCTGCCCGTCGGCGTAATCGCCGCCGCAGTCGATGTCCACCCGGGTAAACCGCCGGTCCCGCAGGACGTGCGGATCGATAACGCTGCACACCGCCAGAGCGTCGTGGAGCGGCACCTCCTCCGCGTTCTGGATGATCCGGTATGCCCGCAGCATCACCTGCGCCAGATCCGCGGCCAGCTGCCCCGCCGCCGTATCCAGCTCCCGCAGCCGCCGAATCTCCGCCGGGCCCACGCAGGCCTGATGCGTGGCGTCCAAGGGCACATAACTGAGAGAGCAGCCGCTCTCCGCTACGATCAGGGCCGCCTCCGGGTCCTGGAAGATATTGAACTCCGCGGCGATCGTAGCATTGGTCCGGCTTTTCCCGCCGCCCATAATGACGATCTCCTCGATGTTTTTCCGGATCTCCGGGCAGATGGTCAGCGCCAGCGCCAGATTCGTCTGCGGCCCCAGCAGGACCACCGTCACCTTCCGCTCCGCCCGAAGCAGGCAGTCGATGTAAAAGTGTACGGCGTCCGTCTGTTCCGGCCGGCGGGTGCTGGGCACGGAGCCAATGAGGTCCTGGTGGATCTCCGGAGGCCGGCCATCCCGGTCCCTCCCCGGCTTTTCCGCCGTTTTGATCTTCCGCCTGTTGGGCTGCAAATGCTTGATGATGGAGGAGGGACAGCCTCGGTATACGGGGCAGTCCGCCCCGATGGCCTCCAGTACCCGCAGCGTATTCTCCGTGGTATTTTCCACAGGCTTGTTGCCCCAGACGGTACAGATCCCCAGCACCTCCAGGGAGGGCGCGGCCATGGCCAGCATGATGGCGATCGCGTCGTCAGATCCGGTGTCCACATCCAAAATGACCTGTTTCATAGGACTGTCATCTCCCCGCCGGCGATCAGGGCGCAGTCCGCACAGTGGGCCCAGTTGTCCCGCCCGCCCCGCAGGTACGTCTCTCCCAGCAGGTCGCAGAGGAAGGATGCCGCCGCCGAGACAGGCAAATACTGCACCAGTGGCCGTAGGCAGGCGGATACGCCCACCGGTATGGCCAGTCCTCCCGCCGCCGTCAGCTCCGGCCGGTCGGACACGGACCAGACGCGCCGGCCCATGGCCGCCGCCTCCGCCGCCAGCTCCAGCTCCCGCTCCGCCGCCGGGCTGTCCGCCGCGGACAGCAGGCAGGTGGCCGTGTGGTCCAGGTCCCGGAAAAAATAGGCCGTATGGAACCAGTCCTCCGTATCCACCGCTGTCGTGTAGACGCCCACAGCCTCGATCAGCTTGGCGCAGCAGAACAGGGCGGTGTACCGGTCGCGGCCGGAGGCCGCGATCTCAAACATCCGGGCATCCGTCATTCCCTCCGCCGCGCGTCGGGCCTGCTCCAGCATATCCGGCATCGCCTGGCGCAGCTTTTGAGGCAGTTGTGCCAGCTCCCGCCGCAGATCGGCGGCCCGGCAGGCGGGCAGCGCGCCCCGTCCCTCGCCCAGATCCACCGCCAGCAGCGTCAATGCCAGCAGGCTGGCGCAGTAGGAGCGAATACCCGGCGCGAAATCGAAGGGCGGAACCTCCGCCAGCAGCAGATGGGTGGCCCGCCGCCCCACCGGGGAATCCGCGCTGCCGGTGACGGCCAGGCACAGCCCGTCCCGTTTGCGGACCCGCTCCATGCACTCGGCTACACGGGTCACATTGCCCGAGGCGCTGATTCCCACCAGCAGCACCGGCCCGCCGTCATCCACCAGCCGCCGGCCGGGCATATGGCGGGAGACGTCCATAGCGGTGCGCACTTCCGCGTCCATACCGGCCAGCTCCCGAAAGAGGCTGGCCGCCACGCCGGCAGCGCAGTAGGAATCCCCGCAGCCGGTGAATACGGCCTTCCCCGCGGTCCCCAGCGCCCCGTCGGACGCCAGGCGCCGGGCCTGCCGGTCCAGCGGCTCCAGCAGCGCCTCCATCAGGTCCGGGACGCTCTCGATCTGCCGCAGCATAGGTGATTTCTGTTCCATGGATACCTCCGTTTCATCACAGGGTCATCAGGTGCTCGCCCACCCGGTAGGCGATCTCCAGCGCCGGCTGGATGCAGGTATCCGGCAGCGCGTTCAAATAGTTGTGGGCCTCGTAGGAAAAGCAGCCCTGGTATCCGATTGCCCTGAGGGCCGCCAGAATGGGCGCCCATTGAATCTTCCCGGTCAGGGGCAGCCGGTGCAGCAGGTAAAGCTCTCCCCATCCGTGCTGCTCCGAAACATGGGTGGCGGCCAGCCGGTCCCCCAGCAGACGGAGGACAGAGGGCTGATCCTGCCCCATAATGTCCCCGTGCTCAAAATCCCAGCAGATCTTTACCCTGGGGTCGCCCACGGCGTCCACCAGCTCCACCAGTTCCTCCGGCACGGCACAGTACTTGCGGATGGGATAAATATCCCGATCCACCATATTTTCCACCGCCAGCACTATGCCGCTGCGGTAGGTGGCCTCCAGCAGGCCCTCAATGTAGCGAATATTGGCCTGCTTGGAGTCCTCCGTCATGCGTTGGGACCCGAATACCGTGCAGGGGTGGATGACCGCCGTTTTGACCCCCAGCTGCCGGCAGCAGTCCAGGGAGCGCAGCACCTGGTCCTGCTGGTGCTGCCACCGCTCCCGGTCCAGCGCCGGGTCCAGAAAATTGAAAAAGTAGGCGTGGGACTGTTCATACCGGATGCCCAGACGTTCCTTGGCCTCCAGCACACCGTCCAGCCACCGCTGCCAGTCCCCGGTCATGTAGGGGGAGCCTGGCGTGGTGCTCCAATCGTAGAAGTTCATGTCCAGATAGGTAAAGCCGGCCTCCCGCATCAGCGCCATGGCCTCCGGAAGGGGAAAGATCCGCCCGTCCGGGCGCAGAAACAGCAGATTGGTGGAGGTAGATAGTTTCATGGCCGCTCTCCTACATCCTGGCTCCGGCCGTCAGCCGGCAGATCTTCCGGGCCGTATCGTCAAAGTCGTACCCGTTCGCCTCCTCCAGCTGGGCCTGGAGCGCGGGGTCGAAGCCTTCGGCCCCGCGGTACGCGCCCACCATGCCTCCGCAGATAGAGGCCACTGTGTCCGTATCGTTGCCGATGTTTACGCCGGCGATGACCGCCTCCATGGCGTCGCCCTGGGCCGCCACCATGAGGCCGAAGGCGGCCGGGACCGCCTCCGCGATGTGCAGGCCGCAGCCCACATAGTCGCTCAGGTCATCCATGGCCTGATCCAGGTTGTCAGCCAGCAGAGCGATCCGGACCGCCATCCGGATGCGCTTCTCCACGCTGGGTCCAGCCAGTTGGTCGGCGGAGGCGCCGCAGCGGAGCCGTCCCTCCCTGGCGCCGTACAGGCCGGCCCGGACCATATGGAACAGATCCGCCTCCGGATCGAAGGCGGCGCTGATGGCCGCCGCCACGGCGCAGGCGCCGGAAATGGCCAAATCATTATTGTGGGTGGGGCGGCAGATCCGGATAGCGGCGTCAATGGCCTGATCCACCTGGCCGGGATAAAACAGACCTGCGGGGGCGGCCTTCATGCCGGAGCCGTTGGACGCCTTTCCGTTTTCGCAGGCCAGAAAATCGTAGTAGCTCTCCGTCTGTATGCCCCGGATCTTCAGGATCGCCGCCTTGGTGGTCGGGCCGGCGAACTGCTCGATGTTGCGGGGGTCATCGCTCCATTTCAGCAGCGCCCGGTCTACGCCCTGGTCCGTGATCCGGCCGCCGTCGGCGATGGCCTCATCCACGATGCATTGAATCATGCTGTAATCGTCTGTGACCTGTCCCGCCTTGGAGCCCCGGGCGAAGGTATCGTCCGGCGGCGGCAGGAACTCCCGCACCGGCTTGCCGAATTTTTCAATGATCTGCTGCCGGGTGCGCACCTCCGTGGCGGCTCCCATAGCGTCTCCGATGGCGGCCCCCAGCAGGCAGCCCTTGATCTTGCTCATTGCGTCCATATGGCTCATACTCCTTATTTCGCAGATTCTTCCGTCCGGATGTGGACATCCACAATATCGGTTTTCAGGTGGATCTCACTGTAGTTCATAGGCGCGCCGTCCGCCATATAGGCGATCTGCCGGATGTACAGCAGCGGGTCGCCGCTCTGCATGTCCAGCAGGCCGGTAAGCTTCGCCGGACAGAGGACCGCCCGCATCCACTCGTCGATGTAGCAGGACTCCAGACCCGCCTGTTCTTTCAGCAGCACGTAGAGGGATCCTTTTTCCAGCGCTGCCCGTTCCAGCCGCACCGACGCCACCCGGCTGTAATCCAGATGGGCCCTTTCATAGCTGTAAGGCTGATTGTTGATCCGCCGCAGCCGCTCTATCGTCAGGATCTCCGCCCCCGCGGGAATACACAGGTAAGAGGCCACCTTCTTGTCCGCCTCGCCCCGCCGCAGGTCCAGCACGGTGGAGGAGAGAACATCCCGGGTGATCACGTTCTGACTGAGGCCGGAGGTTCGCTTGTTTCCAAAGAGGCTTGAGGTCGCCGCGCCGACGCGGGTCCCCTTCCCCCGGTTGGTGACCAGCACGCCCTTTCGCACCAGCTCGTCGATGGCCCGGCGCACCACGATGCGGCTGACCCCGTAGCGGTCGGCGTAGTACTGCTGGGTGGGGATCAGGTCGCCCTCGCCATAAGCGCCGGACAAAATACTGTCGATGATCTCTTCCTTAATGGCCTTGTAGATGGGAACCATGATCTCTGAGCTCACTGCGCGCCCCCTCCTTTCTGTCTTGACTTCATCATAATGTCAAAGCTTTCCTGTATTATTCCTCGCTTTTTGGTCATTCTACCAATTCGCCCGCCGCCCGTCAACAGCCGGGATCCATAAGTGCCAAACCGCAAAAGTTTTATATTGCGGTTTTTCGCGGTTTTTTAGCCTTTTTGACAAGCAGACGTTTTTCCCAAAAGCCAATCCGCATCCCTTTTGCCCCGTTTGGCAGGATCCGCCGACAGGGCGGCGGCCTTTGCTTTTATTCCCGCTCTGTGCTATAATAATAGAGTGGCAGCGCCCGCCGACACTTACACAGGGAGGTCCGTCCGATATGAAGCTTGTAAACATTGGATTTGGGAATCTGGTCACAGTATCCCGCCTGATCGCCGTTATGTCTCCTGACTCCGCGCCGGCCAAGCGGAGCATCCAGGAAGCCCGGGACAGCGGTCTGCTGCTGGACGGCACCTACGGCCGCAAGACCAGGGCGATTCTGGTCATGGACGACGGCCATATGATCCTGTCCGCTGTCCAGCCGGACACCATTGCCGCCAGAATCGAAAACAACGACCCCGGCTACCAGGACGCCTAGCCTCCGTCCGGGCGGATAAACAACAGCAGGCCCCCGGAAGGGAACCTTCCGGGGGCCTGCCTGTGTTCCGCGCCAGCGGCGCAGAGGAGAAGGAGCGGCCCGCGCCGCTCCTTCCCTTTTTGTTTCTTATTCTACTTTGGGCAGCTTGGCCAGGGAGGCGGCGATGTCCCCGTCGGTGGGGATATAATCGGTCATCTCGCCGTCGTGGAACTTCTGATAGGCCACCAGATCGAAGTAGCCCGTGCCGGTGAGTCCGAAAAGGATGGTTTTCTCCTCGCCGGTCTCCCTGCACCGGATGGCCTCGTCCATGGCCGCCCGGATGGCGTGGCTGGACTCCGGGGCGGGGAGAATGCCCTCCACCCGGGCGAAATACTCCGCCGCCTCAAAGACCTTGGTCTGCTCCACGCTGACGGCCTCCAGCAGGCCGTCGTCATAGAGCTGGGAGAGGGTGGAGCTCATGCCGTGGTAGCGCAGGCCGCCGGCGTGGTTGGCGGAGGGAATGAAGCCGCTGCCCAGGGTGTACATCTTGGCCAGGGGGCAGACCATGCCGGTGTCGCAGAAGTCGTAGGCGTACCGGCCCCGGGTCAGGCTGGGGCAGGAGGCGGGCTCCACGGCGATGAAGCGGTAGTCCGCCTCGCCCCGGAGCTTCTCCCCCATGAAGGGGGCGATGAGGCCGCCCAGATTGCTGCCGCCGCCGGCGCAGCCGATGATGACGTCGGGCTTCACGCCGTACTTATCCATGGCGATCTTGCTCTCCAGGCCGATGACGGACTGGTGGAGCAGCACCTGGTTCAGCACGCTGCCCAGAACGTAGCGGTAGCCGGGGGTATGGGTGGCCACCTCCACTGCCTCGCTGATGGCGCAGCCCAGGCTGCCGGTGGTGTCGGGGTGCTCCGCCAGGATCCGGCGGCCCACCTCGGTGGTCATGGAGGGGGAGGGGGTGACGGCGGCGCCGTAGGTGCGCATGACCTCCCGGCGGAAGGGCTTCTGCTCATAGGAGCACTTGACCATATAGACCTTGCAGTCCAGGCCCAGGTAGCCGCAGGCCATGGAGAGGGCGGTGCCCCACTGGCCCGCGCCGGTCTCGGTGGTGACGCCCCTGAGGCCCTGCTGCTTGGCGTAGTAGGCCTGGGCGATGGCGGAGTTCAGCTTGTGGGAACCGGAGGTGTTGTTGCCCTCGAACTTGTAGTAGATTTTCGCCGGCGTCTGGAGCTTTTCCTCCAGGCAGTAGGCCCGGACCAGGGGGGAGGGCCGGTACATCTTGTAGAAGTCCCGGATCTCCTGGGGGATCTCAAAATAGGGGGTGGTGTCGTCCAGCTCCTGCCTGACCAGCTCGGAGCAGAACACGCCCTCCAGCTCCTGGGCGGTCATGGGCTTCAGCGTGCCGGGGTTCAGCAGCGGGGCCGGCTTGTTCTTCATGTCGGAGCGCAGATTGTACCACGCTTTGGGCATCTCGTCCTCAGACAGGTAGATCTTGTAGGGGATCTTGTTCTCGCTCATGGTGTTGTTCTCCTTTCAGAAACGGTGTTCCGGGACAAAAGGGAAAAGAAAAACGCCCCTGTCCCTAGCTTACTTGCTGGGACAGAAGCGATACACACTTCTGCGGTGCCACCCGGCTTGACGCTGACGCGTCCACTTAGCGCGCACTGACATGCGCCGGCTTTGATAACGGAGGTCCCCTCCGGCTCGCCTACTTGCCCTTTGGCGTTGGGTCCGCCCTCGAAAGCCCATTCAGCCCGGCCATCCCTGCCGCGATCCCACCGCCCGCGGCTCTCTGAGAGGTACATGCCAAGCTTACTTACACTCTCTCAATGGTTTGATAGTGGCACTATAACACTTTAACGCGCTGCTGTCAAGTGGCCCCGGCAACTTTTTTTGTCATGACATTCTGCCGGGGATATGGTATCATAGAGGCGTATCAACTGTGATCCGGGAGGTTCCCTATGATGAACACTCTGAGAAAACGCGCCCTGTGCCTGCTGCTGGCCCTGGTCCTGGCGCTGACGGCGGCCCCCGCCGCCCTGGCAGACCAATCAGCGGAGGCGGAGGCCGAAGCGGTCCAGGCCGTGGTGCGCTACGGGCCGGAGGCCGGCCGGGAGGAGCTGGACGCCGCCCTGGCGGCTCTGGAGGGCGTGGAGGTCCTGTGGCGGTACGACGCTCTCTTTGCCGGGGCCGCCATCCGCGCCGGCGGAGACGCGCTGGAGCGGGCGGCCGCCCTGGACGGGGTGGAGACCGTGTCCCCCTGCGGCGGCTTCTACCGGCCCCAGGCCATCCAGGAGCCGCTGGAAAGCTCCAACAGCCTGCCCATGATGGCCTCCGGCCCTCTGGCCTATACCGGCGACGGCATGGTGGTGGCGGTGCTGGACAGCGGCTTTCGGACCACCCACGCGGCCTTCGCGGACCACGGCTTGGCCCGGGCCCCGGCCATCTCCCAGGCGGACGTGGCCGCCTTCGCGGCGGACGGCGGGACCCCCGGCGCGTATCTGTCGGCCCGGATCCCCTTCGCCTTCGACTACGCCGACGGGGACCGGGACGTGTCCGGGGCGGACGACCACGGGACCCATGTGGCCGCTCTGGCGGTGGGCTGCGCCCGGGACGGGGACGGCGCCGTGGTGTTTCAGGGCGTGGCCCCGGCGGCCCAGCTGCTGGCCATGAAGGTCTTTCCCGACAGCGGCGGCGGCCAGGCCAGCGACGCGGTGATCCTTCGGGCGCTGGAGGACGCTCTTCTCCTGGGGGCGGACGTGATCAACCTGTCCCTGGGGGCCGATAACGGCTTTACCCGGGACCCGGCCCTGGAGCGGATCTACGGCGACGTGTTCCAGCGGCTGCGGGAGGCGGGGATCCTGGTGTGCGCCGCCGCCGGCAACGGCGGTTCCCCGGTGCTGAGCAGGAGCGGCACGGCCCTGCCCTCCGGCGGGTACACCGACTACGGCAGCGTGGCCTCCCCCGGCGTCTATGAGGGCGTGCTCAGCGTGGCCGCCGCCGACGCCATGGTCTGTCAGGAGAGCGGCTGTCTGTCCGCCGGGGAGCGGACGCTGGCCTATACCCCCGCCGTCAGCGAGACGGGGCTGGACCTGCCGGGGCTGGAACGTCTGGCGGGCCAGACGCTTCCCTACGCCGTGGTGGGCGGCGCGGGCCGGGCGGAGGACTACCGGGGCCTGGACCTGGGGGGCAAAATCGCCCTGGTGGCCCGGGGGGAGATCACCTTTACCGAAAAAGTCGAAAACGCCGCGGCGGCCGGGGCCGCTGCCTGCCTCATCTGCAACAGCGCTGCCGGGAGCATGATCCCCGTGGCGGAGAGCGCCGCCATCCCCTGCGCCGCGCTGTCCATGGAGGACGGCGGGTATCTGCGCCAGCTGGCCGGCGAGGCCGGGCAGGGGCGGCTGACGGTGGCGGCGGGAGACCGCATGACGGCGCTCCACGACGCCCCCGTCCCTCTGGCCCAGTCCGCCTGGGGCCCCGCCTCCGACCTGCGCCTGGTCCCCCAGATCGCCGCCCCCGGCGGCAGCATCCTCTCCGCCTCCGCCGCCGGGGACAGCCTGTACCAGCAGCTCTCCGGCACCTCCATGGCCTCCCCCAACGCCGCCGGGGCCTTGGCCCTGCTGCTGGAGAAGCTGAGCCGGGAGCAGCCGGAGGTTTCACCCCAACAGCGGGCGGAGCTGGCTCTGGCCCTGCTGGAGAGCGCCGCCCGGCCCATGACAGAGGCCGACGGTACGCCGGTCTCCCCCCGGAAGCAGGGGGCGGGCCTCATCGATCTCACCGCCGCCCTGGAGGCCCGGGCGGTGATATTGGACCCCATTCTGGAGCTGGGGGAGGGCAGCGCCTTCACCGCCTCCTTTACCGTCCGCAGCCTGTGGGACCAGCCCCTGGCGCTGACGGTGGACGCCGCCGTCTCCACCGACGCCTATGATGTCCGAAACGGCAGAAGCTGCAGCCTCATGACCGCCATGGACGTGACGGACCGCTGCGCCGTCGGCGGCGGCAGCGCCGTCACGCTGGCCCCCGGGGAGGAGCGGACCGTCACCGTCCGGCTCCAGCCCGGCACGGAGCTGCGCCGGGAGCTGGGGGAGGTCTACCCCAACGGCTTCTATCTGGAGGGCTTCCTCACCCTTCTGGACGGCGGGGAGCCCGCCGCCCACGCCGCCTTTCTGGGCTACTGCGGGGACTGGGAAAAGGCCCCCATTCTGGAGGAGCCGGACCCTACCGGCGGGGCGGAGCCGGAGCTGGGGGCCAATCTGGTCCACGTCACCGGCCTGAGCCTGGACGACGGCGAGGCCCCTCTGCTGGGGGAGAACCCCTGGAGTGCCGGGAACTGTGACGAACGCCGCGCCGCCCTCTCCGCCGGGAACACCGATGCCTTTTACACCGCGGGCGGTGCCTTCACCGTAAGTACCTACCTTCTGCGCAACGCCGCCCATCTGGTGATGGCGGTGTCCGACGCCGAAAGCGGCCGGATCTACTATGTCAGCGACCAGTCCTATCTCCCCCGGTCCGGCGCGGACCCGCTTTCAGGCGCCATCCTGCCCAGCGGCCGCTTTTCCTGGACCGGCGTGGACAGCCGGGGGGACCCGGTCCCCGGCGGCGTCCGGGTGAACGTGTCCTTCTACGGCTGGCTGGACCACGACGAGGCCATGGCCGCCGCCTATGACCGCGCAGACTGCGACAGGGCCCGCCCGGAAACCTACCGGTGGATCCTGTCCGACTCCTGGAACAGCCGCCTCCAGTGGCGGTTCTCCCTGACGATGGACGCCGCCGCGCCCGTTCTGACCGGCGAGGCATCCTATGACGAGGGGACCGGCGTGCTGACGCTTCCCCTCCGGGACGACCAGTACCTGGCCTACGCCGCCGTGCGGGATGGGGACGGGACCCTTCTGGCGGAGGAGACCTTCGCCGGGGACCGGCCGGGCCGGGAGGAGACCCTCGCCGTGGATCTGGGGGGCCTGACGGCCCCGCCGGAGGTCCTGTACATCACGGCGGCGGACTACGCCTCCAACACCGTCGGCCTCCGGCTGGACCTTGAGACGCTGACGGCGGAGCCGTGCCCCATGGGGCTTCTCACCGACGTGGATCTGAACGCCTGGTACCACGACGCCGTGGATGCAGTATACGCCCGGAAGCTCATGGAGGGCAGCGAGCCTCTGACCTTCCAGCCGGAGGAGACCGCCACCCGGGCCCACCTGCTGGAGGCCCTGTACCGGCTGGTGGGCAGTCCGGAGACGGAGGAGGGTGCCTTCCCCTTCACCGACGTGCCCGTTTCCTCCTCCTATCGGGCCGCCTGCCACTGGGCCTATGAAAGCGGCCTCACCGGCGGCGTGAACGAAGCCGTTCTGGGGGCCTTCCTTCCCCTGCGCCGCCAGGATCTGGCGGTGATCCTCCAGCGCTTCGCCGCTCTGGACGGCCAGGCCGCCCCGGAAAGCGCCCTCACATGCGCCGACAGCGGCCAGCTGGAGAGCTGGGCCATCCCCGCCGCCGCCTGGGCGGTGGAGGAGGGCTATCTCACTCTGGACGGACAGGGCCGTCTGGACCCCCGGGGGTACGTCTCCCGGGCCGCCCTGGCCCAGGTCCTGGCCCGCTGGCTGGAGGCGTGACGCCTCCGGGGCGGCCCCGTGAAAGCGCTCTTTGCTTTCCGTCCGGCGCTGCCGGCGGCCGGAGGGCGCTTTTGCCCGTTTTCGCCCCCCTTCGGTTGCAAAGTCCCAAAAGCTGTGCTATAATACAATATCTATCATGTGATCTTTCGCGTCCGGGCCTGTCCGGCGCGCTACCGAGGGGAGGAGACGGTCCATGCACAAAAAGCTCTCCCGGCTCATTGAGCCGAATTTGCAGCTGTATTTCCTTTGCCTGACTCTGTTCGCTCTGGCCGCGATTCCCTACCGGCCCGTTCTGGCGGCGCTGGAGCTGGCGGTGGTGGCGGGGCTGTACGCCTTCTCCCGCAGCCAGAGCCGGAAGCGCCGGCACAGCGCCATGCAGTATATCGAGACCCTCACCGGCGGCATGGACGCGGTGAACAAGAACAGCCTCCTCAATACGCCCCTGCCCGTGGTGGTGTTCCGGGCGGACAGCGGCGAGATCATCTGGGCCAACGGCGGGTTCGTGGAGCTGACCGGGGACAGGAGCAGCGTCCTGGACCGGAGCATCCGGGACCTGATTCCCGGCTTCAGCTACCAGTGGATCCTGGACAACGAGGGCCAGATCGGGGACCTGACGGAGATGAACGGGGCCTGCTATCAGATCTACGGCTCCGCCACCAGTCTGGGCAGCCGGACCGGGGGGCAGGACCAGGTGGTCACCGCCTACTTTGTGGACGTCACCGAGGGCCAGCACCTGAAGGCGGTGTACGAGGCCACCCGTCCGGTGGTGTGCGTGCTGGTGGTGGACAACTATGAGGAGCTGCTGAAGGCCGGCGGCGAGGCGGCCAAGAGCGCCGTGCTGGCCCAGATCGACGAGAAGCTCAACGCCTGGGCCGAGGGCACCGGCTCCCTGCTGCGGAAGTACGACCGGGACCGCTATCTGTTCCTGTGCGACGAGCAGTGCTTCCAGCGGCTGGTGGCGGACAAATTCTCCGTGCTGGAGTCCATCCACGGGGTGGTCAGCGAGGACGGCGTCACCGCCACGCTGTCCATCGGCGCGGGCAAGGACTGCGACAGCTATGAGGAGGCCTTCAACTGGGCCCAGAAGTCCATCGAGATGGCCCTCAGCCGGGGCGGCGACCAGGCGGTGGTCAAGGACAGCCTGGACTTCCAGTACTACGGCGGCCGCAGCAAGTCCACGGAAAAGCGGACCAAGGTAAAAAGCCGGGTCATGGCCAAGGCCCTGGGGGATCTCATCGCGGATTCCAGCCAGGTGTACGTCATGGGCCACGAGTACGCGGATATGGACGCCGTGGGCGCCGCCGCCGGCATCTGCTGCGCCGCCCGGAAGCAGGGCAAAAAGGTCCAGATCGTCATCGACCTGGAGAGCAACAACGCCCAGGCCCTGGTGCGGAAGCTGCGGGAGCAGCCGGAGTACGAGGACGTGTTCGTCTCCGGACTGGACGCCTTTCTCCACGCCCAGCCTGGGGCGCTGCTGGTGGTGGTGGACACCAACCGGCCGGACATGGTGGAGAGCCGCCAGCTGCTGGACAGCTGCAACCGGGTGGCGGTGATCGACCACCACCGCCGGGCCTCCGTGTATATCGAGAGCGCGGCATTGAATTTCCACGAGCCCTACGCCTCCTCCGCCGCGGAGCTGGTGGCGGAGCTGCTGCAGTACCTGGTGGACCCCGGCGACCTGCTGCGGGCGGAGGCCGACGCCCTGCTGGCGGGCATCGTGCTGGACACCAAAAATTTCACCATGCGCACCGGCGGCCGGACCTTCGAGGCGGCGGCCTGGCTGCGCCGGGCGGGGGCGGACACGGCGGACGTGCGCCGGTACTTCCAGAGCGACCTGCCCAGCATGATCCAGCGCTACGACATCATCCGCACCGCCCGGATGTACCACGGAGACATCGCCATCGCCGTGGCGGAACGGGAGGTGCCCCGGGTGACGGCGGCCAAGGCCTCCGACGACCTGCTGACCCTTCAGGGGGTCCAGGCCTCCTTTGTCATCTACCGCCAGGGGGACGGGGTCTCCCTCTCCGCCCGGAGCCTGGGGGACATCAACGTCCAGGTGGTGCTGGAGAGCCTGGGGGGCGGAGGGAACTCCACCACCGCCGGCTGCCATGTGCCGGAGGCCCGGCCCGACGAGGTGTATCAGCGCCTGACGGCGTCGATCGACGAATATTTCAGACAATAAACCCATTCATCAGGAGGATAACGATATGAAAGTGATCTTACAGCAGGACGTGAAGGGCCAGGGCAAGAAGGGCCAGATGGTGGAGGTGGCGGAGGGCTATGCCCGGAACTTCCTGCTGCCCCGGAAGCTGGCGGTGCCCGCCACCACCGACGCCATGAACACCATGCGCCTGCGGGAAAAGGCCAAGAAGGCGGAGGACGCCCGGCTGAAGGCCGAGGCCGAGGCCGTGTCGGAGAAGCTGAAGCGCGCCCATGTGAAGATCCCAGCCCGGGCCGGCGCCAACGGCAAGCTCTTCGGCGCGGTGACCAGCAAGGAGGTCTCCGAGGCTCTGAAGGCCCAGCACGGCATCGAGCTCAGCAGCAAGAAGATCGTCATGGACGAGCCCATCAAGGCCTACGGCGCGTACCAGCTGAAGGCCAAGCTGGGCTACGAGGTCAGCGGCATCATCTATGTGATGGTCGTCGAGGAGAAGTAAGACCCATCTCCCGCCGCCCGGCGGGCCGTAAAGGAGGTGTCCCCCATGGCCGACGAGCTTCTCGCCCGGCAGATGCCCCACTCTCTGGAGGCGGAGCAGGCCGCCCTGGGCGCCATGCTCATCGACGCGGACTGCATCAAGGACGTGATGGATAAGCTCCAGCCGGAGGACTTCTACATCCAGCAGAACCGCGAGATCTTCGAGACCATCTACACCATGTTCAGCTACGCCAAGCCCATCGACGGCGTCACCGTGGCGGACGAGATGCAGAAAAACGGGACCTTCGACGACGTTTCCACCCGGAAATATCTGGCCCAGCTCATCGAGTTCACCCCCACCAGCGCCAACGTGATGGAGTATGTCTCCATCATCCGGGACAAGGCCCTGCTCCGGGGCCTGGCCCGGGCCGCCGGGGACATCCTGGGCATGGTCCAGGAGGGAGTGGGAGAGCCCCAGGCCACCCTGGAGGCGGCGGAGCAGAAGGTCTACGCCATCCGCCGGGGCCGCAGCGCCCAGGACATGACGCCGGTGAGCCAGATCATCAAGCCGGTGCTGGACCAAATCAACGAGCTGGCCACCGGCTCCGGGCAGTCCGGCCTGCCCAGCGGCTTTTCCGGCCTGGACCAGAAGATCCACGGCCTGAACAAGTCGGACCTCATCATTCTGGCCGCCCGGCCCGGCGTGGGCAAGAGCACCCTGGCCATGAACATGGCCCTGAACGTGGCCAAGAGCAGCGGCAGGACCGTGGCCGTCTTTTCTCTGGAGATGAGCAAGGAGCAGCTGGTGACCCGGCTTTTGTCCTCCGAGGGGCTGGTGGAGCTCAGCCGTCTGGCCACCGGACGGCTCAGCGCCAGCGACTGGGGCAAGCTGACCCAGGCCGCCCGGACCCTGCGCCAGACCGACATCCGCATCGACGACAACCCCATGCTCACCGTGGCGGACATGAACGCCAAGTGCCGCCGGCTGGACGACCTGGGGCTGGTCATCATCGACTATCTGCAATTGATCTCCGCCTCCGGCGGCAGGAGCTACGCCGGTGAGAACCGGCAGCAGGCGGTCAGCGACATCTCCCGTATGCTGAAGATCATGGCCAAGGAGCTGAACGTGCCCGTGGTCTGCCTCAGCCAGCTCAGCCGCGCCAACGAGAAGCGGGAGGACAAGCGCCCCATGCTCTCCGACCTGCGGGACTCCGGCGCCGTGGAGCAGGACGCGGACATCGTCCTCTTCCTGTACCGGGAGGACTACTACAAGGAAGATACGGAAAACAAAAACATCGCCGAGTGCAGCGTGGCCAAGAACCGCCACGGCGAGACCGGGAAGGTCTCCCTGCGGTTCATGCCGGAGTATGTCACCTTCAATACTCTGGAGACCCGCTACGACGAGGAGTGACCATGAGAGAACAGGTGGCCGCCTTCTGCCGGCGGTGGGAGCTGCTGCCCCGGGGAACCGTGGTGCTGTGCGCCGTCTCCGGCGGGCGGGACTCGGTGGCCCTGCTGCACCTGCTGCGCTCCCTGGCGGGGGAGATGGGCTTCGCTCTGGAGGCCGCCCACTTCAACCACCGCCTGCGGCCCGGGGCGGACCGGGACGAGGCCTTTGTCCGGGACCTGTGCCAAAGCTGGGGCGTCCCCCTGACGGTGGGCAGCGGCGACGCCGCCGCTCTGGCCCGTGAGGCGGGCCGGGGGACCGAGGACGCCGCCCGGCAGCTTCGCTACCGCTTTCTGGCGGAGACGGCTCGGACCGTGGGGGCTGGCCGCGTGGCCGTGGCCCACCACCGGCAGGACAACGCCGAAACGGTGCTGCTCCACCTGCTCCGGGGCGCGGGCCCCCGGGGCATGTCCGGTATGTCCCCCATCCGGGGCGGCATCATCCGCCCCCTGCTGGAGACGGACCGGCGGGACATCGACGCCTATGTGTGGGAAAACCGCCTTCCCTATGTGGAGGACGAGACGAATATGGACCCCGCCTATACCCGCAACCGGCTGCGGCTGGAGGTCCTGCCTCTGCTGGAGGAGATCGCCCCCGGCTGCACCCGCCGTCTGGCGGAGACGGCGGACATCTTTCGGGCGGAGGACGCCTGTCTGGAGCGGGAGGCCGCGGCCCTGCTCCCCCCCGGGGACAGCCTGCCCGTGTCGGCTCTGGAGGGCCGGGACACGGCTCTCCGGCGGCGGATGGTACGGGCCATGGCCCGGCGGGCCGGCGTGGAGCTGACCGTCCGGCAGACGGAGGCCGTCCTGGCCCTGTCCGCCGGCGGCTGTCTGGATCTGCCGGAGGGGCTTATGGTCTGCCGCCGGGACGGGGCGCTGCGGTTCCGGCGGGCCGTCCCCCTGCCGCCGCCCATGGCCCTGCGCCCGGGACGGCAGATCTGGGGTCCTTACGCCGTTCTGGTGGAGGAAACGGACGGAGATCCGCCCCCCGGCCCCGGCACGGCGGTTTTGGACGCCCGGCGGGCGGCGGGGGCGCTGACCATCGCCCCATGGGACGGCACGGGCCGCCTGGGCGTGGAAAACGGCAGCCGCACCATCAAGCGGCTCTTTGCCGACCGGGGCGTCCCGGCGGAGGAGCGGCGGGAGCACCCCGCGCTGTACCTGGAGGGCCGCCCCATCGCCGTGTTCGGCGTGGCGGCGGACTGGGACTGCCGCCCCCGGCCGGGAGCGCCCCGGCTGGCGGTGCGAATCGAGAAGGTCCCGCCCGGAGATCTCTGAATCGGGCGGATCACATGAAAAAACTGTGACAAAAGGAGAGAGAGAAACATGGGCATGATGGATCAGGACATTCTGAAGGTCCTCTACAGTGAGGAGGAGATCGCGTCCCGTATTCAGGCGCTGGGGCAGGAGATGTACCGGGATCTGGAGGGCAAGGACCCGCTGTTCGTCAGCGTGCTGCGGGGCGCCTTCATCTTCATGGCGGACATCGTCCGGGCCTGTCAGGTGAAAAGCGACGTGGAGTTCATCGCCGTGTCCTCCTACGGCAACGCCTTCAGCACCTCCGGGGCGGTACAGATCACCCACGACATCCAGCAGGACATCACCGGCCGCCACCTGGTGGTCATCGAGGACATTCTGGACTCCGGCACCACCCTCAGCTTTTTGAAGCAGTATTTCCTGACCAAGGGGGCGGCCTCCGTCACCATCTGCACCCTGCTGGACAAGCCCAGCCGCCGGACCAAGGCCATCACCGCCGACTATGTGGGCTTTGTGGTCCCCGACGAGTTCGTGGTGGGCTACGGTCTGGACTACTGCCAGAAGTACCGGAACCTGCCCTATATCGGCGTACTGAAGCCGGAAGTTTACAGCGGGGAGTGAGTTCCCCCCGGCGCGCCGCGCCGGAAAAGGAGTGAAACGCTTGACCAGAGAGCAAAAACGTCCCAATCCGGGGGCTTACCTGGCGATGCTGCTGCTGCTCATCGCCGCCTACTGCGCCTTTTTCATGAAGGGCAGCGCTCCCTCCGTCTCCTACGCCAGGGTGGAGGAGCTGTTCCGCAGCGAGCAGGTGGAGAGCTTTTTCGTGAAGAACGACACCGAGCTGTACCTGACCCTGCGGGACGGCGCGGTGGTCTCCAACCGGCTGGGCAGCGTGGAGGCCTTCCGCCGGGAGATGGGGGACCTGATCCAGGACCAGAAGGACCGGGGCATCCTGGTGGACTATGATTACCAGCCCGCCTACCAGCCGCCCTGGTGGAGCGAGATCCTGCTCTACGTTCTGCTGATCGGCGGCGTGTTTCTCATGGTGCAGTTCATGGCCGCCAGAGCCCAGGGGGGCGGCGGCATGGACCAGGGCCGCCGGTTCGCCAAGGCCAAGATCCGCTTCGGCGCGGACAGCAAAAAGAAAGTCAGCTTCGCCGACGTGGCGGGAGCCGACGAGGAGAAGCAGGAGCTGCGGGAGATCGTGGATTTCCTGAAGGACCCGCAAAAGTACCTGGACCTGGGCGCCCGCATCCCCAAGGGCGTGCTGCTCATCGGCCCGCCGGGCACCGGCAAGACCCTGCTGGCCAAGGCGGTGGCCGGAGAGGCCGGGGTGCAGTTCCTGTCCATCTCCGGCTCCGACTTCGTGGAGCTGTATGTGGGCGTGGGCGCCAGCCGGGTGCGGGACCTCTTTGAGGAGGCCAAGAAGGTAGCCCCCGCCGTGGTGTTCATTGACGAGATCGACGCCGTGGGCCGCCAGAGAGGCGCGGGCCTGGGCGGCGGCCACGACGAGCGGGAGCAGACCCTGAACCAGCTGCTGGTGGAGATGGACGGCTTCGCCGTCAACGAGGGCGTGGTGGTCCTGGCGGCCACCAACCGGGCGGACATTCTGGACCCGGCCCTGCTGCGGCCCGGCCGGTTCGACCGGCAGGTGTATGTGGGCCAGCCGGACCTGAAGGGCCGGGAGGAGATCCTGCGGGTCCATGTGAAAAACAAGCCTCTGGCGGAGGACGTGGACCTGAAGGTCCTGGCCAGATCCACCCCCGGCTTCACCGGGGCGGACCTGGAGAACCTGGTCAACGAGGGGGCCCTGCTCTCCGCCCGGAAGGGCCAGAAGTTCATCACCATGGAAAACCTCCAGGAGGCGGTGATCAAGGTCATCGCCGGTCCGGAGAAGAAGAGCCGGACGGTGCCCCAGCACGAGCGGCGGCTCACCGCCTATCACGAGGCGGGCCACGCCGTCATGCACCACTGTCTGGCCAGCGTGGACCCGGTCCATCAGGTGACCATCGTCCCCCGGGGCCAGACCGGCGGCATGACCATCTCCCTGCCGGAGGAGGACCGGGGCTACTACTCCAAGCGCTATATGGAGGAGGAGATCGCGGCCCTGCTGGGGGGCCGGGTGGCGGAGAGCCTGTTTCTGGACGACATCTCCACCGGCGCCTCCAACGACATCCAGCGGGCCACGGCTCTGGCCCGGAAGATGGTGACGGTCTACGGCATGAGCGACGCTCTGGGGGCCGTGTGCTTCGATTCCGGCCACGACGAGGTGTTCATCGGCCGGTCCATGGCCCAGGCCAAGAGCTACTCCGAGGCGGTGGCCGCCCGGATCGACGAGGAGGTCAAAGCCATCATCGACGCCGGCTACCGGCGCTGTCAGGAGGTCCTGGAGGCCCACCGGCAGCAGGCAGAGGCCGTGGCGGAGTATCTGCTGGAGCACGAGACCATGTCCGGCGAGGACTTTGCCGCCGTCATGGGCTTCCCCAAGGCCACGCTGGCGTAAAAGGCGAACACAGGCCGTCCGAACCACTGCGTCCGGACGGCCCTTCCATAGAACGGCAAGGAGGATACCATGCGAAATCTGACCATTGAAAAGGAGATGTACCGCCTGGCGGCAGAACTCATCGAGAGGCGCTACCCCACCGGCTGGGGCGGCGCGGGGGTGGTCCATACGGCGGCGGGGCACTACTACACCAGCGTGGCCATCGAGACCGGCAACGCCTCGGTGGAGCTGTGCATCGAGACCGGGGCCATGCTGGAGGCCCACAAGTTCAACGAGCGGGTCACCCATTGCCTGTGCCTGGTGCGGGACGACGAGAACGCGCCCTTCAAGGTGCTCTCCCCCTGCGGCGTCTGCCAGGAGCGGCTGCGGTTCTGGGGGGAGGACGTGCAGGCGGCGGTGACCACCCCGGACGGCGCACCGCTCTTCGTGGAGCTGCGCCGGCTCCAGCCCTACCACTGGACCCTGGCCTACCCGGCGTCGGAGATCGAACACTGGGAGGAATGATCCTTTTTCTTGAAAGAAAACGGATCAAAAAGAACTCTATGATCGAGCCTGCGGCCGCTGCCGTTCCCGGATCTTTGCCCGGTGACGAGTAAAGCCCGCTCATCAGAGGATTTTTCCTTCCCCCAAGCGCGCGGACCCGATTTAAGGCGCGAAACAAAGCCGCCCCATACGGGGCGGCTTTGCTGTGTTATCAGGTTTACTCGGCGTCGGCCAAAGCCTTGGCCTCGGCGATGGCCTTCTCCTGAGCCATGGGGGGGCAGTCCTCGTAGCGGACGAAGTGGAAAGTGAAGGAGCCCCGGGACTGGGTCATGGAGCGCAGGTCGATGGCGTAGGTCATCATCTCCGCCATGGGGACCTCGGCCTCCACCACCTGGCTGCCGTCGCCGGTGGGGGTCATGCCCATGACGCGGCCCCGGCGCTTGTTCAGGTCGCCCAGGATATCGCCCATGTAGCTGTCGGGAATGGTGACCTTCAGCTCGCCGATGGGCTCCAGGAGCACGGGGGACGCCTCGGGCAGAGCGGCCTTGTAGGCCAGCTGGGCGGCGGTCTTGAAGGCGATCTCGGAGGAGTCCACCGGGTGGTAGGAGCCGTCCACCAGGGTGGCCTTCAGGAACACCACCGGGTAGCCCGCCAGCACGCCGTGGGCGCAGGCCTCCCGCAGGCCCTTCTCAACGGCGGGGAAGAAGTTCTTGGGCACGCTGCCGCCGAAGACCTCCTCGGCGAAGATCATATCCTCGCTCTCGTCCTGGGGCTCAAAGACGATATGCACGTCGCCGAACTGGCCGCTGCCGCCGGTCTGCTTCTTATGACGGCCCTGCTTGCGGACGGTCTTGCGGATCTTCTCGCGGTAGGCCACACGGGGGGTGTCCAGCTCCGCGTCCACGCCGAAACGGCTCTTCAGCTTGCTGACCAGCACGTCGATCTGGATGTCGCCGGCGCCGGAGATCACCACCTGGTGGGTCTCGGCGTTGTTGACCACCGTAAAGGTGGGGTCCTCCTCGTTCAGGCGCAGCAGGCCGGAACCAACCTTCTCGTCCTGGCCCCGGGTCTTGGGGGCGATGGCCCGGGAGTAGCAGGGCTCGGCGAACTGCACCGGGGTCAGCTTCACCACCTTCTTGGGGTCGCACAGGGTGTCGCCGGTCTTGAGCCGGTCCATCTTGGCGATGGCGCCGATGTCGCCGCAGGCGATCTCCTTGACCTCCTCGGTCTTCTTGCCCTTGATGGTGTACAGGCGGCCCAGCTTTTCGGTCTTGCCGGTAGTGGGGTTGTACAGGGACATATCCGGGGTGATCTTGCCGGAGACGACCTTCACCAGGGAGTACTTGCCGTACTGGTCGGAGATGGTCTTGAACACGATGGCGGCGGTGGGACCGTTGGGGTCGCGCTCCACGGTGACGGTCTCCTCGCCGGACTCGTCAGTGGCGGTCTCGGCGGGCATCTCCTCAGGGGCGGGGACCAGATCCACGATGGTCTGCAGCAGCATCTCGGTGCCCAGGCCGGTGAAAGCGGAGCCGCACACCACGGGAGCCAGGGTGCCCTCGTGGATGCCCACCTTCAGGCCGTTCATGATCTCTTCCTTGGTGAAGGGCTCGCCGGAGAAGAACTTCTCCATGTTCTCCTCGGTGGTCTCCGCCACGGCCTCCATCAGCTGGTCGTACAGCTCGTCCACCACGCTCATCTTGCTCTCGGGAATGGGAATCTCCACCCGCTTGCCCTTCTTGTCTGGGGGCATCTGGTACGCCTTCTTGTTCAGCACGTCGATGATGCCGATGGTGTGCTTGTTGTCGTCCCAGATGGGGGCCACCACCGGGGCGATGGACTTGCTCAGGTTCTCCCGCAGGGCGTCCAGGGTCTTGGAGAAGTTGGCGTTCTCGTCGTCCTCCTTGGAGATGTACACGATGCAGGGCTTGTTCTGGCTGCGCAGGTACTTCCAGCACCGCTCAGCGCCCACGCTGAGGCCGTCCTTGGAGGCGCACACCAGCACGCCCACCTCGGCGGCCCGGACGCCGGACTGCATCTCGCCGGCAAAATCGAAGTTGCCGGGGGCGTCCAGCACGTTGATCTTCACGCCCTGGTAGGTCACGGGGGTCATGGCCAGGGAGATGGAGATCTGCCGCTTGGTCTCCTCAGGATCGTAGTCGCACACGGTGTTGCCGTCCGCCGTCTTGCCCAGGCGGTCGGTAACGCCGGTAATATACAGCATGCTCTCCACCAGGGAGGTCTTTCCGCTGCCGCCGTGTCCCAGCAGGCAGATGTTGCGAATGTTCATAGGACTTTTGTCTCCTTCCGTTTATATCATCCCTGACGTCCTCCCTCAGGACGCGGACGCCGGTATGCGCTTAACAAATCAATTATATAGTATCTTTCGCTTTCACACAACTGAATTTTAATTTTCTCCCGGTTTTTTGACGTATTACACAAAACCCAGGGCTGATTTTTTCAATTAATCACAAAA
>CATZRD010000024.1 GCA_958423465.1 uncultured Oscillospiraceae bacterium | reverse complement strand
CATCATGGAGAACATGCCCTTCTTCATCTCGCCGCCGTACCAGGTGTTGACGATGCAGGCCTCCCGGCTGGTGATGTTGAACATGGCCGCCGTCTCGGAGTTCAGGCCCAGCTCCTTGTAGTTGGTGACCTTGCCCTTGGAGGCGTTGTACACCACGAAGTCAGGCTCGAAATCAGCCAGCTCCTCCTCGGTGGGCCGGATGAACATATTCTTCACGAAGTGGGCCTGCCAGGCCACCTCCATGATGAAGCGCACGGCCATGCGGGTATCGTGGTTGGCGCCGCAGAAGCAGTCCACCACATAGAGCTTCTTGCCGGACAGCTCCTCCAGGGAGATCTTCTTCACGGCCTCCCAGGTCTCCACAGAGGCGGGGTGGTTGTCGTTTTTGTACTCCGGGCTGGTCCACCACACGGTATCCTTGGAGTTCTCGTCCATAACGATGAACTTGTCGTTGGGGGAGCGGCCGGTATAGATGCCGGTCATCACGTTCACCGCCCCCAGCTCGCTGAGCTGGCCCTTGTCATAGCCGGTGAGGCTGGGGTCCAGCTCGTCCCGGTACAGGTCCTCATAGGAGGGGTTGTGCACGATCTCGGTGGTCCCGGTGATGCCGTATCTGCTCAGATCGATCTTGGACATAATATAAGTACCTCCCACTTATGATGAAAAAGAATCTATCGCATAGGGAATGGGTATCCCTATCCTTCCAATCATATTATACACGAGCCGCCGGTGGTAGTCAAATGAATTTTTGCCAAAACGTCCGGAGATTCGGCGGGTTTTCCCGGATATTTTCCCGGTTTTTTCCGGCCCCCGCCAAAAGTTTCCGTCCCCCGCCGCTGGATTTCTCCCCGCCGCTGTGGTATACTGGGAACACACGCTGCGGAGGCAGGCGGCCTGGCCCGCCCCTTTCCCGCCGCGAAACCGAACATACGAGGAGTACCGCCATGCTGTACACCATTGAAAACGACGCTCTGCGGGTGGCCGTGGAGTCCATGGGCGCCCAGCTCAAAAACGTCTCCGCCGGCGGCAGGGAGTACCTGTGGCAGGGGGACCCCGCCATCTGGAACGGCCGCGCCCCCAACCTCTTTCCCTATGTGGGCCGCCTCACCGGCGACGCCTACACCCTGGAGGGCAGGACCTACCATATGCCCCACCACGGCTTCGCCAAGCTCACCGACTTCGCCCTGGGGGAGCGGCGCTCAGACGCCGTCACCCTGACCATGTCCGACACGGAGGAGACCCGGGCCATGTGGCCCTACGCCTTCTCCTTCTCTGTGACCTTCGCCCTGGCGGGGGCCTCCCTGGCCGTCACCTACCGGGTGGAGAACCGGGACGGACGGGTCATGCGCTTCGGCCTGGGGGCCCACCCTGGCTTCAACGTACCTCTGGAGGCGGGAAAGGCGTTTACCGACTACCGCCTTACCTTCGCTCAGCCCTGCCGGCCCAACCGGGTGGAGCTGTCCCCCGCCTATATGATCAGCGGCCAGGAGACCCTCTTCCCCCTGGAGGAGGACCGGGCGCTGCCCCTGAGCCACGACCTCTTTGATCACGACGCGGTGATCCTGAAGCACGCCGCCCGCTCCGTCACCCTCTCCGCCGGAGAGGGCAGCCGGGGCGTCCGGCTGGACTTCCCCGGTATGGGCTATCTGGGCATCTGGCATAAGCCCCATACCCAGGCTCCCTATGTGTGCCTGGAGCCCTGGGTCAGCCTCCCCTCCCGCCAGGACGTGGTGGAGGACCTGGCCCAGCAGAGCGACCTCGTCTGGCTGGAGCCGGGCCGGGTATACGAAAACACCTGGACCGTCACCGTTTTCTGACCATGGAGGAACGTTACGCCCTGGGGTTCAGCAGCCCCATCGGGCTCCTCACCCTTACCGGCGGCGGACAGGCTGTCACGGGCCTTCTCTTCGGAGATCATGTCCTGGGCTGTCCCCCCTGCCCCCTGCTGGAGCGGGGCGTGGAGGAGCTGCGGGAGTATTTTGCCGGGGAGCGGCGCAGCTTCGACTTGCCCCTCTCCCCCGCCGGGACGGATTTTCAGCGGCTGGTGTGGGACGCCCTGCTCACCATCCCCTATGGCCAGACCGTCTCCTACGGCCAGCTGGCCCGCCAGATCGGACGGCCCAACGCCTGCCGGGCGGTGGGCATGGCCAACCACCGCAACCCTATCTCCATCCTGGTCCCCTGCCACCGGGTCGTGGGCGCGGACGGGAGCCTGACAGGCTACGGCGGCGGTCTGGAAAAAAAGCGTTTTCTGCTGGAGCTGGAGCAAAAGGCCCGGGCGGCGCGGTGACCGCCGCCATCCGGCGGCCGCCCAGCAAAAAAGGCCAGTTGCGCCGGGGAAAGATCTGCTGTATAATAACAGCAAAGCGGTTATGATACCAGGCATCGCCATTTTGTCACCCTCAGGCAAAGGAGCGCATCATGCACATATTGGTCTTATCCTGTAATACCGGCGGCGGGCACAACTCCGCCGGCTCCGCCGTCATCGAGTGTCTGGCCGCCCACGGCCACACCGGCCAGCGGGTGGATTTTCTGGCTCTGGCCGGGCAGAAGGTCTCCGACGCCGTGAGCAACACCTACATTGAGGTGGTAAAAAAGGCCCCCGCCGTGTTCGGCGTCACCTACCAGGTGGGACGGGCCGTCAGTACCGCCGAGCACAAGCTGGGGGTCCGCTCCCCGGTCTATGCCGCCTGCGCCCAGGTGATTCCCAGTCTGGAGCGGTTTTTGGCCCAGCACCCCTGCGACGCCATCCTGGCCCCCCACACCTTCCCCGCCCTGGCCCTCACGGAGATGAAGCGCCGGGGGATGGAGCTGCCCCTGACGGTTGCCGTGGCCACGGACTACACCTGCACCCCCTTCTTTGAGGAGGAGGACTGCGACTATACCCTGGTCCCCAGCCCCCTGTGCGTGGACGAATTCTGCCGCCGGGGTATTCCCCGGGAAAAGCTGGTCCCACTGGGCATCCCCGTGTCCGAGAGCTTCCAGTACCGGATCGGGCGGGACGCCTGCTGCCGCCGGCTGGGCCTGGATCCCAGCCGCCGGTGGGTGCTGCTTATGGGCGGCAGCATGGGGGCCGGACACATCCAGCAGCTGGTCCGCTGCCTGCTGCTGCTGACGGAGGAGCAGGTCCATCTGGCGGTAATCTGCGGCAGCAACTTAAAGCTCCAGGCCGCCGTCTCCCGGCGTTTCCAGTCCAGCGGACGTGTAAAAGTTGTTGGCTTTACAGATCAGGTGGCCCGGTATCTGGAGGTCTGCGAGCTGCTGTACACCAAGCCCGGCGGCATCACCTCCACCGAGGCGGCGGCCATGGGCGTGCCCATGATCCACATGAAGCCCATCCCCGGCTGCGAGTCAAAGAACCGGCAGCTCTTTACCCGCAGCGGTATGAGCGTATCCGCCCGCAGCAGCTTGAGCCTGGCGGCCAGAGGCCGGGACCTGCTCAACGACTCTGACCGCCGGCGGCGGATGGTGGAGGCCCAGCGCCGGCAGAGCATCGCCGGGGCCGCCGGGCGGATCGTGGGCTTCCTGGAAGAGAAAACGGCGGAGCACGGCCTATGAGAGAGCTGTTTTTCATCCTGCTGGGCTATCTGTCCGGCAGCGTACTGTACGCCTACCGCCTCCCTCTGTGCCTGCGGGGCGTGGATATCACCGAGGGGGCCGCGGACAAAAATCCCGGCGTCTTTAACTGCTTCGCCCGCGCGGGCCGGACCATCGGCGTTCTGGCCCTGGTCTGCGAGCTGCTGAAGGGGTTTCTGCCGGTGCTGGGGGCCGCCCAGGTCCTGGACACCGGCCGCTGGCCCTTTGCTCTGGTGATGGCCGCGCCGGTGGTGGGCCACGCCTTTCCCCTGTTCCACCGGTTCCGGGGCGGCAAGGCCATCACCGTCTCCTTCGGGGTGACCCTGGGCCTGCTGCCGGTATGGGAGCCCTTCGCCCTGCTGGCCGCCTTCTACCTCTTCTTCTCCCTGGTGGTGGAGGTGAAGCCCCACCGCCGCCGGTCCATCGTCACCTTTTTGAGCTTCGCCTTCTGGTCCGCCGTTCTTCTGCCCCGCACCCCTGCGGCTCTGGGGTGTCTGCTGATCTCCGGCGTGGTGGTCTCCCGCCACGTCCGGGCGCCGGGGGCGGAGGACCGGCTGGAGCTTACCTGGTTCCCCCTCCGCCGGCAGCCCTAGGGCCTTTGCCCCCCAACGGGAAAGCCCGGGGGCCGAAGCCCCCGGGTCAGTCCTCCATGTACTCCTGATAGTCCCTCTCGCTGGCGAACAGGACCCATTTCCCGTCCACATAGCCCATGTACCCGCTGTTGTTGTAGTATCCTTTCATGGCGTCAGCCTCCTCTGTTGTTCTGAGGTGATCATACGCCTTTTGCTGTCCGAAAATCCGGACAATAAGTGCGATCATTCCTGTTTTTCTGTAAAAAGGGCGCCTGATCCCTTGCCGCCGGAAGAACAGTATTTTGGAAAAATGAAGGAGGGACCGCTATGGAGGACCGCGCTCTGCACGTCGTCATCACCGCCCGGATCTTCGGCGAGGAGAAGTGCTTTGGCCCCGGCGTGGCCATGCTGCTGGAGCGGGTGCGGACCCTGCGCTCCCTGCGGGCCGCCGCCATGGATATGGATATGGCCTACTCCAAGGCCTGGACTATCCTGAAGCAGGCGGAGCGGGGCCTGGGAAAAAAGCTGGTCACCACCGCCACCGGCGGCCGCCACGGCGGCGGCGCGTCCCTCACTCCGGAGGGGGAGGCCATTCTGGCGGCCTACCAGCGCTACGACGCCCAGCTGAAAGCCTATGGCCGGGCGCTGTTCCGGGAGAGCTTCGGGGACCTGCTGGATCTGGAGCGGAACGAATCAGAGGAGGAGGCGTGAGCCTCCTCCTCTGATTCGTTTTTGCTTGTTCGTTTTTACTTGAATTTCACGGCGGTGCCGTAGGCGATGACCTCGGCGGCCCCCTGCATAACAGAGGACGAACCGTAGCGGATATTCAATATGGCGTCGGCTCCCAGCTTCTCCGCCTCGTCCACCATGCGCTTGGTGGCGATCTGCCGGGCCTCCACCAGCATCTCCGTGTAGCCGGTGATCTCTCCGCCCACCAGGGTTTTCATGCCCGCCATGAAGTCCTTCCCGAAGTTCTTGGACTGGACCACCGTGCCCTTCACAATGCCCAGGGCCTCCAGCTCCCGGGCGGGGCCGGGAATGTAGTCAATATTGAGCAGCAGCATCTTCTTCTCCTCCTTCGATCTCTTTCAGTCGTTGTTTCAGCAATATCCAGACGGGGACCACGGTCCCCAGATCCAGCACAGAAATAATCAGCAGCGCCCTGGCCCAGAAACCGGCGGGGTCCAGGGCGGCCCGGAGCCACAGCAGCGCGGCGGCCCCGGCCAGCCGCAGCGCCGTGGCGGAAAGGGCGCTCTGCCAGGCCTCCCGGCGGCGTCTCGCCTGAGCGGCGGGGTCAATACTTTTTGGCATCATCTTCCTCCCCGCCCTCGATCTCCCGGAGCCGCTGGCGCAGAGCCGCCACGATTCCGGCGATGACGGCGATCACCGCCAGTGCGTATACCAGCAGAAAGGCTGTGGCCCCCGTCGCGCCCCAGGTCAGGCGGATCATGGGGAGCACCAGCCACAGCAGCACCCCCGCCAGCAGCAGCACCACCGCCGCCGTAACGGCGATGGGCGCGATCTTCTTTTTGTTGTCAGTATTGCTTCGCATCGTCGGCTTCTCCTTTCCCGATCTCCTTCAGCCGCTGGCGCAGGGCCAGCAGCACGCCTGATATCACCAGCACTGGCAGGGCCGCCAGCACGGCCACGACCCCCAGCGGCGGCGATTCCGACGGGTCTGTCAGATAGGCCCAGATCAGCAGCCAGGACAGGGCCGCCATCAGCAGAACCATCACTGCCGTGACGGCAATGGGACCGATGTACCGTACCCGGGTGTCCTGCCGCCGGGTGTCCTGGAAGGTGGCGCCCGCCCGCTCCAGCCGCTCCATCTGTTCCAGCAGCTCCCCGGCGTCCAGGGCCTCCAGCCGCTCCTCCCGGTCCTTCAGGGCCTCGCACAGGGCGGCGGCCTGGTCCAGGTTCCGCTTCTCCCGCTCCAGTGTCACCAAATGGCGGCGCATGGCGTCGGCCACGGTGCGCTCCCCGCTCTGCATCTGGCGGATCTCCTGGATGGGCACCCCCAGCTTCCGCATGAGCTTGATCCGCCGCAGGGTCTCCACCTCCGCCTCGCCGTAGTCCCGGTAGCCGTTCTCGCTGTTCCGCCGGGGGGACAGCAGTCCCTGCTCCTCGTAGAAGCGGATATTCTTTCGGGTGACCCCTACCAGGGCCTCCACCTCGTTGATCTTCACGCGCTCACCTCATTTTCTGGCCCTATTATACACGTTCCACCAGGGGGAAGGTCAAGGGTTTTTTACGGCGTCGCCGCGTTTTTGCTCACAGGGTCTCCCAGCGCGCCGCCCCCCGGCGGAGGACCCAGCCCAGGGCCAAAGCCGCCAGGACCGCCGTCAGCCCCGCCGCCAGGAGCAGGTATCCCCCTGTGCCCAGGACCCGGCCCAGAGCCAGATACAGCCCCGCCAACGCCAGCAGCCAGATCAGAGGCGCCAGCATCCCCGCCATGGTCCCGATCCCCTGCTTCACCGCCACGGTCTCGCTGGTCCAGGTCAGGCTGGGCCAGAGGAGCCCCGCCCACAGCCCCGCCGACCCGCCCAGCGCCGTCAGAGCCAGGATAAAGCCCATGGCCAGAGCCGTCTGTCCCCAGCCCGCCCCCAGAGTCCGGCATCCAAGGGCCGTCAAAGCCAGAGCGGGGGGACACGCGATCAGCAGGTGCATATGGATCTTAGCCTGTAAAGCCATTTTCCCTGTCATTGGAAGGGACCGGAGAATCCACAGCTGGCGGCCCTCCAGAGATATAGAAGGGCCGGATATGGGCGTCATGCTCACCAGAATCGCCGCCGCCGCGCACACCGCCAGGGTCCCCGCCTCCGCCAGGAACGGGACCTGGGCCGCCAGGACCCGCAGGTCCTTCCCCTTTACAAGCATGGCTGCGACAGCCGCCAGCATAAAGACCGCGCCCATGCCGCAGTTGAGCATATAGGCGGGACTGGCGGCAAACCGGGCCAGTTCCCGGGCCAGCAGCGCCCTGCGTGGACTTCGGAGGCGGAGGGATTGTTCCCGGTACCGGGTCTTTCGCTCCCCCCGCCGGGCGGTGGCGATGGCGAAAAAGCTGACGGAGAGGAGCTTCCAGGTCAGCCAGGCCGTCAGGCAGAGCAGCACCGTCAGGTCCGTCAGTGCCCCCAGGTCCCCCATGGCGACCTGTCCCATGAGCCGCAGGGGCAGGAAGCGTCCCACGGCCCCGCCCAGAGCCTCCCCCCGGACCGCCAGGGCCCCCAGGGCGCTCTGGAGCTGAAAGACGCCCCAGTAGAGCCCCGCGATTCCCAAAAGGGAGAGCGTCACCACCACTGGGGCCTTCCGCCGCACCCGGGCCGCCGCCAGGGCGATGAGCCAGCCGATCAGGCAGCTCAGCGCCGCCGCCAGCAGCGGCAGCGTCAGCGTCAGGAGCAGGCAGCAGGCCAGAGCCAGGGGCCGGAACCCCGCCAGAATCTGATAGACCGCCGCCGCCGGCAGAAACATTCCCGCCGTCAGGGCCAGGGCCATAAGGTACAGCCAGCTCACCCGGCTGAGAAGGATCTGCCAGGCCGGGATGGGCAGGCTCAGCAGCAGTTCGTTGTCCCGGGCCTGATAGATGCCGGACCAGGCGAAGAAGGCGCAGCAGACGGAGGACGCGGCCACCGCCGCCAACCCCGTGAGGGCAAAGGCCAGCCACCCCAGATCCATGGGCAGCAGGGCGGAAAAGATCCCCCAGGCGTTCATGGCGCTCATGCCCACCAGCGCCACCGCCAGATAGGCCGCCAGCAGGGACCAGGCCAGGATCATGCCCCGGCTCCGCCGCCGTCCGTCCCGGCCGCTGACGGTGAAAAAGGCGGCGAAGGCCATGGCCTGCTTCCGAAACAGCGCCCTCAGCATGTCTCTCCCTCCAGCTCCAGAAAGACCGACTCCAGGGAGGCGTCTCCCCGGACGGCCTCCATGTCCCCCGCCCGGACCAGCCGGCCATTTTTGATGATAGCCACCCGATGGCACAGCTTCTCCGCCACCTCCAGCACATGGGTGGAGAAGAAGATGGCGCCGCCGCCGGCGCAGATCTCCCCCATGACGGTCTTTAAAACGTGGGAGGCCCGGGGGTCCAGCCCCACGAAGGGCTCGTCCAGCAGCACCAGCTTCGGCTGGTGGACGAGGGCGGAGATGATGGCCAGCTTCTGCTTCATGCCGTGGGAGTAGGACCCCACGGTCTGGCCCAGGTCCTCCGTGAGACCGAAGGCGTCGCCGTAGCGGCGGACCCGTTCCCGGCGCTCCCGGCTCGGCACGGCGAACACGTCGGCGATGAAGTTCAGGTACTGCTGTCCGGTCATGAAGTCGTAGAGGTCCGGGTCGTCGGGGATGTATGCGGTCTTCTTCTTGCAGGCGATGGGGTCGTCCCTGACGGATACGCCGTCCACCCGGATCTCCCCGCCGTCGAAATCCAGCAGGCCGCAGCAGGCTTTCAGAGTGGTGGTCTTCCCCGCCCCGTTGTGGCCGATGAAGCCGCAGATCTCCCCGGGGGCGATGGCGAGGCTCAGATCGTCCACCGCCCGCTTCTCCCCGTAGGTCTTGGTCAAATGCGATATGGTCAGCATGGCTGTCTCCTCTCCCGCCGGGGGCCGTCCCCGGCCTTGCTGGCGTGAGCATAGCACTTCCAGAAGGGGGAAGGTCAATAGGGTTTTGGAAATTTTATGGAGGTTCCAGTGGGAGGAGGCTTCCGCCCCCCTCTCCCCTTTGACATCTCCTCCCGTTCGGGGTATAATAAGGCATCAATCTGTACAACAGGAAGTGATCTCTATCGTACCCTATCTCTATGAAACCGATGTGGCCTACACGGACATCGGGCCGGACCGGCTCCTCAGCCACCGTGGGCTGCTGCGGGTCCTCCAGGAGGCCGCCGCCGTCGCCTCGGACGAGTGCGGCTACGGGCTGAAGGACATCCCCGAAACGGGGGTCTGCTGGATCCTCTCCGGCTGGCGGCTGGAGCTAAAGGAGCGGGTCCCCTGGCGGACCCACCTCACCGTCCGCACCTGGCCCCGCTCTCTGGAGGGATTTCTCTCGGACCGGGAATTTCTGGTCTACGCCGGGGAGCGGCTCATCGGCCGGGCCACCTCCCGCTGGTTCCTGGTCCACGCCGCCACGGGCCGGGTGGCCCGGATCACCGACCGGGTGAAAAGCGCCTACGAGCTGCTGGACCGGGCCGTGTTCGACCAGCCCCTGCCCGCCAACGGCAAAAGCCCGGCGGAGGCGGAGGAGACCTTCTCCGCCACCGTGGGCCGCCGGGACATCGACACCAACCACCACGTCAACAACATCCACTACTGGGACTACGCCCTGGAGGCCCTGCCGGAGGAGGTGGCGGCCCATCTCCCCGCCACGGTGGAGATCGTCTTTCGCAGGCAGATCCTGCTGGGGACCCGGGTGCGCTGTCTCTACTCCGTCACGGCGGACGGAAAGCACCAGGTGGAACTGCAGAGCGGCCAGGGGGACGAGCTGGTCCACCACGCCTTCGTCTGGCTGTACGGATCTTCACAGGAGGAATGACCATATGAACGATCTTCTCACTTTTCTTGACGGCAGCCCCAGCCGCTACCACGCGGTGGAACAGCTCCGCCGCGCCCTGGAGGCGGAGGGCTACGTCCGCCTCAGCGAGAGCCGCCGGTGGGAGCCGGCCCCCGGCGGGAAGTACTACGCCGTCCGCAACGGCTCCGCCCTTATCGCCTTCCGGGTCCCCTGGGCGGATTTTGCCGGCTTCATGATCTCCGCCAGCCACTCCGACGCCCCCTCCTTCCGGGTGAAGGAGAACGCGGAGCTTCTGGGCCCCGACGGCTACCTCCGCCTGAACACCGAGCGGTACGGCGGGATGCTCTGCGCCCCCTGGCTGGACCGGCCCCTCACCGTGGCGGGCCGGGCCCTGGTCCGGACGGAAGGCGGCATCGAGCCGCGGCTCGTCTATGTGGACAAGGACCTGCTGATGATCCCCAACGTGGCCATCCACATGAACCGGGAGGCCAACAGCGGCATGAAGTACGACCCCAAGTGCGACATGGTGCCCCTCATGGGCCTGGGCGGTGAGAAGAACGCCTTCCGCTCCCTCATCGCCCGGACGGCGGCGTGCGCGGAGGAGGACGTGCTGGGCACAGACCTGTTCCTCTGCCCCCGGGAGAAGGCGCTGGTCTGGGGCGCGGAGGACGAGTTCCTCTCCTCCCCCCGGCTGGACGACCTCCAGTGCGCCTACGGCTGCTTCCGGGGCTTCCTGGCGGCGGAGCCGTCGGAAAGCGTCCCGGTCTACGCCCTGCTGGACAACGAGGAGGTGGGCAGCCTCACCCGCCAGGGGGCCGACGGCACCTTCCTCAGCGACTCTCTCGGCCGGGTCTGCGCCGCCCTGGGCCGGGACCAGGCCGCCGCGGCGGCAAACAGCTTCCTGGTCTCCGCCGACAACGCTCACGCCGTCCACCCCAACCACCCGGAGTACGCCGACGCCACCCACCGGCCCCGGATGAACGGCGGCGTAGTCATCAAGCACGGCGTGCGCTACGCCACCGACGGCGCGGCCCAGGCGGTGTTCACCGCCCTGTGCCAAAAGGCCGGGGTACCGGTGCAGCACTTCGCCAACCGCTCCGACCTCATGGGCGGCTCCACCCTGGGGAACATCTCCAACGCCCACGTGTCGGTGAACACCGTGGACATCGGCCTGGCCCAGCTGGCCATGCACTCCTGCTTTGAGACCGCCGGGGCCAGGGACACGGACTACCTCATCCGGGCCATGACCGCCTTCTATTCCGCCTCCTACCGGGAGGAGGACGGCAGGCTCATCCTGGGGTGAGGCGCGCCGGTCCGCTTCGTCCCGCCGCCGTTTTCTCCCGGCGGTCGAGTCAGAGGGAGGGGGCCGGGGCCCCCTCCCTTCGCGCGTATGGACCAGACGGAGCGGTCAGCCGTCACACCGCCACCCAGCGGATCTCCTCTCCGTCGGCGGGGCACACCGCCGCGGTATACCCCGGCAGCAGGTCCTCCCGCCACTGACACAGGGGGTCCGGCCGGGGCGTCTCCCGCAGGGCGGCCAGTCCCCTGCCCGTCCGCTTCACCGTGGCCTCCCGCCCGGTCCAGAGCCGCCAGAACGCCGCCGGCTCCATGTCCGCCGAGAGGCGCCGGGGAGGCTGCCGCCGCAGCTCCACGTCCACCCCCACCGGCTGGCCGCTGAGGGCGCACACCGCCCCTCCCCGGCTGTGGCTGAGGTTGAAATGGAGGGCCGGGCAGTCCGGGAACCAGGGTTTGCCCCCCGGCAGGCGCTCCACCCGGGGCAGCGGCGTCAGGCCGTACTCCCGCTCCGCCGCCAGGGCCAGCAGCCGCCAGGCCAGGGCCTTCTCCTCCCCCATGGGGCAGGTCCCCGCGTATACCACCGTCACGCTTCGCCGCCTCCTCTCCCTGTCTTTTCCCCAGTATACCCGGTCAGGGAAGGCATGGCAAGGGGGCGGGGCATTTTTCTATTGAAATGGGTCTCCGGACCGGGTATACTGGAGCTTGACCCCCCACCGGATGGGGACACACCAAAGCAGAGAGGAAACACCTATGAAAACGATCCATAAGGGGCTGGCCCTGGCTCTGGCCCTGCTGACGCTGCTCATCGCCGGCTGCGGCGAAAACGCCCCCGGCGGGGACGGCGGCGTACCAGACGGCGCTCAGACCCCTGCCGACGCCCCGAACACGGCGGACGCCTTCCCCTATACTTTCACTGACAGCGCCGGCCGGGAGATCACCCTCCCCGCCCCGCCGGAGCGGGTGGCGGTGCTCATGAGCTCCTACGCCGAGGTGTGGGAGCTGGCCGGCGGCACGGTGTCCATCACCGTGGCCGAGTCCGTGGACCGGGGCTTCGCCGGGGAGGACGCGCTGCTGGTGGACGACGCCGCCGGCAAAAGCATCGACGCGGAGCTGCTGCTGCGCTATGAGCCGGATCTGGTCATCGGCTCCGCCGATATCCAGGCCCAGGCGGAGGTCTGCGGCCTGCTGGCGGACGCGGGGATCCCCGCCGCCCTCTTTCGGGTGGACGTGCTGGAGGACTATCTCGCCATGCTGAAGATCTGCACCGACATCACCGGAAACCGGGAGGCCTATGAGATCTATGGTCAGGAGATGTCGGACCGGGCGGCCGGCATTTTGGCACAGGCGGAGGCTTACCTGACGGAACAGGGCGGCGAGGCCCCCCGCATCCTCTTTATCCGGGCCGCCAGCAAATACTCCGCCACCAAGGCCAAGCGGGCTCCGGACAACTTCGTGTGCGTCATGCTGGACCAGCTGGGGACCTACAACATCGCCGACAACGCCCCTCTGCTCCTGGATGGCCTGAGCCTGGAGGAGATCCTCCGGGAGGACCCGGACTATATCTTCCTCACCACCATGGGCAGCGAGGAGGCCGCCAGGAGCTACATCGCGGAGCTGTTCGCCCAGGACGGGTGGAAGGACCTGACGGCGGTGGCGGAGGGCCGCTACGACTTCCTGCCAAAGGACATGTTCCATTTCAAGCCCAACGCCCGCTGGGCGGACGCCTACGCCTATCTGGCGGGGCTTCTGTACCCGGAGCTGGATCTCCATGGCTGACGGGCGGAAAACGCCGGGGCGGAGCCTGCTCCTGCTGCCGCTGGCGGCGGCGGCGCTGGCCGCGGCGCTGCTGGGCCTGGCCCTGGGCAGCGCGCCGCTGACCCTGGGCGAGGTGCTGGAGGGCCTCTTTTCTCCGGAGCGAACCACTCAGCGCCTGATCCTCTGGGCGGTACGGCTGCCCCGGGTGGCGGCGGCGCTGCTGGCGGGGGCCGGTCTGGCGGTGTCCGGCGTCCTGCTCCAGACCGCCACCAACAACCCCCTGGCGGGGCCCAGCGTCATCGGCGTCAACGCCGGGGCGGGCTTCGCCATGATCCTGGGGCTGTGCCTTTTCCCCCTGTCCTACCGGATGCTGCCGCTGGCGGCCTTCGTGGGAGCCTTCGCCTGCACGGCGCTGATCGTGGCGGTATCCGCCAGGGCCGGCGGCTCCAAGGCCACCATCGTGCTGGCGGGCGTGGCGGTGTCCACCCTGCTGAACGCTGGCATCAGCCTGCTGAAGCTGCTGTACCCGGACATGACCGAGACCTACACCCACTTCTCCGTGGGGGACGTGGACGGCGTCACCTTCCGGCAGCTGGCGGCGCCGGCGGCGATCATCGGCGTATGTCTCGCCGCCGCCATGGTCCTGGGACCCCGGCTGGATCTGCTGTGTCTGGGGGACGCGCTGGCCGCCAGCCTTGGGGTGCGGGTGAAGCTCCTGCGGACCGCGGCCCTGCTGCTGGCCAGCGCCTCGGCGGCGGCGGCCGTATCCTTTTCGGGGCTGCTGGGTTTCGTGGGCCTGATGGTCCCTCACATCGCCCGGCGGCTGGTGGGAACGGATCTGCGGCGTCTGCTGCCTGCCGCCGCCCTGCTGGGAGCCGCTCTGGTAACAGCGTCGGACCTCATCGGACGGGTGGCCTTCGCCCCCTCCCAGGTGCCGGCGGGGATCATCACCTCCTTCGTGGGGGTCCCCTTCTTCTTCGTACTGCTGCTGCAAAGGAGGAATCGGATGTGGACCTGACGGTGGAAGGGCTCTGGGCCGCCTACGGCCGGCGCAGCGTTCTGGAGGACGTTTCCTTCACCGCCCCGGCGGGGGCCGTCACGGCGGTCATTGGCCGCAACGGCGCGGGCAAATCCACTCTGGCGGCCTGCGTCATGGGGGAAAAGCGGGACTACCGGGGCCGAATCGCCGTGGACGGCCGGGACGTGCGGGCCATGCCGGCCGGGGAGCGGGCCAGGCTCCTGGCCTATCTGCCCCAGTCCGCGCCCCGGCCCCATGTGACGGTGCGGGAGCTGGCCGCCTTTGGCCGGACCCCCTACACCGGCCTTTCGGGGCGGCTGTCCCCGGCGGACCGGCAGGCGGCGGACCGCGCCCTGGAAGCGGTGGGGCTGACGGCTCTGGCCGGCGCCTATGTGGACCGTCTCTCCGGCGGGGAGCGGAAGAAGGCGTTTTTCGCCATGACCCTGGCCCAGGACACGCCGGTGGTGCTGCTGGACGAGCCCACCGCCCATCTGGACGTGGTCAGCAGATTCGATTTCATGGATCTGCTGGACCGGCTGAAAAACCAGACCGGCAAGACCTTCCTGGTGGTGATGCACGAGCTGCCGGAGGTGCTGCGCTGCGCCGGCGGCATCGTGGCCCTCCATGACCGGCGGGTGGTTTTTCAGGGTGACGCGGCGGCCTGCCTGGCCCAGGAGGTCCCCCAGCGGGTTTTCGGCGTGGCCGTCTCCGGCGGACGGGACCGGGGCTACGCGGTGACGCCTTTGAGAGCATGAAGCGGCATGGAAAAGGCCGGGAGCCATCTGGCTCCCGGCCTTTTCCGCTGGGACTCGCTTACGCCTCGCCGTTTTCCGCCGCGGCGTGACGCTTATTGACAAACTGGGTGATGAAGTAAACCGGGATGCCGATAGCGCACAGGACCACGGACAGGAGGATCCGCTCCGCCGGGACCTGGCAGGCGAAGATGATGCACAGCACGATGGCGATCACCAGCGTCACAGGGTAGCCCAGCATCTTGAAGGGCCGCTCCAGATCCGGCCGCTTCCTGCGAAGGACCGCCAGGGACAGCGCCACGAACACATCCATGATACGGGCGATGAACACGCACATTCCCAGCAGCGTGGAGAAGCTGCCCAGCCACAGCAGAATGATGGCGAATACCGCGTAACAGCCGATGGCCACATAGGGCGTATCCGTCTTGGGATGGACCTTTGCCAGCGGGTAGGGGTAGGAGCCGTCCCGGGCCAGAGAGTAGGCCACCCGGGGCGTGGTCAGCAGCATGCCGTTGAGAGAGGCCAGGATGGAGGCCAGCGCGCACACCGCCAGCACGGCGCCGCCAGCGTTGCCGAAGATCGCCTGGGCAGCGGACGCCACCGCCTTATCGCTGCCGGCCAGGCCCTCCACGCCCAGGGTGCGGATGCACACCACCGTCAGGAGGATATAGATCACGATGATAATGGAAATGCCCAGCAGAATGGCCCGGGGCAGCGTCTTGCGGGCGTCCTTGATCTCCTCGCTCATGTAGCAGAGCTGGTTATACCCGCCGAAAGCGAAGAACGCGGGAACCGCCGCCGCGATCGCGCCCTTCCAGCCCACGGTGGTGGACACCACCGGCTGGAAATCAAAGCCGCCCTTGAAGATGAGCAGTCCGCCGACGATGACTACCGCAAGGCCCAGGAGCTTCGCCATGGTGAGCCCGGAGGTCACAGCGGCCCCCTGCTTGACGCCGTAGATGTTAAAAACAGCCGCGCACAGGATGACCACCGTGCCGATCACCTTGCAGGCCACCGGCGACAGGTCGAAAAAGAACTTCAGGTAGTTGGTCACCGCCAGGGCGTACAGGGCCATGACCGCCACCTCGTTGACCATCTTGCCCCAGCCGTAGAAATAGGCGAACTTGGTACCGAACGCCTCCCGCAGATAGTTGTACGCGCCGCCGGCCTGGGGCATGGCAGGCGCCAGTTCGATATACACAAGGGACATCAGGAACACGCAGATCCCCGCCAGGATCCACGCCAGGAAGATCGTTCCGCTGCCCTGGGCGGCGGCCATGATCTCGCCGGGGACCGTAAAAATGCCGGAACCGATGACGCTGGTGATCATGATCATGACGCAGGGGAACAGCGTCAGCGTCCGCTTTAAGCCTTTGTTTTCACTCATGGAATTTCTCTCCTCCATTTCTCTTTTCTTTTGCCGCCTGCCGCGGCTAGCGCAGCCCGCCTCAGGAGATGGTCTCCCCGACGGCGGTGGCCAGCGCGTACTCCGACAGATCCTGCCCAAAGCCCGGCAGATCCGGGATCTCAAAGTAGCCGTCCTTCGGCTGGTAGTTGTACTTGCCCAGGCAGGCGATGCCCGGCAGCGTATTGCCGCAATGGTGCTCGTGAATGACAAAATTCGGCAGGGCCGCCTCGAACTGCAGAGAAACCGCCACAGAGATGGGGCTGGAGCAGACGTGGGTCTGGATGCCGATGTCATAGAGATGGGCAAAGTCGCAGATCTTCTTGCACTCCGTGATGCCGCCGCAGTTGCCGATATCAGGCTGGGCAATGGAGATGCAGCCGGACTCGATCAGCGGCCGGAAGCCCCAGCGGGAGAAGGTCCGCTCGCCTGTGGCCAAAGGAATAGAGGTTTTCGCCGCGATCTTCTCAAACACCTTGTGATTGGTGGGGGTGGCGGGCTCCTCCAGGAACATGGGATCGTACTTTTCCGCCATCCGGGCAAACTGGATCGACGATACCGCGTCGGTCATGGCGTGATTCTCCAACAGGACCTCCCCGTCCTTCCCCATGATCTCCCGGACCGCCGCGATGCGCTCCTCGGCGGTGTTCATGATCTCCGCGCTCAGATGGCCGGTGGTATCCAGATAGTTGACGTTGGGGCCCTGCTTCCGCTGCTCGAAGAAGTTGACCTTCACCGCCGTGTAGCCCTGATCCACCGCCGCCTTACAGGCGTCCTGGTACTTTTTCAGCGCCCCGCTGCGGTCATAGGCGTCCAGCCCCCAGCCGAACTGGAGCTGACTGGCGTAGGTCCACAGCCGGTCCCTCTGCTTGCCGCCCAGCAGCTCGTAGACCGGGGCCTTATAGTATTTCCCCTTGATGTCCCACAGCGCCGTGTCGATGGCGCTGATGGCCGCCATGATGATGGGACCGTTGCCCTGGGCCCAGAAGGTGTCCTTGTACAGCTTCTCCCAGATCACCTCGTGGTGCAGGGGGTCCATGCCGATGATGACCCTGGCATAGTCCTTGAGCAGCTCGTAGGCCGCCATAGCGCCGCTGACGATGGCGACGCCCGCCTCTCCGACGCCGTAGAGCCCGGTGTCCGTGTGAATCCGGCAGACAATGGGACGCACCGGGCCGGCGCCCTCTGTTTTCAGCCGCATCACGTCAACGCTTACAATTTTCATGATCGCACCCTCCTTCATGATGTTCACGATACGTGATACGTATCATGTATTACGTATTATAAAGAACCGTGTTTAAAAAAACAAGCCGCATATTGTCCCAAAAAAGCGGCGCGTTCTTGTATATTCTGCACAATAGCGGCGGCCGCGCCTGCCCCGGCGCCGGGAGGCGGTCCCCATGGGAAAGGGCATTGTATTTATACAAATGATTTGTTATAATGATTTTACCGACGAACGAAGTCCAGCCTATGGAAAAGGAGAACAGCAGGACATATGGACGCAATCAAAAGTGACAGCATTGCGGATCTGACCTACAGCGCCCTCTACCAGAAGATCGCAAGCGGAGAGTGGGCGGAAGGCGCCAAGATCCCCAATGAATTTGTGCTCTGCGAGGAGCTGGGAGTCAGCAGAATAACGGTGCGCAGCGCGATCCAGCGGCTGGTCGCCCTGGGTATGCTCAAGGTGCAGCGGGGCGACGGCACCTATGTGAAGCGGTTTTCCCTGCAGGAGTATCTTCAGCAGGCGGTCCCCTTCATCATTCAAAGTGAAAACCGCCAGGACATCATCGAGTTTCGGGAGGCTCTGGAATCAAAGGCTGTGCGCAAAGCCGTCGAGCTCCATAACGACAAGGAGATCGACGAGCTGATCCACCTGTTCCACGTCAGCAACGACGCCTTCCACCGCAGGGACCTTCCTTCGTATGTCGCCTTCGACATGGCGTTCCACCGGCATCTGTGCGCCATGTCCCACAACAAGATCCTCCTCACCATGTGGGACGCCTTTGTCAAGCCTCTCTCCGATACGGTCAGGGAAAACGTCTCCGGCGTTCTCGCCTCCGAGATCGATGTGGAGGACAACCATCTGCTCATCGCCAACGCCATCCGGGCAGGAGACGTGGAGGAGGCGCTGAAGAACCTCCACATCGTGCTGGAGGGCACCGCCATTGCCCGGACGGCGGGCAGGTGACCTGCCGCCCAGTCCCGATTTTCCGGCTTTTCCCAGCCATAGTTGCCCTCCCCCGGCGCATACTACCCTCATCAACCATGAACCAGGAGGGATCCTCTATGCGCCGCCATCACCGTTCCGCCGCCCTCGCCGTCTGTCTCTCCCTGTGCGCTCTGGCCGCCCTGCTGCTGCTGGGCCGGGAAAAGGCCGCCCCGCTGGCCGTCTCCGGGGACGCCGCCGTCCCCGCCTCCGCCGGGAACTGGGGACTGTCCTTCCCCGTCGAGGGCCAGGCCCCGGTGGGCAACGCCACCCGGGAGGAACTGGCAAAGTACGACGCCTGGTATCTGGGGGACACCGGGCAGAAGGTCATCTACCTCACCTTTGACTGCGGCTATGAGAACGGCCACACGGAGGCCATTCTGGACGCGCTCAAAAAGCACCGGGCCCCCGCCGCCTTCTTCGTGGTGGGGAACATGGTGGAGACCGCCCCGGACATCGTCCGCCGCATGGCCCGGGAGGGCCACATCGTGGGCAATCACACCTACCACCACCCGGATATGTCCGCCATCAGCGATCTGGACGCCTTCCGGAAGGAGCTGGAGAGCCTGGAGGCGCTGTATTTTGAGACCACCGGCCAGACCATGCCCAGGTTCTACCGCCCGCCCCAGGGCAAGTACAGCGTGGAGAACCTGAAGATGGCCCAGGCGCTGGGCTATGAGACCATTCTGTGGAGCCTGGCCTATGTGGACTGGTATGTGGACGACCAGCCCACGGCCCAGCAGGCCTACGGCAAGCTGCTGCCCCGGATCCACGACGGGGCCATCGTGCTGCTCCACTCCACCTCCGCCACCAACGCCGCCATTCTGGACGAGCTGTTGGGCAAATGGGAGGCCATGGGCTACCGCTTCGCCCCCCTGACGGAACTGGCGGCGGGGGCGTGACAGGGTGTCGGGAGGACGGCTTGCCGTCCTCCCTTCTGTTTTTCCCGTTTCCGCTCCCATCTGTCAGTTTTTTCACGAATTTTCACGGATTTTCTTCAAAACAGCGCTTTTCTTACCAAACAATGTGTGATATAATTACTTCATTATCTGTGAGGCGAAAACCCTTTTTTCAGGAAAGGAGCGAAGCTATGAAGGTGCTGATACTGGGCGGCGTGGCCGCCGGAACAAAGGTGGCCGCCAAGCTGCTGCGGGAGGACCGGAGCTGCGAGGTGACCATTCTGACCAAGGGCAGGGATATCTCCTACGCGGGCTGCGGCCTGCCCTACTATGTGGGCGGCGTGATCCATGACAGGGAGCAGCTCATCGTCAACACCCCCACGAAATACGAGGCCCTTACCGGGGCCAGGGTGCTCACGGAGACAGAGGCCGTGGCCGTCCATCCCCGGGAGCACACCGTGGAGGCCAGGGACCTGCGCACCGGCGGGACCGCCAGCTACGGCTATGACAAGCTGGTCATCGCCACCGGCGCTTCTCCGTTCGTCCCCGACATTCCCGGCCTGGACCTGAAAAACGTCTTCTGCATGCGCACCCCCGACGACGCCATCGCCCTGCGGGCGGCGGTGGAGTCCGGCGAGATCCACCGGGCCGTGGTGGCCGGCGGCGGCTTCATCGGTCTGGAGGTGGCGGAGAACCTGGCGGCCCAGGGCGTGCGGGTCACGGTCATCGACTTTGCCCCCCATGTGCTGCCCAACCTGCTGGACAGCGAGCTCAGCGAGTATGTGGAGAACAAAATGAGCGACGCCGGGGTGGTCCCCATGACCGGCGTGGCCCTGGAGGGCGTTCTGGGTGAGGGAAAGGTGGAAAAGGTCCAGACCAGCCGCCGGGCCATCAAGGCCGACGCCCTGGTGCTGGCCATCGGCATCCGGCCCAACACCGCCTTTCTGGACGGCTCCGGCATCGAGATGGTCAAGGGGACCATCCTCACGGACGGGCAGCTGCGTACCAACCTTCCGGATATCTACGCCGTGGGCGACTGCGCCATGGTACATAACCGCCAGACCGGGAAGCCCGCCTGGTCCCCCATGGGCTCCACCGCCAACATCGCGGGCCGGGTGCTGGCCCAAAACCTGGCCGGAGCGGAGGCGTCTTATCCCGGCGTGCTGGGCACCGGCGTGGCCCGGCTCCCCGGCGGATTGAACGTGGGCCGCACCGGCCTGACGGAGGCCGCCGCCAAAGCCGAGGGCTATGACGTGATCACCGCCCTGTCCGTGGTGGACGACAAGGCCCACTACTACCCCGGCGTCGGGTCCTTCATCGTCAAGCTGACAGCAGACCGGTCCACCCGGAAGCTGCTGGGGGCTCAGATCCTGGGCCCCGGCGCCGTGGACAAGCTCGCGGACATCGCCGTCACCGCCATCTCCCTGGGGGCCTCTGTGGACCAGCTGGCCACCCTGGACTTCGCCTACGCGCCCCCCTTCTCCACCGCTATCCACCCCTTCGCCCACGCCGTGGACGTGCTGCTCAACAAGCTGGACGGGGCCATGGACAGCATGACCCCCGCCGAATACGCCCAGGGCGGGGCGGACGGCTACGAGATCGTGGACTGCGCCCTTCAGCCCTCCCTGGAGGGCAGGCGCTATCTGGATCTGACCAGGATCAGCGGGCCGGTGGAGGGGTTCGGCCGGGATGACAGGCTGCTGCTGGTCTGCACCAAGGGCAAGCGGGCCTATCTCACCCAGAACCGGCTGAAGTATTACGGCTACGCCAACACCAGGGTCCTGGAGGGCGGAGCCTCCTTCACGGAGATCGGGGACGGGGAGTGAGGCGCCTCTCCCCCGCCCGGCGGAATATCGAATTTCTGACCACACAACCATCAACACAGACCAGGAGGATCAGAGCATGGCTACTCTCACCATCAGCCCCGCCGACGAGAAGCGGGTCAAGGCAATGGGCTTTCTCAGCAACAAGGGCACAGACAACTTCTCCGGCCGCATCATTACCGTCAACGGAAAGATCACCGCCGCCCAGCAGCGCCGCATCGCCGAGGCCGCCGAGAAATTCGGCAACGGCACGGTCACTTTCACCACCCGCCTGACCATCGAGGTCCAGGGCATCCCCTATGACAAAATCGAGGAATTTCAGGCGTACATCGCCCAGGCGGGCCTTGTCACCGGCGGCACCGGCTCTCTGGTGCGGCCCATAGTGTCCTGCAAGGGTACCACCTGTCAGTACGGCCTGCTGGACTCCTTCGCCCTCAGCGAGGAGATCCACCACCGGTTCTACGAGGGCTACCACACCGTAAAGCTGCCCCACAAGTTCAAGATCGCCGTGGGCGGCTGCCCCAACAACTGCGTAAAGCCCGACCTCAACGACCTGGGCATCATCGGCCAGCGGATCCCCGTCTTTGAGGAGGACGAGTGCAACGGCTGCAAGAAATGCTCCGTGGAAAAGGTCTGCCCCATGGGCGCCGCCAAGGTGGCCGACGGCCTGCTGGAGATCGACAAGGACCTGTGCAACAACTGCGGGCGCTGTATCGGGCAGTGCCACTTCGACGCCATCAGCGACGGCGTATACGGCTATAAGATCTACATCGGCGGGCGCTGGGGCAAGAAGATCGCCCAGGGCCGGGCCCTCAGTAAGATATTCACTGACAGGGACGAGGCTCTGGACGTCATCGAAAAGGCCATCCTCCTGTTCCGGGAGCAGGGCAGGACCGGCGAGCGCTTCGCCAAGACCATCGAGCGCCTGGGCTTTGAGAATGTGGAGGCCCAGCTCCTGTCAGGCGACCTGCTGGCGCGGAAGCAGGAGATTCTGGACGCCCCCCTCCACCTCACCGGCGGCGCCACCTGCTGACCCCTTTGTTTTGACAGGCCCGCGAAGCGGCCGCCGCCTATCCCGGCGCGCCGCCAGCGGCGAAAAGGCCCGTCCGGAGGATTCCGGACGGGCCTTTCTCTGTTTTATCGGCTCTCCAACGCCTGCTGGATCTCCCGGCGGGCGGGCATGGCCGGCGCTGTCCCTACCCGCTGCACGGAGAGGGAAGCCAGCGCGTTGGCAAACTCACAGGCCGCCCACAGGTCCTTCCCCTCCGCCAGCGCCGTTACCAGGCCGCCGTTAAAAGCGTCTCCGGCTCCGGTGGTATCCACCGCCCGAACCCGGCGGGCCGGGATCAGCCTGCCGGAAGCGCCGTCATGGGCGTATACACCCCGGCTGCCCAGAGTGATCACCGCCTGTTTCACCCCCCGGTCCAGGAACCACCGGGCGGCGGCCTCCGCCGACGCCTCGCTGTCCACTTCGATTCCGGTGAGGGCCTGAGCCTCCACCTCGTTGGGCGTGATGATAGACACCATGGACAGAAGATCCTCCGGCAGCGGCCGCACCGGAGCGGGATTGAGCACCACCGCCGTTCCCTGCTCCCAGGCCGTGCGAATCAGGCGCTGAACGGCGTCCATATCGATCTCCAGCTGGGTCAGCAAAATATGGCTGTCCCGGACCAGCGGCTCCAGCGCCGCCGTCTCCGCCGCCGTGAACCGGCCGCAGGCGCCAGGCACCACGGCGATCTGATTCTGCCCTGTCCCCCCGTCCACGGCGATCAGCGCCGCTCCCGTAGGCAGCTCCGGATCGGTCAGCACATACGCCTCGGACATGCCCAGCTCCTTCATGACGGCCCGGGCCTGCTGTCCGAACATATCCCGGCCCAGCTTTGTCCCGATGGTCACCCAGGCCCCGGCCTTGTGGGCCGCCACCGCCTGGTTGAAGCCTTTTCCGCCGGGACCGCTCTGGAACCAGCTGCCCAGCACCGTCTCCCCGGCCGAGGGCAGGTGGGGCGTCCGGGCCATCAGATCCGTCACATAGCTCCCGCAGACGGCAATTCGTTTTTTCATGGTCTTTTCCTTTCCGCCGCTCCTGCGGACGCGTCCTCCGTTCCGCCGCCGCGCCCCCTGGGGAGCACGGCGGCGGAACGTATCCGGCGCGTCAGCCGGGAATCACTGGAACTGCACCTTCAGCGCGTCCAGCGCCGCGTCCGCGTCCATGCCGTTATCCAGGATGTTGCCCATCATCACCTTGATCTCCGACCACAGGCCGGCGGCGGTATAGGTATCCGTCACAAAGGCGGGCAGGATGTAGTAGGAGTCGGCGCTCTGGGTCGCCACATAGGAGGCGAAGTTGTTGTTCTCCTGGCACCAGGTCTGATAGGCGTCGCTCTCCGCCACAGACTTGCGGATGGGCATATAGCCGCTGCCGCAGGCGGTGGCCAGATTCGCCTCATAGGAAGTCATGTACTTCACAAAGAACCAGGAGGCCAGAATCTCATCCGGGTCCTTGTCCTGGCTGAGGATCTCGATCACATGGCCCTCCTGGAAGGCGGCGGAGATCCCCTTGTCGGCAAAATAGGGAATGGGGGCGGCGGCCCAGCGCAGGCCCTCCACGGCCTTCTGGTTGATCCAGCTGGACTCCGTGGATACGCCGATGTACATCTGCACGATCTCGTTGGCAAAGGGGCCGGAGAAGAAGCCGTCCTCACCGGCGGTCCGCCAGATTCCCTCGTCGATGCAGTCCTGCCACAGGCCGATGACCTCCTTGCTGATCTCGTCCTGCTCCAGGAAGCCGATGTTCCCCTCCTTGTCCGCGAACTGGCCGCCCTTCTCCAGGCTCAGCGTGATGAAGGCGGAGGCCAGGCTGTCCCAGCCGAAGGCGGGTTTTCCGGTGATCTCGGTGATCTTGCGGCTGGTCTCGATCAGCTCCTCCCAGGTGGTGGGAGCCGTCAGGCCGTGTTCCTCAAAGAAGTTGACGTTGTAGTAGAGGACCTCCGCCTTCATGTGAATGGGCAGGCTGTACATCCCCTCCTGGGGGTACTCCTTGCCCTGCTCCAGGAAGGAGGGATAGAAGTCGTCCAGGTCCTCGATTCCGATCTCCTCGTTGTACACATAGGGCGTCAGATCCACCACGCAGTCCGCCGGCAGATAGGCGGCGGTGTAGCTGGGGACCGACAGGGACACATTGGGGATAGTCCCCGCCTTGATGGCTCCGATGGTAGCGGCGTCCAGGTCGTACTGGGACCCCTGGGCGTAGGCGGTGACATGGATCCCCTTCTCCTTGCCCACGGTTTCGTTGAAGCCATCCACCAGACCGTTCAGAATCTCCAGATGCGTGGGGTTGGAGATGCAGTGCCAGAAATCCAGCTCGATGACCTGGTCGGTGCTGAAGGTGGTGGCGATGCCGTCGTCCTTCGGGTCTTTCTGGTCTGTGCTGTCCTGAGGCTGGGCCTCACTGGGAGCGGGCTTGTCCGCGTCGTCAGACGGCGTGTTGGTATTGCCGCCGCAGCCGGCCAGCAGGCAGGCCGCCATCGCAAGAGCAAGAATGATACTGAGCAGCTTTTTCATAGGTACCTCCGTTGTTGTCATGTCAGGTGTTTTTCCATCCATATCGCCTGTCCCCGCGGCCAAGGGCCGGCACCGTCCCCCTTTCTCCGGATTGACTGTACGGGAACACAGACTTCATCCATCACGCCAGCAGCTCCCGGATGGGCGTCCCGTCGCAGCCCGGCAGATCGAAGCCCAGCAGCCGGGCCATGGTGGGCGCCTCGTCCACCAGTCTGCCGCTCTCCAGCGTGCATACGGACCGGGCGTAAGGATTTTTTACGATGAACATGGGCTTCGCGCCCTTCCAGGGCAGATGGCCGTGGCCCGCCACGCTGGTGCGCCAGTCCGTGGGATCGATGGCGGTGACCACCTCCGTGTCCCAGCGGGGAGAGAAGGCCGTGCGCCCGTCCGTCTCCGCCAGGAAGGTGAAATCTCCGTCCAGGCGCAGTTTTCTCGTCTCCTCCCGGGTAAAGAGCTGCCCGATTCCCAGCATTTCCCGGTTCTCCAGCAGCAGCGCCCGCACCCGCTCCCGGTCCGCCGTCTCTCCCACATGGATGAGGGAGATCAGGGACGCCGCGTGGGCGTAGGCGTCGTAGGACCGGAGGGTTCCGTCCGGATTCAGTCGGATCAGCCCCTGGTCCAGAAAAAAGCGGTTCAGGGCCGCCACCCGCTCCACGTCCAGCTGGCCGTGGTCGCTGGTCAGGCAGATGATGGTGTCGTCATAGGTGCCGGCGTCCTTCATGGCGGACAGCAGCCGGGCAAGACCCCGGTCCATGAGCTCGTACCCCTCCCGCAGCTTGGGGGAAAACACGCCGTAGGCGTGGCGGATGTGGTCCATCAGTATCACATGGATCATGGTCAGATCCGGCCGGTAGGTCCGCAGCAGGTACTCCGCCGACAAAAAGCAGAAGCTGTCCGCCTCCTCGTAGTGTTCCTTGCCCCAGCAGGACCTGACGCTGTCCGCCACCTCGTCAAAGAGGCCCGGCGTGGAGTTGTCCGCAATGGTCTGCTGCTGGGTCTTACGCTTTTCGTGGACCCAGTCCCGGCCCAGCACCCACTCCGCCTCCATGCCGATGGTCAGAGGCCAGAACACGCTGGCCACGGTATAGCCGTGGGTCCGGGCCACCTGGGGCAGCATGGGGACCTTCACCAGGGACGCCTTCTCCAGCCAGGGGGAAAAACGCTCCCCCGGCCGGAACTCGTCGTTGGTAATGATGCCGTGACGGTCCGGGTAGCAGCCTGTGACAATGGACACATGGGCCGGGTGAGTCAGGGTGGGATAAATGGACTGGATGTTCTTCACCACGGAGGCCCGCTCCAGGACCTCCGAAAAAGCGGGGAGCGTCCGCAGGATCTCCAGATCCTCCGTGACCATGGCGTCAATGGACAGCAGCAGCAGTTTTTTCTTCATGTCGTCTCCTCCTCCCGGGCAAAGGCCAGAAGCTCCTCCGCGTAGTCGCCGTCCGCCGTGGGGAAGGGCGGCTCCACCACCGCCCCATGCTCCAGGAAGTGGACCTCGCCCCGGCCCATGTCCTGACCTCTGGCGGTGTGCTTGTCAAGCACATAGTCCGGCAGGCGGACAGGCATCTCTCCCCGGGCGATCCGCCGCTCCAGAACATGCTCCAGGTCACAGGAGCCCCGCTCCTTCCCACACTGGCAAAGATAGCGGATGGCGTGGGTAAAGTACATGGGGTGGATGCCCCCGTCCTGATAGAACTCCCGGCGGATCCGGTCCAGTGTGTGTACCACGATCTGGGCCTGAGGCTCCCCGAAGCACACGTCCTCCACGCTGATGAGGCGCAGCCGCTTCCACATCCACTCGTAGAAATAAGGGCTGGTCATGGCCATCTCAAAGGCCACCCGCACCGCCGGCTCCGTCTCTCCCCGGCGGATGTGCTTCTGCAGCGCCGCCACGCACAGGTCCATGGGGTATCCGTGGACCGAGCGCACGTCCGCGTACTCCACCGGCGTGTCCGGGTCCACCGGGCAGCCCCGGGCCTCGTCCTCCTCCAGGGTCATTCGGTACAGCTCCCGCCGCCAGGCCAGGGCCGCCTCCCCGGACACATCCGGAATCACCTGGCTGGATACGTCCATAAAATGCCGGTGGCCCCGGCCCATCCGGATGCCCTGGACGGTGTGCTTATCGTACACATAGTCCGGGAAGGCGATGGGGTCCCCCCTGCGGATCCGCCGGGCCATCACCTGGGCCAGATTGCAGGAGCCCCGCTCCTTCCGGCATCCGCAGAGATAGCGGACAGCGTGGACGAAAAACATCCCGAATTCTCCGGGAACGTCGATGTACGCCTTCCGGGTCTCGTTCAGACAGTAGATCAGGACCGGCGCCATGGGGTCCCCCAGGCCCACGTCCTCCACGCTGATCACGATCAGACGCTTCCACAGATACTCCCGGACCTCCTCGCTGGTCCGGGCCAGCTCGTAGGCCACCCGGGCCGCCTCCTCCGTCATGCCCCGGCGGATGAACTTCTGCAGCGCCGAGGCCAGCTCGTCGCAGGGATAGCCCCCCGGCGACCGCACGTTTTCAAACAAGATCTCCATAGGATCCCCCCGTCAATTCCAAGATAGGCCGCCCGTCGCAGCCCGGCAGATCGAAGCCCAGCAGCCGGGCCAGCGTGGGCGCCTGGTCCACGACCCGCCCCCGTTCCAGCACCACAGGCTCCCGCCGGAAGGGGTCCCGCAGGAAGAAGGTCGGCTGGGGCCCCTTCTCCGGCAGGTGGCCGTGGGTGGCCCGGCTGTAGCGGTAGTCCTCCTGGCCGGCCCGGGTCTCCAGCGGCGCGGTGTAGTCCGAGGAGAAGGCGGTGTCCCCGTCGGTCTCCGCCACCAGGTCAAAGCCGCCCCACAGCCCGTAGGACGCCCGGGCCTCCCGGGCGGTGAACACCCGGCTGACGCCCAGGGCCCCGCCGTTCTCCTCCAGCAGCGCCTTCACCTCCCCGGCCACAGCCGGGTCCCGGTCCCTGATATAGATCTGGGCGGACAGAGCACAGGCGTGGGCGTAGGCCCGCCAGGACAGAAGCCGCCCCTCCTCATCCGTCTGTATCAGGCCCCGGTCCCTCAAAAAGCGGTTGAGGGACACCACCCGGCTGATATCCAGGTGCCCGTGGTCGCTGGTGAGGTTGATGACAGTCGAGGGGTACAGCCCCGTCTCATCCAGTGCGTCCAGCAGCAGTCCCAGCTCCCCGTCCAGGAACCGGTAGGCCCGGGCGATCTCGGGGCTGAACACACCGTGAACGTGGCGGACATGGTCCACCAGGATAATGTGCATATACAGGATGTCCGGCTGGGCCATGCGGTACAGCGCCGCCGCCGCCCGGAAGCTGAAGCGGTCCGACGCCTCGAAGTGGGGCAGCAGCCCCCAGCTGTCCAGGCAGTCGGCGGGCAGAGCGTCCAGCAGCCCCGGCGTGGACAGCCGCTCCATCACCGTTCTCCGATCCTCCGGCGGCACCCGCAGCCCAGCCCGGTGGAGCACCCACTCCGCCTTCGCCCCCCGGGTCAGCGGCCAGCACACATACGCCGCGGTATAACCCAGGTCCGCTGCCCGCTCCGGCAGCATCCGGGCCTTGACCCAGGAGATATCCTCGTACCAGGGCGCGTGGAAATCGCCGGGAATAAACTGCTCGTTCCCGATGACGCCGTGGCGGCCGGGATAACAGCCGGTGATGATGCTCGTGTGGATGGAGTGGGTCAGCGTGGGATAGGTAGACTCCATCTTTCGGACCCAGGAGGCGTTCTCCAGCACCCGGCTGAAGTTGGGCAGCCCGAGCAGGATCGGTACGTCCTCCTCCACCATGGAGTCAATGGAGATCACCAGCAGCTTCTTTTTCATGGCGCGCCTCCCTTCCGCCGGCGTCAGCCCTTCAGGCCGCTGCGGGCCACGCCGGAAATGATCTTTTTGTGGAATGCGATGTAGAAGATGACCATGGGAATCAGCACAATGGTGGCTCCCGCCATCTGCAGCGCCACGTCGGAGCTGACGGAATTGGTAAACCGCAGCAGGCCGATGGACAACAGTCTGTGCTCATCGGTGTTGGTGACCATCAGCGGCCAGACAAACGCGTTCCAGTGGCTGATGAAGGACAGCACCGCGATGGTGGAGATGGCGTTTTTGCTCACCGGCACCACGATCCGCCACAGGTATTTCCAGGTACTGCACCCATCCACCTTCGCCGCCTTGAAGAGGCCCGACGATACCTGCATGAAATACTCCCGCAGCATGAAGATGTAAAACCCGCTGGCCAGGGATGGGATTATGATGCCCCGGAAGGTGTCAAGCCACCCCAGCTTCGTCACCGTGATATAATTCTGGATGATCAGCAGCTCCGATGGGACCATCATGGTAGCCAGGAACAGGATAAAAAGCACGTTCTTCCCCGGAAACGCAAAGATCGTAAAGGCGTAGGCTGCCAGAATGGTCATCAGCAGCGTCAGCGCCGTTCCTGCCACGGCCACCAGCAGGGTATTGCGGAAGTACAGCAGCCACGGCACCACCTCCCAGGCCCGGGCGTAGTTGGCCCACTGGGGCGTCTCCGGGAACAGGATGGGCGGGATGGCAATGGACTCCGCCCCGGTCTTCAGGGACGTGGTCAGCATCCACAGGAACGGGAAGAACACCATAAACGCGCCGATGATCAGCACCACATACTTCATCACCCTGGCCAGGCGGTCAAGGGCTATCGCCCGGTTGATATCGTTCATATCCACCCCTCCTTACACATAGTGGGTCAGCCGCCGGGTAATGGTCCTCTGGATCACGGTAATGACGATCACCAGCGCCAGAAACAGCACCGCCGCGGCCGCCGCGTAATGCACCATCCCCTTGGTAAAGAACATGTTATAGATATAGAACACGATGGTGATGGCCGAGTTCCCCGGCCCGGCGGCGTCCTTTCCAAACAGGGCCACGATCTCGTTATAGGTCTTGAACGCGTACAGCACCGCCATCATGGACACCATCCAGATGGTGGGCGACAGCAGCGGCATCGTCACCCTGGTGAAGGTCCGCAGCCGGCTGGCCCCGTCCACCCTGGCCGCCTGATAGTACTGTTTGTCGATCTTCTGCAGCCCCGCCAGGAACAGGATCACCTTGAAGGCCATCCCGCTCCATATGGTGAAGATAGTGACTGTGATGGTCACCAGATTGGGGTCCGTCAGCCACTTCTGAGAATCCAGCCCCAAAAGGTTCAGAAACTGATTGATGTAGCCGTAGTCGCTGTGGAACAGCCACTTGAACACAATGCCGATGGCGTAGATGGACGTAACGTAGGGCAGAAAGTAGATGCACTGGAAAACGCCCTTGCTCCGGGTCAGGGAGTTGATGAGCACCGCCAGCACCATGGCGATGATCACTGTGATCGGCACGCCGACAAAAACGATCGTACAGGTATTCTTCACCGCCAGGCGAAAGGCCGGATCGGCCAGCACATACCAGAAGGAGCTGAGGCCGAAGCCGCTGCCCTGATCGGTGACGAACACATACTTCTCATAGAACCCCATCCGCAGCAGCATCACCACCGGATAGAGCAGAAACACCGCCAGCACCAGAAAGGCGGGCAGCAGATACAGATACGCCTGGGCGCTGCGGATGGTGACGACGCCGTCCTGAATGGTGGTCCTGCCGCCCCGGCGGACAAGCCTGCGCTCACGCATGGCGCTCACCGCCTTCATCCAGCCGCTCTCCGGTCTCCGGATGGAACAGGTACGTTCCCCGTCCGCTCAATGTCAGGCCCAGGGTGTCCCCCGGCGCCAGGACCCGGTCATTGTCCAGGATCGCCAGGCCCTTTCCGTCCAGCAGGGGGAAGGATACGAACTGCTCCCGGCCCCGGATCTCCACGCCGGATACCGCCGCCGTTACGTCCTTCCCCAGCTGCCAGGCCTCCGGGCGGATCCCCAGGGTCACCGGACCGGTATAATCCGTACGGAACCGCAGGGTGCAGCCCTCCGCCAGGCGGACCGCCCCGCTCTCCGCCTCCCCGCTGAAAAAGCGGATGGGCGGGTTGCCCAGAAACGACGCCACGAATTGGTTGTCGGGATCGCGGTACATGTCCGAGGGCGTAGCCACCTGCTGGATCTTCCCCAGCTTCATCAGCACGATCTCGTCGGTGATGCTCATGGCCTCCTCCTGGTCATGGGTGACAAAGATGGTCGTGATCCCCATTTCCCGCTGGATGCGCCGGATCTCCTCCCGCAGCTCCAGCCGCAGCCGGGCGTCCAGGTTGCTCAGCGGCTCGTCCAGCAGCAGAATCTTGGGCTGCTTCACCAGCGCCCGGGCAATGGCCACCCGCTGCTGCTGGCCGCCGGAGAGCTGAGCGGGCCTGCGCTTGAGATAGTCCTGGATCTGCACGAAGCCGGCGGTCTGCTCCGCCCGCTCCCGGGCCTCCTTCTTTTTCACCTTCGCGTTCAGCAGAGGGAACATGATGTTCTCCTCCACCGTCATGTGCGGGTACAGGGCGTAGTTCTGAAAGACCAGGCCGATGCCCCGCTTCTCCGTAGGCAGCTCCGTCACGTCCTCGCCGTCAAAGTAGATTCTGCCTGAGGTGGGCTGCTCCAGGCCGGCGATCATGTACAGCAGCGTGGATTTGCCGCAGCCCGACGGCCCCAGCAGGCCCGTGAGCTTCCCATCCGCGGCCGTCAGGGTCAAGTCGTTCACCGCGATGGTGCCGGAAAAGTCCTTCACCAGATGTTCAAACCTCAGTTCCATCGTAAACCCCCTTCTCGCGGCGCTGTGTCCGCGTCCAGTCTAGAATATCAGCTCCCCGGGGTCCCGGGCCGACGCCTCCGCCAGGGCCCGCAGAGCGGGCCAGTCCGCCCGGGAGGACTGGTCCAGCACCGCCATCACCCGCATTCCCGCCGCTGCCGCGGCCTTGGCGGGGGCCAGCGAGTCCTCGAATACCAGGCATCGCTCCGGCGGCGCCTCCAGACGCTCCGCCGCCAGCCGGAACAGCTCCGGGTCGCTCTTGGTCATGCCGCACTCCCGGGCGGAGAGGATGAAACGGAAGTACTTCCGCCACCCCATGCGATCCAGAGCGGCGCAGGCCAGCTCCCGGCGGTTGGAGGTCAAAATCGCCATGGGGATCCTCCGCCCTGCCAGCCGCCGCAGCAGGTCCTCCGCCCCGGGCTTGGCCGGGGCTGCCTCCCGATAGAACCGGTGCAGCCGGGCGACGATCTCCTCCATCAGCTCCTCCGGGCGGCAGTCAGGCAGATAGGCTTGACTGATATGCTCCGCCGCAGCCTCGAAGCCCAGCCCGTGGAACGCAGCGGCCATCCGCTCCGTGCATGTCACGCCCCGCTCCCGCAGCAGGTCCATGGGAGCGGCCTCCCACGCGCCCATGGTGTCCAGCAGCGTTCCATCCATGTCAAGGATGGCGCCGGCGGCCTCCGGCGGCCTCACCGGTCCCGCCCCCCGGTCCCCAGACGCAGTTCCGGGATCAGATGGATGCGCCGGTTGGAGGCGTAGGTGTTGTTGCCCAGACGCTCCAGCATGAACTCCGCCGCCACCTGCCCCATCTCCCGGGTAGCCCGGCGGATGCAGGTGATTCTGGCCCCCATCTCGGCCATGTCGTCGATCTCGTCAAAGCCCAGCACCTCAATGTCCTCCCCTACGGTCAGGCCCTTGTCCCGCAGGGCGTGCAGACAGCCCAAGGTCATCATGTTGTTGCAGGAGAAGACGGCTGTGGGCCGGTCCGGCCGCTCCAGGATCCGGCAGGTCATCTCATAGCCGCTGTCCCGGCTGAAGTCCCCCTCGTAGATGTTCTCACGGTTCAGGGGAACGCCGGCCTGGCTCAAGGCGTTCTTGTACCCCCACAGCCGCTCCCGGCCAGGCTTGGAGGACACAGGCCCGGAAATGACCGCGATGTTCGTGTGCCCCTTTTGGAGCAGGTAGGATACGCCAATGAGCGCCCCCCGCTCGTTGTCGATAAACACGCCGTCGAAGGACGCCTTCTGCACGTCCCGGTCCACCAGGATCACCGGCATCTTCATGGCCCGCAGCGCCGCCTCGCACCGCGCGCCGTCCCCATCGCTGTCGCTGGTAGGCGTGATGACCAGGCCGGTGATCTCCATATGCCGGAGCATGGAGATGATCTCCAGCTCCCGCAGGTTGCTCTCCTGGGTATCGCATACGATGATGTTGCAGTTCTGCTTCTCCAGAACGGCGCTGATCCCCCGAATCACCGCGGTGAAAAAGGGATTGCTCAGGTCGGGGACCACCACCGCGATCACCCTCCGCTCCGATCTGGCCGCTTCCAGTTTTTTCATCAGCTTTTCATCCCCCGCCCGCTGTACGGCCCGGGACACCTTCTCGATGTTCTCCTTGCTGACGCCGGCGCGGTTGTTCATGATCCTGGAGATGGTGGCGATGGACACGCCCGACCGCTCCGATAGCTCTTTTAACGTCATATTCGCCCATCCTTTCTTCTTCCGGCGAAACGTCTTTTCTCTGCGCATCCGACAGATTTGTTTATTTCATGATAGTCTTTTTCGTCTTGCATTTCAACATTTTTCGCATAATTAGTTCTGATTTTCATGATTTTACAATTACTTTTCACGCATTTTGTTTATTTTCAACAGACTTTTTTGCATTTTTTCGCAAAATTGGAAAATGCCCCCTTCTTCCCCTCCGCCAGACATGAAAATCCATGATTTGTTTCACTGATTCTTTTCAGATATTTTCACGCCGCCGTCCCATGCAGGCGCATACCGGCTCTTGCCAGGGGCGGTGAAACGTGGTATGCTGTAACCACGAATCCCGTCATAAGGAGGAATCTGATTTGAAGATCCAAGAATCCGCCGAAAACTACCTGGAGGTCATATTGATCCTCAGCCGCCGCAACGGCGCCGTCCACGCCATCGACATCGCCGCCGAATTGAATTTCTCCAAGCCCAGCGTCTCCATCGCCATGAAACGCCTGCGGGAAAACGGCTACATCGCCGTCAGCGGGGAGGGCTGCATCACCCTCACAGACAAGGGCATGGAGATCGCCCAGCGCATCTATGAGCGCCATACCTTCCTCTCCCAGTGGCTGGCCTCCATCGGGGTGGACCCCCTGGTGGCCGCCGAGGACGCCTGCCGGATGGAGCATGTCATCAGCGCCGAGACCTTCGACGCTCTCCGCCGCCGCTACCCCCAGGAGCAGGCGTAGGCGGCGTCTCCCGCCGCAGACGGGCCCGGAGATTCCCGCGGCAGGGAATCTCCGGGCCTTCAGCCTTTGTCACCCTCTGGTGTGATTTACAAAGCGAAAAAACCTGCTATGATGGATCTGTCAAGTCTTATCAAGCATGGGCGCGCCCATGCTTTCTTTTCCAGGGGAAAAGAAAATTTTCTCCGGCGTCCGCCGGAAGGCTCTCAGCGGGAGGTGGCCGTATGGCTGTGAAGGAAAGCGCCGTCGTGACGCCCAGCGCCCTGACGGAAGCCCTGAAGGCGGGGCTTCGGGACTATAAGCTCCTCTATCTCGCCGCTCCCACCGGCTGGGGCAAGACCACCGCGGTCCGCCATCACTTCCGCGCCCGCCCCCACACCTACGCCAGTCTCTGGGACGAGGACGCCCTGGACCGGGCGGAACGGGACGATACCGGCCTTGTGATCCTGGACGACTGCCACATTTTGACCGGCCGGCCGGACCTGCAAAGCAGGATGTGCGCCCTGCTGCGGCGCGTCCCGGCGGAGGGCCGGGTGGTGCTTCTCAGCCGCGGGCCCCTGCCGGACTGCCTGCTGCCCTTCCGGCTGTCCGGCCTGCTGACGGTCCTGGACAGCGCTCTTCTCGCCCTGGGGACGGAGGACGCCGCCCGCCTGGCGGAGGCCCTGGGGCTGGACCTCCCAGCGGAGGACGTTCTGCGGCTCCACCGGGAGAGCCAGGGCCATCCCCTGGCCGCCCGTCTGATCTGCATG
>CATZRD010000023.1 GCA_958423465.1 uncultured Oscillospiraceae bacterium | reverse complement strand
TGATTAAGACCGCTGGGGCCCTGCGGCGGCCCGGGCGGCTTACGCCCCTTTTTAATTATGGGACACGGGCGCCCGCCAACGCGGGGCGCCCTTCGTTTCACCGGGCCGGTCCGTCCGGCGGGCCTCCGCCGGGCTTTTTACGGGCGGAGAGGAGCATCATGCCGCCGCTGTACAGCAGGAACAGGCCGAAGGGCTTTCGCAGCAGGGCCACCTCCACCGCCCCGGCGATCAGCGCCCCCGCCAGGGCCGTCAGCACGGCGGGCAGGGCCGCCTGCCGCCACACGGCGCCGTCCAGATAGCCGTTTTTTCGGTGGAAGATCAGGCCCGCTCCGGCGGTGGGCAGGAAGAACAGCAGGTTCACGGCCTGGGCCTCCCGCTGGCCCACCCCCAGAAACAGCGTCATGCATACCAGCAGCAGTGTCCCGCCGCCCACGCCCCAGCTGGAGAGGACGCCGGTGGCCAGCGCCACCGAAAAGGGCACCAGCCACTCCCTCACAGCAGATACCTCACCCCGGCGTACAGCAGGAACAGGCCGAAGATCGCCTTCAGCGCCCGGGCGGGGATCTTCTCAAAGGTGGCCCCGCCGATCAGCCCTCCCGCCAAGCCACCCGCCAAATAAGGCCACAGGCCTTCCAGCCCGGGCCGGACCTGCCATAGATACACCGCCGCGGACACGCAGCACACCGGCAGAATCACAGCCACGCAGGTGGCGAAGCCGTCCTTGGCCTTCAGGCCGCCCCACCGGGTAAGCAGAGGCAGCAGCACCATGCCGCCGCCTCCGCCGAACAAGCCGTTGACCAGGCCGGCGGCGGCCCCGGCGGTCCGGTTTTTCCACTTCTCTGTCACAGGCTCCGCCTCCTTCCCGTATGTAGGGCCGGTCCCCGCGGGGGCCGGCGGGAGATCACCGCATCAGTTTGAAGCTCTGGCAGTCGGTGCACTGGTCCATGGTGGGGTTGGCCTCGTGGGTGCCCACCTGGATGGCGTCCAGACCGCAGTACTGCTGGGTCTTGCAGTGATGGGCGCAGGACTGGACGGAACAGTGGATGGACTTGTTGGGGGTGCAGGTGCAGCCGTCGTTCATGCAATCGGTCATGATAGGGTTCCTCCTTGTTCATTGTGCTTTTTGGGTCTCGCCTGGGTCAGTTTGCCCCGGCCGGCGGGGATTATGCGTCCGAAAAAGGCAGTTGACGGAAAAAGCGCGCAGAGCTACGCTCCGCGCGCTTTTTTTGTTTTTTCATGGGAGGAAGCCTCCCCCGCTTCCTACGGCAGCAGGCCGCCGGAGGAAGCCATGGGCATAGCGGTCAGATTGAGCAGAGCGTGCCAGACGATCCCACCCCACAGGCATCCGCTTTTCTGGTAGGACCAGGCGAACAGTGCCCCGATTCCGGCTGTGTAGCAGCACTGAATCAGCGTTCCGGCCGTGCCCTGGGCCGCGTAGTTCACCGCGTGCATCAACCCGAAAACGACGGCCGACAGGACAATGGCGGCGGGCTTCCCCCAGCCCCTTGCCTCAGCGCCCAGCGCCGCGCCGCTGAAGAGCAGCATCCTTCCCATCACTTCCTCGCCCAGGGCGCAGCAGGCGATCCAGAAGATCTGCTCTGGCCGGACCGCTTCCGGCCAGCCGCCAAGGAGCAGATTGACCAGGCACAGGCCCGCTATGGGACAGCAGTAAAGAAAACTCCTGCAAAAGCCCCGCAGGCTCAGCGCGCTGACGCTGGCGCCGTAAAAGCGCACCGCCGCGGTGCAGGCCGCCCCGCCGGGAATCAGATACCGGAAAACCGCCTCCGCCGCCCAGCGGCCCTCTCCCTGCCAAAGCACGCCGGGCAGCACGGTGAGAAGCAGATAGCACCAGCAGCTGCTCTCCAGGGGCTGCTCCCGGATATACTTACCGATTCTCCTCATCCCGCGGACCCTCCTGCGCCGGCCGCCGCCTCTGCGTTTGGCTCAGGCAGACGCCGCACAGCTCGCTGCCCCGGGGGACGGGCGTACCGCACCGGGCGCAGAGGTGCTGGGAAAAGCGTCCCAGAGCAACCGTTCCCAGGTGGGATACTCTGGCCGGAACAATGCCGGAAATGCCGTCCACCCGGCAGATGTTCCGGCAGATGCCGCAGCCGGTGCATTTCCATGCCTCTACCGTCACCGTAAAGGAGCCGCCGCTGTCCAGGATCTTCAGCGCCTCGTTGGGGCAGGACCTGACGCAATACCCGCAGCGGTAGCAGTTCCCGTTGAACTTCGGCAGAAGCATGCCGAACTTTTGGCGGGGCTCCGCCGTCTCGTCCTTCCCGGCGGCGTCAGCGGCGTCGCGGAGCATGGCGCGGTAAAAAAGGCCGCTGTCCCGCCTGTTCTCCATTCGCGGCAGGGCGGCGAACGCCCTGTCCAGGGGCATATTCCCCACAAAGCGCAGCAGCTCCCGCCGGCTGACGGTCTCCTCCATGTCGCGGCGGAGAGGTTCTCCCTCCGTCAGGACTCTTACCTTTCGGGCGTATGTCTCCTCCCCCAGGAAGAATTTCAGCCGTTCCAGGTTGTCCCGAATGACGCCGGCCTCATAGGTCCTCCCGCATTGAGCGCACCCGCCCAATGCGAGGATGACGCCCTCGTGCAGAGCCGCGTAGGCCAGCTGCTCCCATGAGAGCGCCGCCACACAGTTCAGGCTCAGATGACAGGCGTGCTCCTGGGCGTCGCAGCCGACGGTGAGGGCGCACCGTTTCACCGCCGCCATCAGGTAGGCGTTGACCCGGTCCGCCGGAGGGGTGATGCACCTGGCCGGGCAGGCGGCGGCGCATAGGCCGCATCTGACGCACTGATCCCAGACGGGGCGCTTACGCTTGCCATAGGGATAGATCTTCTGGGGGCAGATGTCCGCGCAGACCGTGCACGCCTCGCCCCTGGTCTTTCGGGCGGAGCACCGGCTGGCTGCGTACTGGGGGACCCGCCCTATGCCGTACCCGCCCTCCAATCGTTCTTTTATGGTGTACATGTCCGTCCTCTAATGGTCCTGGCCGGCGGTTTTTTTCTTCTCCGCCTCCCGCTTTTCCTCCGCCGCCTTGGCGGCGGCCCAGCGGCTGGCGCCCGCCTTCCGCTTTTTCCTCTCCCGGTAGTCCTCGTCCGGATCCAGCCCCTGGGCGATGAGCCGTTTGCACCGCCTGTCGTACACGAGGGCGCAGATGAGCACGCTCAGCTCGAACAGCAGGTACATGGGCACGGCCATCATGATCTGGGACGCGATATCCGGCGGCGTGAGGACGGCCCCGATCACAAAGCACAGCACCAGCACGATTCTGCGGCTGCTCCGCATCCACTGGGGTTTCATCAGGCCCAGGGACGTCAGCACCGCCGACGCGATGGGGATCTCAAAGATCACGCCGAAGGCGAACAGGATCGACATGATGTAGCTGATGTACTCCCGGATGCTGTACATCCCGGTGATGTCGATGGTGTTCAGGGAGAGGAAAAACTGCAGGGTGAACGGGATCATGACGTATACGGCGAACAGCGCGCCCGCCGCAAACAGGAGCAGTCCCCCCGTCAATACCGCCAGCAGTTTGATCTCCTCCGAGGGCTTCAGCCCCGGCCCCACGAATTTCATGACCTGCCACAGGATGACCGGCGAATCCACCACCGCTCCCGCGATGAGGGACACCACGATGTACTGCGCCAGCAGCTCCGCCACGCCGGTCTGTACAAAAACGTACCCCTCCGCCAGACTCATCGCGTAGGAGACAAAATCCGGAGCGAAGAAATAGCAGGCCACAGACGCCGCCGCATAGGTGACGGCGATCACCACGAGACACGTCCGAAGCTCCTTCATATGTTCCCAGACGGACATGCTCCCGTCGCCGCCTTTACGCCGCCGCGTCCATTGCAATCTCATTTTATCTGCCATGGCGCTTCCTGCATTCATTCAGCGCCGGCTTCATGTCCACTCTCTTTTTCCGCTTTCTTTTTGTCTGCGGGCGCGTCGGACTCCTCTGTGCCCAGGTCCTCCTCCATGCCCTTCTTGAAGCTGCTGAGGGTCTTGCCCAGGACCTTGCTGAGCTTGGGGAGCTGCGTGGGACCAAACACCACCAGTACGATCACAAGGACCACCAATAGCTCCGTCACGCCGATTTTTCCGATCACTGCATAAAACATACTGTTGCACCTCTCATCAAAAATTTTGTCAGGGCCTTCGCGCTTCCTGCGCGCCGCCCTGTTTCGCCGCCGGCTTCTACAATGTCAGCCATAGCTGGCTAAAGATCTGCTGGGATAGGTCTTATTGCTCTTCTTCCAGGAATTCCGCCATTTCCAGATCGTTTTCAGCCGGTTTTCCCGGCGTCCGCGCCGTCCCGGCTTCCTCCGGGACGCCGCCGGCGGCACGGTCCTGCGGATCGATGGACTGCGCAAGGTCCCGGGACGCCCGCTCCATGGAGGCTGAGATCGCGTCCACTGAAGCGTCTGCGTCCTTGGTAAGCTCGTCGATGGGCTTGACGATCTCCTTCAGCGGTTCCCGGATCTCCTCCAGGGGTTCCACCACCGATTCCCTCAGGTCTTCCGTCATGGAAGAGAGGTAGATCTTGAGCACTCTCAGCCATTTTCCCGCCTTTCTGGCATACAGCACCGTCCTCTCCGGACCCAGGGCCAGCGCCATGACCAGAACGATCACCAAAAGTTCTGTCCCGCCAAGTTTCATATCTAGTGGTCTGTCTCCTCCTTTCTCTCGTGATGGTCCATACCGGCACAGCAATCAGTTCCTCTGACACCTCCCTCCGTAATGGCTTCGCCTCCCCCGGCTTCCGGGTGTCCGGCCCAGGGCCGGATACCCGGAAGCGTCTCAAGCGAGATCGGATGGCGCGCGTGGGAGCGCGGCAGCCGCCGGCGGCTCCTCTCAGATCCGCCGCTCAGGGAAAGCGCTGATCAAAGCGCGCAGCCGTAAGCCACGGCTCTGACTCTGTGGTGATGGTAGACGTCCTCGCTGGGCGTCATATTGTGGCCGTAGGCCATGGCCAGCTTCACCGTGGGGTCCGCCTCTACCCAGGTCCCCATCTCGCCGGTGCTGCCGAAGTTGTCGTAGTGGCCGTTGTGGCCGTACTTCAGCCGCACGACGGTGCGGAAGCCCATTCCGTAGGCGTAGCCCTCCTTGTTCCTGTTGTCCAGGAAGTCGGGGAAGTGGGGATTCTCCAGCTGGTTGGACATCATCATGGCCACCGTGCCGCTGCCCAAATACTTTTGGCCCTTGTAGGTGCCGCCGTTGGCCAGCATCTGCATGAACACCGCCAGATCCGCCGCCGAGGACAGCACCAGAGGGCTCGCCCCCTCGGGGCTCTGGGCCGGGTCGTACCGCCTGTCGGCGCCGCTGTCAGCCGCCAGAGAGCCGTCCTCCAGCTTGCGGTAGGCGGTGACCACCCGGTCCCTGTTTTCAGGCGTGATGTAGGTGTCGGTATCCTTCAGGCCCAGGGGATCAATGATCATCTCCCGATAGACCTGCCGCAGAGGCTTTCCTGTAAGCTCCTCAATGATGGCGCCCACTACCTGGATCCCAAAGCCGTAGTGCCAGTGGGAATAGGGCTCGAACATGACCGGCACGCCGGCCATCGCCCTGACCTCCTCCCGCAGAGTGGGCGTCGCCCCGCCGGCGCACAGCTCCCGCATCCTCTGATCCATAGCCGCCTGGGTGGGGCTGCCGGCCCCCTCCGCGGGCGTCAGCACATTGGGAAGGCCGCACATGGAGGCCGCCGCCGTGCGAATAGTCAGCGGTCTGGTCAGGGGCGCCACATCCACCGCGCCGTTGCCCTTGACAACGTACTTCTGGATGTCCCTCCACTCGGGCAGATACTCCCCGATGGGATCGGAGTAGAGGAATTTCCCCTGCTCATAGAGCATAGCCAGCGCCGTGTAAGTAAAGAGGTAGGAGATATTCTCCTGACGGAACATGGAATTTCTGGTGATGGGCCTGCCGGAGGCGATGTCCGCGCAGCCGTAATAGCCCTCGTAGATGACCTCATCGCCCTGCATCAGGCTGCAGGCGCATCCGGGGATGGTTTTTCTGTCCGCGAAGTCCCGGAGCAGATGATCGAGCTTGGTGAAATCCTGCTTCATTTGAATCAACCGTTCGGCCGTTTTTTGCCCGCATGGACTGCGGGAAGGGGGACGCGCTGATCGATGGCCGCCTTTCTAGTAAAATTTCAAGACTGGTATGGGCCTGTCCGCCTGGCCTGGAGGCCGGACCGCCAGGGCGGCGGTCCGGCTTCATGACGCCATTCGCTTACTGTTTGCGCCAGAGCTTGTCGGCCGCCAATTCATACATCCGCTTAATGACGGGGGGCAGCTCCCGGTCGCCCATGTGGGCGGTGTCCTCGAAGACCATCGGCTGGGAGAAGTCCTCGGTGAAGGGCTCCCAGCGGGGCATGGGCTTGCCGTCGTCGTCCAGACCGTTGGGGTCGCCGGTCTTGGCGAAATTCGTCCAGTAGTTGCAGACCTGCCGGGCCAGATCATAGTGCTTCCCGCGGAAGGGACGCCAGCATTTTTGCAGGTTCTCGAACACGAACCACAGATCGGAGGAATGGAACGCGCCCGGATGGTCCTCTCCGGGAATCTCAGGATCGAACACGTACAGCCAGGAGGGCAGGCCCGCGTCGTTGGCCCGCATGGTCAGCAGGCGAGCGCCGAAGGGGGAGCCGCTGACCTTGACGGAAGCCAGGATCTTTTCCAGGTCGCCGCACTTGAAATCGCACAGCTCCAGGAACTCGTCGGCGTACTCGCCGTAAAGGATCCGGGCGTTGCGCTCGAACTCCTCCAGGGTCTTGGCGCGGATGACGTTGAAGTGCTCGTTGGTGGTGCTGCCGGTCATCACGGGGATCTGCAGGCGGCGGTTCTCCGCCAGCATGGTAATGGGCTGATCCGGCAGGAAGCAGCCGTCCACGATGTACTGCCACTGGCCCTCGTGGTTGTTCCGGAATTCGGCGCCCATGTCTCTGACGAACTCGGCGGGCAGCGCCCGGGCCTCCTCCAGGGTCTTGACGCCCAGCTTTTCGAAGAACCGGACGCCCACCTCTTCGGCCTCCTCCAGGGTATAGTAATCGGTACCGTGTCCGCCCAAGGCGAAGTTCAGGCCGGTGCCGCTCTGGGAAATGGCTTTCTTGATGCAGCCGCCCTCGTTCAGGGGGGAGACGATCTGGCTGACGACGCTGCGCCCGCCGGCGGACTGACCGAAGATGGTGATGTTGTCGGGGTCGCCGCCGAAGGCGGCGATGTTGCGGCCAACCCAGTCGATACCGGCCTTCTGGTCAAACAGACCGAAGTTGGTGCAGTAGGTACCGCCGCATTCCGCAGTGATCTCAGGATGGGCGAACCAGGCGAAAACGTTGGTGCGGTAGCTGACGTGCACCAGCACGACGCCCCGGGACGCGATGCGCTCGCCGTCGAACTCCATCTCCGAATTGTGCCCGCCCTGGAGGCCGCCGCCGTAGATCCACACCATGACCGGCAGCTTCTCGTCGGGGGTCTTGGCCGGGGTCCAGATGTTTAAGTACAGGCAGTCCTCGCTCATGGGCTGGTCCACGTCATAGTGGAACTCCTTGTCGTAAAAGCCGGTGCCGGTGTGGCAGTCCTGCATGCCGGCGTCGCCGTAATGGTAGCAGTCCCGGATGCCCTCCCACTTCTCCGCGGGCTGGGGAACGCGCCAGCGGTTCTTCCCAACCGGGGGCGCGGCGAAAGGAATGCCCTTGAATACGGTGATATAGGTATCGCTGCTGGTCATACCCCGTACCTTGCCGCTTTCTGTATTCGCTACATAGATCATGATTGTCCTCTCCTTATGTCTTGATATTGTTTGATTCGATGCTGGTTCTGCCGCAGGCGCGGCACACGGACGCAGCGCCGCCGTCACACTGCCGCGCTGCCATATTTTTTCTCATCGTACCGTGTTTTCAGGAAGATCAGCGGCCAGCCGATGACGATGAGGGCCGCCGCGATCGTCAGGAACATATTCTCATAGCCCATATGGGTAACGAGCATACCGCCCACCGCGGGGCCCAGTGCGTTGCCGATGTCGTTGCCCATATAGCAGGTGCTGCTGACGATGCCGGCCTTATCCCGGCCCAGCTGCTTCAGACAGTGGGCCTGGATGGAGGGCACGCCGCTTCCCTGCCCCAGCGCCTTCAGGGCGCCCGCCAGCATGACGGCCCAGGCGGAGACGGCCTTGCCCAGCAGCAGCATGCTCAGCGACGCCAGCGCCACGCAGGGATACAGCAGGAATTTGATGCCCTTCCGATCGTAGAGCTTGCCGGTGACCGGTCTGGTGACGATCATGATAACGGAGTACGCGGTAAAGAAAACGCCGACGCCCTCAATTCCCCGCTCGTCGCCCACCAGCGCCAGGAAGCTGTTGACGATGCCGTTGCAGCAGCTGAAAAGGCCGGTCAGCACGGCGTAGGGCAGGATCTGGAACGAGATGAAGTCGCTGATGCCCACCCGCCGGGGTCCCGGCGCACGTCTGGGCTGCTGCCCGCAGGGGATCAGCAGGAACGCCATGCTGGGCACAAACGTGCCGACAGCGGCGGCGGTGAAGCAGGCCCCATATCCCAGGCTGTCCACCAGCCACAGGCCGATATTCGGTCCCAGGGCGGTGGCCAGGGTCGTAGTGACCACGGACCAGCCGATGCCCTCCCCCAGTTTGTCCTTCGGGATGAAGATCGTGTTGATAGCCAGCAGCGCCACTGTGGAGAACGAAAAGAAAACCCCGTGGAACAGCCGGACAACGGACATCATCTCCACGCTTCCGGATATGGAGTACAGATACATGCAGATGGCTGTGGCCGTGCCGGAGACGGCAATGATCCCCTTCTTGCTGCTCCGGTCGCTGAAGATCCCCGCAAAGGGGCGGGTAAACAGCGCCGCCAGGGACATCAGGCCGGAGATGGTAGCGGCCGCCGCCACCGTGGCGCCGACGCTGATGGCGTACTTGGAAACGATCGGCGTGATCATCTGGGAGGAGGCATGGTTGACCATGCTCAGCAGAAGGATCGTGACGTACCCCTTATTCCACAGCTTTTCCGGTTCCTGAAAGCTTTGAGAATGCTTGTTAGCCATATCAGTTCCTTACATTATCGTTAATAGAATCGTTCTAAAAGAACTGCGGCGCAGGATCGGGCCGCAGCTTCGCAGGGAGGGGCCGAGGCCGGCGGCGTCCCCGCCGTCCCAGGGCCCTCCCTGCCGCAAGGCCCGCCTGCCGCCCACTTGGGATCACGGGGCCGGAGGGCTTGGCGCAGACTTCCGGCCAGCGCGGACAGGGTCGAAGGCCGGCCCTGTCCGGCTGTCAGGAAGGAAGGAGAATGCAAAGGAATGCTTATTCGAAATAGGCGTCGGCAATATAGAGATTATCTTTGCACCGGTACCAGTTGTGGAACTGAGCGGTGCCCAGGGTAACGGCCTTGACCTGGGTGATGGGGAAGAAGTAGAAGAACTTGCCGTCCAGGTAGCCGTCCTGCAGTTCCTTGGCCACCGCCTTGAACTGCTCGCGATCCAGGGTAGAGCTGAGCTTGACGCCCAGATCATACATCTCCTTGGCGTGATCCGGCTCCGTGACGGCGGGGTGGCAGACGGCGTCGTAGGTGCCGCCCTCGATAAAGTTGCTGCCCCAGGTCATGCCGTATCCGCCCCAGTCACGAATCCACAGGTCCCAGCCCTCGGTATCGTTCATCATGGAGCCCTGGGTGGCGGTATCATAGGTCTCGATATGCAGCTTGATGCCGATCTCGCCCAGGTACTTGGCCAGCATTTCGGAGGCCGCCACCACGGTGGCGGTGTTGGTGATGAGCAGCGTGAGTTCCAGCCCGTCGGGATACTTCGTCTTGGACAGGTACTCCTTGGCCTTCTCCACATCGTACATGCCCTTCCACCAGTCGGCGGTGTCGTTGAGGCCGTACAGGGTGCTGGCCAGAATGGTGGTGGGAGCGGAGCCCAGCTCGCCCCAGACGGTCTTGACGATGGTGCTCCAGTCCACCGCGTGGACCACGGCGTAGCGCAGGTTCAGGTCGGAAAAGCTGCCGGCAATGTTAAAACCCATGATGGTCATGGTGTCGCCGGGATCCTCGATGCCGGAGATGGAATCGCCGTACTGGCCGCCCAGGACGTTGACCACATCGCTGCTGGAGGGGGTGTACAGCACGTCGATACCGCCGGTCTCCAGCTCCATCATCGCCACGGTATTGTCGGCGATAAAGCGGAAGGTGATCGTATCGATCAGAGCGGGCTTGTAGAAGTTGGGGTCGGCCTTCAGCGTCACGTGGTCGCCGGCGACCCACTCCTCGATCTCATACATGCCGCAGGTGCCCTCGCTGGAATAGAAGAAATCTGCCTCGGCGCCGCTGGCGACGGCCTCGTTGTAGGCCCGCTCGGAGAAAACGCGGCAGAAGATGCCCATGATAAAGAGGAAGTTGCCGTCGCCTCTGTTCAGGGGGATGTACAGGGTCTTGTCATCCTTCGCCACGATGTTCTCGAAGTCGATGTAGCTGAAGCGCACGTTCTCCTTGAAGCGCTTGATGCTGAAAACGGCGTCGGAAGCCAGAACGGGATCGCCGTTGTGGAAGTAGGCGTTGTCCCGGACGTGGAAGGTGACGCCCAGCATATCGTCGTCCCAGGTCATGGAATCGCACAGAGTATACTGATTGATCTGGAAGTCGATGCCGCCGTCAACATAACCGGCCGCCAGCATGGAGGTGCCGCACAGGCAGAAGATGGCGGAGGGCTGGGCGTACACGCCGCCCTGCAGGGGATCCAGGGATCCGGAGTCCTGATCCAGCCGGATGATCAGGCGGTCCTTGCTGGTGGTAAAGCCGGAGGGGATCTCGTCCACGTTCTCCGGGCGGCTGGAGCGGAAGCAGCCCTCGGCGGCGATATCCCACTCGTCGGGATGGGCCGTGGGGGAGCCGCTGCCGGTAGAACCGGGGGCGTCCGTACCGGTGGGACCGGGCTTCTTCTCGTTGTCGGAGCACGCGCTCAGCGCCGCCAGGCTCGCAACGCTGAGCCCGGTCAGGCCCGCGGCCTTCAGGAAATCTCTGCGTGAAAGTTTCATAGTTTTCTTCCTTTCTGTCTTTGGATTTTTAACAGAGAATGGCTTCCCCGCTAATCCTGATGAATGGACTCCAGGTTGTGGCAGCGCACCATATGGCCAGGCGCGTACTCCCGCAGCACCGGCGTCTGCTTTCTGCACTGCTCCGTCGCGTAGACGCAGCGGGCCGCAAAGCGGCAGCCCGGCCCCGGATTGATGGGCGACGTCAGCTCGCCCTCCAGGGGGATCAGGTTCTTTTCATGGTGCACGTCCGGAACCGGGACCGCCGCCAAAAGGGCCTTGGCGTAGGGATGCAGCGGATTTTTAAACAGAGTCTCCTTGTCCGCCATCTCCATCATCTCGCCCAGATACATGACCATGATGTTGTCGGAGATGTAGCGGACCACGCTCAGATCGTGGGTAATGAAGATGTAGGTCAGCTTCCGCTGCTCCTGGATATCCAGCAGCAGATTGATGATCTGAGCCTGGATGGAGACGTCCAGGGCGGATACCGGCTCGTCGCAGATGACGAAATCCGGCTCCATGATCAGCGCCCGGGCAATGCCGATCCGCTGCCGCCGGCCGCCGTCCAGCTCGTGAGGGTAGGTGTTGACCAGCCGGCGGGCAAGGCCCACGGTGTCCATCATGTCGTACACCTTCTGCTCGATGACCGCGGAGCTGATCCGGTTTTCCTTGGAACGCTTATTTGCAATGATCAGGGGCTCCGCGATGGTCTGGAATACCGTCATTCTGGGGTTCAGAGAGGAGAAGGGGTCCTGAAAAATGAATTGGATCTCATGTCTGAGCTGGCTCAGCTGCGCCCGGTCCAGGCGGGTGATATCCCGGCCCTTGAAAAGGATCTGGCCGCCCGTGCTGTCATGCAGATGCATGATGGTGCGGCCCAGGGTGGACTTGCCGCAGCCCGACTCGCCGACGATGCCCAGGGTCTGGCCCTCCTCGATCTTGAAGGAGACGCCGTCCACCGCATGGAGCTTGCCGGCTCTTACATCAAAATACTTTTTGAGATCTTTGACTTCCAGCATGGTCGCCATGGTTAAACCTCCTTCGCCTGCACGTGGATGCAGCGGCAGCAGTGGCCCGGAGCGATCTCCGTGAGCGCCACGTCGTTTTCGCCGCATTCGGCGGTGGCAAATTTGCAGCGCTCCGCGAATTTACAGCCCTTGGGAAGATTCGAGGGGTCCGGCATCATGCCGGGAATGGGGATCAGCCGGTCTCCGCTGGCAACGCTGGGCAGGGAGTCGAACAGGCCCAGCGTGTAGGGGTGGGCGGTGCGGTCAAAAATATCCTCCGCAGTGCCGATCTCCACGATCTCGCCGGCGTAGATCACCGCCACCCGCTGGCACATCTCCGCGATGACGCCCAGATCGTGGGTGATCAGCAGCACAGCCGTACCGTTCCGCGTCTTCAGATCGTTCATCATGCGCAGCACCTGGGCCTGGATAGTCACATCCAGAGCGGTGGTGGGCTCGTCCGCGATCAGCAGCTTGGGGTTGCAGGCCAGGGCCATGGCGATGATGACTCTCTGCTTCATCCCGCCGGAAAACTGGTGGGGATACTCGGTATAGCGGTCTCTGGGAATGCCCACCACCTCCAGCATGTCCCCCGCCCGCTTCTTGGCCTCCGCCTTGTTGACCTTCTGATGCAGGAAAATGACCTCCGCGATCTGGTCGCCTACCGGGTCGATGGGATTCAGCGCGGTCATGGGGTCCTGAAAGACCATGGAGATCTCTCCGCCGCGGATCTTCCGCATTTCCTTATCGCTGAGCTTCAGCACGTCTCTGCCGCACCACAGGATCTCGCCGTCCATGACCTTGGCGGGAGGAACCGGAAGCAGCTTCAGGATGCTCAGCGCAATGCTGGTCTTGCCCGCGCCGGTCTCGCCCACCAGGCCCAGGGTCTCGCCCCGGCGGATGTCAAAGCTGACGTCCCGGACCGCCTGGCAGGTGCCGATCTCTCTTGTGATGTAATTGGCGCTTAATTTCCTGACCGAGAGGATGACCTCTTCTCCGGCGCCGTTCGCCTGGTCCGCCGCGGTCCGCTCAATACGCTCTTCCATATCGTACCTCAATTCTTCAGTTTCGGATCAAGGGCGTCGCGCAGGCCGTCGCCGAACAGGTTCATGGACAGAACTACGGTCGCGATCGCGATGCCCGGGAAGGTGACCAGATAGGGGTAGTCACGGATGTACTGCCTGGAGTTCGCGATCAGGGAGCCCCACTCCGGCGTAGGCGGCTGAACGCCCAGGCCCAGGAAGCTCAGGGAGGATGCCGCCAGAACGGCCCCCGCCAGCTGGCCGGTGATGGTGATGATCACCGGCGAGAGCACATTGGGCACCACATGCTTGAAAATGACCTGCCAGTCCGACGCGTCGATGCAGTGGGCGGCCTCCACGAACTCCTGCTCCTTGATGGCCAGGATCGGGGCGCGGACCATCTTGGCGAAACCCGGGACGCTGGAGATGCCCACGGCGATCATGGCGTTGACGATCCCGCCGCCCATGGCGGAGGAGATGGCGATGGCCAGCAGGGTATTGGGAATGGCGTAGAACACGTCCAGTGTCCGCATGATGATGTTGTCCACCTTGCCGCCGTAATAGCCGGCCAGGGAGCCAAGGATCAGGCCCAGGGTGGCCGCAATGCCGGTGGAGATCAGGCCGATGGACAGCGAGACGCGGCCGCCGTACAGGATCCTGGCCAGCATGGACCTGCCCAGGTTGTCCGTACCGAAGGGGTATTCCCTGCAGGGGCGCATAAACGCCACTTCCACATTCTGGTAGTCATAGCCCTCAGGGCAGATGACCCCCGCCAGCGCGCACAGGATGGAAACAACGGCCAGAATGAACAGCCCGGCCATGGCGGTCTTGTTCCGGATCAGCCGGTCCATGGCCTCCCGCATCACGCTTCTTCGCTTGATGCTTTTTGCGGTGGACTTCTCCTTACTCTGAACAGCACGCATGGTATTTCAACACTCCCTTCCCTGAGATCTCGCGGTCTTTGCAAAAGGATTGGGGATCCGAAGCGGCTTGACGCTGTTTCGGAACGATGCCATCACGCGGGGATCGATCCAGGCGTAGATCAGATCCACCAGCAGGTTCACCACTGAGGCCGTTACGGCCACCAGCAGCACGCTGCCGCGGAGCAGGGGATAGTCCCGCTGATAGATGGCGTTGACCATCAGCTGCCCCAGTCCGGGGATGGCGAAGATCTGCTCCAGGATGATGGTCCCGCCCAGGGCGGCGGCGAAGTGACCGCCGATGCTCGTGACAATGGGGATCAGCGCGTTGCGCAGCACATGGTGCAGTACGATCTTGCTCTCCTTCTGACCCTTGCTCCGGGCCGTTCGGATATAGTCGGCGCTCAGGCTGTCCAGCACCGCGGATCTGGTCAGGCGCATCAGACCGGCGGAGCCCAGAATCCCCACCGTCGCCATTGGCAGGACCCAGTACTCCGGCCCGTAGAACCCCGATACCGGGAACCATTTCAGCTTCAGCGAAAACAGAATGATCATCAGCAGGGCAAACCAGAAGTTCGGCATGGACACGCCCAGCATACCGAGGAACCGCGCGAAGGAGTCCACCCAGCTGTTTCGGTGGAGGGCCGCGACGATGCCGAGGGTAATGCCGATCAGCGCCGAGATGGAAACGCTGAGGATCGCCACCAGGAAAGTGGTGGGCCAGCGCTCAAAAATGGTGGTGGTGATATTCTTGGGGCTGCGATAGGAGATGCCGAAGTCGCCGTGCAGAACGCCCCACATATATTTGCCGTATTGCACGATGATGGGATCGTTCAGATCCCGCTCCTCCCGCCACTGCTGGATCTCCGCCTCCGTGGCGTCGCTCCCCAGAGCCAGCTTTGCCGGATCGCCGGGGGTAAACGCCTGGAGCAGAAAGATCAGCAGCGTGACGCCGATCACAACCGGTATCATGAGCAGCAATCTTCGGATAACGTACCGTACCATGAACTTTTCCTCCTTGTGTCTTAAATCGCCTGATCACAGGCGGCGCGCTTGGCAACATTGAAAAACGCTCCGGCGCCCCGGAACAGCTTCCCTCACCACCTTTGCCTCCATCTTCTGAACGTCCGCTCTCCCGACGCGCGCCCGGCCAGCTTGTCCAGTGCAGAAAACGGTGTTGCATTATCGTTATTTTATACAGTTTTATCGATAACTTATTTGTTACATTAACGATAATAGCACACGTTCTCCCATTTATCAAGACATAACCTCAATTTTGTAGGAACATCCAAATTTCTTCCAAAACTTTTTGTAGTATTTCCTAGTTGCCGATTTCCCCTGGAATGGCCGTCCCCGTCCCGGCGCCTTGCGAAAAGAAGCGGCATACTCCGGAGAGTATGCCGCTTATCTTCGATTTGAGCGCCGGTTTCAGAGAAATCCGTCTCCTATTGGTGATAGGAAAAGCAGTTGCCCGTCAGCTCGGTCCAGACGGCATCCAGCTCCGCCGCCGGCAGGGGCCGGCTGTTTTCCGCTTCCACCAGGTCCAGATTCTGGCGCAGCTGCTCCATACGGCTGAAGCCCATGATCACGGAGGTCACGGACTGAGAGGCCAGCAGCCACTTCAGCGCCATCTCGATCATGCCGTAGCCCGCCGCCTCCGCGATCCCGTTCAGCCGCTCCACAGCTTCCAGCTTGTTGGCGTGGAAATACCGGTTGACATACCCCTGTTCTCTTGCGAAGCGGCTGTCAGGGGAGGGGGCGTTCTTTCTGTGCTTTCCGGTGAGCAGGCCGCCGGCGAGAGGATTGAATACCGTCAGGCCCATGGGGTGCTTCTTCAGCATGGGAAGCATCTCGTCCTCGATCCCCCGGGTCAGCAGATTATAGACGTTCTCCGTTACGGCGGGCGGGACCAGGCCCATCTCCTTCGCCTTGAGATACAGCTCCAGCGTCTGGCAGGCGGAGAAATTGCTGACGCCATAGTAACGGATCTTTCCCCCGCGTATCAGATCGTTGGCCGTGATGAGCATATCCTCCACGGAGACGGCGGGGTCCGGAAAATGATAATACAGGATGTCCACATAGTCCGTGCCCAGGCGCCGCAGGCTGCCCTCCACCGCGCTGATAACGTGGCGGCGGCTGAGCCCCTTGTCATTCATATCATCGGACATGGGACCTCCGCATTTGGTGGCCAACACGATCTTGTCCCGGAAGGGCTTGACCGCCGTCCCCAGGATGGTCTCGCTGGTCCCGGCGCTGCCTCTGAAATAAATATCCGCCGTATCGAAGAAATTAACGCCCCGCTCCCTTGCGTAGGCCACCGCCTCGACGGCGTCCGCCTCAGAGAGCTGGTCCCCAAAGGTCATGGTGCCCAGACAGATCCGCGATACCCGCAGCCCCGTCCCTGGCAGGTCACAATAGTTCATAGTCTTCTTCTCCTTATCTGCCGCCCCGCAGGCGGCGTTTCTCAAAAAGTTTGTGACGGCTTTTCGCAGAATTCCGGCACTTTTTGATGTCTGAAACTTTATGCAAATTGAAATCTGCCTTGATTCTCCCCCGACAAAATGGTAATATTTGTTTATACCACATGGATTCTTTGGCGGCCGCCTGTCCGGTTCCTACAGATCACAAGGCGCAAATCATTTCTCCGCCCGCGTTGATCGGCCCCTCCCTGCATATCAAAATATCAAAGATGGAAGGTGAGTTACGATTGCGAACCACACTGAAGGATATTGCCAATGAGCTGAATCTGTCTGTCAATACCGTCTCCCGGGGCCTGCGGAACATGCAGGACATATCCCCATCCACCAGGCAGGTGATCCACGAGACCGCCCAGCGGCTGGGCTACCAGCGAAATCTGGCGGCCAGCCAGCTGCGAACGAACCGTTCCTATGTCCTCGGCATCGCCGTCCCGGACTACATCAATCCCACCATGGGCAAAACCATCGACGGCGCGGAATTCGTAGCCCGGATGCACGGCTATACCCTGATGACGGGGTCCACCAGAGAGAGTCCGGAAATCGAAGATCAGGCCGTCAGCCGGCTGCTGGAGCAGGGCGTTGATGGCCTGATCCTTGTCCCCACTCTTTTAAACCCCGGGCTCCTGAAAAAGATCGAGAGCACCCAGACCCCCTATGTGCTGGCCTTCCGGAAATACGTCGGCTACCCGTCCAACAGCATCTGCTGCGACGACCGGCTCAGCGGGCAGCTGGCGGCCCAGGCCCTCTATGACCACGGCCACCGCAGCTTCCTCTATGTGGCCTCCACCCGCGCCCAGCAGATCAGCATGGAGCGCTTCAACGGCTTCTCCCAGCGCCTCGCGGAACTGGGGATCCCCCCGGACCAGATCCATGTCATCGTCTCCAACGGCTCCCGCCGGGACGCCCAGAACGCCGTCTCCCTCTGGGTCGAGCAGTTCTCCCCAGGGCAGAAGTTCCCTGCCACCGCTATTTTCGCCTTCTCCGACTACACCGCCTTCGGTGTGTACACGGCCCTGCGGGAGAAGGGGGTCCGCATCCCGGAGGACATCTCCGTCATGGGCTGCGACAACAACGAGTTTGCGAACATCATCGGCCCGTCCATGTGCACCATTGACAACCATATCCTGGATATCAGCAAGGGCGCCGCCCAGATGCTCATCGACATCATCCAGTCCCGTGGAGAGGCGGCGGACGGCGGCCCTCAGGAGGTCGTGCTCAAGCCCGAGCTGGTGTGGCGGCAGTCCGTGGCCTGCATCGGACCGGAGACGCCGTGATCGGGATCAGTCGAAGGTGAACGCCACCTTCAGATCGCCGTACTTGCCGCTGGCTTTCTCAAAGGCGGTCTCCCAGTCGTCCAGAGAGTAGAGGCCGGTCACCACGCCGTCGGTCTTCATTCTGCCGTCGTACATGTGCTCAATGACGTAGGGGTAGCAGTAGGGACTGATATGGGCCCCCAGAACGTCCAGCTCCTTCTTGTCGCCGATAATGGACCAGTCCAGGGACGTCTCCTGTCCGAACACGGAAAATTCCACGAATCGCCCCAGCTTGCGGATCATCTGCATCCCCTGCCGGACAGAGGCGGGCGCGCCGGTGGCCTCGATATAGATGTCGCAGCCGTAGCCGCCGGTCATCTCCAGGACCTTGGCCACCACGTCCTCTTTTCCCGGGTTCATAACGATATCCGCGCCGAACTCTTTGGCCTTCTCCAGACGGGAATCGATCATGTCCAGAACGATGAGTTGGGCGGGATTCCTGGAGGCGGCGTAGGTCGTCATCCCCAGCCCCAGGGTGCCGGCGCCGGCCAGGACCACCACATCCTCCGAGCCGATCTGCGCCCGGTCCACGCAGTGCTTCGCGCAGCCGTAAGGCTCGATCAGGATGGCGCTTTTCAGCTCCATGTCCTCCGGGACCTTATGGATTCGGGAATGTTTGACCCGCAGGCGGACGTACTCAGCCATCCCGCCGCAGAAATCGTTGAAGTAGCCGTACATCTTATGGGGGTTGCACATCCAGTATTGGCCTCTCTTGCAGAAGCGGCACTCGCCGCAGGGGGCGATCTGCTCCGGGGTCACCCGGTCGCCGACCTTGAAGTCCGTGACGTTCCCGCCCACATAGACCACATGGCCCAAAAATTCGTGACCTGGGATAAAGGGGGGCTTGGCCCAGCCCTCCGCCGTCTCGTTTCCCCAATAGCTCTCGGCGCCGTGGAGACACTTGACATCGCTGGCACAGATGCCGCAGGCATCCGTCTTGATCAGAATGTCGTCGTCTCCGCAGGGGGGAACCGGATAGTTCCGTTCCAGCCTGTAGTCCCCCTTGCCATATGCCACCAGGGCTTTCATCGTCTCGGGATAGCGCATCGTTTCCTCCTTGCATCCTCTGCCCGTTATGTCCGGGCAGGCTCCTTTTTTGCGGGTGACATGCTTACATTAACGATAATACTTCGTAGGATGGAGCCATGTCAAGAGGAAAAATTCCCGTGGACAAATTCAGCCGTTTGCGGCCGGCCCACCAGCGCGCGGAGAGCGGAGCATTCCCCGCCGCCCAAAACCGCCGCGGTATCGCGAAAAAGCGCCGGGAGGCGTCCCTTTTTTGGGGACGCCTCCCGGCGTTTCAGGCCGGTCCCGGGCAGCTTCTCAGTCCTCCCCCCAGGGAAGGACGGCGGAGGTCTCCGGCTTGTCTGCCAGCATACGGAAGAGCTTGCAGGCGGCGGTCTTTCCCAGGGCGTCCCTGGGGTGGGCCAGGGACCGGAAGGACACCCCGGCGGGGACCAGATCCTCGTTCAGGTCCCGGTCAAAGCTGGCGATGGCCCGGATGCTGTGGGACCTGTGCTTCAGGCAGGAGCAGACGGCCCCGGCGGTCTGGTCGTTGTAGCAGATGACAGCGGAGCACTCCTCAAAAAGGCCGCTGGAAACCAGCATGGGCAGGAGGGCGTTCCCGGTCTCCGTGGTGAACCAGATGAAATGGGCATCGTTGAATGTCACGCCACTGTCCACCAAGGCGGCCATTACGCCGGAAAACCGCTGGATGCCCTGGGCGTCGTCGCTCTTAAAGACGCAGCCGATGGAGGTATGGCCCTCCGCCAGCAGCTCCCTTGCCAGCCGGTAGCCCCCGTTGAAGTCGTCTGTGACCACGGAGACGATGCGCTCGCTCTCCAGGCCGGGATAGATGCTGTTGATGAACACAATGGGGACCCCCTGCTGCGCCAGCTGCCGGTAATAGGCGGTGTTGGGGTTGGGCAGGGCGGCCTTGGTGCCCTCCACCAGGACCCCCGCCGCCGGGCGGCGCAGGATGGCCGTCAGGATCGCTTTTTCGGCGGAGATGCTGTTGTTGGTGGTGTTGATCTCAATGGTGTAGCCGTTCTCCACCGCCGCCTCGCTGATCCCCCGGAGGATGGAGGGAAAGATGTACTCGCTGAAATAGGTGGTGATGACGGCGATTCGCCGGTTCTCCGGGGCCCGGCCGGCCCCGGCGGACACAAAGGAGCCGCTGCCCTGGACGCTGTACAGGAAGCCGTCCCGCCGCAGCAGCGTCAGGGCCTGCCGCACGGTCTGGCGGCTCAGGCCGTAGTCCGCCGCCAGCGCGTTCTCCGTGGGGAGCCGGCCGCCGGGGGGCAGAACGCCCCTTGTGATCTGGTCCCGCAGCGCGTTATACAGCTGGATGTACTTTTTCATGGCGCTCCTCTCCCGCCGCCGGGCGGCGGCAAACGCGTTTTCCTGCCTGTCATCATACCGTACCGGCGGAGAAATTGCAAGGCTTGTTTCGTAATTTGTACGGATAAATTGTTTTTATACTTTGAAATCTAATACAACCATAGATGGATTTGTGAAATTTTCCGGGGAAATTCTCGTGCAAAATGATAATTCCACTTGAAATGGTCCGAATTGTATTGACAAATTTGTATGTGGAGCGGATAATCATACCAGAATAAAGATGGGAGGCGCATACCATGAGCGATCAGAGAAAGCGGACCGTGCTGGGTATCGAGCTGGGCTCCACCCGGATCAAGGCGGTGACCATTGACGAACGCCATCAGCCTGTCTCTTCCGGAGACTGCACCTGGGCCAGCCGCTATGAAAACGGCGTGTGGACCTACGGTCTGGAGGAGGTCTGGAGCGGACTGCGGACGGCACTGGCGGGCATTGAGGATCGGGAAAGTATTGCCGCCATGGGCGTTTCCGCCATGATGCACGGCTATCTGGCCTTTGACAGGGACTGGAACCTGCTGACCCCCTTCCGGACCTGGCAGAACACCATCACCGGCCAGGCGGCGGCGGAGCTGACCGCCCGCTTCGGCTTCAACATCCCCCAGCGGTGGTCCATCGCCCACCTCTATCAGGCGATGCTGAACGGGGAGGAGCACGTCCCCCGGGTAGCCCATATCACCACTCTGGCGGGGTACGTCCACTATATGCTCACCGGGGTCAACGCCCTGGGCGTGGGGGACGCCTCCGGCATGTTCCCCATTGACAGTGAGACCTGTGATTACGACGCCGCCATGCTGGAGAAGTTCAACGCTCTGGCGGCGGCGAGGGGCCTGCCCTGGACATTGGAGGACGTTCTGCCCCGGGTGCTGGTGGCTGGTGAGGACGCCGGGAAGCTGACCGAGAGCGGCTCCGCCATGCTGGGCGGCCTGCTGGCCCCCGGCATCCCCTTCGCCCCGGCGGAGGGGGACGCGGGCACCGGCATGACCGCCACCAACGCCGTGGCCCCCCGGACGGGCAACGTCTCCGCGGGGACGTCCATTTTCTCCATGGTGGTGCTGGAAAAGCCGCTGTCCAGCGTATACCCGGAGATCGACCTGGTGACCACCCCCGCTGGGCGGCCCGTGGCCATGGTCCACTGCAACAACTGCACCAGCGACATGAACGCCTGGGTGTCCCTTCTGGGGGAGGCGGCGGCGCTCTTCGGCCCGGCCCCGGCCCCCGGGGAGCTGTACACCAAGCTCTACGAGAAGAGCCTGGAGGGCGACGCGGACTGCGGCGGGGTGCTGGTGTGCAACTATCTGGCGGGGGAGGGCGTGACCCACATGGACGCCGGCCGTCCCCTGGCGGTCCGGACGCCGGAGAGCCGGTTCAATCTGGCCAACTTCCTCCGGTCCCAGCTCTACGCCACCATGGCCACGCTGCGAATCGGCATGGACATCCTGGCGGGGGAGCAGGTGGCCATTGACAGCCTCACCGGCCACGGGGGCCTTTTCAAGACGCCGGTGGTGGGACAGCGCTACATGGCCGCCGCCTGCCATGCCCCCGTCACCTGCATGGAGACCGCCGGCGAGGGCGGACCCTACGGCATGGCCCTGCTGGCGGCCTACCGGCTGAACAGGGGCGCGGGCGAGACGCTGGAGGACTACCTGAAGGCGCGGGTGTTCCAGGGCGTCTCCGGCTCTACGCTGGCGCCGGACCCGGCGGACGTGGAAGGCTTTGACGCCTATATGGAACAATATCAGCGGCTTCTGGATGTGGAGCGCCGGGCCGTGGAGATTTTGTAAGGAGGATCTGTGATGAAGAAGTATCAATTCTGGTTTGTTGTGGGCAGTCAGTCCCTGTACGGTCCGGAGGTGCTTAAGACCGTGGCGGCCCGGGCGGAGGAGATGGCGGCGGAGATGAGCAGGACCCTCCCCTACCCTCTGGTCTACAAAGTTACCGCCATGAGCAGCGCCCAGATCACCGACCTGGTGAAGGAGGCCAACTACGACGACGCCTGCGCCGGCATCGTGGCCTGGTGCCACACCTTCAGCCCCAGCAAAATGTGGATCAACGGCCTGGCGGGGCTTCAGAAGCCCTACTGCCACCTGGCCACTCAGTATAACCGTGAGATCCCCAACGAGGAGATCGACATGGACTTCATGAACCTGAACCAGGCCGCCCACGGCGATCGGGAGCACGGGTTCATCGCCGCGCGGCTCCGCCTGCCCCGGAAGATCATCGCCGGGTACTGGCGGGATGAGAAGGTCCTCCGCCGTCTGGGCGGCTGGATGCGCACCGCCGTGGGCGCGGCGGTCAGCAGGTCCATGAAGGTCATGCGCTTCGGGGACAATATGCGGGAAGTGGCCGTCACCGAGGGCGACAAGGTGGAGGTCCAGACCAGGCTGGGCTGGCAGGTGAACACCTGGGCCGTAGGCGACCTGGTGAAGGAGATGAACGCCGTCACCGAATCTGAGATCGACGCGCTGATGGCCGAGTATCAGGAAAAGTACGACATGGCCACCGACAAGCTGGACCATGTCCGCTATCAGGCCCGGGAAGAGATCGCCATGAAGAGGATGATGGACGCCGAGGGGTGCATGGCCTTTTCCAACACCTTCCAGGATCTCTACGGCATGGAGCAGCTCCCGGGCCTGGCCAGCCAGCACCTGATGAGTCTGGGCTACGGCTACGGCGGCGAGGGGGACTGGAAGGTCAGCGCCATGACCGCCATCCTGAAGGCCATGGGCGAGGGTGGGAACGGCGCTTCCGCCTTCATGGAGGACTACACCTACCATCTGGCGGAGGGACAGCAGTACTCTCTGGGCGCCCATATGCTGGAGGTCTGTCCCAGCGTGGCGGCGGGCCGTCCCAGAATCGAGACCCACCACCTGGGCATCGGCATGAACGAGAAGGACCCCGCCCGGCTGGTGTTCGAGGGCAAAGAGGGGGACGCCATCGTGGTGAGCCTCATCGATATGGGCGGCCGCCTGCGGCTGATCTGCCAGGACATCCACTGCGTCAGGCCCATCATGCCCATGCCCAACCTACCTGTGGCCCGGGTCATGTGGCAGGCGGAGCCGGACCTTACCACCGGGGTGGAGTGCTGGATCACCGCCGGAGGCGCCCACCACACGGTGCTCAGCTACGACGTGACGGCAGAGATGATGAAGGACTGGTGCGCCATCATGGGCGTCGAGTTCGTCCACATCGGCAGGGGCACCACGGTGGAGAGCCTGGAGAAGGAGCTCTTCTGGAACGACATCGCCTGGAAGCTGAAGTGAGGTGCCGACCATGCTGGAAGAACTGAAAGAACAGGTCTGCGCGGCCAATCTGCTGCTGCCCGCGCACGGCCTGGTGACCTTTACCTGGGGCAATGTGTCCGGGGTGGACCGGGAACGGGGGCTCATGGTCATCAAGCCCTCCGGGGTGGCCTATGACGGCATGACCCCGGAGGATATGGTGGTGGTCTCCCTGACCACCGGAGAGCGGGTGGAGGGCCGGTACAAGCCCTCCAGCGACACCCCCACCCACGCGGCCCTCTATAACGCCTTTCCCGCCATCGGCGGCGTGGTCCACACCCACAGCCGGTGGGCCACCTCCTTCGCGCAGGCGGGCCGGGGCGTTCCCGCCCTGGGCACCACCCAGGGGGACTACTTCTATGGGGAGATCCCCTGCACCCGGCCCATGACGCCCGAGGAGATCGCCGGAGCGTACGAGGAGGAGACCGGAAACGTCATCATCGAGACCTTCCGACAGCGGGGGATCGACCCCAGTCAGGTCCCGGCGGCGCTGGTCCGCAGCCACGGTCCCTTTGTCTGGGGGACAGATCCCATGAACGCCGTCCACAACGCGGTGGTGCTGGAGGAGGTGGCCTTCATGGACTTCCACGCCATGGCTCTGAACCCCGGCTGGCAGCCCATGCAGCAGGAGCTGCTGGACAGGCACTATCTCCGCAAGCACGGCCCCGGCGCCTACTACGGCCAGGGCTGATGGTCCCTCCTTCCCCGCCCTCTCCTGAAAGGCCGGTCCCGGAAAACCGCTGGTTTTCCGGGACCGGCCTTTCTTGCGCCGCCGGACGGAACATTTTCCCCGGACCGTTGCACGTTTCCGTGCAACAAAGAGCAAAGCGGAGCCTATAGGCGAGGGGAGGCGGCCTCCCCTCGCGAAAAAACAGGGAGGAGGAACAAGAGGATGGAATTGATCGGAGCCGCCGGGCTGCGGATGACCCGGGGCGATGACGAGACCCTGATAGTGTCCTGTCCGGACCGGCCCTTCGCCCCGGGGGACGTGGTGGAGCTGACGGTGCGCCGCTGCCCGGGGCGGGGTGCCGCGCTGATCCGCAAGCGGGTGGACGCGTTTACAGAGGACGGAAAGGCGGTGGTGTGCTTCACGCCGGAGGATACCGCCGGTCTGGCCTTCGGGGTGTACAGCTACGACGTGCAGGTCACCTTCACGGACCTGGGAGTAAAGACCATCGTGAAGCCCTCGGACTTCACCGTGGGAAGGGAGAACACCTATGACGGCTGAAGTTCGGGGAACAGTGGCGCCTGTCCCCCTGCTGGCGGCTGGGCTGGAGCCGGGACCGAAGATCGTGGTGGAGCTGGCGGGGTCCGGGCCTCCCGGCGTCACGGACCACCGCAGGCTGACCGGACGGGAGGCGGCGGACCAGCACCCCATCGGGGCCATCACGGGACTTACGGCGGAACTGGCCGCCCAGCTCACGGAGGAGGACGTCTCCCGGCAGCTGGACCGGGAGCTGACGGAGCTGACCAACCAGGACATTATGCGAATCTGGAACAGCGTCAAATAAAGAGAAGCGGAGGAGATCATTGATGAGTCAGAAAACACACGCGGGGGAAAACGCCCTCACCATGCTGGTGCAGCTGGTCAAGACCGCCCTGAAGGGCAAGGTGGACGCCGAGCCCGGCAAGGGCCTCAGCACCAGCGACTACACCCCGGCGGAGAAGGCCAAGCTGGCCGCCGTGGCCGAGGGGGCCAACCGGACCACAGTGGAGGACGTCCTCACCAGCGACAGCAGGGTGAACGCCCTCTCCGCCGCCCAGGGCAAGGTCCTGGACGGCAAGATCAAGGAAATGAAGGACAGTCTGGGCGCTCTGGGCTACGGCGACATGCTGAAGCTCACCTACGACGCCGACAACGACGGCGTCATCGACAAGGAGAGCAGCAGCATCACGACGCAAAAACAAATCCGGCCAACGCCGACAAGCTGGGCGGACAGGCCCCGGGCTATTACGCCCCGGCCTCCAGCGTGCCCACCAAGGTGTCCCAGGTGACCAACGACGCGGGCTACCAGACGGCGGCCAACGTGGAGGCGGCAATCTCCGCCAAGGGGTATCAGACCGCCGCCCAGGTGGACGCCAGGATCAGCGCGGCCAACGCCCGGGTGTACAAGCCCCAGGGCGCTGTCGCCTTCGCGGACCTGCCGGTCCCCGCCCAGGCCAATCTGGGCTTCGTCTACAACGTCACCGACGCCTTCACCACCTCAGACGCCTTTCTGGAGGGGGCGGGGCGAAAATACCCCGGAGGCACCAACGTGGCGGCGGTCCAGTCCGGCGAGGGCTTCGCCTGGGACGTGCTGGGGGGCTTTTACGACCTCAGCGGCTATGTGCTCTCCAGCGAGATCACGGAGCTGACCAACCAGGAGGTCCAGGCCATCTGGGATTCCGTGGTGGTATAAGGCGGTGACGGCATATGGCGGCAACACGACATACCGGCGGCAGCGCCCTGCATTTCGCCTTCTATCTGGTCAAAACGGCGCTGAAGGGCAAGCAGGACGCCCTGACCTTTGACGCCGCCCCCGCCCCGGACAGCGGCAACCCCGTCGCCAGCGGCGGCGTGTACCGGGCCATCCAGAGCGCTCTGGGGGATCTGGACGCCGTTCTGGCGGACATCGTGGGAGGCGGCTGATATGGCGATAGCGGAACGGCTGGCGCTGCTGCGCCGGCTGCGGAACGATCTGGCGGACGAGCTGACCGCTCTGGGCCTTCCCTCCCGGCGGGAGGAGACGCTGGAGGCTCTGGTCCCCCGGGTGCTCCTGGCCCTGGAGGGAACGGGGGAGGGGTTTGCGGCCGCTCTGAAGGACGTCTGGGACGTGCCCGGCGGCTTTTTCTCCGCCGGGGAGAGCGCCTCCCTGGCCGGAATGGCGGACATCTCCCGGGCGGTGCGGGTGACGGCCCTGACGGTAACGGCGGCGGGAGAGGGCGCCGGCGCGCTGACCGCCGCCGGAGCGGGCTGGTCGGTCAGCAGGACGGGGGGCGCGCTGACCGCCCGGTACAGCCCCGGCGGCGTGATCCTTCCCGCCTCCCTTCAGGCGGCGCTGGCGCGCCTTGCCCTGACGGGAGACGGAGTCACCCCGGTAACGGCCTCCGTGACCCTCAGCGGTCTGGGGGCGTCCGGAGCGGTCTATCCCGCCGCCGGCGCGGCGAGCCTGATCTGCGCCTACGCCGCCACTTGGCGGCTGCTGGATCTGATCCGGCCCACCTGGGCGGACCTGGAGGGACGGACCTGGGACGCGGTGGAGCGTCTTTCCAAGCCGTAGGCGGAGCGCCGTGAGAAGCATACGACAAGCGAGGTAACATATGGACCTGACATCGATCATCGTGGCGGCGCTGGCGCTGGCGGGGACGCTGGCGGGGAGCTGGCTGGCCAACCGGCGAAGCGCCGCCCTCATCGCCTACCGGCTGGAGGAGCTGGAGAAGAAGGTGGACAAGCACAACCAGGTCATCGAGCGGACCTACCGGCTGGAGGAGCAGCAGCTCCTGCTGGAGGAGAAGGTCAAGGTGGCCAACCACCGGATCGAGGACCTGGAAACCTCCGGCGGCCGGTAGGCGGCGGAGGCCGGGGTTCCTGACCCGGCTGTGGGCCTGGGCAAAAAGTAATACCGGCGTCCGACCTGGACACCGGCGGAAATGACAGGAATTGACAAAGCGGAGCGCCTTTGGTATGATGGAGCCGTCCCGAAGGGGACCCTGGGCACTGTTGCTACATAGGCGGTTAGCCACTCCCTTGTGAGAGGGGGTGATGCGGATGGGTGCCGGACGCAGGAAGCAATTCCTGCGGTTCCTGGTGTGCTTACTCGTAGTCCTTGCGATTGCGATGTATTTTGCCCCAAAAGCGTGTTGACCGCCCGGAAGCCACCCGAGCGGTCAACATTTTGATTGATCGTCTTTGAGGGCTGACCGTCTCGCAACAGCGCCCTTGTACTTTCATTATAGCCGATTTCGCCGCTTTGTCAAGTAGGAAGCGCTGAGCCGTGAGGCAAGCGTGACAACCATTGGCAGGGCGGCGAAATGCCGCCCGGAAAGGACTATCATCATGGAGACCATTCAGAAGAAGGCGGCGAACCTCATCAGCGTCAAGAGCCTGGTGACGCTGGTCCTCACCATCGTGTTCGCCGTGCAGACCTGCCGGGGGCAGGTCTCCCAGGATTTTTTGACCATCTACGCGGTGATCATCGCGTTTTATTTCGGGACCCAGGCGCAAAAGTCCCAGAGCGGCCCCGGCGGGGAAGCCGGCCATGGGGACCTGTAAGACGCTGCTGGCCATCGCCGCCGGAGAGATCGGCGTCCGGGAGTCTCCGCCGGGCAGCAACCGCGTCCGCTACAACACCTGGTACTATGGCCGGGAGGTCAGCGGCAGCGGCTACCCCTGGTGCATGGCGTTCGTGCAGTGGTGCTTCGCCCAGGCGGGGGTGGCGCTGCCGAAGCGGACGGCCTCCTGCGGGGACCTGATGCGGGCCGCCCAGGCGGCTGGCCGCTGGGTGACCGGGGACTACCGGCCCGGGGACGTGGCGATCTACGACTTCCCCGGCGGGGCGGCCGCGGACCACTGCGGAATCGTGTCCCAGGCGCTGCCGGACGGCGTCCGGGCCATCGAGGGCAATACCGGCGGGGAAAACGACGCCGACGGCGGCCAGGTCATGGAGCGGCAGCGCCCCGGCAAATACGTCCTGGGGGCCGTCCGGCCCGACTACGAGGAGGAAGCTGTCATGCGCGAGACGCGGTACAACACGGTTTCGGAGTGCCCGGACTGGGCAAAGTCCACGGTGGAAAAGCTGGTGCGCGGGGGCTTCCTGACCGGCGGCGGCGACGGTCTGGATCTCAGCTATGACATGGTGCGGCTGCTGGTGATCCTGGACCGGGCCGGGGCGCTGGGGGCGTAGGGCACGCTTCCGGGGGAGGGATGCCCGCGCGGACATCCCTCCTTTTGTTCTCCGCCGGATAAGGCGCTCCATGAGGGGTATTAAGAATTTATAAAATTTCCGCCGCCTTCTTGCGCAGGGCGGCGGTTTTCTGTATGATAGGCCCAGACAAGCAGAAGAAGGAGCGCCTCCTCCGGGGCGGTGGATCATATGAAAGTGCTTATCACAACAGACTGGTACAGCCCCGTAGTCAACGGCGTGGTTTTTTCCGTAGTGCTGCTGAAGCGGGAACTGGAGCGGCTGGGCCACGAGGTGCGGGTGGTGACCCTCTCCGGCAGCCACCGCTCCTATCGGGAGGGCAATGTTTATTATCTCGGCTCCGTCAGCGCCGCCCGGATCTATCCGGGCGCCCGGCTGCGGCTGGGCCGCAGCCGGCGGGTACTGCGGGAGCTGGCGGAGTGGCGGCCGGACATCATCCACTCCCAATGTGAGTTCAGTACCTTCCGGGTGGCCCACGCCCTCCACCGAAAGCTGGATATCCCCATCGTACATACCTACCACACGGTGTACGAGGACTACACCCACTACGTCCTCCCCAGCCGCCGGATGGGCCGTCAGGTGGTGTCCGCCTTTTCCCGGTGGGTAGCCAGCCGCAGCGCCTGCATCATCGCCCCCAGCGGCAAGGTGAAGGCGCTGCTGGAGGGCTACGGCGTGACCTGCCGTCTGGAGGTGATCCCCACGGGCATCGACCTGGACCGGTTCCGGGGGGAGCCGGACCCGGCCTGGCGGGCGGGGGCCCTGGACCGCCTGGGCGTCCCGGAGGACCGGCCCATCCTGCTGTACCTGGGCCGTCTGGCCAAGGAGAAGGAGCTGGAACGGGTGCTGGACGCTCTGGCCGCCGGCGGGCGGCGGGACTTCACCTTTCTGGTGGTGGGAGACGGCCCCTGCCGGCAGGCCCTGGAGGAGCGGGCGGCGGAGCTGCCCTTCCATACCGTGTTCACCGGGATGGTTCCCCACGACCGGGTCCGGGACTACTACCAGCTGGGGGACCTGTTCCTCACCGCCTCCACCAGCGAGACCCAGGGTCTGACCTACTTTGAGGCTCTGGCGGCGGGGGTGCCGGTGCTGTGCCGCCGGGACCTGTGCGTCCAGGGGGTGGTGGAGGACGGCGTCAACGGCTGGCAGTGGGAGGAGCAGGCTGATCTCCTGGCCTGCCTGGACCGGTTTTTGGACGACCCGGCCCTGCGGGACGCCCTGGCCCGGGGCGCCAGGCAGTCCGCCCTGCGCTTTTCCGCCCAGGCCTTCGGCCAGGCGGCGGCGGACCTGTACGCCTCCCTGACGGAGCTGCCCGCGGCGGTGGGATAGGGTCCCCGGTCATCGGCGGGCATCGATCGAACAGCATACCGGGAGGTCCCGGCGGCGAAAAACGCCGCCGGGACCTCCTTTCTGTTCCGCCAGGCTACAGGCCCTGGGACCGGAACAGCTCCGCCAGAAACGCCGGGGATTCCCGCATCCCCCGCTGGAACCACGTCTCGATCCAGCCGTAGAGGCTGTAGGCCGCGAAGGCTCCCGCATAGGCCTCTATGGCGGTGTGCTCCGGTTTGGGGCCGCACAGGCCGAGGATCACATCCTTCAGAAGGTATGTCAGCTCCCTCTCGTTCAGCAGCTGGTAAAACGCCCGGTGGGCCGTAAAATGTCCGAACAGCGCCTCCACCAGCGCGCTGAGGGGCGCGTCCTCCCTCTGCTCGTATTCGTCGGTCCAGTCGCGGAAGAGCTTGCCGATATACGCCCGCAGAATGTCCTCCTTGCTCTCGAAATTGCGGTAAAAGGAGGCCCGGCCCACCCCGGCCCGCCGGCAGAGGCGGCTGACGGGGATCTCCGCCAGGAGCTCCTCCTCCAGCAGCTCCAGCAGAGCGGCGGTGAGCCGCTCCACCACATAGGTGTTGCGCCCCGCATTGCTCATCGGTGATACATTTTCTGCGTTTTGTCCCATTTTCTCATCCTCTGTTGACAGCAAAAAAAGATATGATACAATCGTCTCGCCGATACAATTGTATTGGCAATATGATAGCGCCTTTTCCTGGCGCTGTCAACAGAAAATGATCTGAGAGGAGATCGGAACATGTCGCTTACGAAAAAGCGTCTGCTGATCCTGGCCATCGTGGTGATCGCGGGCATCGTGGTGGGCCGCCTGGCCCTGCGGGCTTTTATGAACCTGCTGATGGGCGGCACTCTGCTGGGAGGGAACTTTCTATGAGCGGACAGACAAGCGCGGCGGAAAAGCCGAGAAAAAAGGGGAGGGTGAAGTGGATGCTGCTGTACATAGCGGCTTTTATCGCCGCTGCGGCCCTGGGCGCGATCAGCAAGCAGATCCCGCCCTCCTGGGCCAAGGACTACGAGGCCGACTGGAGCAGTGATGTGGGCGCCGTCCATACGGACATTCCCTACGGCGTGGGCGAAGCCAACAAGTTTGACTTGTATGTGCCCGCTGACACCTCCAAAGAGAGCTACGGTCTGGTGGTCTACCTCCACGCGGGCGGGTTCACCACCGGGGACAAGGCCGACGACGCCGGGATGCTCCAGTGGCTGTGCTCCAAGGGCTATGTGGCGGCGGGAATCAACTATACCCTTTTCAGCGAGCAGCATCCCGAGGCCAACATCTATACCCAGTCCATGGAAATCAAGGAGGCCGTCCCGGTGGTGGCTGCCCAGGCGGAAAACCTGGGCTATCCCATTGACGCAATGGCAATCGCCGGCGGTTCGGCAGGTCACTGTCTGGCGATGCTATACGCCTACCGGGACGCGGACACCGCCCCGGCGCCGGTGAAGATGGTGTTCGGCGCGGTGGGTCCCTCCAGCTTCTACCCGGAGGACTGGGGCTGCTACGGTCTGGACCGGGGCACGGAGGAATCCAACGCGGCCGCCGCGGGCCTTTTCAGCGTCATGGCGGGCAGGTCCATCACGCCGGACCTGTTCGGTACCAGCGCTTACGACGATGCCATGAAGGACGTCTCTGCCCTGCTGTGGGTGGACGGCGGCACGGCGCCCTCCCTCATGGCCTACGGCAAGCACGACAAGGTCCAGAGCTTCCCGGCCTCCATCCGGCTGGACGAAGCTCTCACCGCCCACGGCGTTCCCCACGACTACATCGTTCTGGAGCACTCCGGCCACGGACTGCAGAACGACCATCAGGAATTTCATCAATACTACCAGAAGATCGAGGAATATCTGGATCGGTACCTTCCTGTTGAATAGGGTCCCCGGTCATCCAACGGCCGACAAGGAGGCCCCGGCGGCGAAAAACGCCTCCGGGGCCTCCCTGTATGCTTGCCGCCCTCCGTTACTCCTCCTCCAGCGCCTCCAGCGCCAGGCCGATGATCTGATTGGACACCAGAAACCCCTGGGGCGTCAGCCGCCACCGGCCCTCCGGCAGGGGGAGAACGTGGCCCGTGGGCACCAGCCCCTCCAAAACCCGCTCCACCGGGGCGAAGGACAGGCCATACCGGTCCTCAAAGGCGCGGCGGTCCAGGCCCCGGGCAGTGCGCAGGCCCAGCATCACATACTCCCCGGCCCGCTCCCGGAGGGAGATGGCCGCCTTTTCGGAGAGGGGCGGCTCCCCGCCGTCCTCGATCGCCCGGCAGTAGTCTGCCAGGGACCTGGCCCAGGCGTACCGGACGCCGCCGAAGTCGGAGTGGGCCCCGGGGCCGAAGCCCAGATAGGGCGACAGGTCCCAGTACTTTTGGTTGTGCCGGGAGGCGAAGCCCGGCCGGGCGAAGTTGGAAATCTCGTACTGCTCATAGCCCGCCGCCGCCAGCCGGTCCACGGTCCACAGGACCATATCCGCCTGCCGGTCCCCGTCGGGAAGGGTCAGCTCCTCCCGCTGCCGCCACAGGGGGGTCCCCTCCTCCAGCTTCAGGCCGTAGCAGCTCAGGTGCTCCGGCTCCAGCTCCAGCACCCGCTCCACGGTGCGCCGCCACCGGTCCATGGTCTGGTCCGGCAGGCCGTAGATCAGGTCCAGGGACAGATTTTCGATTCCCCCCATTCGGGCGGCCCGTACCGCCGAGCGGGCCTGAGCGAAGGTGTGGACCCGGCCCATGGCCCGCAGCTCCCCGTCGTCGGCGGACTGGACCCCCAGGGAGACCCGGTTGAACCCGGCGGAGACCAGCTCCCGCACCTGGCCGGGGTCCTCCAGACTGTCCGGATTGGCCTCCAGGGTGATCTCGCTGTCCGGGCAGACGCGATAGTGGTCCAGCGCCGTCTCCAGCAGGGACGTCAGACGGCGCCACCCCAGATAGGAGGGAGTGCCGCCGCCGAAATAGATCGTATCCACCCCGTACCCGGCGGTAAGGGGCGCCTGCCGGATGAGCTGGGCCGTCAAAGCCCGGACATAGCGGTCCATCTCCCCCTCCGCCCGGGGCAGGGAGTAGAAGTCGCAGTACCGGCACTTGCTCCGGCAGAAGGGGATGTGGAGATACAGGCCCAGAGACCCCCGCTCCGCCGTCACGGCTTCACCGGGTCCAGGTAGTAGACGCTGTTGCAGGTCTCCACCACGATGCGGCCCGTCTCCTTGTCCTTCTTCCAGGACTGGACCAGACTGGTGCGGATGTAGCGGTCGCAGACCTCCCCCCGCCGGTCCCGGACGCAGTGGATGAGCACGCACTTGTCCTCCATCCGGGCCTCGCCCACGCAGCCCACTCTGGCCCGACTCTCCGGGTCGGCCTTGGCGACGCCCTCCCGGTCGGTGATTCGTTTGATCTGGTACATGGCGAACCTCCTTGGGCCCCGGTCCGGGAGCAGCGCCCCCCGGGCCGCGGTTTTTCTGCTATTATAGCCGCCCGGCTCCGGCCTGTCAATGCCGGGACCGGACGCCCCGGAACAGGGAAAGCCGCCGGGGCCAGCTGGCCCCGGCGGCTTCGCCCTCTGTTACATGAACTTCCGCATCACATCGGTGGCGGTCTCGGGGTCGGCGCTGATGGTGGCGATGATCTTCAGCCCCAGGGGGGAGCTGAAGGTGTCCAGCCAGGTGAGGAAATCGCCGATCTCCCGGTCGTTGGTGCTGTGAGCGACCTTGCACAGGTTGTCGATGAAGATGTGGGTAATATCGTAATTGCCGGCATACAGGCCGCAGATGAAGCCCCGCAGCGTCTCAAAATTGCTGATCGAGAATTCGGAGGCGTCCACCAGGCGGGTCTGATGGTGCAGATTATAGCTCATATTGCGGGTGGGCTCGATGCACACCATGCATCCAACAGCGGTCTCGGCGGCGGCGTCCATCAGCTCCATCAGCTGCTTGGTCTTGCCCTCGCCGGAGGCGCTCATGATAAGTCTAACCATATGAAATCACTCCTTTTCTTCTTTTGGCGGACTTATTGTGTCTATAGCATAACACAGGCGGAAGGGAAACACAACGGGGAAAATCACTTTTCCTGAAAATTCACAGAGTGTTCACTTCCCCAGCTTCGCCCGGAGGGCCGCGCCCTTCTCCTCATAGCCAGGCTTGCCCAGAAGGGCGAACATGTTCTTCTTATAGGCCTCCACGCCGGGCTGGTCAAAGGGGTTCACCCCCAGCAGGTAGCCGCTGAGGCCGCAGGCGTACTCAAAGAAGTAGATCAGCTCGCCGCAGGTGTAGGCGCTGATCTTGCCGGCCCGGACGATCAGGTTGGGCACGCCGCCCTCCACATGGGCCAGCAGGGTGCCGTCCATGGCCTGGGTGGCGATGAAGTCCATGTCCTTCCCGGCCAGGAAGTTCAGACCGTCGCCGTCGGCCTCGTCATAGGGGACCTTCAGCTCGCCGCAGTTCCCGGCAAAGCGGACCACGGTCTCGAACATCAGCCGCTCCCCCTGCTGGATATACTGGCCCATGGAGTGCAGGTCGGCGGTGAACTCCACGCTGGCGGGGAAGAGGCCCTTGCCCTCCTTGCCCTCGCTCTCGCCGTAGAGCTGCTTCCACCACTCGGC
>CATZRD010000022.1 GCA_958423465.1 uncultured Oscillospiraceae bacterium | reverse complement strand
AGATCTCATCACGGGTGTCGTCCGGGGTGGGCAGCTCGATCTCCGTACCGGGCAGCACCGTGATGGGATCGACGTCCGCGCCCTCGAATGTAACGGTAACGGCCTTGGCGGTTACGGTGACGGCGCAGTTGTCGGAGAACCCGCCGTCGGTGGTGGTCACGGTGATGGTGGCCGTGCCCTCGGACACGGCGGTGATCTTACCGCTCTGGTCCACGGCAGCCACGCTGGGATTATCGGAAGCCCAGGTCACGGTCGTGTCGGTGGCGTTCTCGGGAGCCACAGTGGCGGTCAAGCTGCCCGTCGTTCCCTCCACCAGAGAGAGGGTGGTCTTATCCAACTCCACGCCGGTGACGTTGATCTCGGCGGGCGTAAGCTGGCCGTTCTCACCGATTTCGACCTTCTGGCCGTTGGAATCCTCGAGTTTGACAGCCCCCGTGTCGATGTCGGCATCACCCAGCGGCTTGATGGTCAGGTCCACACCGTCGGGAAGCGTGACGGCCTTGTCCTCCGGCTGCTTCAGCAGGGAGATCTGGACGGCCCCGGAGCCGGTCTGCTTGCTCTCCGCCGCGTCCACCGCCTCCTGCAGAGTGTCGTACAGGTAGGCGTTGCCGTCCTTGACGATCATGGCGGTGGTGGCCTCGGAGGTGATGACGGTAGTATCTGGGTCTACGCCGTCAGGGAGGGGTTTAAGGGGAGAAGAACCCTCTGCGAAAATAATACTATTGTTATCTTCTGAAACGGGATTTTCAGAAAACTGTCCGGAATAAATAAAGGTTTTTAGCTCCGGATTCTGATCTTTACTCTGCTCATCTACGATAGCTGTACCTTTTTCTCCCAGCGCGACTTGACAATTCCTAATGGTTGTCCCGGCTAGATGTATGCCGCCACCCGGCATGCCCATTCTAATACCAACGACATCACTGGCATCTTCGCCCGCAATGATCTGAACATCTCTGATCTCTAGGTAATCATTTCTATTGAGGATTCCAACTAAATTTTCACCATTCAGAATAATTTTCCCGTTTTGAATAACGTTAACAATGCTAGGATCACTTGAAGCAAGACTTATGATCGCAAAACCTGTTCCTGTCACGGTCAGCGTATGGCCGCCCAGGTCCAGAACAGATGATGCGTCATTCCCAAAGAGCCAAATTCCAATAGGTGGAAAATCAGGAAAATCAGGATTGTCCCCAATAGAAATTTCGGCATCATCCAACAAATACATTTTACATACAGGCTGGCCGTTCTCGATATATGCCATCATGGCCTCAGGAATTGATGTATACGTTCCGTCAAGCTCATCGTTTCCTGTGTCGGAAATTTCAAAAATAGGCGCATCCCCCTCCGCCGCGAACGCCACCGGCACGGCGGACAGCATCATACACAGGGCCATGCATATCGCTAATATCCGTTTCTTCATCATTCTTCCTCCTTCGTACTGAACGCCCCATTCTGTTATGCTGCGCATAACAGAGCAAAAGGGCCCTTTTGCGGCCGGTCAGACCGGTCTATACTGTCAGTCTATCATAGCCCCGCCCGTTTGTACAGCCCCGATCTCATGAAATTTGGATCAAATTTCGTGAGATCGCTGTAATCCGGCGGGCCGCGCTCTTGCGTTTCGGCGCAAATTGCGATACAGTGTAGGAAACAATTTCTCTGCGGGAGGCGCGACATGGCCCACAAGAAACTCAGGATCCTGTATCTGGCCCGGCTGTTCTATGAGGGCAGCGACCAGGAACACCCCCTGTCCATGGAGGACATTCTGACCTATCTGGACGATCTGGGCATCCCCGCGGAGCGAAAGGCCGTGTACGACGACCTGGAGCTGCTGCGGCAGTTCGGCATGGACATCGTCTACGTCCGGGGCAAGGCCCACCGCTACTACCTGGGCCAGCGGGAGTTCCAGCTCCCGGAGCTGAAGCTGCTCATCGACGTGGTCCAGTCCTCCCCCTTTCTCACCGTGAAAAAGAGCATGGAGCTGATCCGCAAGCTGGAGGGCCTCGCCAGCCGGGCCCAGGCGGTCCAGCTCCGCCGCCAGGTGTACGTGCTGGACCGGGTCAAGACCCACAACGAGCAGCTCTACTACAACATCGACGGCATCAACGCCGCCATCCAGCGGAACGTCCGCATCCGCTTCCGCTACTTTGACTGGTCCCCGGAGGGCGGACGTGTGCTGCGCCACGGCGGCGCCTGGTATGACGAAAGCCCCGTGGCCCTGGCGGTGGACCGCAATTACTACCTCATCGCCTACCGGCCTCAGGAGGAGAAGTACATCCATTTCCGGGTGGACCGGATGCAGGAGCTGAGCGTCCTGGAGAACTGCCCCCGGGCCAGGCTGCCGGAGGGCTTCGACCTGGCCGCCTACACCCGGACCATCTTCGATATGCACAGCGGCGAGCCGCAGCGGGTGACGCTGGAGCTGGACCAGAGCCTGATCAACGTGGCCATGGACCGGTTCGGCCAGGAGGCCCGCTACCGCCGGGAGGGGGACCGAATCCTGGTCTCCGCCCAGGTAGACGTCAGCCCCACCTTTCTCACCTGGGTGCTGGGCTTTGGGGGCCGGGCCAAGCTGCTGGCCCCGGATTCCGCCGTGCAGGCCCTCCAGGACCTGGCCCGCAGCGCCCTGGCAAGATATGAGGAGGCGTAAACAAGGCCCGGAGCAGCTTGCTCCGGGCCTCTTCTCTCGGCTCGTTCCGGCTTTCAGATCTCCAGTTCTTTCAGCAGCCCATAATTCACGGCGTTGCTGGCCCAGACGGAGCAGCGGCGGCTCAGCTCCAGCGGCCGCCCCTCCAGGGTGCAGATCCCGCCGCCGGCCTCGGTGACCAGCAGGGACGCCGCGGCGTAGTCCCAGGGACACAGGCTGTACTCGAAAAACAGCTCCGTCCGGCCGCAGGCCACGTTGCACAGGTCCAGGGCCGCCGACCCCAGCCGCCGGAAATCGCAGCTGCGGCGGAAGAGCTGCTCCGCCAGGCCCATGGTGGGCGCCAGATACTCCCGGCGGTAGATGGCCGTGCCCATGCCGAAGATCCCCTGGCTCAGGGGCTTATCGCTGACATGGATGGGCTGTCCGTTCAAAAACGCGCCGCCGCCCCGCCGGGCGGAGAACAGCTCCTCCTTATAGGGGTCCAGCACCACGCCCAGCTCCACCCGGCCGTCCCTGGCCAGGGCAACGGAGATGGCGCTCTGCCGCAGGCCCCGGACAAAATTGGTGGTGCCGTCGATGGGGTCCACGATGAAGGCCCAGCCCCGGGTGGGATCGGCGTTCTCCTGCTCCTCTTCGCCGTAAAACACGGCCTCCGGCAGCAGCGCCAGCAGCTCCCGCTTCAGATAGTTCTCCACCGCCACGTCGTACTCCGTCACCAGATCGGCGGCGGAGGTCTTTTCATGGGTGCGAGAGGCAATGTTCCGGGCGCCGGTGACGATCTCCCCCGCGCCCCGAACGATCTCTATGATCTGATCCAGCATGGTTTTCTCCTTCTTCGCCCCGCCGGGGCGGTCCATTACGCTTCCAGCGTCCATTCAAAATCCTCCCACCGCAGGCGGCTGCCCACATCCGTGCCCTCCGGCAGCAGAAACATGGCCACCTGATTCTCTACCCCGCCGTCGCTGAGCAGATAGGCGTAGTCCCCGTTGATGGTCTGAACCGTATAATATGTGGGTCCCATACCGGCCCTCCTTCTCCTTGATACCGCTACTATAGCACGGTCCCGCCGGTTTGACAAGAATGGCGAAAAAATACCGCTTGACAAATGAGACAGTGTCTGGTATAGTTATAGCAGATCAAATAGGATTTAATCTCATTTAGGAGTCAGTCTGATGGCACGGAATACTCTTCAAAAAGAGATCATCCACCAGACGCTGTGCGAGATGCGCTGCCATCCCACCGCCGCCATGGTGTATGACCGCATACACCAGAGCCACCCCACCATCAGCCGGTCCACGGTGTTCCGGGTCCTGGCCCAGATGGCTGAGGAGGGCAGCGTCCAGCGGCTGGGCCTGTCTGGCAGCGATACCCGGTATGACGGGGACATCCGTCCCCACGGCCACGCCCGCTGCCGCGTCTGCGGCGCCATATCGGATATCCCCTGGACCTCCATGGAGATTCCGGCGGACACCGCCGGCTTCCTGCTGGAGGACTGCGCCGTGGAGTACCGAGGCCTGTGCCCCCACTGCCGGAATAAGATCACGGCGGCATCGCGGTAGAATCGCCGGAAGGCGTTCACATCCAAAGGAACATTTAAATTTAAATTGTAAAGGAGATCATTGTTATGAAAAAGTGGGTCTGCCCTGTCTGCGGTTACGTTCACGAAGGCGACACTCCCCCCGAGTTCTGCCCCACCTGCAAGGTGCCCGGCTCCAAGTTCGTGGAGATGAAGGCCGACGCCAAGCTGGCCGCCGAGCATGAGTACGGCATCTACGCCAAGACCGTGAAGAACAACGCGGACATCAGCGACGAGGACAAGAAGTACATCTTCGATCAGCTCATGGCCAACTTCAACGGCGAGTGCTCCGAGGTGGGCATGTACCTGTGCATGGCCCGGATCGCCCATCGCGAGGGCTATCCCGAGATCGGCCTGTACTGGGAGAAGGCCGCCTATGAGGAGGCCGAGCACGCCGCCAAGTTCGCCGAGCTGCTGGGCGAGGATCTGGAATCCAACATGAAGGCCGACACCAAGGCCAACCTGGCCTGGCGCGTGGACTGCGAGTTCGGCGCCACCCAGGGCAAGTTCGATCTGGCCCTGTGCGCCAAGAAGAACGGCCTGGACGCCATCCACGACACCGTCCACGAGATGGCCCGCGACGAGGCCCGGCACGGCAAGGCGCTGAAGGGCCTGCTGGAGCGGTATTTCAAGTAAGTAAGCATGGACGTCAGGGGAAAGGTCGAGGAGCTGGCGACCAAGCTCAAGGCTGATCCTCAGCTTCTGGCCAGATTCCAGAAGGAGCCTGTGGCCACTCTGGAGAAGCTGCTGGGCGTGGACCTGCCGGACGAGACCATCGAGAAGGTGGCGGACGGCGTCAGGGCCAAGCTGGGCGCGGAGAAACTGGGGAGCGCGCTGGGCGGCCTGTTCGGGAAGAAGTAAGCCCCGGCGAGCTTCCGGAAAGCGCAGCGAATACGATGAGGGAGCGGGCTTTTGCCCGCTCCCTTGTTTTACGCGTTTGGCTCGTCCCCCTCCGGGAGAAACTCCGCGATCTCATCCAAACCGCAGTCCAGAATTTTGCAGAGCTGGTCCAGGGTATAGGTGCTCACACTTGCGTTTTTCCGCAGCCGGTCCAGCTGCCCGCTGCTGAACTGGTAGTCCTGAATCAGCCTGTACTGGGAGATCCCGCGCCGTTTCATGGTGGCCCATAGTCTGTCAAAAACGATCACGCCTATGCCTCCCTCCACTGCGATATACACTTCTGTGTGATTATTTGGCCTGTGTTTCCGGGATATAGGCGATGATGTCCTCCAGTCCGCAGTCTAAAATCTGGCACAGCGCGTCCAAGGTATTGGTGGAGACAGACTCACCGGCTTTCAGCCGCCGCACTGTGGAGCTGCTGATGACCACTGGCCCTCTGCACTCCAGCGTATAGGTAGTAGCGCCCTGCCGCTTCATGGTTTCCCACAGCGGTCCGTAGGATATCATAGCCTGTCCCCCCCTTTCCTCTTGCATTATCTTCATTATTGCCTATAATGAAGATAAAGTGTTATCGGCAATATTGCCCATAACAAAATTTGAACTGAGGAGGAAAGAACAATGGCTGTGAACTACGAAAAGCTATATGCTTACCTGGTGGGGCAGGTGGACGACAGTCTCCAGCGAATCGCCGGGATGCTGGCGGAGGGGCGCTGCGGACGGGCGGAGCTGGTGGAGATCGGGGAAGCACTGCAGGCCGCCCTGCTGGCGGCGGAGGAAATGTACGTCTCGGAGACATAAGTTTTTATTTTGCGGACAAATTTTGCTTGACAAATGAGGCCGGGCGGGTTATAATGGAAGCAGGCCCCGGCGGGACCGGTCCGCCGCATAGAACGGCGGAACCTGGGATATACTGGCCGGGAGAACGATTGGAAAAGGAGGCAGCGGCATGGATCTGCTGACTAACAAGGCAGCCGTCGTCACCGGCGGCACAAGAGGCATCGGATTTGCCATTGTACGCACGTTTCTGGAAAACGGTGCCAGGGTCGCCCTGTTCGGCTCCCGGCAGGAGACGGTGGAGAAGGCGCTGGAAAAGCTGCGGGCGGAGAATCCCCAGTGGGACGTGATGGGCCTGTGGCCCGCCATGACGGACGCCCAGGCAGTGGCGGACGCCATCCATCAGGTCCGGGACGCCTTCGGCCGGGTGGACATTCTGGTCAACAACGCCGGCGTATCCGCCCGGGAGTCCCTGTATGAATACGATCCCGCGGCCTTCGCCAAAACCATGGACCTGAACGTGAACGCCATGTTCTACGCCTCCTGGGCCGCCGCGCCCATCATGAAGGCGCAGGGCGGCGGCGTGATCCTCAACACCAGCTCCATGGTGTCCGAGTACGGCCAGCCCCGGGGCGTGGCCTATCCCACCTCCAAGTTCGCCGTCAACGGCATGACCCGCAGCCTGGCCCGGGAGCTGGCCGGGGACGGCATCCGGGTGAACGCGGTGGCCCCCGGCGTGACCCGCACCGATATGGTGGCGGCCCTGCCGCCGGAGATGGTTGCCCGGATCTCCGCCGGGATCCCTCTGGGCCGGGTGGGGGAGCCTCAGGACGTGGCCAACGCCTTCCTGTTCCTGGCCAGCGATCTGGCCAGCTATATCACCGGCGTCACCCTCCGGGTGGACGGCGCGGCAATGACCTGACAGCCAGCGCGCCGCCGGGACCTGCCTGGTCCCGGCGGCGCGTCCCTCCTCCCCGCTGTTACACGATCTTAACAAAAAATTTACTTGCTTTTTGTGCAAACTGTGATATACTGAGAGCGTAGACAACAGAAGAAAGGATGTGATAGCGAACATGACGTATGAATTCACCGGCGTCGATGTGGACGATCTGATCTTCGGCGATCAGGACGATGACAGCGACAACACCACCAGCGAGCGATAAGGTCCCCTCTGGCGAAATGGTATCCACGCTATCCGGCGTGGGTTTTTTTATACCCTGCGCGTGTCAGGAAAAGCGCGGAGCGCGCGCGTTTTGCGTTTGCTCCGCTTTGCGCCGCCGCGGGGGAACCGCGCGAAAATATCCCCGCCGTCATTGGACGGCGGGGATATTCTTATATGACGCTATGTAGAGAGGAGCCCCGTCTTACAGCAGGTTCTTCTCCGTCTCCTTGTCGAACATATGGACCACGTTGCCGCCGAAGGTGATGCTGATCTTGGAACCGTAGCCGATGTTGGTCTGCTGGGCGTTGGTCAGATCGATGGTGGGCAGGATCACGATGGCGTCCTTGCCGCCGATGTTGACGTGCATGTGGATGGTGGAGCCCATCAGCTCGGTGACGTCCACGGTGGCGGAGATGGCGTGAGGCTCGGTCTCCGGGCACAGGACGATGTGGTCGGGACGGATGCCCAGCACGATGTCCTTGGCGGGGGTGTTCTGGGCCTTCAGCGCGGCCTGCTTCTCCGCGGGCAGAGAAATGGTGGTGCCGCAGACGTTGACGGAGTACTCGTCGCCGTTCTTCTGGAGTCTGGCGTCAAAGAAGTTCATCTGCGGGGTGCCGATAAAGCCGGCCACGAACAGGTTGGCGGGATGGTCAAAGACCTCCTGCGGCGTGCCGATCTGCTGGATGAAGCCGTCGCGCATGATGACGATGCGGTCGCCCAGGGTCATGGCCTCGGTCTGGTCGTGGGTCACGTAGATGAAGGTGGTGTTGATCTTCTGGCGCAGCTTGATGATCTCGGCGCGCATCTGGTTACGCAGCTTGGCGTCCAGGTTGGACAAAGGCTCGTCCATAAGGAACACCTTGGGCTCCCGGACGATGGCGCGGCCGATGGCCACACGCTGGCGCTGGCCGCCGGACAGAGCCTTGGGCTTGCGGTCCAGGTACTGGGTGATGTCCAGGATCTCGGCGGCCTCCTTGACCTTGCGGTCGATCTCGTCCTTGGGGACCTTCTTCAGCTTCAGGGAGAAGGCCATGTTCTCATAGACGGTCATGTGGGGATACAGAGCGTAGGACTGGAATACCATGGCGATATCGCGATCCTTGGGGGCCACGTCGTTCATGACCTTGCCGTCGATGAGGAGCTGGCCCTCGGTGATCTCCTCCAGGCCGGCGACCATGCGCAGGGTGGTGGACTTGCCGCAGCCGGAGGGGCCGACCAGAACGATGAACTCCTGATCCGCGATGTCCAGGTTGAACTCCTGCACCGCCACGACGCCCTGCTCGGTGACCTGCAGATTGGCCTTCTTCTCCTCGGGGGCCTCGCCCTTCTTGTGCTTCTTGGGCTTCTTCTGGTCGTTGCTGTGGGGGTAGATCTTCTTGACGTTCTTCAGGGACACAGTTGCCATAGTTCGGGCGTTCATGGAACCGCCTCCGCGGCTTCCACGTCAGGTCGGGGGAACGGAGCCTCCGGCCCTCTTACGACAGGTCTCCACACTGCCGCACCGCACGCCCACGCGGGCTTCTTCCTTTCTTGTCAGTCCGCCGGGCCATTTTGTGGAGTGGCAGGGCGGCTCATGATTTGAATGTCCGCCTGATCCGGCAGACTACTGTCAGTTTACCTTCTCCCCGGAGAGAAGTCAAGGAAGCCCGGGAAATTTATCCGTTCTGCACAGTTTTTGCGGCCACAACTATGCAATCTGCCCGAAAGCGCCGCCCTCCGGAGCCGGGCCCCCCTTCCGGCGGGCGGCTGCGCCTTGACAAAAGCGACGGCGCTATACTATAATAGGTGCAATTGCGGCCTGACGGCGGGCAGCCGCCCGGACCCGGGGCGCAAAATTCAGAAAGAAGCGAGGCGCGGCCCTATGAGATTTTCCAGCAAAGTACAAAAGTGCGGGCTTTCTCCCATGAGAAAGTTCCACCCCTATGCAGTGGCCGCCCGGGCAAGCGGCAAACAGATCTATCATCTGAATATCGGCCAGCCGGATATCGAGACCCCCGCCGTGGCCTTTCAGGCCCTCAGCGACTTCTCTCAGAAGGTCCTGGAATACGCTCCCTCCCCCGGCATCCCGGAGCTCATCGACGCCGTCCGCCGCTACTACCGGCGGCTGAACGTGGAGCTGGACGAGGGGGATGTGCTGATCACCACCGGCGGCAGCGAGGCCCTGCAGATCGCCCTCAACTGTATTCTGGACGAGGGGGACGAGATCGTCATCCCCGAGCCCTTCTATCCCAACTACAGCACCTTCGTCTACACCGCCGGGGCGTCTATCCGTCCCATCCCCACCACCCCGGAGGAGGGCTATTTCTACGCCGACCGGGCCAGGGTGGAGGCGGCTATTACCCCCCGCACCAGGGCCGTTCTCATCACCAACCCCGGCAACCCCACCGGCGTGGTCCTCCGCCCGGAGGAGTGCCGGATGCTGGCGGACGTGGCCCGGGACCGGGGCCTCTTCCTGGTGGTGGACGAGGTGTACCGGGAGTTCGTCTACGGCGGGGAGGAGATGACCTCCTTCGCTCAGTTCGGCGACATCGGCGAGAACCTGATCCTGATCGACTCCGTCTCCAAGCGGTTCTCCGCCTGCGGCGCCCGCATCGGCGCCCTCATCTCCCGGAACCGGGAGCTGATGGGCCACGCCATCAAGTACTGCCAGGCCCGGCTCAGCGTGGCCACCCTGGACCAGGTGGCCGCAGCCGCCCTGTACAGCCTGCCGGCGGACTACTTCGACGCCATCCGGGAGGAGTACCACCGCCGCCGGGACACGGTGGTGCGCAAGCTCCACGAGATCCCCGGGGTGGTGTGCCTCTGCCCGGAGGGGGCCTTCTACCTCATGGCCAAGCTGCCGGTGGACGACGCCGACAAATTCCAGCAGTGGCTCCTCACCGACTTTAGCGACCACGGCGACACGGTGATGTTCGCCCCCGGCCAGCCCTTCTACGCCACGCCGGGCCGGGGCGTGGACGAGATCCGCATCGCCTATGTGCTCAAGCAGGCGGACCTGGAGCGGGCCATGGACCTGCTGGCCCTGGGCCTCCGGGCGTATAACCAGCGGCAGAAATAAACGTCAAAAGGGGAACTGCCCTGCCGGGCAGTTCCCCTTTTTCTATTTTTCCCCGCCCTCGATGAGGGCCAGCTTCTGCGGGCGGGTGAGCTGCTTCACAGTCCACTCCCGGGCCATGGCCTCCTCCCGGGTGGCGTACCGCTCCCAGTAGACCAGCTCCACCGGCAGGCGGGACCGGGTGTACTTGGCCCCCCGGCCGCTCTGGTGGGCCGCCAGCCGCCGGGCCAGGTCGTTGGTCCAGCCGGTGTACAGCGAACCGTCGCCGCAGCGAAGGATATAGACGCAGTTTTCCCGCCCCTCCGGCGGCTGTCCCCTTTTTCCCACGGCGGTGCCTCAGCGTCGGCCCAGCCGGGAGAGGATGGGCCAGCTCAAAAGTCCGCCGCACAGGGCCGTGACCCCCTGGGGCCAGGAGAACATGACGGACAGCATGGCCGTCTGCTTCTCCGGCAGGCCCGCCCCGGCCAGGAGCAGGGGTACCGTCAGCCACAGAAAGGCGCATTTTACCGCCGCGCCCAGCAGCATGGCGGGGATGTGGACCTTCCGGGCGGGGAGACCCGTCCGTCTCGTCAGCAGGCCGTAGACCAGGCACAGCAGGCCGTTGCCTGCCGCCACCGCCGGGGCGACGGCCAGATTGCTGATGCCCAGCAGCGCCGCCAGCAGAGCGGACAGCGCGCCCACGGCCACACCGGAGCCGGTCCCCGCCCGGGCGGTGAACACCAGCAGCACGCAGTTGACCAGCGTGCCGGTGATGAGCTGCCGGACGCTGAAGGGCCCGAAGATCACGGCGATGTCCGGGATCAGCGTGCCGAGGTATTGGGCTGCCGCCGCCAGGGCCACCCCCATGGCGGTGTAGGCGATCCAGCGGACCGCGGGCTGCTTTTTCATAGGCGGCGCCTCTTTTCTGTGGAATTCGCGGCGGCTGGCCGCTTCCTCCCTATTATGCCAGCGCCGGCGGCATTTGTCCAGAGGGAAAAGTCCCCCGTCAGCTTCTGGGGTCCTGCGGGGGCTCCTGAGGAGGCTTCTGGGGAGGCGGAGGGGTCTTTCCCCGGCGGCGGGCGGACCGGCGGCGCAGGCAGCCCGCCGCCGCGGCGATGGCCGCCGCCAGAATCAGCACGCTCATCCAGTTCCGGGCCAGACCCACGGTAAAGTCCTCCAGCCCCTCCACGCCCCGCTCCCAGCCGGCGGCGAAGGCTGCGCCCAGCCGCTGGCCGAAGGTCTGGGGCGTCTCCTGGTCCGTGGACAGGCGGTACACCTCCTGAAGATAGAGGGTGACGGTGGCGTAGTCCACCAGACTGTCGTACTTCCGCAGGGAGCCGGTGAGCTGCTCGATCCACAGCTCCGTGTCGCTGATGGCGCTCTCCAGCGCGATGATGTCCTCCATGGACTCCGCCTGGGCCAGCAGGGTCTGGAGCCGCTCCAGCTTGGTGCGCTGGGTGGTCAGACGGCTCTCCGTGTCGTAGTAGGCCTCGCTGATGTTGTCGGCGTTTTTCTCCTGACGGGTCACATGGGCCGCCGCCCCCGCCTGATCCAGGAACGCCTGGAAGGAATCCGACGGCACCCGGACGGTGGCGGAGAGGCTGCGGAAGCTCCCGCCCAGCTCTCGGCTCTGGTTCTCAAAGTAGCCGCCCAGATCCTCCACGATCTGCTCCAGAGCCTGGCAGGCGCTGTCGAAGGATTTTGTCTCCAGCCACAGGTCGGCGGTGTAGACCATCTTGGCGTTCGTCTGGGGAGGCCGGGAATCGCCGGTCAAGGCGGGGTTGGCCGCCTCCGGGGCAGCCGCTGGCTCCTCCGCCCAGCCCATGTCGGACAGGGCGTCGTCGGACTTAAACTGGCTGTTCGCCGCGGAGTCCGCCGCGGCCTTGTCCGTTCCGCCGGCGCCGCAGGCGGCCAGACACAGGACCAGCACAAGGGCCATGGCCGCGCACATCACTCGTTTCATCGTATCATCCTCCTTTTTTGTGGGGTTCTGTTCCATTAGACGGTCCCGGGCGGAGAAAGTTCCCGTTCCCCTTGCGTGATCTCACATTCTGGGGTAGAATAGAGATATATTGTATGAGGAGGCGTTTACTATGACCATCACCTGGCTGGGCCACTCCTGCTTTCTGCTGGAGAGCGGCGGCTTCCGCGTTCTGCTGGACCCCTTTCACGAGGTGCCCGGCCTGCCCGACACCAAGGCGGAGGCGGACGCCGTCTATTGCAGCCACGACCACTTTGACCACGCCTATACCGATCAGGTGACCATCACCGGCGGAAAAACGAACCCCTTCACCGTCCGGGAGACCGCCTCCTTCCACGACCCGGAGGGGGGCGCCCTCCGGGGGACCAACACCATCCGCAGTTTCACTGCCGAGGGCCTCACTGTGGTCCACCTGGGGGACCTGGGCCACCCCCTCAGCGCCGGCCAGCTCCAGAGCATCGGCCCCTGCGACGCGCTGCTGATCCCCGTAGGCGGCACCTTTACCGTGGACGCCGGGGAGGCTAAGCAGATCGCCGACGCCATCGGGGCCAGAGTCGTCATTCCCATGCACTACCGGCTGGGGGAGGTTGGCTTCCCCGTCACCGCCACGGCGGACGATTTTCTGGCCCTCTACCCCCGGGACAGGATCCGCCGCTACGCCGGCAATACGCTGGAGCTGACGGCGGACACGCCGGAGCAGGTGGCGGTGCTGTCCCTGCCCGAGGGCGCGGCCCGGTGGTACGACCACCGGAGATAACTCCATACCGCTTCGCGGCAAAAGGGCCGGGGCAGACGCCCCGGCCTTTTCGCGCCTACAGAAAGACGCCGCAGACCAGCCGGACCAGCAGGCAGCAGAGGATCCCCGCCGCCGTGGGCAGCGCGATGGCCAGGGCGGTCCACTTCAGGCTGCGGGTCTCCCGCCAGATGGTGAGGCAGGTGGTGCCGCAGGGGAAGTGGAACAAGGTCAGCAGCAGGGCGCTCACCGCCGTGGCGGCGGTCCAGCCGTTGGCCGCCAGCAGGCTGTGGAGCTGGGTCAGGCTGGCGTACTCCGTCAGGGACCCCGCCGCCAGATAGCCCATGAGGATGCAGGGCACCACGATCTCGTTGGCGGGGAAGCCCAGCAGAAAGGCCAGCAGGATCACCCCGTCCAGACCCAGCAGCCGCCCAAAGGGGTCCAGCCAGCCCGCCAGCCGGGCCAGCAGGGACACGCCTCCCGGCGAGACGTTGGCCAGCGTCCAGATCAGCAGCCCCGCCGGGGCCGCCACCGCCGCCGCCCGGCCCAGGACGAACACCGTACGGTCCAGCACAGACCGCACCACCACCTGGCCCAGCTGGGGCCTCCGGTAGGGGGGCAGCTCCAGAGAGAAGGAGGAGGGCATCCCCCGCAGCACAGTGGCGGACAGCAGCCGGCTGACCCACAGGGTCATGGCCACCGCCAGCACCATGGCCCCCAGCATCAGGGCCGCCGCCCCCAGCGTCCCCGCCAGCCCCCCGCCAGTGACCAGGAACATGGAGATCAGGGCGGCCAGAGTGGGAAACCGCCCGTTGCAGGGCACAAAGGCGTTGGTGAGGATGGCGATGAGCCGCTCCCGGGGGCTTTGGATGATCCGGCAGCCCATAACGCCGCAGGCGTTGCAGCCCAGGCCCATGGCCATGGTCAGGGCCTGGCGTCCGTGGGCGCCGGAGCGCTGGAAGAAGTGGTCCAGATTGAAAGCCACCCGGGGCAGATACCCCGCGTCCTCCAGCAGGGTGAACAGGGGAAAGAAGATCGCCATAGGGGGCAGCATCACCGACACCACCCAGGCCACCGTCCGGTACATCCCGTCCACCAGCGCCCCCGTCAGCCACCCGGGGGCGGAAAGCGCCTCCAGCGCGCTCCGCAGAGGCTCCTGCCAGGAAAAGAGCAGCTCCGACAGCAGCCGGGAGGGCACGTTGGCCCCCGCCATGGTCAGCCACAGGATGCCCCCCAGCATCAGCAGCATGACCGGAATCCCGGTGGCCCGGGAAGTAAACAGCCGGTCCAGCCGCCGGTCCAGCCGCCCCGCCTCCTCCGGGTCCATGGTCATCACCGCCCGGGCGATCCGGCCGGCCCGGGCCAGGTCGGCCTCCGGCCGGCATTGGGCGCAGCCCCGGCACCGGACGCAGGGAGAGGCCTCCGGCCGGGGCGGCGGCGACTCCGCGGTCTCCGCCAGGATCCGGCGCAGGGCCTCCAGCCCCTCCCCCTGACGGGCGGCGGTCCCCACCACCGGCACGCCCAGCAGATCCTGCAGGGCCGTCAGGTCCACCTGGATGTGCTTTTTCGCCGCCTCGTCCAGTAGGTTCACGCACACCACCACCGGCCAGGCCGTCTCCATCACCTGGAGCGCCAGGGCCAGGTTCCGCTCCAGGGTGGTGGCGTCCGCCACCACCAGCGTCACGTCCGCCTCCCCGGAGCGGAGGTAGTCCGCCGTGACCTCCTCCTCGGCGCTGGCGGGGCGGAGGGAATAGGTCCCCGGCAGATCCACCAGCGTGTAGTCCCTGCCGGCGTATGTATACCCGCCCCGGGCGGTGGACACGGTCTTTCCCGGCCAGTTCCCCGTATGCTGCCGCATATGGGTCAGGGCGTTGAACACGGTGGATTTCCCCACGTTGGGGTTCCCCACCAGAGCGATCACCGTTTCCCTTTCGTTGTCAGACATGGACGCGCCCTCCTTGCGTTTTGGTCACAGACCATCCTATGCCGCTGCCGCCGGCGGGTGCGCCGGGGCCGCCCCGTAAGGGGCGGCCCTGACGCGTTATGTGATGGCGATCTGTCTGGCATCGGCCCGCCGCAGGGCGATGACCGCGCCGCACACGCCGTAGGCCACCGGGTCCCCCCAGGGGCTGGCCTGCACCGCCGATACCGCCGCGCCGGGAACAAAGCCCAGCTCCATCAGCCGGCGGCGCTGGGCGTCCTCCGCGTTCACCGACGATACGGCGGCGGTCCGCCCCATCGGCAGCCGGTCCAGGGTCATGGATGTTTCCAAAAGGGACGTTCCCTCCCTTCCGCCCGAAAGCCGGGGCCTCCGGGTCCGCTCCAGTATATGCCGGCGGTCCCCGGTGCGCCCGCCTCCGGGCCTGCCGGCTCTTTCTCCCCTGTTAAATTTTTTCGGGAGGCGTGAAAGCTATTGACAAGCGCCGGGAGTTTGTCTAGAATAACTCCGAACTGTGATCGAATGAGAGGATGTGATCGGATGGAGACCACACAGCAGGTTATGACCCTGGATCAGCTCCCCATCGGGGAGAGCTGTATCATATCCCAGGTGGGCAACCGCCGGGGCGCGGTGAAGCGGCGGCTCATCGACATGGGCCTCACCCCCGGCACGGCGGTGAAGCTGGTCAAGATCGCCCCTTTCGGGGACCCCATGGAGCTGCAGCTCCGGGGCTATGAGCTGAGCCTGCGGAAGGAGGACGCCGCCCAGATCCAGGTGCGGCCCGTCAGCGACCAGGAGGCCCGGAAAGCCGGCGTCAGCGAGACCGCCTACCACCTGGGGGCGTCCTGCCACGGGGATTGCAGCCACTGTTCCATGGGCTGCGGCTCCCCCCAGGAGCTGGAGGAGATGCGCCGCTCCCACGTCCATGAGCAGCGCCAGCACCCCCGGCACTACGACCCCAAGGCCCACGATCAGCGCCAGTGGAAGGTAGCCCTGGTGGGCAATCCCAACTGCGGCAAGACCACGCTTTTCAACGCCCTCACCGGCTCCAACCAGTATGTGGGCAACTGGCCCGGCGTCACCGTGGAGAAAAAGGAGGGCACCGCCACCCTGGGCGAGGTGAGCTTCACGGTGGTGGATCTGCCGGGGATCTACTCCCTGTCCCCCTACTCCATGGAGGAGCTGGTGGCCCGGCGGTTCATCATCCAGGAGCAGCCCGACGCCATCATCAACATCGTGGACGCCACCAATCTGGAGCGGAACCTGTACCTGACCATGCAGCTTCTGGAGCTGGAGCGGCCTATGGTGCTGGCGGTGAACTTCATGGACGAGGTGGAAAAGCGGGGGGATCAGATCGACTGCGATATGCTCTCCGCCCACCTGGGCGTGCCGGTGATCCCCATTTCCGCCCGGGACAACCAGAACATCGACAAGCTGGTGGAGGAGGCCCACCGCCAGATGCACACCGGCTATACTCTGGAACCGGACGACCTGTATGACGATTTCACCCACGCCATCCACCACCGCATCGGCGAGATCATCCACGACCGGGCCTACAGTCTGGGCATCCCCGCCCACTGGGCGGCCATCAAGCTGCTGGAGGGGGACGAGGAGGTGGCCAAGGCCATGGGCCTGGGGGAGACCACCCTTCAGCGCATCGATCAGATCGCCGCGGAGTACGAGGCCGCCAGTCCCCTGGGAGACCGGGAGACCCTGCTGGCGGACAGCCGGTACCGGTTCGTGGAGCGGGCGGTCCGCTCCTCCGTGAAGCGGAAGAGCCGGGAGGGCAAGCCCACCGTCACCGAGCGCATCGACGCCGTTGCCACCCACAAGATCTGGGCGATCCCGGTGTTTCTGGTGATGATGCTCCTGGTATTCCTGGTGACCTTCTCCGGCCCCGGCGCCTGGCTCTCCGACGGCATCGCCGCCTTTGTGGAGAATATCCTCTGTCCCGGCGTCTCCGGCTGGCTGAACCATCTGGGGGCCCCCGCCTGGCTCACGGGCCTGCTGGTGGACGGCCTCATCTCCGGCGTGGGCGGTGTGCTCACCTTCCTGCCCATGATCGCCCTGCTGTTTCTGTTCCTCTCCATGCTGGAGGACTCCGGCTACATGGCCCGGGCGGCCTTCGTCATGGATCGGACCCTGCGCCATTTCGGCCTCAGCGGCAAGGCCTTCATCCCCATGCTCATGGGCTTCGGCTGCACGGTGCCCGCCGTCATGGGGGCCAGGACCATGGAGAATGAGAAGGACCGGCGGATGACCATTTTCCTGGTGCCCTTCATGTCCTGCGGGGCGAGGCTCCCCATCTACGGACTGATGACCGCCGCCTTCTTCCCCCGCCAGGCGGGGCTGGTGGTGTTCGGCCTCTACCTGCTGGGCCTGCTGGTGGCCATCGGTTCCGGCATCCTTCTCAAGCACACGATCTTCAAGGGCGAGCCCGCCCCCTTCCTGCTGGAGCTGCCCCCCTACCGGATGCCCACGCCCAAGAACATCTGGCTCCACGTGTGGCAGCGGGTGCGGGACTTCCTCACCCGGGCGGGCACCGTCATCGCCGTCATGAGCGTGGCGGTGTGGTTCCTCCAGAACTTCGGCCTGGACTTCCATATGGTGGAGGACACCACCGACAGCATCCTGGCCTGGTTCGGCGGCTTCATCGCCCCGGTGTTCAAGCCCCTGGGCTTCGGCGTGTGGCAGGCGGCGGTAGCCCTGCTGACGGGCCTCATCGCCAAGGAGATGGTGGTCAGCTCCATGAGCCTGTTCTACAACTTCTCCCTGACGGACTACGCCGCCGCCGGCGCGGTGATGGCGGCCACCTTCTCCCCCGCCGCGGCTCTGGCCTTCCTGGCCTTCTGCGCCCTGTACACCCCCTGCGTGGCGGCCATCGCCACCATCCGCCGGGAGATGGGCAGCGTCAAGTGGACGGCGCTGGCCCTGGGCTGGCAGCTCGTGGCCGCCTGGCTGGCAGCCTTCCTGGTGTACCACATCGCGGGGCTGTTTCTGTGAGGAGATCGCTCAAATAAGGGAATTTTATCAGAAGCGATTGACGGCAGGCGCTGCGTATGGTAGCATGAATATACATTGTATGGAAGCCAATTTGACGACTGGCGCAGGCCAGGGAGGGGCTGCCATGAAGAAGCGCTTTTCTGCGTACCGGTTCCTGTCCCTGCTGTCGCTGATTCTGGTCCTCACCGCCTGCGGCGGTGAGGACCTTTCCTCTCAGGAGGACGAGCCCGGGGTCCTGGTCTACGGCACGGTTTCCCCGGAATACAGCTCCACCACGGCGGTGCGGCGTTTTTGCCAGGCCCACCCGGAGATCACCCTTGAGATCCGGAACTACAGCGGGTACGCCGACGGCGTCCAGCAGCTGATGAAGGAGATGACCGCCGGTACAGGGCCGGACGTCCTGGATCTGGGGAGCCGGGGCCCCAACGGGGAGGAGATGCCCTACCGCCAGCTGGCGGGAAAGGGGTTCCTGGAGGACCTGTGGCCCTGGATCGAGGGGGACCCGGACCTGGGACGGGAGGCCCTGATGGAGGTCCCTCTGCTGGCGGCGGAGATCGACGGCGGGCTGTATCTGGCCTTTGGTTCAGTGGGGATCACCACCCTGGCGGGGGCGGAGCGCCTGGTGGGGGACCGGCACAGCTGGTTCCTGGCGGACCTGTGGGCGGCCCTGGAGGCCATGCCGGAGGGCTCCACCGTGGCGGAGTACTTCCTCCCCGCCGATACTGTGCTCTACTACCTGCTGGCCCTGCGGGCGGAGAGCTATGTGGACTGGGAGACCGGCGAGTGCTCCTTTGACGGCGAGGACTTCCGCTCTCTGCTGGAGTTCTGCGGCAGCTTTCCCGCCCAGCTGGAGGTAACGGACTGGGACGAGGCCAACGAGGAGCAGCGGCTCCGCTTTTCTCAGGGAAGGCAGCTGCTGAAACTGGCGGGAATCAACGATCTCTCTGAGATCTCGTTCTATAACGAGGATTTTGAGGCGGCTCTGGGGGGTCCCTGCGTCTTTGTGGGCTTCCCGGTGGAGGACGGCAGCGCAGGGAGCTATTTCGGCGTCAGCGGCACACGGTTCGCCATGAACGCGGCCAGTGGGAACAAGGAGGCCGTCTGGACCTTCATCCGGGAAGTTTTTCTGCCCAGATATGAGGGAGGACTCGACCCAAAAGAGCAGAAATACGTGGAGACGGTTCGGGGGAAGTCATCGTATGGTCTCCCTGTCAACCGGGCGGATTTTAAGACAAAGCAGAGAATCGCTATGAAAGGATGGGAGGCATCTGAGGACAGCGCCGTACCGGAGTACGTCCCCGTGACGCAGGCGGAGATGGACCGGTTCATGGCGTTTTATAACAGCATCCGGCGAACAAATCTGTCCGACAACACCATTTTTGATCTTGTGATGGAGCAGTGTCTGCCCTACTTCGCCGGGGAGCTCACCCTGGACGAGACGGTGGACCGCATCCAGAGCCGGGTATCCCTGTACGTCAATGAAAACCAGTAGGGCTGGCCGGTACAGCGTGTCCGGTAAAACCGCGGCCGGGGGACCGTTGGGTCCCCCGGCTGCGGTTTGCGGGGAGCGGCTCACCGCTCCTGCTGGCCGATATGATTGGCGATGCGCTGCATGATCATGTCCAGGGCCACCAGGTTGTGGCCTCCCTCCAGGACGATGATGTCCGCGAAGCGCTTGCTGGGCTCGATGAACTGCTCGTGCATGGGCTTGACGGTGGTGAGATACTGCTCCACCACGGAGTCGATGGTCCGGCCCCGCTCCTTCACGTCCCGCATGATCCGGCGGAGGATGCGCACGTCGGCGTCGGTGTCCACAAAGATCTTGATGTCCATCAGGTCCCGCAGCTCCGGGTTCTGGAAGATCAGCAGGCCCTCCACGATCACCACGCTGGTGGGGCGGATCTCGATGGTCTGGTCGGTGCGGTTGTGGTCCGTGTAGGAGTATACCGGACACTGAATGGGCACCCCGGCCTTCAGCGCCTTCAGGTGCCGGACCATCAGGTCCGTCTCGAAGGCGTCCGGGTGGTCGTAGTTCTGGCGGCAGCGGACCTCGAAGGGCATCCCCGACTGGTCCTTGTAGTAGTTGTCGTGGTAAATGACGCTGACCTCGTCGCCGAAGCGCTTTTTGATGTGCTCCGTGAGCGTGGTCTTGCCGCTGCCGGTGCCGCCGGCGATTCCGATAAAGATGGTATCCGTCATAGGCCCTATGCCCTCCCGCCTCGTTGATGCCTCTATTATAAAATGCGCCGGCGGGAAATGCAATGCGGGGAACAAAATTTTGAAAAAATCGTCGAATCGATAAAAAGCGGTTGACGCGCCGCCGGAAAACCGATATTATGTAAAGCAGTAATCCATCTGCTCAAGGAGGACGATGACCATGGCCAATCGACAGTGTCCCGTGTGCGGGAATGAATATTCGGATACCTATCGGAAGTGCCCCTTCTGCGAGGAGGAGGCCGCCCGGCGGAAGGGCAAGACCATCCGCCGCCGGGGCGGCAAGCGTCTGGACAAGAAAAAGCGCAGCGGCGGCGCCGGCGGCATCCTGATGCTGGTGCTGGTGCTGGTGGTGGCCGGGGCGGTGGTCGTGGCCATGTTCGGCGAGCAGCTGGCGGCCCTGGTGGGCATCCGCACCGACGCCGCCCTGGATGATCCCCCGCCGGTGCAGGACACCCAGCCCGACGACAAGACCGGTCCAGACGGCCAGAATCCCGGCGAGGAAAACCCCGGCGGCACGACCGCCGATCCCAACGCGCCGGCGGAGCCCGCCGGGCCCCTGACCCTGAGCCAGAGCGAGTTTACCATCGCCGCCGGGGAGACCGGGCGGATCATCGCCTCCGGCGGCAGCGGCGCCGTGACCTGGTCCTCCTCCAACGATCAGATCGCCAGGGTGGCCGACGGGTCCGTCACCGGCGTGGCCGGGGGCAAAGTGACCATCACCGCCGTGTCCGGGGAGGAGACCCAGACCTGCTCCGTCACCGTCACCGGCGATCCCTGGGTCAGCAGCGCCGACATCAAGCTGAGCAAGGACGACGTGACCCTCCCCGCCAGGGAGAAGGGCTTCCAGCTGAAGGTCACGGGCACGGACAACCCGGTGACGTGGTCCAGCGCCAACACCGGCGTCGCCACCGTCAGCGACAGCGGCTGGGTCACCTGGGTGGGGAAGGGCACCACCACCATCACCGCCAGTGTGGACGGCCACGTGATGGAGTGCATCGTCCGCTGCCGTTCCTGAGAAAACGCGGAAAAAGCGCCCCGTCCGGCATGGACGGGGCGCTTCTCTTTGGTTTCTTACTCGGTCACGTAGGGCAGCAGGGCGATCTGACGGGCCCGCTTGATGGCCTCGGTCAGCTGGCGCTGATGCATGGCGCAGGTGCCGGTGGTCCGGCGGGGCAGGATCTTGGAGCGCTCAGAGATGAAGCGGCGCAGCTTGGCGGCGTCCTTGTAGTCGATGTGCTCGCACTTGTCCACGCAGAACTGGCAAACCTTGCGGCGCTTGCGGGGAGCGCCGGTACGGGCGGGTCTATTTTCACGTTCCATAGCCATGGTACTATCCTCCTATCAGTGTCGGCGGCGGCGAAAAGTCCTTCCGTCCCGCCGCGAAGTTAGAACGGCAGGTCGCCGTCCTGGTCGTCGATCTCGGCGAAGCCGGAGCCGCCGGAGCCGCCGTAGGCGGGAGCGGCGCTGGAGCCGTAGGCGGCGGGAGCGCTGCCATAGGCGGGGGCGGAGCCGTAGCTGTCGCCGCCGGCGCTGTCCCGCTTGCTGTCGCCGAAGTAGACGTTGTCCGCCACCACCTCGGCGGTGCGGCGCTTATTGCCGTCCTTGTCCGTCCACTCCCGGATCTGGAGCCGGCCCTCCGCCACGGCCATGCGGCCCTTGGTGAAGTACTTGCAGACGAACTCGGCGGTCTGCCGCCAGGCCACCACGTCGATGAAATCGGTGCTCTTCTCGCCGGAATCCCGGCTCTTGAAGTCCCGATCCACCGCCAGGGTGAAGCTGGTCACGGCCACGCCGGACTGGGTGGTCCGAAGCTCCGGGTCCCGGACCAGGCGGCCCATGATGATGATGCGATTGAGCATGTGCCGTTTTCCTCCTTACTCGTCCTTGCAGACGATCATGGAGCGCAGAATACCGTCGGTAATGCCCAGGATACGGTCCAGCTCCTTGGGGAACGCGGGATCGCTGGTGAAGGACATGAGGACATAGTAGCCCTCGGTCTTGTAGTCGATGGCGTAGGCCAGCTTGCGCTTGCCCCACTCCTCGACCTCCACCGCGGAGCAGCCGTGCTGTTCGGCCAGCGCCTTGAACTTCTCAACGGCGGCGGCGATCGCCTCCTCGCCCAGGGCGGGATCGAGGATATACACGACCTCGTAATTCGCGGAAATCTTTGCCATGGTTGCACCTCCTTTTGGACTGATGGCCCCCGCTCTCAGGCGGGAGCAAGGAATCAGCTTGCAGACTGCAAGCCCTATTATTATACTGGAATTTCCCGGGAAGTCAAGGGCTTTTTCTAAATTTTCCGGCAAAAAAACGGCGGCCCGCTGGGGGCCGCCGCTTTTTTCAGGACCGGGCACACCCCGGTTCAGTGGTGCTCGTCGTGGTGCTCGCCGCCGTGGTGGGTATCGCCGCAATTGTGGTTGTGGGCCGGGTCGTCGCAGTCCAGGCCGCAGTGGTGGTGATGCTCGTAGTCATCGCAGTCCGCCGGGCAGTCGTGGTGGTGGGACGGGTCCGTGCAGTTGGGGTCATCGCACCCCATGCCGCTGATGAAGCTCACGGTGGAGGCGGCGCCGTCGGCGGGGGCGGGCTCCGCCGGGGTCTCATTGCCGCAGCCGGCCAGAGTCAGGGCGCAGACCAGCGCCAGCAGGCACAAAAACCGTTTTTTGGTCATCGCGGTCACACTCCTTTTCATATATCCGCATCCGTTTGCATATGGGAGCGTCTTTCCTCCCGGTTCTTATAGTATAGCGGGGGGGGCGCCGCTGTCAACATACCCCCGGGAAAAAGTCCCGTTTTCCCCCCTTTTGGCCGGCGGGAGGGGCGGGAAACGCCATCCCCACCCGGGGGATGGAAAATTTTTTGCCCCGGAGGGGCAAAAAGTCTATACAAACAGACGGAAGTTTGCTATATTATAAAGTATCAACCCATAGGCACTACTTTACAGGAGGTTATTCTGCCATGAGCGTCTTAACTGATCTGATCTATGCCGGTTCCAATGCCGTCGCGGGCCTCACCGAGGGCGCCGTCAATGACGCCATTGCCAAGCATGGCGCCGACACCCCTGTCGCCTTTCCCGACACCGCCTACTTCTTCCCCACCATTTACGCCGCCACCGGCGTAAAGGTCAAGACTCTGGGGGATCTGCCCGCCTGCGTGGGCGTGCTCAAGAGCCTGATCTCCAATCAGGACGACCTGGGCCAGGCGCTGAACGCCGGCCTTGCCACCGCCGTGGGCGCCGAGATCATCGAGGGTCTGAAGTATGTGGGCGGCGGCGATCCCTACGCCGAGGATTCCGGCATCGGCTTCGTTCCCGACCCCATCATCCGCTCCCTGGGCGTGCCCCTGGTCACCGGCGACATCCCCGGCGTGGCCGTGGTCCTGGGCAAGGCCGACGATCCCGCCGACGTGGCCAAGGTAGTCAAGGATTATCAGTCCAAGGGCATCATGACCTTCATGATCGGCGACTGCATCGAGCAGGCCCTGGACCAGGGCGTGAAGATGGGTCTGGAGCTGCGGGTGGTGCCTCTGGGCCACGACGTCACCGCCGTCATCCACGTGGTCACCGTGGCCATCCGCGCCGCCCTGATCTTCGGCAACGTCCAGGCCGGCGACCTCAGCGGCCTGCTGGCCTACACCAAGGACCGCGTTCCCGCCTTCGTCAACACCTTCGGGCCTCTGAACGAGGTGGTGGTCTCCGCCGGCGCCGGCGCCATCGCCCTGGGCTTCCCCGTCATCACGGACCAGGATCTGGGCGACGTGCAGGTCCCCGGCGCGCTGGAGTCCGTCACCGACCACAGCGAGACCGTCAAGCACTCCCTGGCCATGCGGGGCATCAAGATCAAGGTCAAGGAGCTGCCCATCCCCGTGGCCTTCGCCGCCGCCTTCGAGGGCGAGATCATCCGCAAGGCCGACATGAAGGTGGAATTCTGGTCCAGCAAGAACACCACCTGCGAGCTGGTCACCATGCGGGACATGGACCAGGTGGAGGACCACAAGATCGTGGTGGACGGCCCGGACATCGACAGCGGCGACGTGGAGTACGCCCTGGCTACCTACATCGAGGTGGCCGGCACCAAGATGCAGAAGGATTTCGAGTCCGTCATCGAGCGGAAGATTCACGCCTGGTTCAACTACATGGAGGGCGTGATGCACACCGGCCAGCGCAACCAGTTCCGCATCCGCATCTCCCACGACGCCTATGACAAGGGCCTGCGGATGAAGCACTTCGGCGAGGTGCTGTACAACATGATCATGGACGAGTTCGATGCGGTGGTGGATAAGTGCCAGGTCACTCTGGTCACCGATCCCGAGAAGGCCACGAAGATCCTCAACGAGGAGGCCATGCCCGCCTACAACGCCCGTGACGACCGGCTCAGCTCCCTCACCGACGAGAGCGTGGACCAGTTCTACACCTGCATCCTCTGCCAGTCCTTCGCCCCCAGCCACTGCTGCGTGGTCACCCCCGAGCGTCTGGGCCTGTGCGGCGCGGTGAGCTGGCTGGACGCCAAGGCCACCAAGGAGCTCAACGACGCCGGTCCCTGCCAGCCCATCAGCAAGGAGGGCTGCACCGACGAGCGCATGGGCTACTACCCCGACGTGGACCGGATGGTGAAATCCGCCACCCAGGGCGCTGTGGAGCACGTCTCCCTGTACTCCATCATGCAGGACCCCATGACCTCCTGCGGCTGCTTCGAGTGCATCTGCGGCATCGAGCCGTTCTCCAACGGTCTGGTGATCGTCAACCGTGAGTACAAGGGCATGACCCCCACCGGTATGTCCTTCGGCGAGCTGGCCTCCATGACCGGCGGCGGCGTGCAGACCCCCGGCTTCATGGGTCATGGCCGCCACTTCATCGCCAGCAAGAAGTTTGCCGCCGCCGAGGGCGGCGTCGCCCGCATCGTCTGGATGCCCAAGGAGCTGAAGGACGACGTGGCGCCCCGGCTCAACGCCACCGCCAAGGAGATGCTGGGCATCGACAACTTCGCCGACATGGTGGCCGACGAGACCATCACCACCGATCCCGAGGAGCTGCTGGGCTTCCTCACCGAGAAGGGCCACCCCGTTCTGGGGCTGGAGCCTCTCATGTAACATAGTTTCAAAGAGGGGGCCGCGTCAGCGGCCCCCTTGCTTTTTGGGCGGGAGCCGCTTATAATCGGAACAGCATCAGGAGAGGGGGCGGGAAATGGAACCGCTCATCAAGTGGCCCGGCGGAAAGGCCGGAGAGATCCCATATATCCAGGGGATGATCCCGGACTTCGACCGGTATGTGGAGCCGTTTTTCGGCGGCGGGGCGCTCTTTTTCCACCTGCGGCCCCGGCGGGCGGTGATCAACGACGTCTCCGAGGACCTGATAACCTTTTACCGGCTGGTCCAGGCCCAGGACCCGGCGTTTCACCGGGCGCTGGACGCCTACCGCCTGCTGTGGGAGGCGCTGCTGGACGCCTGCCGCCGGGAGAGCGGTCCGCTGCTGTCCCTGTATGCCGCCCTGCGGGACGGGGCGCTTTCGGCGGAGGCTCTGGAGGCCGGGCTGGACCCCCTTGCCGCCGGTATGACGGAGGCCGCCTGCGGGGGAAGCGGGGGCCTCTGCGTCCCGGACAGGGCCCGGTTCCGGCGGCGGCTGGTTCGGGCCGTGGCGGACAAGATGCGGCGGACCGCCCGGAACGAGGCCGGACAGCCCTTCAGCGGGCCGGATCTGCGGGAGAACCTGATTACAGGCTTTATGAGCGGGGCCTACCTCTGCTTCCGGGACGTGTACAACGACATCCGCGCCGGACGGCTCCCCGGCGTCGCGCCGGCCCAGGCCGCCGCCAACTTCTACTTTATCCGGGAATACTGCTACGGCTCCATGTTCCGGTATAACCGGCGGGGCGAATTCAACATCCCCTACGGCGGCATGTCCTACAACCGCAAGGACCTGGGAGCCAAGGTGGACCGTATCTTTTCCCCGGAGACCGGGAACCTGTTCCGGGGGGCGGACATCCGGTGCATGGATTTTGAGGCGCTGCTGGACTCTCTGGACCTGACGGAGCGGGATTTTCTGTTTCTGGACCCCCCCTACGACACCAGCTTCTCCGACTATGAGGGCCGCTCCTTCACCCGGGACGACCAGCGCCGTCTGGCCGCCGCTCTGGAGCGGACCCGGGCCCGGTTCATCCTCGTCATCCAGAATACCGGCTTCATCCGCTCCCTGTACGAGTCTGGTTTTACCGTTCTGCGCTTCGACCGGACCTATGCCTACAATATGCGGGGCCGAAACAGCCGCAGCGTGGAGCACCTGATCGTCACCAACCTGCCCCGGTAGAAGGACCGTCCCGCCCACCCGGCGGGGCGGCCCTTTGCCGTTGTCCCGGCGGCCTCCTCCGCTCTTTACACCGGCGCGCCTCCATGGTATAATCCCATCGACTGGTCTCCACACCCAGTCCAAGCGGAGACAAAGCGCTCCGTTCGTTCGGCGGCCTTCCCTCCGGGAAAATACCGGGCCGCCGTTCTCTAAACAAAAAATGGAGGTACATCAGATGAAAAAGCTTACCACCCGCCAGATCGCCCTGGCCGCCGTCACCGGCGCGCTGTATGTGGTCCTCAGCTACCTGGCCAGCCTTATGAACCTGGCCTACGGACCCATCCAGTTCCGCTTCTCCGAGGCTCTGACCGTGCTGCCCTTCCTCTCCCCCGTCACCGCCTGGGGCCTTTTCGTGGGCTGCGTCATCTCCAACATCCTCAGCCCCTACGGCGTGCTGGACCTGATCGTCGGCTCCGCCGCCACCCTGATCGCCGGTCTCGCCACCGCCCGGTGCAGAAACCGGTGGCTGGCGCCCCTGCCGCCGGTGATCTGCAACGGTCTGCTGGTGGGCGCCATGCTGGCTTACTACGAGGCCGGACTTTCCGGGGCCTTCTGGGGGGCCTTTGCCTATAACGCCGTCACGGTGTCCCTGGGGGAGCTGGCGGTCTGCTATGTGCTGGGCCTTCCCCTTCTGGCGGCGCTGGAGCGCTCCCGCCTGTTTGAAAAATGATACCTGGAGGCCGTCCCCGGGGCGGCCTCCTTTTTTGCCAGAAAACCGCAGAAATTGCTAAAAACGCCAGCGATAAGATCCCATCCTCTGCTCATACTACTACCGTCAGCGGACACGGGCGGCACGTTTTCTGTCCTGATGTCCGCTGGCGCTATCCCGCGGAACGCGTGAAGTTCAGGAAGGAGGAATCGGGATGAAGAGAAAACAGCTTGCGATCTTTGCCCTGGCGGCGGCGCTGGTGATGTCCCTGGCCGCCTGCGGCGGCAACGGCCAAAACAACGGCAATGGGACCAACAACAGCGCCGGGACCAATAGCGGCGCGAACAACGGCGTCACCAACGGAGGCGTGGACACCGGCGTCAACGGGAACAGCCAGAACGGCTCCAGCCACAACGGCGCCGGCAATAACGTTGGCGGCAATAACGCCGGGACCAATGGCGGAAGCGGCAGCGTGGGCAATGATCTCCATGACGCCGCGGACGACGTGGGCGACGCCATGGAGGATCTGCTGGACGGCAGCAGCACCGGCGGCAATGCCGGAAACAATGCCGGCAGCAACGGCAGCAATGCCGGAAACAACGCCGGCCGCGGCGTGACCCGGGGCGGCGCGAACCGCACCAGCTTCCAGAAGATGCTGGACAATGCCAGAGTCCATGACAGCGACGGCATCCTCTCCGACGGCGAGAACAGCCGCTGGTAACCTCCGGCGGGCAGCGGACACGGCAGGCGTCCCGGGGCATCCCGGGCCGTCTGCCGCTTTTTGCGGCAGGGCGGCTGAATTTTCCAAAAAACTGTTGACAAATCCGGAAACCGTTGCTATAATAACCACTGTTCTGCGGGCGTAGCTCATCTGGTAGAGCGCCACCTTGCCAAGGTGGAGGTAGCGGGTTCGAGCCCCGTCGCCCGCTCCAGCTATTATCCCCACCCACTCGGGTGGGGATTTCTCGTACTGTCCCTCTTTTTCCCAGCGCCCCGCCGCCCGGGGCGCTGGCGCAAAGCCAATTTCTGAATGGAGGTCTGTCCCCATGCTCATTCCTGTTCTGCTTTTCATCCTGGGTCTGCTGTTCCTCATCAAGGGCGGCGACTGGTTCGTGGACGGCGCCTCGGCTCTGGCCCGCCGCTTCCACCTGCCGGAGCTGCTCATCGGCGCCACGGTGGTGTCCATCGGCACCACCCTGCCGGAGGTCATGGTCTCCACCATGTCGGCGGTGTCCGGCCACGGCGAGATCGCCTACGGCAACGCCATCGGCTCCGTCATCTGCAACGCCGCGCTGATCGCCGCCATCACCATCGCCGTGCGGCCCGGCAAGGTGGACCCCCGGACCCTCCGGGTGCCCGTGGCCTTCTTCTTCGTGGCTGCCGCTGTCTACTGCGTGGCGGCCTACGGCATGGGGGAGTTTACCCGGCCCATGGGCTTCCTGCTGCTGGCCATTTTCGTTCTCTACATGATCGCCAACGTCTGGCAGATGAAGCGCTCCCCCGCCCCGGCCCAGACGGCGGAGGCCGGCGAGGAGCTGACCCTGGCGAAAACGCTGGCGCTGCTGGTGGTGGGCGCCGCCGCCATCGCCGTGGGCGCCCGGCTGCTGGTGGACAACGGCACTCTCATCGCCCAGGCCCTGGGCGTGCCCGAGTCGGTCATCGCCCTGACCTTCGTGGCGCTGGGCACCAGCCTGCCGGAGCTGGTCACCGCCATCACCTCCCTGGTCAAGGGCCACAGCGACCTCAGCCTGGGCAACATCGTGGGGGCCAACGTGTTCAATCTGGTGCTGGTCAGCGGTATGTCCGTTGTCCTGGCCCCCTTCCCCATCCCCCAGAGTGCCTCCCTCTTCGGCGTCAACTCCAGTCTGGTGCTGGATCTGCCGGTGATGCTGCTGGTGATGGTGCTGCTGACCGTGCCCGCCCTGGTCCGGGGCAGGCTCTCCCGGGGGCAGGGCATCGCCCTGCTGTGCGTCTACGCCGCCTTCTGCGCGGTGCAGTTCACCCTGTAAGATCCGCCCTTTCCGGCCTTTTTGTTGCCTTTGCCCCGGCGATGTGGTATGCTGGGGAAAAAGGCGGAGGGAGGCGCGGCTATGGACCCCACCATTTTGGACCAGCTCAGGGCCGTTACGCCGGAGGAGCGGGCGATTCTGGAGGGCAGGACCACCATTGACCGGGCGCTCTATATGGAGCGGGAGGGCACCGTCATCAACAGCCGCCGGCTGCTGGCGGCGGGGAAGCTCATCACCATCCGGCCCCATACCCGGTTCATCCGCTTTCCGGAACACACCCACGACTATGTGGAGGCGGTCTATATGTGCGCCGGGGAGACCACCCACATCGTGGACGGGGAGACCCTTCATCTGGCCCAGGGGGAGCTGCTGTTCATGAACCAGCACGCCCGCCACCAGGTCCTGCGGGCGGAGGAACAGGATATCGCGGTGAATTTCATCGTGCTGCCGGACTTTTTTCTCACCAGCCTCGCCGCCCTGGGGGAGGAGGAGACCCCCCTGCGCCGGTTCCTGGTGGACTGCCTCTGCGGCCAGGACCGGGGGCCGGGCTATCTCCTCTTCCGGGTGGCCCAGGTGGAGCCGGTGCAGAATCTGGTGGAGAACCTCCTCTTCGCCCTGCTGCGGGAGACCGGCCACCGGCAGAAGATCAGCCAGATGACCATGGCCCTGCTGTTTTTGCAGCTTCTGGACCACACGGAGAAGCTCACCTTCCGGGACCGGGAGGAGGCCGCGGTGCTGAAGGCCCTGAAGTATGTGGAGACCCGGTATGCCGACGGGTCCCTGGCGGACGCCGCCCGCCGTCTCCACTACGACCCGGTGTGGCTCTCCCGGGAGATCAAGCGGAAAACCGGCAAGACCTATACCCAGCTCGTCCAGGAAAAGCGCCTGGCCCAGGCCGCCTTTCTGCTGCGGGAGACGGACCGCCGGGTGTCCGACGTCTCTCTGGCGGTGGGGTACGAAAACATCAGCTATTTTCACCGTCTCTTCGCCGCCGCCTACGGCCGCTCGCCCAAGTCCTACCGGGACGGCGGGGCCGCTCCCGCTTCCTGAAGGCGGTGCAAGAGAGGACACTTTTTCAGCATACTCAGGACCTCCCTTTTTTCGCGTCGCCGTGCCATACTGGTGATACTGCGAAAAGGGGGAGGTCTTTCTTTGTGGGCGGATACTATTTGGCCATCGACATCGGCGCCTCCAGCGGCCGGCACATCGTGGGCTGGAAAGAGGGCGGCCAGCTCAGGACGGAGGAGGTCTACCGCTTTCCTAACGGCGTGGTGGAGCAAGACGGTCACCTGACCTGGGACATGGAGGGCCTGTTCCGGCAGGTGAAGCAAGGCGTTAAGACCGCCTTTGCCCGGTTCCCGGATATCGCCAGCCTGTCCATCGACACCTGGGGGTGCGACTACGTGCTCCTCCGGGGGGACCAAGAGGTCTGGCCCTGCTATGCCTACCGGGACGGGCGGACGGAGGCGGTCGTCGGTACGGTGCATGAAAAGGTCCCCTTCCCGGAGCTGTACCGCCGCACCGGCTGCCAGTTCCAGCCCTTCAACACCGTCTATCAGCTCTGTGACGACCTGCAAAGGGGCAGATTGGAGGGGGTCACGGACTTTCTCATGGTGCCGGAGTACCTTCTGTGGAAGCTCACCGGAGTGAAAGCCCGGGAGTACACCAACGCCACCACTACGGGACTGGTGGATGCTGAGACCGGGGAGTTTGACCGGGCCATCGTGGACGCGCTTGGCCTGCCGGGACGGCTGTTTCCCAGGCTCACCCCGCCGGGGACCGTCCTGGGGCCGCTGCTGCCGGAGATTGCGGACGAGGTGGGCGGGACCTGTCAGGCCGTCCTCTGCGCCACCCACGACACCGCCTCGGCGGTGGAAGGCATCCCCATGGAGGGGAACGAGCCTTATATCTCCTCCGGCACCTGGTCCCTGCTGGGGGTGAAGGTTCCTGAGCCCCTGACCGATTCCCACAGTCAAGCCGCCAACTGGTCCAACGAGGGCGGCGTGGGGTACACCCGCTATCAGAAGAACATCATGGGCATGTGGCTGGTGAACCGCCTCCGGGAGGAGCTGTGCCCGGAGAAGCCCTTCTCCGAGATCGTAGCCGAGGCGGAGCAGAGCGCTTTTGACGAGACCGTGGACGCCAATGCCCCGGCGTTTCTGGCGCCCAAGAGCATGAAGGCGGCCTTTGACGCCGCCCTGACGGTCGCGCCCCGGACGGCGGCGGACTATTTCCGCTGCGCCTACCGCTCCCTGGCCCTGAGCTACCGGGAGGCCATCCGGGAGCTGGAAGCCAATACGGGCCGGAGCTATCAAAAGCTGTACATCGTAGGCGGCGGGGCGAAGAATCCATTTCTCAACCGCCTGACCCAGGAGATGACGGGCAAAGAGGTCGTCGCCCTGCCCATTGAAGCCACCGCGCTGGGAAATCTGAAAATACAAATGGAGGTCGAACCATCATGAGCTATCAGGAAGCAAAAGCAAAGTACGCCGCCCTGGGTGTGGATGCCGAGGCGGCCATGTCCACTTTGAAAACCATCCCTGTGTCCCTCCACTGCTGGCAGGGGGACGATGTGCGGGGGTTCGACACCGATCCGTCCAAGCCCCTCACCGGCGGCATCCAGACCACCGGGAACTACCCCGGCCGGGCCCGGACACCGGAGGAGCTGATGGCCGACATCGACCAGGTGTTAAAGCTCTGCCCCGGCACAAAGAAGCTGAATCTCCACGCCAGCTACGCCATTTTTGAGAACGGCCAGTGGGCCGACCGGGACAAGCTGGAGCCGAAGCACTTCCAAAAGTGGGTGGACTTCTGCAAGGAGCGGGGCCTGGGGTGCGACTTCAATCCCACCTTCTTCTCCCATCCCAAGTGCGACCCGCTGACACTCAGTTCCCCCAACGATGAGACCCGGAAATTCTGGATCGACCACGGCAGGGCCTGCATCCGCATCTCCAGCTACCTGGCCCGGGAGCTGGGCCAGCCCTGCGTCATGAACATCTGGACCGGCGACGGCTTCAAGGACATTCCCGGCGACCGCCTGGGGCCCCGGGAGCGCTACCGGGACTCTATCGACGCCATTCTCTCCGAGCCCTACGACTTCAAGCAGGTGAAGCCCTGTATCGAGAGCAAGGTCTTTGGCATCGGCGTGGAGGCCTACACCGTGGGCAGCGCCGAGTTTGCCCTGAGCTACGCCGCCTTCAACCGGGACAAGTGTATCCCCCTGATGGATAACGGCCACTACCACCCCACCGAGGTGGTCAGCGACAAGATCCCCGCCCTGCTGGCCTTCTTCCCGGAGATCGCCCTCCACGTGACCCGGCCCATCCGCTGGGACAGCGACCATGTGGTGCTGTTTGACGACGAAACAAAAGAGATCGCCCGTGAGATCGTCCGCTGTGGGGCGGACCGGGTCCACATCGCCCTGGACTACTTCGACGCCTCCATCAACCGGGTGTCCGCCTGGACGGTGGGCTTCCGCAACCTGCAAAAGGCCCTGCTCTTCGCCCTGCTCCAGCCCAACGGGGAGCTGAAAGCCCTCCAGGACAGGGACGACTGGACAAAGCTGATGGTGACCCAAGAGGAGCTGAAGACCGCCCCCTTCGGGGAGGTCTGGGACGAGTACTGCCGCCGCTGCGGCGCGCCCGCGGACGGGGAGTGGTTCCATACCGTGGAGCAATACGAAGCCGACGTGCTGGAAAAGAGGAATTGACAATGAAGGATATTTTGAGAGCCTTTGTGGGCGGCGCCCCCTTTGTGGAGGAGATGAAGCGCACCGCCAGCGAGATGTACCGCCACGGCTGGGACGAGCGCAACGGCGGCAACATCAGCCTGCTGCTGGACGAGAAAGAGGTGGAGGGGTACCTGGACGTACATAAGGTCCTCCGCACCATCCCCATCGGTTTTGAGGCGAAACCCCTGGCCGGGAAGTATTTTCTGGTCACCGGCACGGGAAAGTATTTCAAGAACGTGGAACGGGACCCGGAAAACAACTTAGGGCTCATCCGCGTCGCCGCCGACGGCTGCACCGCCGAGCTGCTGTGGGGCTACTCCGACGGCGGGAAGTTCACCAGCGAGCTGCCCGCCCACCTCATGAGCCACATGGCCCGGCTCAGCGTAGATCCGGCCAACCGGGTGGTGATGCACTGCCACCCCACCAACCTGCTGGCCATGACCTACGTCCACGATCTGGACGAGCGGGCCTTCACCCGCACTCTCTGGCAGATGTGCACGGAGTGCATCGTGGTGTTCCCCGACGGGGTGAACGTGCTGCCCTGGATGCTCTGCGGCACCAACGAGATCGGCCAGGCCACGGCGGAGAAGATGGCCTCTGCCCGGCTGGTGGTCTGGGCCCAGCACGGCGTCTACGGCGCCGGGAAGGACCTGGACGAGACCTTCGGCCTCATTGAGACCGCCGAGAAGGCGGCGGAGATCTACATGAAGATCGCCCACCTGCCTTTGAAGAATACCATTACGGACGAGCAGATGCATCTGCTGGAGCAACGCTTCGGGGTCAGGGCCCGGGCGGGATATCTGGACTGAGCGCACCGGCGTGAGCCGCGTTTTCAAAGGGCAGCGGGGACCAGTAAACGGTCCCCGCTGCCCTTTTCGCGGACTCCGGTATGAACTTGTGAGATCAGCCTTACCGGCGCTTTTCAGTCATCCCGGTCCATCTCGTGCTCCAGCACCGCGCCGGCCGCGCCGTCGATGGTATACTCGTATTCATAGCCGTCGGATCTGAATTCCACCTCGTACTCCAGGCGTCCGTCGTCCCAGTCCCGCTCCACCTCCAGGCCGGTGATCCGGCTTTCGGTCAGGCCGGCGTGAGCCAGGGCCGCCGCCACGGCGGCATCCTGTCCGATATCGGCGATGCCGCCGCCGGGCGTGTCGGACTGCGGGAGCCGCTCCGTTTCATACTTCAGCACGGCGCCCGTCGCCGCGTCGATGGTACACTCATACTCCGTGCCGCCGCAGATAAACTCCAGCTCGTACTCCGCCCGGCCGTCGTCCCAGTCCTTCTCTGTTTTCAGCCAGGTAACGTCCTTCTCCGCCGCGCCGGCATGGGCCAGCGCCGCGGCCTTGGCCCCGTCCAGCCCAATATCCGCGGCAGCGGGCTGGGACGGCCCGGGCTGGCTGTCGGAGGGGGCGGGAGAGAGCGCTTCCGTCACATTGGCTGCGCCGCTGAGCACCTCGCCGGTGAAGGCGTCCACCTTATAGTCGTACTCGCTGCCGCCGATGATCAGCTCCACCTCATAGTGGGGCGGAACGTCGTCCAGGTCCGAATCCACCTCTTTGAGCGCAGCCGCGTTCTGCTCCGGCGCCCCGGCGTACTCTCTGGCAATGGATACGGCGCTCTCTCTGCCGATGGGCATTCCCGGCGCGCCGGTCTTGATGAGGTCCCGCAGCTCCTCAACAGAAAGCTTCGCCAGCTCCTCAAATTTCAGGGAGCCATTTAGGGCAATGACCTGGCTGACCAGGGCCGCCTTTCCGCTGGAGATGTTGTTGGCCCGGGCCTGCGCGTCCAGGCCGGCGTCCATCGCCAGGTTCTGGCTGTACACCGCCGCCTGGCTGGAGGAGGTCTGCAGGATGCCGTCCACCGTAGCGGCAAGCTGCTGCTGGAGCTGGGCCGCCCGGCCGGCATTATCGTCCTCCACCGAGATCAGGATGGCCGATGAGAGGCTGTCCAGATAGCCGTGGCGCACCAGAGCCCCTACGATGGCGTTTACCGCCACGTCCAGCTTGGCGTCCTCCAGATCCTTTCCGCCGTTCATATCTGAGAGAACGGCGGCGGCGTCCTCGTTGCGGGCCGCGCAGGACAGGACCCGTTCTTTCTGATTCACCCGCAGTTCGATGCTGGGATTCACGTCCAGAGAGATGATGCTGGCCACGGACCGGTTGGCCTGGTACCACATCCCGCCGCCGGCCCCCGCGCCCAGCAGCGCCAGGACCAGGCAGGCCGCGATCAGTCCCCGCAGCCAGGGCTTCCCTGCCTTCCCGGAGGGATCGGCTGTCATGTTCGTCATATGGATCACATTCTCCTTTTCCGTCCCGCGGCGGGAAAGGACCTCTCGGAAATCGTCAGGCGCGGCGTGTTTCAGCGCGTTTTGCAGCTTCTGTTCCAGCTCCCGGTCTGTCATGGACGGTCCCCTCCTTCCAACTGAAGTTTCATTTTTTTCAGCGCGCGGTGATATTTTGACAGGACGGTAGGAAGAGGCATCTCCAGCAGGGCGGCGATCTCCCGGTGCTTCAGCCCGGAGGACGAGTGGAGCAGCACGATCTGCCGCTCCGCATCCCCCAGCGCCCCCAGCGCCTCCTGGAGCACGGCCCGGTCCTCCGCCGTAACGGCGGGGGCTTCCGCGGGAATCGCCTCCCACTCCGCCTCGGTGAGCTCGCCGGACCGGGCGGACTGTCTGAGCCGTATCCTGGCCAGGTTTCGGGCAATGGTCAGCATCCAGGCCATGGGAGACCCCATGCTCCTGTAGCTTCCGGCGGCTTCCCAGATCTTCACGAAGGTGTCCTGGGTGGCGTCCTGGGCGTCGTGGGCGTTTTTCAGAAGGGAGAGGGTCAGGCCGTACACCGCGCCTCTGGTTTTCTCGTACAGCGTCCCGAGGGCTTCCGCATCGCCCCGGGCCACCCGCTCCAGCAGCCGTTCCAGCATGTCCCGATCCGATCCGCTGTGTTGTATGGTTTCAATCGCCATTGTCAGCATCCTCACTAACTCCTGTCACTTACGGAATGCACAGGGAGCCGGTTTTATTGCATCATCTGCCGGAAAATTTTTCTCCGGTACGCGCAAGGGCCTCCCGGCGGCTTCGCCGCTTGGAGGCCCTTGCGCGCTGCCGAAGCTGCCGCCGGCCGGTAGAATCCTGCCCCGAGGGGCCCGCTGTCAGGCGTTCAGGATCTCCATAAACTCCTCGCCGGTGATGGTCTCCTTCTCGTAGAGGAATTGGGCGAGTTCGTCCAGCTTCTCCCGGTTCCCGGCAAGGATCTTCACGGCCTTCTCGTGCTGGGCCTTCACCAGCTCCACCACCTGGCGGTCAATGGCCGCGGCGGTCTCCGCCGAGCAGGCCAGGGAGGCGTCTCCGCCCAGGTACTGGTTCTGCACCGTCTCCAGGGCCACCATGTCGAAGTCCTCGCTCATGCCGTACCGGGTGATCATGGCCCGGGCCAGCTTGGTGGCCTGCTCGATATCGTTGGACGCGCCGGTGGTCACGGAGCCGAGCACCACCTCCTCGGCGGCTCTGCCCCCGGTGAAGGTGGCGATCTTGTTCTCGATCTCCTCCTTGCTCATGAGGCAGCGGTTGCCCTCCTCCACCTGCATGGTGTAGCCCAGGGCGCCGGAGGTACGGGGGACGATGGTGATCTTCTGCACCGGGGCGGAGTGGGTCTGGAGGGCCGCCACCAGGGCGTGGCCGATCTCGTGATAGGCCACGATGTGCTTTTCATGGTCGGTCATGATGGCGTTCTTCTTCTGATACCCGGCGATGACCACCTCGATGCTCTCCTCCAGATCGGCCTGGGAGGCAAAACGCCGTCCGTCCCGCACCGCCCGAAGGGCCGCCTCGTTGACGATATTCGCCAGCTCCGCGCCGGACGCGCCGGAGGCCATCCGGGCGATCTGGGCGAAATCCACGTTTTCGGCCACCTTGATCTTTTTGGCGTGGACCTTCAAAATCTCCTCCCGGCCCTTCAGGTCGGGCAGCTCCACAGGCACCCGGCGGTCGAACCGTCCCGGGCGGGTCAGCGCCGGGTCCAGAGACTCCGGCCGGTTGGTGGCCGCCAGGATGATGACGCCGGTGTTCCCCTCAAAGCCGTCCATCTCGGTCAAAAGCTGGTTCAGGGTCTGTTCCCGCTCGTCGTTGCCTCCCAGCTGGCCGTCCCGCTTTTTGCCGATGGCGTCGATCTCGTCGATGAACACGATGCAGGGGGCCTTCTCCTTTGCCTGCTTGAAAAGATCCCGCACCTTGGAAGCGCCCATGCCCACGAACATCTCCACAAATTCCGAGCCGGACATGGAGAAAAAGGGGACGCTGGCCTCGCCGGCCACCGCCTTGGCCAGCAGGGTCTTGCCGGTGCCCGGAGGGCCTACCAGCAGCACGCCCTTGGGCATGGACGCACCGATCTCCTGATACTTCGCGGGGTCGTGGAGGTAGTCCACGATCTCCTGAAGGTTCTCCTTGGCCTCGTCCTCCCCGGCCACATCGGTGAATTTGATGCCCTCGGCGGACTTCACATAGACCTTGGCGTTGGACTTGCCCATATTGAACATCATGGAGTTGCCGCCGCCCATTTTCTCCATCATCTTTCGGGACATGAGCTGCCCGAGGCCCACAAAGAGAAGGATGGGCAGCGCCCAGCTCAGGATGGTGGCCAGCAGGGATACCTGCTCGATCTCCTGACCGGAGGTGGGGACCCCGGCCTCCAGCAGGCGCGGGAGCAGTTCGTCGTCCGGGATCATGGCCGTTTTGTAAACGGCCGTTTCCTCCTTGTCCGTGAAGAGGATGCGGTTGTCTTGTTCCTGGATCTCCACCTGGCCGATCTCGCCGCTTTCGGTCATGGACACAAAGGTGTTGTAGTCCACCTGCTTGATCCGGCGCTCCATGAGCCAGGGCATGGCGATGAAATTGAAGAGCAGGACCAGCAGCATGGCGACGACGTAGTAGTACATAAGGGGTTTTTTCGGCGTTTTTACCTCGTTCATTCTGTCATTCCTCCCGTATGTAAGAATTCCGCGGCCTTACGCGCCGATGCGTGAAAAAGAAAGGCCGGCGCGTCCCGCCTATCCTTAATTGCTGTATTATAGCAGGGAGAAAACGGGAAATCTTTTCCCATTCGTAAATTTTTGATGAATGGGGCATAAAAACCATTCCACCAGCGTTGGAGGCGGCTCCTGCAAATATAGAAGGCCCGGCCATTCCGGAGAGGTCTCTCCGGAATGGCCGGGCCGTATCCCCTCCCCGGGCTTGCCGGGAACCGGCGGGCGCTGCTCCGATCAGGCGGGGCCGTTCAAAAGTTCCCGGCAGTTTTCGCTGAGCAGCTTCCGTCTTATGTCCGGCGAAAGATCTGTGTCTGCCAGCTGTAAAAACGTACTTTGCAAACATAGCAGCGGGAAAAAAGAGGAATAGATCAGTTTGGATTCAGGATAGGCCGTCAGCAGCGCCGGCAGGGGGAACATTCCTTTATATATCCCGGAGAGATCGATCCATACATTTTGCGGCAGGCCGTTGGGGGACCAGGTCAAAAGTTCCGACGGATAGCAGCCGGACAGAAGCAGCCTGGTATCCGGCTCTTGTTCGGCCAGAGCCATACAGTCCTTCAGCAGCACTTCCTTTTGCGGCATAAGAAAACTCAGCCGGGCATCCTCCACCCTGGCTGTTATGATGACCGGAATATTCTGCTCCGCCGCGGCACGGCAAACGTCCCGGACCCGGGGCGAAACAAGGGAATACGGGTGCAG
>CATZRD010000021.1 GCA_958423465.1 uncultured Oscillospiraceae bacterium | reverse complement strand
AGCACGGGAGGAATCGAGATATGAAAGCAACCGGAATCGTGCGGCGGATCGACGACCTGGGCCGGGTCGTGATCCCGAAGGAGATCCGCCGCACCATGCGTATCCGCGAGGGCGACCCGCTGGAGATCTACACCAGCCGGGACGGGGAGGTCATCTTCAAAAAGTATTCCCTGATTGGCGGGCTGGATGAGTTCGCCGCCCAGTTCTGCGAGACCCTGTCCAAAAGCTGCGGCGCTATCGCCGCCGTCACCGACCGGGACACCGTGATCGCCGTGGCCGGCGGCGGCAAGCGGGAGCTGATGGGCAAGCGCCTGAGCACCCAGCTGGAGCAGATCATGGAGGACCGGAAGATCTACCAGCACGCCGGCGACGAGCGGCGGGTGTTCGTCACCGACACGGAGGACAAGTACTGCGCCAGCGTGGCGGCCCCCATCATCTCCCAGGGGGACGTGCTGGGGCTGGTGCTGTTCGTGGAGGACGGCGAGCCGCAGGTCACCGGCGAAACGGAGTACAAGCTGGCCCAGACCATCGCGGCCTTTCTGGGCAAGCATATGGAGAGCTGACACACAAAAGGAGGCGCGGCCAAAAGGCCGCGCCTCCTCCCTCTCATGTCGGTTTTTCCTCCGCCAGGGCCGCCGCCCGGGCCAGAGGCACGCCCTCCTGCCGGGCGATGCGGGCCAGATCCTCATACTCCAGCTTCTCCCGGGTGACGCCGTAGCCCTGGGATATCTTTTTGCCCACAGGCCCCCAGGGGGTATCCGCCGTCTCCACCCGCCGCTGAAGGGTATAGCGGCGGCACATAGTTTCCCGCACCCCCAAGGTGGTGGTGTGGCGGAAGATAAGCTCCACCATGGCCTCCCGATCCTCCGGGCGGCACAGCACCGTCAGCTCCACGCCGGGGCGGCTCTTTTTCATTCCCACCGGCGCGGTGAACACGTCCAGCGCCCCCGCCTCCAGCAGCCGCTCCATGGCGAAGCCCAGGGCCTCGCCGGTCATGTCGTCCAGATCGCACCGCAGCTCCGCCACGGCGTCGCCGGTCTCCTCCGTCTCCCCCAGCAGCGCCCGGACGCAGTTGGCCCGGGGAAAGTCCTTCTTCCCCATGCCGTAGCCGATGGCCCCGACGCGCATTACCGGCATGGGGCCGAAGCTGTCCGCGAAGCGGACCAGCAGGGCCGCGCCGGTGGGGGTGCACAGCTCTCCCTGGACCTCGCCGCTGTAAATGGGCACATGCTTCAGCAGCAGGGCGGTGGCCGGGGCTGGCACCGGCAGGATCCCGTGGGCGCACCGGACGCTGCCGCAGCCCACATGGACCGGGGAGGCGATCACCCGCTCCGGCGCCAGCCGCTCCATCAGCAGGCACACCGCCAAAACGTCCGCCACCGCGTCCATGGCCCCCACCTCGTGGAAGTGGACCTCCTCCACCGCCACGCCGTGGACCTCGCTCTCCGCCCGGGCGATGCGCTCATACACCGCCAGGGCGTTTTCCTTCACCTTCTCCGATACCGGCAGCGCGCGCACGACGGCGGCAATATCCGCCAGCGTGTGATGGTGGTGGTCATGACCGGCGTCGCGGTCCTCCCCCTCCTCATGGCCCTGGATTGTAACGGAGACCCGGCTGCCGGTGACGCCGCACTTCACCGTCCGCTCCAGGCGCCAGATCACCCCGGGCAGGCCCAGGCCGTTCAGCTCCCGGACAAAGGCCGCCGGGTCCGGCAGCAGCTCCAGCAGGGCGGCGGTGAGCATATCCCCCGCCGCCCCCATGCCGCAGTCGATGTACAGCGTTCTCATGGTTTCGCCTCCATGTGGTTGATCATGCTGGCCAGATAGCCCGCGCCGAAGCCGTTGTCGATGTTCACCACCGACACGCCGCTGGCGCAGGAGTTCAGCATGGACAGCAGGGCGCTGAGCCCCTGGAAGGACGCGCCGTATCCTACGCTGGTGGGCACGGCGATCACCGGGCAGTCCACCAGGCCCCCCAGCACGCTGGCCAGCGCCCCCTCCATCCCGGCGATGGCGACGACCACGCTGGCGCTCATCAGGAGGTCCAGATGGGCCAGCAGCCGGTGGACCCCGGCCACTCCCACGTCGTACAGCCGCACCACCCGGTTGCCGTGGACTTCGGCGGTGAGGGCCGCCTCCTCCGCCACCGGGATGTCGCTGGTGCCGCCGGTGGCCACCACGATGGTTCCGATGCCGTCCGGCTCCGGCAGAGGGCCGATGACCCCCGCCCGGGCCTGCGGCTCGTACCGCAGATCCGGATGCGCCGTGCGGACCCGGTCCGCCGCCTCCGGCGTCAGCCGGGTGATGAGCACCGTCCGCTGGCCGGCGGCGATCATGGTATCCGCGATGCCGCAGATCTGCTCCGGGGTCTTTCCGGCCCCGTAGATCACCTCCGCCGCCCCCTGGCGGACCTTGCGGTGGAGGTCCACCTTGGCGTAGCCCAGGTCCTCGAAGGGCTCCGTCTTGATCCGCAGCAGGGCGTCCTCCACGGACAGATCCCCCCGCTGCACCGCCAGCAGAATATCCTTGACGCCGCCGGTCATCCTCTCACCTCCAGATCCAGCGTGACTTGTCCGCAATAGGGCTTCAGCGCCGCCAGAACGGCCTCCCGCCGCTCCAGGACCAGCGGGAGCTGCTCCGCGCACACCTGGAGACGGGCGGCGCCCCGTTCTGTCCGCACCCGGAAGTCCCGGAAGCCCAGGGCCGCCAGACCGGCCTCCATCGTCTCCACGGCGGCCAGCTTCTCCGCCGTGACCGCCTCTCCCGCCGGAATCCGGGTGGCCAGGCAGGCGTAGGCGGGCTTGTCCCAGGTGAAAAGCCCCGCCTCCCGGGACAGCGCCCGGATCCGGTCCTTGGTCAGGCCGCACTCCCGCAGGGGGGAGCGCACCGCCAGCTCCTGAAGCGCCCGCATCCCCGGCCGGTCGGAGGCGTCGTCGGAGGCGTTGGTGCCGTCCATCAGCAGCCCGAAGCCGTCCGCCGCCGCCTGGGCGGCAATGGCGGAAAAGAGCTTCTTCTTGCAGTGGTAGCACCGGTCCGGCGGGTTGACGGCAATGGCCGGGTCCGCCAGAATGTTCAGCTCCAGCACCGTCAGGTCCGCCCCCAACTCCCGGGCCAGCCGGCGGGCGTCCGCCAGCTCAAAGGCGGGCTGGAAGGGCGTTTTCACATAGTAGGCCCGTACCTCCGCCCCGGCCCGACAGGCGGCGTACAGCAGATAGGCGGAGTCCGCGCCGCCGGAAAAGGCCAGGGCCGCCCGGTGGTTCTCCTGAAAAAATCGGGACAGTTCCATAGCGTCTCCCTCCGTCCTTCCCCCCGCGGTCACAGCAGCTCCGCCGCCAGCAGGAAGAAGTCCCCGTGGGTGACGGCGTCGGGGCAGGTCTTGGGCGCGGCCCCCAGCCGGGCGGAGAGCACCCCGGCAATATCCCTGCCGGAGGCGGGCAGGCTGAGGCCCATGGCCCCGTTCTCCGCCCGCAGGCATCCGGCCTTCTCCGCCTGGAGCAGGGCCCCGGCGTAGGGATGGTCCTTTTTCACATCGGACCAGGGGCAGGCCCGGTCTCCCCGGATCAGGGCGATCCTGTCGTCCACCCCCGCCCAGCCGAAGGCCATCATGGCCAGCTCGCCCCGGGTCAGCACCGTGTCCGCCCGGAGGGAGTTGTCCCGGTAGGCCGGGCACCAGCCCCCGTCCAGCAGCGCTTTGGCCGCGGCGGCCCGGCTGTCGCTCTGGGGCAGGTCCAGGAAGGGGGACCGCGCCAGCAGCTCCGACACCGTGACCACCCGGTAACCCGCCTGGGTCAGCAGCTCCAGCTGCCGGTCCAGCCCGTGGGCGATGGGGGACCGGCGGGCCATGTTGTAACCGTCTTTCTGGAAAATGATCTGGCCCCGGAAGTAGTCCGGGTCCTCCTTGAGCTTCTGCTCCATGGGCTTCCAGGTGGCCTCCACCTCCGCCTCATAGGTGGCCAGAGGCAGCCAGCCCGCGCCGTCGAAACTGGCCGCCATGTACTGGTAGCCCAGCCTGGCGTAGGCGTCGTAGCTGGAAAAGCCCCCGGCGATGCCGTCCACATAGTGGGGCGGGCGGGACAGCCGGACGGTATAGCCGTATCGCTCCCGCATCAGGCGGTGGAGCTTCTCCAGGTCCGCCACCACGTCCTCCAGCCCCGCCATGGTATGGCGGCTGCTGTATACCAGGTTCTTCTTCCCGAACAGCACATGGGAGTAGGTGTGGCTGGTGATCTCGTGCCCGCCCCGGAGCAGGCGCTCCACCAGCTCGCCGCAGTTTTCCGCCCCGCCGTCGGCGTCTTTGCCGAAGTCGGGGTAGTGGTCGTAGGCCACGCCGCCCCAGGTGGCGGAGCCGTGCTTGCCCGCCACGTCCGGGTAGTTGCCGGAGGTGTCCCCCACCACGTCGAAGGACCCTCTTGCGCCGTAACGCTCCAGGGTCTCCGCCAGCACCAGGGTCAGGGGCTTGCCGCCGAAATCGTCGGGTGCGGCGCTGAGGCGGCAGGGGCCGTCGTCAAAGGTCATGGCGCACAGGCGCTCCTCCAGGGCCACCCGCTCGATGCGGCGTACCGGAGACAGGTACACCGGCGTGCGCTGCCGGATCTGGTCCTGAAAATGGTGCTTCACCTTCTTGGCGGCGCCGATGGATCTGGTCAGCAGGGACATATTCACTCGCTCCTTTCCCGAAAGCGCGCCTGAGGCAGGCGCAGCAGGTCTTTTCCGCAACAGTAGGCCAGATAGGCCAGGCCCCTGACCAGGGCCCTGGCGCTTTTCTGGCGGCGGGCCTTGCCCAGCTGGCTGAGGCCCTTTCGGAAACAGGGGGTGTTCCGTTTCAGCACCGGGCGGCAGTCCCCCCGTTTCAGGGCCTCCTTCAGCTCCGGCAGGGTCAGCTCCCCGCAGGTCAGCTCCGTGTAGGCGTTTCCCACCTCATGGCGGCTGTGGCCGTCGCTGCCGCCGGTGGCGGCCAGGCCCCAGCCCTTCGCCAGCGCCGCCGCCTGACGGTTGGCGTCCGGCGCCTTAAAGGCGGCCCGGGCGTTGGCGGCCTCCACGCCGTCCAATGCCAGGGACAGCTTCTCCGGCGCGGCGGAGGGGGACGCATAGGGGTGGGCCAGCACCGCCAGTCCTCCCCGGCGGTGGATCTCCTCCACCGCCGCCTCCCCGGTGGGAAGGCCCCCGGCCCTCAGGATCTCCAGATCCAGGGGCCCCTCCAGAAACAGGCCCAGAATGTGCCCCGCCTGGGTGGACACCTCGCAGCCGGGGATCAGCAGCACCCCCTCCAAACGGTCCGGAAGGGCGGCGCATCGGTTGTGGTCGGTGACGGCCATGGCGTCAAGGCCGGCGGCCCGGGCGGCGGCGGCCTGCCGGGCCAAGGACGACAGGCCGTCCATGGAGGCGTCGGTGTGAACGTGAAGATCGGCTCGGCAGATCATGGCTTGTCCTTTCGGAAAAGAGATTTGTAGTACATCAGGCCCGGTCCCGGGTCGGACCACTCCCACAGCCCGTCCCGCACCGTGGGTCGGAACAGGTCCCCGGCGGCGGCCAGGCCCCGGCGAAGCTCTCCCCGCCGGAGATAGCCCAGACCGCTCATCAGGTCCGAGGGCACAAAGCGCATCCGGCAGGGCCGGGGCTTCGCCGGAGGCGGCACAGCGGCGGCCCGGTCCGGGTTTCCCCGGTTCCAGGCCAGCAGGCACCACAGCAGAGACATCCCGCTGCCGGACGCCCGGGTCAGGGGGAAGGTCCCCCAGATCCGGGGGTTCACCTCCAGCAGGCGGGCCTCGCCGGCGGCGTCCTCCTTGAACTCAAACATGGCCAGGCCCGTATAGCCCACCCGCTCCACCATGCGGGCGGCCCAGGCCGTCAGATCCGGCCGCTCCACGCAGTCGCAGCAGGCGGATGGCCCGCCGGACACCGGGTATTCCCGCACCCGGCGGTGGCAGATGGAGGCGATCACCCGGCCCTCCTCCGCCAGCACGGAGCAGCCCAGGGCGCCGCCGGACAGGTACGCCTGGACCACCGGCGGCTCCCCCGCCAGGTCCTCAAAATGGCGGATGGCCGCCGCGGCCTCCTCCGGCGCGGCGCAGACGGCATAGCGGTCGGCGGCGCTCAGGCCCAGCTTCTCCCCGCACAGGGGCTTGACCACGCAGGGCAGGGGCAGGCGGCCGGCAAACGCCTCCGGAGTCTCCCCCGGACGCCGGACAAATGCTTCCGGTGCCGGCACGCCCAGCTCCCGGGCCAGCTCCGCCGCCCGGCGCTTGCTGTTGAAGAGGTCCAGCTGCTCCGGCGTGGGGACGCACAGCCCGCACACGCCGGAAAACCGCTCCCGCGCCGGCTCCCGGGCCAGCTCCGCCAGAGTGGCGGCCCCTACCGGCAGAAGGGCGGGACGCTCCCCCTCCTCCGCCGTCACGGCGGCGCAGAGGTCATAGAGGGCGTCCAGCCAGCCCGTCTCCGGCAGAAGCGCCGTTCGGTCCGTATACCGGGAGGCGAAGCCCAGGGGCGCGCTCACGCCCCGCCGCTCGCAGCAGATCACCCGGACCCCGGCCTGGGCCAGATCCCGAATCAGGGCCAGAGACATACGGTAATGGACGTCGGTGACGATGGCGGTCATGGCGCGGCTCCTCTCTCTTACATGATTCATTTTACTATACCACGCCCGGCAGAAAATTACAACGGAAAACCGTGCCCCCGGCGGCGGAAAAGAGGCCCCGTCCGCCTGGACGGGGCCTCTCCTGCGCCTTATGAAGCCGCGAATTACAGAATCTTGCTGAGGGCGGCCTTGTCGCCCACCAGGCAGACATTGGGGTGCATCTGCAGGATGGAGGCGGGGACCTGGGGGGTCACAGGGCCGGTAAAGGCGGTCTTGATGATGTCCGCCTTGTCCGCGCCGGAGACCACCACCAGAATCTGGCGGGCCTGCATGATGGACTTGATGCCCATGGTCATGGCCCTGCGGGGAACCTCGTCCTCGGAGGCGAAGAACCGGGCGTTGGCCTGGATGGTGCTCTCGGTCAGCTCCACCACATGGGTCTCCAGCTCAAAGGCGTGGTCCGGCTCGTTGAAGCCGATGTGGCCGTTGTGGCCAATGCCCAGCACCTGGATATCGATGCCGCCCAGATCCCGAATCACCTGGTTGTACCGCAGGCACTCCGCCTCGGGGTCCGGAGCCAGGCCGTTGGGAACGTTGGTGTTGGCGGCGTCGATGTTCACATGGTCAAAGAGGTTGTCCTGCATGAAGTAGCGGTAGCTCTGGTCATGGGTGGGAGCCAGCCCCACATACTCGTCCAGATTCACGCTCTTCACCTGACTGAAGTCCAGGTCGCCCTTCCGGTACCAGTCGATAAGCTGCTGATACATCCCAATGGGGGTAGAACCGGTAGCCAGGCCCAGCACACAGGCGGGGTTCAGGATCACATGGGCGGAGACGATGTTGGCCGCCTTGCGGCTCATGCCCTTATAGTCCTCAGCAACATAGATCTTCATTTGTAAAATTCCTCCTTCAGCAATACGCTTCAGCAATACTTGGCGATGGCGTCGGCGATCATCTGGGCCGCCTCCACCGTGACAGCGTGGTCACTCTCCGCCAGCTCCAGCAGAGGCGCGCGGACGCCGCCCACATCGGGACCGCCCTGGAGACGGATGACTTCCTTGATGACCGCGTACATATTGCCCTGAGCGGAGCACAGCTTGTAGATGATGCGGCAGCACTCGTTCTGGATCTCCCGGCCGGTCTCCATCTGACCGGAGAGGTAGCACTCCCGGATCTTCAGGAACAGCTCCGGCATGGCAGCGTAGGTGCCGCCGATCCCGCCGATAGCGCCGGCGGCCAGGCCGCTGAGCAGCTGCTCATCGGGGCCGTTGAACACGATGGCGCCCTCGTCCTTCCACATCTGGATGTCCTGGACGGGCATGGAGGAGTTCTTCACGCCGACGCACCGGGGATTTTTCAGCATCTCCTGGAGCAGGGGCACGGTCAGGGCCACGCCGGCCAGCTGGGGGATGTTGTAGATGATGAAATCCGTGTTGGGAGCGGCGTCGGAGATGTCGTTCCAATACTTGGCGATGGCCTTGGGGGGCAGATGGAAGTAGATGGGGGGAATGGCGGCGATGGCGTCCACCCCCAGGCTCTCGGCGTGGGCGGCCAGCTCCCGGCTGTCGGCGGTGTTGTTGCAGGCCACATGGGCGATAATGGTCATCTTGCCGCCCACTTCCGCCATCACGTTCTCCAGGGTCAGCTTCCGCTCCGCCACGCTCTGGTAGATGCACTCGCCGGAGGAGCCGCCCACATACAGGCCCTTCACGCCCTTGTTCAGCAGATAGCGGGCCAGGGCGCGGGTGGCCTCGGGGCTGATCTCCCCGTTCTTGTCATAGCAGGCATAGAACGCGGGGAAGATTCCCTGATACTTGGAAAAATCCTTCATTGCTCTCACTCCTTAACTTTAAAACTCAATGGATCCTGATTTTGAAAACGGCCTTCGTCACGGTGCGAGGTCCGTCGACCTGCATCTTGATCTTGTGGGCGTCCCCGGGGAACACCACCAGGAAGTCCCCGGGGCTGAGGGTCAGCTTGTACTGCCCCTGGCCGCGGTAGGCGTAGAAGTCGTTGTCCTCCGCCCGCTGGAAGCACGTCAGGCTGTCGGGGCGGGCGATCTCCACCCGCTCGCTGCCGGACAGCATGATGTGGATATCCAGGAACTTCTCGTGAGCCTCAAAGAAGCTCTCCTCGTCGGGGATGGTCTCATAGGTGAATTTGGTGCACCAGACCTCCCCCTCCTTCAGGTCCGCCCGCTCCGCGCCCAGGGAGGAGAAGAACTCCTCCGTGATGTGCTCCAGCGCCAGATCCAGATTGGGATGGATGCCCCGGTAGTCCAGGGCGTCAGCGTTTTTGGCGTAGATCATGTTCTTACCCCTTTACCGCGCCCATGGTGATACCCTGGGTGAAATACTTCTGGAAGATCAGGAACACGATGATGATCGGGACAGAGGCCAGGGCCGCGCCAGACATCAGCAGGCCCATATCCACGCTTCCCTCCGCCTGGAGGGTGGCGATGCCCAGGGAAATGGTGTAGTTGGCGTTGCTGGAGAGCATGATCAACTGCATGAAGTAGTCGTTCCAGGTGTTGATGAAGGTAAAGATAGCCAACGCGCCGATGCCCGGCTTGATCATGGGGGTCACGATGGTGACAAAGGTGCGCATCTCGCCGGCGCCGTCCACCCGGGCGGCCTCCAGGATCTCGCCGGGGATGCCCTCGGCGAACTGCTTCATCAGGAATACGCCGAAGGGCCAGCCCACCGTAGGTAAGATGACAGCCCAGATCTTGTCGATCAGGCTCAGGGCGGACATCTCCTTCAGCAGCGGGATGAGGATGACCTGCTTGGGCAAGGCCATGGCGCAGACGATGAGGGAGAACAGCAGGGTGCGGCCCACAAAACGCTTCTTAGCCAGAGCGTAGCCCGCCATAGCGGCGGTGATGCAGGTGAGGATCATGGAAACCACCGACATGAAGACCGTATTGATCAGCCAGCGGATAGCGGCGGGAGCGCTGGGGCCGTCGATGCCGAAAAAGCTGAACAGGGGAGCGGAGCGCTTCAGAAAGAGGTTTTTGAAGTTCGTGCTCACCCACTGGCTGGGCCACCACACCGGCGTCTGCGAATAGATGTCCTGGGCGGGCTTGAACGCGCCGGTGATGATCCAGTACAGGGGGAACAGGAAGAACAGCGCCAGGATGATCAGGATGATGATGGAGACGACCCGATAGGCTTTGGATCTTCCGGAACCGATTTTCATTTTTCTCATGCCCCCTTACTTCTCTTTGCCCAGCCGGAACTGAATGGCGGACAGGATGGCGATAAAGATGGCCAGCGTGACGCCCATGGCGTTGGCATAGCCGAAATGTCCCGCCTGCTCCGTCATCTTGAAGGCGGTCTGGTAGATGTAGTACATGACCGTGTTGGTGCCGGAGCCGCCGGAGGTCAGCAGCTGGATCAGTGCGAAGCACTGGAAGGTATTGATGGTGGTGATGACCAGGATGTACAGAGTGGTGGGCATCATCTGGGGCCACTTGATCCGCCAGAACACCTGGAAGTTGGTGGCGCCGTCCACCTGGGCGGCCTCCACCAGGGACTGGTCCACGTTGCCCAGGGCGGAGACATACAGCACGATGGGCTGCCCCACATAGGTGGTGAACATGATCAGGATGATGCACCAGATGGTAATTCCGGTAGTACCAAGCCAGTTGATGTTTTTCTCAATAAGCCCCATGCTTTTCAGGGCGGAGTTCACAATGCCATTGTAGTTGTCCAGAATCCACTTCCAGACCACGGTGACGGCCACGGAACCGGTGACCACGGGCAGATAGAAAATGCAGCGGAACGCGGACAGCACCGCGGGGCGCAGCTTATAGATGGCGGAGGACACCCAAAGGGAAAAGAGGGTGACGGCGGGGACGGTGACCACCACCAGCAGGAACGTGTTTTTCAAAGCGTCCAGGAACTTCGGGTCCTTCCAGAGATCAATGAAATTTTTCAGACCCACAAAGGTGGTGGCGGCTTTCGCGTTCAGGTTGGCGTCGGTAAAGCTCATGCCGATGCACATAAACATGGGCAGCACGACGAAGCCCACGAAGAAGATCAGGCTGGGCAGCAGGAACAGATAGCCGGAGATATTCTCCTGGCGTTGAAGGGCCCGACTCATACCCTGCTTGGATTGTTTTGTCAAGGTAGGCACCCCTTTCTCTTAAAGAGGCGCCCCATCCCCAAGGGGACGGGGCGCCTGCAAATCACTGATCAAATTAAATCTTGGGATCAGCGAGCGGCATCCACGACGGCGTTGCCCGCGGCGGTGCCCTTGGCGACGGCTTCCTCAACGGGAGTGCCGGCGCCGATATCCTGGAGCATGGTCCACCACTCGGTCCGGATGCCGGCCCAGCCGGGGATGACCTGGTAGTAGTCGCCCATGCGCGGGAGCATGACCTGGAAGTACTCCTTGACCATCTCGTTGTCGGTGAAGGCGCTCAGATCGGCGGCGCCGTCAGCGGCGGTGGAGCGGACGGGGAAGAAGCCGTTGGGGATGCACTCCACAGTATGTTCAGAATCGCACACCCACTTGATGAACTCCTTGGCAGCGGCAACGCGGGACGCGTCGCCCTTGTCAAAGATACCGAAGCCCCAGATGCCGCCGCCCAGGCGGGAAGCGGAGCCGTCCTCGGTGGGCTGGCACAGGAAGATGATGTCGTCGCCGGTGATGGTCTTGCCCTCGCCGGTGTTGGCGGCGTTGGGGTTCAGCTGCTGGCCGGAGTTCCAGCAGAAGGCCATCTTCAGGGTGCCCTGATAGAACTTGGCGATCTCGTCAGAAGCGGTCACGGAGGCGTCATAGGCGATGCCGTCCAGATCGTACAGGGTCTGGAACGCCTTGATGTTGTTGGCGTCGTCCCAGGTCAGCTTGGAGTGGTCGGCGTTGGTGAAGGTGCCGCCGTACATGTTGGTAACCAGCTCGCGGGTGCCCTGGTCGCCGCCCTGGCCGTTGCAGTAGACAACGCCCACGGTGTCGCCGTAGTAGGCATACAGAGCGTTCACGGCCTTGATGAAGTTCTCGGTGGACCAGGTGCGGTTCTCGAGATCCACATACTGCAGCGCGTCGGCAGCCTCAAAGGCCTGCTTGTTGATGGCCATGCAGTGAGCGGTCATGCACATGGGGTACTCATACACCTTGCCCTCGGCGTTGACGCAGGCGTTATAGGCGGCGGGGATGAACTCGCCCTCGTCAGCGGCGTCGATCAGGTCAGACAGATCGACCATGTGGCCGTTGGCGCCCCAGTTGGCGACCAGACGCTCGGGCCCTTCCAGGACCAGGTCGGGCTGGTTGCCGGCGGTGAGGGCGGTGTTGACCTTGTCGTCGCCGTTGGTGTAATCCAGATACTCCACAGTGACCTTGATACCGGTGTCGGCGGTGAAGGCGTCGGTGATGGCCTTGACGTTGGCCTCATCGCCCCAGTTGCCGACGGGGTAGGTCCACAGGGTGATCTCCTCGGCAGTCGCGGGCTCGGTGGTATCGGGGGTCTTGTTGTCCTCGGGCTGCTTGTCGTTCTGGGTCTGGTTGTCGCTGGGCTTGTTGTCAGCGGGGGCATTGTTCTGGTTGCCGCAGGCAACCAGAGCCATGACCATGGTCATGGCCAGCAGAAGCGCAAGAAACTTCTTCATTTGTTTTCCTCCTTTTCGATAAAAAACGCCGCTCATGCTATGACCGGACTGTTTAAATTGTATAAAATTTCCTGCCCTTTGTCAAGGCATTTTTCAAAATTTTTTGCACAAATTTTTGATTTCATAAAAATACATCAAAATTTTTTCGATTTTCACGAATTGCCCTTGACACGGCCGCCAGAATGAATAAACTGGTAATTATCACACAGCCGCGCGCCCCGCCGGCGAAGGAGAAAGGAAAACCGCGCCATGAAAAAGCACATTCTCTGTCTGGGTGATTCCAATACCCACGGCTACTGCGCCGACCCCGCCGACTGCGCCGACGGCGGCATCCGCTTCAACGAGGACGAGCGCTGGACCTGCCTGCTGCAAAAGGCCCTGGGCCAGGATTTCCTGGTGACGGAGGAGGGCCTCAGCGGCCGCACCACCGTGTTCCCGGACCCGCTCCACGAGAGCATGGACGCCCTGGGCTGCGCCTACGCCCTGCTGAAGAGCCACGAGGTCATTGACCTGCTCATCATCATGCTGGGCACCAACGACACCAAGGAGCGGCTGGGCGTCAACGCCTCCTGTATCGCCATCGGCATGGAGCGCCTGGTGCGCAAGGCCCAGAGCGTGGACTGCTGGGGGGAGAAGCAGCCGAACATCCTGATCGTCTGCCCGCCCCCCATTCTGCCGGTGATGGAAAAGGCCGACTGCGGCGCGCCTATGGGCAGCGGCTGCGTGGAGAAGTCCCGGGCCCTGGCGGCCTGCTACGAGAAGAGCGCCAGGCTGGTGGGCGCCCACTTCATGGACGCCAACGGGTGCGAGTTCAATCAGGTGGACGGGATGCACCTGACCCGGCGGGGTCACGCTCAACTGGCCCAGCGGCTGGCGGAGCTGGTCCCCACCCTCCTGTGAGCTTTTTTGAATCCACTCCGCGATGGCTTTTGACGCGCTGAAAGGGCGCTCCCCTCAGGGGAGCGCCCTTCTTTATTCTTCTTCCCTTTGGTCCTCTTCCGGTTCTCCGTTCGGCTCCGTCTCCGCCAGCTCCGGGGCGTACTTCACGAAGATCCGCTCCAGAAACAGCGAGCTGATCAGAGCGGTCACCGCCGGAGTGAACAGCACCGGCCACCAGTGGTTGATGGTCAGCTCCGTCATTTTCACCGTCAGCGCCACCACCACCACCGTGGAGGGCAGGTGGCGCAGGGCAAGCTGGAAGGCGGTGCGGTACAGCCCGCCCACCCCGCAGGTGAACCGGGCCAGCAGGGGGAATACATAGCACAGCACCCCCAGGGGCAGCGCCATGGCCACATAGTAGGCCACATAGAGGATATAGCCCCACTGGGTGCCCCGGTTGGCGTACATGATCATGCAGCCGCTCAGGAAGAGCGCCAGCGCCGCCGCCCACAGCAGCGTGGCGGGGATACCGGTGCGCAGATTCTGCCGGAAGGAGTGGAAAAAGGCGTGGAACGCCTCCCTGTCCTTCCGCCGGACGGCCTTGACCACCGCGTAGTACAGTGCCGCCGTGGCCGGTCCGATGGTGACCACCGGCAGGCACAGCAGGGCCCACAGCAGCGAGAGGCCGCAGATGTCCACCAGGGTGGACAGCAAGCTCCACAGGCCCCGCTCCGGGTCAAAAAACTTTCCCATAGCGTCCTCCCGTCAGATGCACTTCTGCGTCAGCGCCTTGCCCACAGACTGCCGGCACAGGTCCGTGGCCTCCCGGTTGCGCCGGCAGTACTCCCCGAAGAGCACGTCCGACACATAGAGCTGGGCCATCATGGCCGCCGTGGAGCCGAACTTCAGGGGCTGCTCGTTGGGCCCGCACAGCAGCACCGTGTCCGCGTAGGCGCTGGCGGGAGCGTTGAGGAAGCGGGTGACCAGGATCAGCCTGGCTCCCCGGGCACGGATCAGCTCCGCCGCCTCCAGCAGCTCGTGGGTGGCGCCGGAGTAGGAAAAGTACAGCACCACGTCCTCCGGGGCCAGGGTGGCCAGCGCCACGGTCTGGAGGTGGGCGTCCTGGACCGTGCGGAACTTGTCCGTAGCCGTGGAGAACAGCGCCCAGGTGGCCATGGCCACCACCGAGTGGTTCCCCTGCCCCAGACAGAGCACCTGCCGGGCGGCCTCAATCAGGTCGGAGGCCCGGCGCACCGCGGATTCCCGCAGCATATGGTACGCCTTGTTCAGCGCTCCCTGGGCGGTATTCAGGGACTTTTCCATCACCGTCCCCAGGGAATCCCCGGACAGGATCTCCTCGTGGGCCGGCCCCACGGCGGAGCGGCCGTCCGTCATCAGCGACGCCCGGGCCAGCTCCAGCTTAAAGTCGTTGAAGCCCGCCAGCTTCAGCTTGCGGCAGAATACGGAGATGGTGGACACCGCCACGTCGCAGGCGGCGCTCAGGTCCGTGATGCTGATATACTGGGTCTCCCGCAGGTGTTCCAGCACATAGTCCACGATCTTCTTCTCCGATTTGGTAAACCGCTCATACTCCTGCAGCATCAGCGCCACGATGTTTCTGCCCACAGCCGTCCTCCCCATTCTTTCCTGCGTATCCCGGTCAACGGGACAGCCCTATTTTAATATAATTTTTTCTCTTTGGCAACCAGTAATTGTCCTTACCGCCTCAAAGCCCCGGCGGATACATAGCCCGCCGCCCTTTTGGGGATGCTGGAAAGGCGGTCCTCCCCGCGCTTCCTCCGCCCCGGGCCGCAGTCCGGCCGCGGGCGGCGGAGAAAGGGCGCGTCCATGGACGGACATCCGAAAAAAACATACGGCGCTTTCACCGCCGCCGCCATGGTGGTGGGAATCGTCATCGGCTCCGGCGTATTTTTCAAGGCGGAGGCCGTCCTCACCGCCACCGGCGGCGACCTTGTTCTTGGGGTCCTGGCCTGGGCCGCGGCGGGCTGCGTCATGCTCTCCTGCGCGGCGGCCTTCGCCCTGCTGGCCGTGCGGCGTCCGGACGCCGGCGGGCCCGCGGACTATGCCCGGGAGGCGGCAGGCCCCGGCTACGCCTACTGCGTGGGCTGGTTCCTGGCGGCGGTCTACTACCCCTCCATGACCGCCGTGCTGGCCTGGGCCTCCGCCCGCTACGCGTGTCTGCTGCTGGGGGCAGACCCCGCCGGCGGGAGCGCCATGCTGCTGGCCGCCCTGTTCCTGATAGGAGCCTTCGGCGTCAACGCCCTGGTCCCGGCGGCGGCCGGCCGCATCCAGGTGGCGGCCACGCTGATCAAGCTGCTGCCCCTGGCCGCGATGGCCGTGGGCGGCGTGGCTCTGGGTCTCCGCTCCGGCCTGCTGGCGGAAAATCTCGCCTATGTTCCCGCCTCCGGCGGCGGCTTTGCCGCCAGCGTGGTGTCCGTCGCCTTCGCCTACGAGGGGTGGCTGGCCGCCGCCTCCATCAGCGGCGAGCTGAAAGAACCCCGGCGGGACCTGCCTCTGGCGCTGCTGGCGGGGTCCGTTTTGGTGATTCTCATCTATATCGGCTACTACATGGGGCTGGCCGGGGCGGTGAGCACCCGGGAGCTGATGGCCGGAGGCCGCGAGGCCGCTCAGCTGGCCTTTCGCCGGGTGCTGGGGGATCCTCTGGGCACGGCGGCGTTCTCCCTTATCGTGGTCTCCTGCCTGGGCAGCCTCAACGGCCTTTCCATGGCCAACAGCCGGGGGCTGTACGCCCTGGCGGTCCGGGGCCAGGCCCACCCTCTCTTCGCCGCCGTGGACCCCCACACCGGGACCCCCCTCAGCTCCGCCATCGCGGGGCTGCTGCTGGCCGGAGGGTGGCTGCTCCACTTCTACGGAGGGGAGCTGGCCCAGCCCCCCTGGCTGGGGATCTTCTCCTACGACACCGCCGAGCTGCCGGTGATCACCCTCTACGCCCTCTACATCCCCATCTTTGTGCGGATGACCGGCCAGGGGCGGGGCGAGGGGGCCATGCGCCGCTTCGTCATCCCCCTGGCCGCTCTGGCGGGCTGCGTTTTCATGATTCTGGCTTCTATCGCCGCCCACGGGGCGGAGCTGCCCGGCTATCTGCTGCTGTCCGCCGCCGTGATGGCCGCCGGCTGGGCGGTCCGTCCCCGGGAAAAGCCCCCCTCGGACGCCTCGCCGCCCGCGGCGAAATAAACTGGAGTGTTTTTGCAGGGCTTTGCCCCGTAAAAACACTTTGCACGCAGCGTGCGCCGCTCCCACACAGCGGCGCGAAGCGAAGTAGATTCAAGAAAGTGCGCCCGCGCACTTTCTTGATAGTTGCAGGCGCCCGCTTTCTCACGAAAGCGGGCGCCTACAAAACGGCTCGTTACTTCTGCCGCTGTCCGTCCACGAACACGGCCTTCAGCGCCAGATCCCGGTCCAGTACCACCAGATCCGCCGGGAGGCCCGTCCGGATGCGGCCCGCCTCCGTGAGCCCCACGGCGTCCGCCGGGGCGGTGGAGGCGGCGTACACCGCCTCCGGCAGGCTCAGGCCGAAGCGCACTACGTTGCGCAGGGCGTCCAGCATGGAGATGGAGGACCCGGCCAGGGTGTCCGTGCCGGAGAGGACCGCCTTGCCGCCCTTGACGGTGATGGGCTGGCCCCCCAGGGTGTAGTCCCCGTCGGGCATCCCGGCGCAGCGCAGGGAGTCGGAGATCAGGTTCAGCTTCTCCCCGAAGATCTGGTATGTCACCCGGATGGCCGCGGGATGGATGTGGAGCCCGTCGCAGATCAGCTCCACGCTGGCCCCGCTGTCGAAGGCCGCGCCGATGATCCCCGGCGCCCGGTGGAGGAAGGAGGGCATCCCGTTGTAGAGGTGGGTGGCATGGCTGGCCCCGGCGGCAAAGGCCCGCATGGCGGTGTCGTAGTCCGCCACCGAGTGGCCCAGAGACACCGCGGCGGTCCGGGAGACCTCCCGGATAAACGCCAAGGCTCCCTCCTCCTCGCAGGCCACGGTCACCAGCTTCACCTTGCCGCCGCTGGCCTCGTTGAGCCGGTGAAAGAGAGCCGCGTCGGGCTTGTGGAGGTTCTCCGCCGCCTGAGCGCCCCGCTTGGCGTAGCAGAGGAAGGGCCCCTCCAGATGGACCCCGGCGCACTTGGCCCCGCCCCGGGGCTGAAAGTCCCGGATGGCGTGCATGGCGGGGGTCAGGGTCTCCTCCTTCAAGGTCATGGTGGTGGCCAGGTAGCTGGTCACGCCGTGGGCGGCGTAGTAGTCCGCCAGGGGCTGGAGGCCCTCCGGCTTCCCGTCGGAAAAATCCTCCCCCATGGCCCCGTGGGTGTGGATGTCCACCAGGCCGGGGATCACATAGCCCCCCTGGGCGTCCAGATCCGCCTCCCCCTCCAGTCTGCCGACCTCCGCAACGGTATCTTCAAACCGGATGTCGGCGTCCACAAAGGACTTGCCGATGAATACTTTGGCGTTCTTGATGAGCATGGCCGCTTCCTCCTTACTGTTTCAGCTCCGGCAGGCTGGCGGCGGCCATGGACTGGCCCACCCGGCGGAACTTCTCGTCGGGCAGCTCCGCCTTCATATGGGCCGCGGCCTCCGGGTACTCCTCCGCCAGGACCTTCTGGGCGGTGGCCAGGATCAGGTCCCCGCCCTTGCCGGACATGACCCGGCCCAGCAGCAGCACATGGCGGCAGCCATAGAGCTCATAGTAGTATGCCAGGGTGTGGCCCAGATATACGCCGATGGACTCGTAGACCTTCACGGCCCGGGGGTCCTCCTCCGCCATGAGCTTCTGGACCACCTTCAGCTTCTCCGCGGGAGAGAGGCTCTCGTCCAGCTCGATCCCCGCCCGGGGGGCCAGCTTGATGACGCCGTCCTGAGAGAAGTACTTCACGCCGCAGCCGATGTCGCCGCTCCACTCGTCCCGCATGGCCTCGGGGTTCACGTCCACCGGCACGAAGGCCAGCTCGTTGAGCCAGCCGGTGATCCGGCCCTCCTCGTCCACATAGCCCACGGCCTCGCTGGTGCCCATGGCGATGCCCAGCACGCTGTTGTCGCTGAGGCTCATGGCCCCGGCCAGGGCGCTGACGTCCCCGTCGTTGTACACGGCGTAGGGCACGTCCCCGAAGGTGTCGGTGATGGCCCGGATATAGATGTCCTTCACCTTGGCGTCAAAGAGGTCCCTGGGGACCTTCAGGAACAGGGAGGCGTTCATGGTACGGTTGTTGATATACACGCCGGCGGAGGAGACGCCCACGGCGTCCACCCGGGGCATATGCTCCGCCGCGGACTTCAGGGCGGAGACGATGCCGTCATAGTGGTAGTCCGGATCGGCGGTGATCTTGGGGAACCAGACCACCTCCTCGGAGTAGACGGTCTCCCCGTCGATGACGGCGGAGACCTTTCGGTCGCTGCCGCCGGCGTCAAAGCCGATGCGGCAGCCGTCCAGATGGCCGCCCACCCGCTTGGGCGCGTCCTTGGCCTGGGGCACGGCGTCCACCAGGACCACCTCGAAGGGATGCTCGAACACGTTCGCCATGTAGTCCCAGTCGAACGCCTGCTGCCCGCCGGCGCAGTAGACGCTCTTCAGGTACTCGTACACCGTCTCGTCCCCGGCCACATAGACCTTGAAGCCGCCCTTCATCCACAGCAGCGTCTTGACGATCCGCTCCACATAGTAGCAGTCCGCCTCCCGCATCTCCGGCGTCCCGTGGATACGGGTGCTGCAGACCGCCATCTGCCCGTCAGCGCGCTCCACCGCGATGTCCACCGGCTTTTCGGCGTCGGCCAAAAAGGCCCGGTTGAACCGCAGGATCGGCATGAACGCCGGGTCCAGCTCAGGAACATGTTTCAGCTCTACATCGATCCCATATCGTTTCATAGCGTCTCTCCTCACGATCTTTGATTTTCCCGCCGGCAGCGCTCTGCCGGCAAAATCTTCCCAGTTTTATTGTACCATAGTTTTCCCCGTCTGTCACCACCAGAAATAAAAACAATTTCAATTTCTGTTGCCGGTTGCAAAATAATTTTTGTGATGGTACAATAGGAGCATATCCCAGATCTATCCGCTTTGATTATATGAACGGGAGGTTTTTGCCATGGACCGCAAGAAATTACAGGATACCCAGGCGTGGGTGCGCGGGGAGCTGGACCGCTGCGCCAACTTCTGGCTGGAGCACGGCATGGACAGGGAGCACGGCGGCGTGTACACCTGCCTGGATCGCAAGGGCGAGATCTACTCCACCGACAAGAGCGTGTGGATGCAGGGCCGCTGCGGCTGGATGTTCGCCCACCTGTGCCACAACTACGGCGTGAAGCAGGAGTGGCTGGACGCTAGCAAGAGCTGCCTGGACTTCATGGAGAAGTACTGCGTCAACCGGGGGGCCGGGGACCGCATGTACTTCACCGTCACGGAGGACGGCAAGCCCCTGCGCCAGCGGCGCTACTACTACTCCGAGGCGTTCTACGCCAGCGCCAACGCCGAGTACTACGGCGTCACCGGGGACAAGGTGTGCCTGGAGCGGGCCCGCAGGGCCTACAACCTGTACTGGGACCTGGCCCACGGCGGCGTTGATCCCGTGGGCATGGGCCCCAAGACCATCCCGGAGACCCGCTCCGGCCGCTCCTTCGGCCTGCCCATGATCATCCTCAACGTCATCGGCATCCTGCTGCGGGTGGACCCTGCCCACAGGGACGAGTATGAGCAGCGGGCCCAGCAGTGCATCGACGAGATCTTCCGGTATCACGTCCACCCCGAGCTGAAGTGCGTGCTGGAGAACGTGGATGTGGACGGCGCCCCCCGGCTGTACTACACCGAGGGCCGCACCGTCAACCCCGGTCACGACATCGAGGGCGTGTGGTTCATCCTGGACCACGCCAGGCGCACCGGCCAGACCGAGCTGGTCGCCAAGGCCGCCCAGATCTTTGACTGGGCCATCGAGGCCGGCTGGGACAAGGAGTACGGCGGACTGCTGTACTTTGTGGACTGCCTGGGCAAGCCCCCGGAGGCCTACGAGCACGACATGAAGCTGTGGTGGCCCCACAACGAGATCCTCATTGCCTCCCTGATGCTGTATCGGGACACCGGGGACGAGAAGTATCTGGACTGGTTCTACCGCACCCTGGACTACTGCAAGGAGCACTTCTCCGATCCGGAGTACGGCGAGTGGTACGGCTATCTCCGCCGGGACGGTCTGCCCACGCAGCCCTCCACCAAGGGCAGCACCTTCAAGGGGCCCTTCCATCTGCCCCGGTGCCTCATGCAGGTGGACAAGATGATCGACGAGCTGCTGGCCCGGTAAGAGGCAGCGGCGCTTAGCGAAAGGAGAGGCCGGGGATGATCCCCGGCCTCTCCTTTCACTCTCCGGCGGGCCCCGGCCCTCTCCTGGCGTTTCTCCGTTCTCCCTTCCGGCGGCAGAGGGGCCTGTCGGAGGCGGCCCGGCGCGCCTCTGCTTTTTGCACAAGGAAAGCCGCTAATGTTTGTTATTTAAGCCAAATTGGGGAAAGATTTTGTGCAAAGCTTGACAGGCATATCGAAATGCGCTATCATGGTTGACATACATTAACGTTAATGTAAATACGGTAAGTGAACACCCGCGCGCATCGGAATGAAACTGTATTGGAGGAACCTATTGTGAATGCTGGCATCTTTTCCCATAAAAATTTCCCCGTAGGAGACGTGGATCCACGGCTGTTCGGTTCGTTTATTGAGCACTTGGGAAGGGCGGTCTATGGCGGGATCTATGATCCCGGACATCCGACCGCAGACCATATGGGGTTTCGGCAGGATGTTTTACATATGGTCAAAGAGCTGAAAGTCCCTCTGATCAGATATCCCGGCGGGAACTTCGTATCCGGCTACTGCTGGGAGGACGGGATCGGGAAGGCCGCCGACCGGCCCAGCAGGCTGGATCTGGCATGGTTTACCATTGAGACAAATCAAATTGGCATCGACGAATTTCAGCAGTGGGCGCGAAAAGCCGGCGCGGAGCTGATGCTGGCGGTCAACTTGGGGACCCGGGGCATGGAGGACGCGAAAAATTTCCTGGAATATTGCAACTTCCCCGGGGGGACCAAGTACAGCGACATGCGCATTGCCAACGGCTTCCGGGAGCCCTTTGGGGTAAAATACTGGTGTCTTGGAAATGAAATGGACGGTCCCTGGCAGATCGGGCACAAGACCGCGGAGGAATACGGGCGCCTCGCGGCGGAGACCGCGAAGATCATGAAGTGGGTGGATCCCGCCATCGAGCTGGTGGCGTGCGGAAGCTCCAACTCGGAAATGGCGACCTTCGGCAGCTGGGAAAAGACGGTCCTGGAGCACGCCTATGAATATGTCGACTATCTCTCTCTTCACAATTACTACGGGAATCCGGGCGATGATACGAAGGAATATCTGGCCTGCTCCACGGACATGGACAAGTACATCTCGACCGTTATTGCGATCTGCGACGAGGTGAAGGCGATGAAGCGCTCGCCGAAGACGATGTATTTGTCCTTTGACGAGTGGAACGTATGGTTTCATTCCACGGAACAGGACAAGGCCGTCGAAAAGTGGCAGATCGCGCCGCCGCTCCTGGAGGATATATATAATTTTGAGGACGCGCTTGTGGTCGGCTGTCTGCTGATCACGCTGCTGCGGCATGCAGATCGCGTAAAAATGGCCTGCCTGGCCCAGCTTGTCAATGTAATCGCGCCCATCATGACGGAGACCGGCGGGCGCTGCTGGGCCCAGACGATCTATTATCCCTTCCTGCATGCCTCCACATACGGCCGAGGGCGCTGTCTGCAGACGGCTGTCAGCTGCGGCCGCTATGACGCGGGCAAGTACGGGCAGACGCCTTATTTGGAAGCCACTGTTGTGGACGATGAGGAAAAACAGGAGATCACCGTTTTCGCGGTCAACCGCTCCATGGAAGAGAGCCTGACGCTCCATGTGGATATTGGAGGATACGGAGATCTGACGGAGATCGAGCACATCGTTCTATACCACGACAACATGAAAGCCTGCAACACGGCGGACGCTCCCCATACGGTCATGCCGGCGCGCATGGAGGATCAGGCGGAACCCACGCTCCCGCCCCACAGCTGGAACGTTATCAGGTTCCGGTATTGCCCCCGGTAAGGGCCGGCGGCAGACGTGAAAAGTCCGGGAGGCTCTGTAAACGCAGAGCCTCCCGGGCTTTTAAACGCTCAGCACACCGGGCTCTCCTCTGTTATCTGCCCGCGAATCAGCGCGGCGTATCCGCAGGCAGCTTCTCTCAGCAGATCCAGATCGAGATGTTGCGCGAGCCGCAAGGGTCTGTTTTCTCTCAGCGCCCCCAGATACTGTCTCTGCACAGCCCTCAATGGATCGCCCAGCGCGGTCTGACCGAGCAGGTCCAGCATGGTGATCCCGTCCAAAAGAATAGGACGGAAGATCGTACTCATGGATGAGCGAAGCTCCGGCACCGATCTCTCGTCCGCGCAGAACGTCTGAATCTCGTCGAGCAGCTTCATCAGCGTGCTTTCGGATCCTTTCAGCAGTTCGTTTTTACAGACCGGTTTCCTGCCTGTTTTGACCAGATATCCCACGACTGCAGGATCGTCGACCCGGCGGAGAAGCTCCTTCTCTGTAAGCAGGAGCGCGTCGGGTTCATCCGCCCGCTCCCATTTGTTGTTGAGGAATTCAAATTTATCATCCTTCATGCCTGTAAATATCACGGCGTGCTTGCTGCCAGCGCATGTGTAAACGCCAAGCATCGTGCGCCCCATCCCGCGAAGCGTCGGGCAGAGCTTTGCTTTTTCCATCTCCCGCTCTTTCCACGCGAAGCCGAGAGGATTCAGATAGACATTGAACCACTTTTCGCCCTGAAGCATCGGTCCGGCTGAAAAGGTCCCGTTCTCAACGTCAAAGTAATACGGAAGCCCCATCTCAACGGCGATTTTTCTGTCCTCCGTATCTATCCCATAGAAGGAGAGCAAATTGGCCAGGCCGGCATACGAGCAGGATGAGCTGAACGTCATATATTTCATGGCGGCGAGATCCTCCCTGTCACATCGCAATCGGCCCGGCGGCAGAAGAAAGCCCCCGGGGCTATGGAAACGCATGGCCCTGGGGGCGGGATGGCTTATTCCCACTCGATGGTCGCGGGGGGTTTGCTGGTGATATCGTACACGATGCGGTTGATGCCCGGGACCTCGTTGACGATGCGGGTGCTGATGGTATCCAGCACGTCGTAGGGGATCCTGGCCCAATCGGCGGTCATAAAGTCGCTGGTGGTCACCGCCCGCAGAGCCAGGGTGTAGTCGTAGGTCCTGCCGTCGCCCATGACGCCCACGGAGCGGGTGTTGGTCAGCACGGCGAAATACTGGCTGACGCTCCCCGTCAAACCCGCCCGGGCGATCTCCTCCCGGTAGATGGCGTCCGCGTCCCGCAGGGTGTCCAGCTTCTCCTTGGTCAGGTCCCCGATGACGCGGATGGCCAGGCCCGGACCCGGGAAGGGCTGGCGGCTGACCAGATACTCCGGCAGGCCCAGCTCCCGGCCCAGCTGCCGCACCTCGTCCTTGAACAGCAGCCGCAGGGGCTCCACGATCTCCTTGAAGTCCACATAGTCCGGCAGGCCCCCCACGTTATGGTGGCTCTTGATGACGGCGGCGGCGCCGGCGCCGGACTCGATGACATCGGGATAGATGGTGCCCTGGGCCAAAAAGTCTACGGCGCCGATCTTTTTCGCTTCCTCCTCAAAGACCCGGATGAACTCCTCGCCGATGATCTTCCGCTTCCGCTCCGGCTCGGAGACCCCCGCCAGCTTGCTGAGGAAACGGCCCTCGGCGTCCACCCGCACAAAGTTCATGGCCCAGGGCTGGAAGGCCGCCTGGACCTCGTCGCCCTCGTTCTTGCGCATGAGGCCGTGGTCCACAAAGACGCAGGTGAGCTGCTCCCCCACCGCCTCCGCCAGCAGGGCGGCGCACACGGAGCTGTCCACGCCGCCGGAGAGGGCCAGCAGCACCCTGCCCGTGCCCACCTTTTCCCGGATGGCGGCGATGGCGGTGCGCTTGTAGTCCTCCATGGACCAGTCCCCCACCGCGCCGCAGACCTCGTAGAGGAAATTCCGGATCATCCGAAGGCCGTTCTCGGTGTGGTTCACCTCCGGGTGGAACTGCACGCCGTAAAAGCCCCGGGCCTCGTCGGCAATGGCCACGTTGGGGCAGGCTTTGGAGTGGGCCGCCAGGGCGAAGCCCTCGGGCACCTTCTCCATGTAGTCCCCGTGGCTCATCCAGCTGACGCCGCACTCCGGCAGGTCCTTGAACAGAGGGCAGCCGGTGTTGTAAAAGGTCTCCGTCTTGCCGTACTCCCGGGCGCTGTCGTCCTGGGCGGCGGTGACCCGGCCCCCCAGGGTGTGGGCCATGAGCTGGCAGCCGTAGCAGATCCCCAGCACGGGAACGCCCAGCTCAAAAATGGCCGGGTCCACATGGGGGGCGTCCTCCAGATACACGGAGTTGGGGCCGCCGGTGAAGATGAAGCCGATGGGCGCCATGGCCTTCAGCTCCGCCAGGGGCGTGGTGTAGGGCTTGACCTCGCAGTACACGCCGCACTCCCGCACCCGGCGGGCGATGAGCTGGTTGTACTGTCCGCCAAAATCCAGAACGATCACAAGCTGATGCGACATATCCATTCTCCTTATCCCCGCCGGTTCGCTTTACTCGTCGTCCCGGAAAACGATGCCGTTTTCATCGGCGCTCTCGATGACGGCCAGGGCGTGGTAGTTCAGCCCCATGTCCCGCAGGCGGTCGCCGCCGCCCTGGAAGCCCTTCTCGATGGCCACGCCGATGCCCACCAGCTCCGCGCCGGCCTGGCTCACCAGGTCGGTAAGGCCCCGGACCGCCTCGCCGTTGGCCATAAAGTCGTCCACGATCAGCACCCGGTCGCTGGCGGTGAGCCACTCCTTGGAGAGGATCTGGGTGACCTTTTTCTTGTAGGTGTAGGAGAAGATCTCGCTCTGGTACAGGCCGCCCTCGATGTTGTCGCTCTTGGCCTTTTTGGCGAACACCATGGGCACGTTGTACCGCTCGGCGCAGATGGTGGCCAGGGCGATGCCGCTGGCCTCGGCGGTCAGCACCATGGTGATGTTCTCCACATCGAAGTACTTGGCAAATTCGTCAGCGATCTCCCCCATGAGGCGGGTATCCACCCGATGGTTCAAAAAGCCGTCCACCTTGATGATGTTGCCAGGCAGCACCTTGCCCTCCTTGCGAATGCGGTCCTTCAAAAGCTGCATGTCGTTTCACATCCTCCCGTATTTTTTGCCGTTTCCCCCGGAAACGGTGACGCTATGGACTGATTGACCTTATTATGCCAAGAATTTCCCCCGGTTGCAACCGTAGAATTGTCCAAAAATATATTTTTTTGCCGGAGGCCCTATAGCGGTATTGGCCTCCGGCAAAAACCCGCCTACATGTCGCTGAGGCAGTCCCGATTTTTCACGAAATACTCCACGCCGGAATAGACGGTGGTGACCACGATCACCGCCACGCATAGCGTGTTCAGCAGGGCGGGAATGGGCAGAAACATCAGAATCACGCACACCATGGTAGAGGCGGTCTTTACCTTGCCGGACCAGCCGGCGGCGATGACCCGTCCCTTGTCGCTGGCCACCATCCTCAGGCCGCTGACGGCAAACTCCCGCACCAGCACCACCAGCAGCGCCCAGCCGGGCATCTGCCCGATCTCCACGAACCAGACCATGGCGGCCATGACCAGCATCTTGTCCGCCAGGGGGTCGGCAAACTTGCCGAAGTCCGTCACCAGATTCCGGCTGCGGGCGATCTTGCCGTCCAGCAGGTCCGTCAGGCTGGCGGCGATGAAGATGGCCAGGGCGATATAGGACGCCCCCGGGATATCCAGGTACAGCACCAGCAGAAAGGGCAAAATCAGCACGATCCGCAGCAATGTCAGCTTATTGGGCAGATTCATAACGCGTTCCTCCTTCGCTTATGGTTGCGTCCAGGCGTACTTCACGCCCTCCGCCTCGGGGACGGCGTCGTAGTCCCACTGGTGGTCCGTCTCCCGCAGAAAATCGCTGGTGACGTTGAAATACCGGTGGGCTCTCCCGTAACTAACGGCAACGCTGTCCGGCGCGGTGGGATCCGTGGGATCGTCCCAGGTGGTGTCCACAGCGTACCACTCTCCGTCCAGGCGCACCAGGTTCCAGGCGTGGTCCTCCTCCGACCCGGCGGACGCCCCCACCACGGTCATACACTCCACCCCGGCCAGGTCCATCAGGAGCTGGAAGGTGGAGGCGTAGCCCAGGCAGATGCCCTCCCGCTCCACCAGGCCGCCATAAGGCGTGGAGGCGTATTCGCTCTCCTCCACGCCGAAGCCGCCCCAGAAATAGGACAGATTCTCAACCACCCAGTCGTGGAAGGCCAGCTCCTTCTCATAGTCCGTCATGCCCTCTGTCAGGCAGTCCGCCAGAACGGCCTGGGCGGCCTCCAGCGTGGCCCGGTCCCTGTCGGACAGACCGGAGACGTCTCCGCTCCGGTGAGCCTCCAAAATCGCGCCGGTATCATAGATGGTCATATCGTGGTTCCCCGGCGGATGAAAGACCACATAGCCCCGCTCGTCCCGCTCCGGCTCCGGTTCCTGGGAAGACGCCGTCTCCCCGTCGGGGATAAAATCGTCTTTGGTGGTCTGGAAGGCGGTCCAGGCGGCCTCGGGGTCCTGGCACATGAAGAGCACCAGCAGCGTCGCCCTGCGGTCGGAGTTCCGGGGGCCGAAAGCATATTCGCCGGTACACTTGATCACGGCGGCGTACCCCTTTTCCCGCATGTAGGCTCTCATCGCCTTCGCATGGTCCTCCACGCAGTACCAGCTGCTCCGGTGCCGCAGAATGGCGATCTGCTCCCCGCCGTCCTCCGTCTGGAAGATCGCGCCGTCAGAGAAGATCAGGGGGTCCAGGCCGTACTCCTCCATCTGCGCGTCAAACTCCGCCGTGCCGGAGGCCAGCTCCACGGTGTAGTCCGCCGCGTCGGGCTGGCTGGCCACAGAGAGGCCGGCCACCTCCCGGGCGGAGGGGCCAAAGGTTTCCGCCTCCTCCAGCAGGCACTGACAGCTCTGGAAAGCGTCGTCCGCCGCCTCCATGTCCTGGCCGGCAAAGACCACGTAAACGGACCTTTCCATGTTGATGGAGCCAAACTCTGCGGCTATCCCCTGCGCTAACATGGCAGAACACAGGTTCGGCAGAAAGGGGCTCTTCTCCTCCATAGGCTCCTTCAGGGAGAGAATCAGGACCTGATCCGAAAGGCCGTCCCCGGCCCATACCAGCGCCCCGTCCGCAAGGTCCCCGGCCTCCACGCCGTAGAGGGCCATCCGCTCCGCGAAGCCCTCCTGTCCCAGCACCATGCCTCCGGTGAAGTCCGAGGCGTTGGGCTGGCTGCCGGCGATAAGCTGGGCCACGGTGAGGGCGGGCGTCTCCTTCTCCGGGGCCGTGCCGGCCGGGAGAACCGCGCCAACCGGCTCCCCGGCGGGGCCGGAGGCCGGCTGCGCCGGAAGCTCCCCCCGGACCGCCTGCCGGAAGGTCTCGGCGGCCCCGTCCGGGTCCTGACAGATCAGCAGCGTCGCGATACCGCCCGCCTCGTCCGTCAGAACGGCGGACTGCTTCACCACCTCCGCCTGCTCCGGGGCGTAGCCGATAAAGGCCCCCAGCCGGTCAGCCCGGTGGGCCTGCAGGCTCTCCTCCACGCCCTCCATCTCAGCGTCCTCCGCCAGAGACAGCACGATGATCTCGCAGGCGTTCACACCCCCGGCGAAAAAGATCGCCCCGTCCGCCGCGGCCTCCGCTTCCACGCCGCAGTACTCCAGAAAGGCGGGGAAGTCCTCATCCTGGGCGGTGATTTGGTTTACATAATCTTCCGGATTGGGCTGGCCCTCCAGCACGGTCCGGGCAATCTCCAGGGGCGAGGGGGTCTCCCTCTCTCCTTGACCGCCGCCGTCCTCCTGACCGCCGCAGGCGGTCAGGGCCAGGGCCAGCGCCAGCAGTCCCGCCAATAAGCTTTGCCTTCTCTTCTGTTTCATGGCATCACAGCCTCCCCTGTCAGCTCGCCGTCCATGACGCCGGTGATACGCACGTTCACGAAGGTCCCTGTCTCCACATCTCTCTCGGCGGTGAACCAGATCTTCCCGTCGATGTCCGGGCTTTCGGCGTAGCTGCGGCCCGCGTACATCATCGCCTGGCCGTCGAAGCCGTCGCAGAGGACCTCCAGCACCTCCCCCTGCATGGACTCGTTCCACTCGTCCATGATTCGGGACTGGATATCCACCACCAGCTCCGCCCGGCGGACGGCCTCCTCGGTGTCCACCCGGTCCATCTTCGCCGCAGGAGTCCCCTCCTCCGGGGAGTAGGGGAACACGCCGGCCCGGAGCATCCGCTGGTCCCACAGGAACTGGCACAGCTCCTCGAACTCCGCCTCCCCCTCCCCGGGCAGGCCGGTGATGAGGCTGGTGCGGAGGACCAGGCCGGGGATGCGGCTTTTCAGCTTCGCCAGCAGGTCCTCGATGTACGCCTTGTCCCCCCGGCGGTTCATCCGCTTCAAGATCGCGTCGTTGCAGTGCTGAAGGGGGATGTCCAGATAGTTCAGGATCTTGGGCTCCCGGGCGATGACGTCGATGAGCCGGTCGTCGATCTGCTCGGGATACAGGTAGTGGAGGCGGATCCAGCGGAAGGGGAGCTTTACCAGCTCCTCCAACAGGTCCGCCAGGTGGTGCGCCCCGTCCCAGTCGGTGCCGTAGCGGGTGATGTCCTGGGCGATGACGATCAGCTCCTTCACTCCCCGGTCCGCCAGAGAGCGGGCCTCCGCCAGGACCTTGTCCATGGGGCGGCTCCGGTACCTGCCCCGGAGCTTGGGGATGATGCAGAAGGCGCACCAGTTGTCGCAGCCCTCGGCGATGCGGAGGTAGGCGTAGTGGGGAGGGGTGGTCAGCACCCGGCCGAACTCGTCCACCGGGGCGCTGATGTCGTCAAAGCGGCTGACGGTGCCTCCGGCCATCACCGACTCCACGGCGTCCACGATGTCCTTATAGCTGCCGGTGCCCAGTATGCCGTCCACCTCGGGCAGCTCCGCCGTCACCTCGCCCCGGTAGCGCTCCGTCATACAGCCGGTGACAAGGATCTTTTTCAGCTTCCCCTCTTTTTTCAGCTCCGCCATGCGCAGGATGTGGCCGATGGCCTCCTCGCTGGCGCTGGTGAGGAATCCGCAGGTGTTCACCACCGCCACGTCGGCCCCGGCGGGATCGTTCGTCAGGGTGTGGCCCGCCTGGCGGCACAGGGCCATCATCTGCTCGCAGTTGACCACGTTTTTCTCGCAGCCCAGGGGGATAAAATGGATGGTATAGGGCATAGGGGCCTCCTTTGCGCCCCATTTTTGGGCGCGAACAGCAAATTCTTCTCAAATAGGTCAGGAGCGGGGGCTACTCATCCTCCTCCATCTCCGTGTATCGGGCCATGGCGGCCTTCACCTGACTCCAGGAAAAGCCCCGGCGCAGAAGGGCGTCGCAGATGCGCCTGCGCTCCCTGGGGTCCGTAAGGTCCCCCCGGCGCCGCTTTTGAATCAGGGCGTCCAGAGCTTCGCCGCTGTCCGGCAGCTCTGCCAGGGCATCCTCCCACAGCTCCCTGGGGACCCCCCGGCGGCGCAGCTCCTCCCGCAGGCGTTGGGGGCCGTAGCCCCTGGCGCCGTAGTGGCGGGCCAGAGCGGCGGCGTAGGCGGCGTCATCCACGGCCCCCAGGTCCTCCAGCCAGTCGGCGGCGGCCTGAGCGTCGGTCTCCTCGTTCCCCTTCTGCACCAAGCGTCTGGTCAGCTCCCGCTTGGAGAGGGGGCGGCTGCCGATGATATTGGCCGCCTGGGCCTTGGCGGAGGAGGACCGGGCGCTGGTCTGAAGGGCCTCCATGGTCCCGTCGTCCAACTCCATGCCGGCGCGCAGGCCAAAGCGCAGCAGCTCCTCCTCCGTCACCCGGAGGAGGACGCCGCCGTCCAGTTTTACCAGATACCGCCCCTTTTTGCGCTGGGACGGCTTCACTTCCTCGATACGCATGGATCGGCTCCCGGCCCTTGGCCTTGCAGAATTTCGCCCGCTGGCGAAAGAGACAAAATCACTTTTTCGCGGGGCTCTGCCTCGCGAAAAACACGCCTCGCGGAGCGAGCGTCGAGCCCACCGGGCGAGGCGCAGAGCGCAGCGTTTTCAAAAAAGCGCCCGCGCTTTTTTGATTTTATTTAGTCCTCGTCGTTAAAGTCGTCCGCGCTGACGTCCACCGCCCGGCCGGCAGCCTTGGCGGCCACCTGGGACTGCGTGCTCATGAGCTTGAAGAAATCCCGGCGGATGGCGGCCTCCAGGCCGTCGGCCACCTGGGGGTTGTCCTTCAGGTACTGCTTGGCGGCGTCCCGGCCCTGGCCCAGGCGGGTCTCTCCCATGGCGAACCAGGAGCCGGACTTCTGCACCAGTTCCAGCTTCACGCCCAGATCCAGCAGCTCGCCCAGGCGGCTGATGCCCTCGCCGTACATGATGTCGAACTCCGCCTCCCGGAAGGGGGGCGCCACCTTGTTTTTCACCACCTTGGCCCGGGTGCGGTTGCCGATGACCTCGCCGCCGGCCTTCAGCGTCTCCACCCGGCGCACGTCGATACGGACGGAGGCGTAGAACTTCAGGGCCCGGCCGCCGGTGGTGACCTCCGGATTGCCGTACATGACGCCTACCTTCTCACGGAGCTGGTTGATGAAGATGACCACGCAGTTGGTCTTGCTGATGGCGCCGGCCAGCTTCCGAAGGGCCTGGCTCATGAGGCGGGCGTGGAGGCCCACGAAGCTGTCCCCCATCTCCCCCTCGATCTCCGTCCGGGGCACCAGGGCGGCCACGGAGTCCACCACCACCACGTCGATGGCCCCGGAGCGGACCAGAGCCTCGGTGATCTCCAGCCCCTGCTCGCCGGTATCCGGCTGACTCACCAGCAGATCGTCGATGTTGACCCCTAACGCCCGGGCGTAGGTGGGGTCCAGGGCGTGCTCCGCGTCCACAAAGGCCACCTCGCCCCCGGCCTTCTGGGCCTGGGCCAGGATGTGGAGGGCCAGAGTGGTCTTGCCGGAGGACTCAGGCCCGTAGATCTCGATGATGCGGCCCTTGGGCACGCCGCCGATCCCCAGAGCCAGGTCCAACGCCAGAGAGCCGGTGGGGATGGCCTCGATGTTCAGGTTGGCCTGGTCCCCCAGGCGCATGATGGAGCCCTTGCCGTACAGCTTCTCGATCTGGCTCATGGCGGTCTGGATAGCCTGCTTCTTATCGCTGGCGGGAGCCGCCGTCTTGGCGGGCGCGGACTTTTTCTCTGCCATGTTCTTGTTCTCCTCTTTCTCAAATATGTAAAGTGTGTTTCTCGCTTCTCAGCGTCTCCAGTATAAGCCTTTCACTGTCCGAAAATCCGGACATCAGATCTCCTCCAGCAGGGTGCCGTACACCACCCGGGGGATGCCCTGGTCGTCGGGGACCACGTTGATGTCCCCGAAGCCCTGGGCCCGCATGAGCCGCAGCACCGTGTCTGCCTGGCCGATCCCCACCTCAAAATAAAGCCGTCCCCCCACCGTCAGGGCGCTTTTCCAGCGCCGGGAAATAGAGGCGTAAAAGTCGTAGCCGTCCTCCCCGCCGTCCAGGGCCAGGTGGGGCTCGTAGTCCCGCACAGAGGCGTCCAGCCCGGGAATGTCTCCCCTGGGGATATAGGGGGGATTGCAGACGACGCACTGAAACTCCCCGATGAGCTTCGGCGGCGGCGCCAGGGCGTCCATGGTCATCACAGACACCTGGCCGGTGAGGCCGCAGCGGCGGATATTCTGCCGGCAGACCCGCACCGCCGGTTCGGAGATCTCCCCCAGCAGCACCCGGCTCTCGGGGCAGTTGGCCGCCACCGCCAGACCCACGCAGCCGCTGCCGGCGCAGAGATCCAGCACCCGGCATTTGCCCAGGGGCTTCACGCAGCCGATGGCCTCCCGGGCCAGCACCTCCGTGTCCACCCGGGGAATCAGCACCGATTCGTTCACGTCCAGGGGCAGGCCGTAAAACTCCCACTCGCCAATGAGGTAGGCCACCGGCTCCCCGGCCAGGTGCCGGTCCACCAGGGTCCGCACCGCCCGCTCCGTCTCCTGGGGAACATAGAGCTGCGCGTCCCGGAAAAAGGTCTCCCGGTCCTTGCCGCTGCCGAAGCATACCAGCTCCCGGGCCTCCAGAGCGGCCCCCGGACAGCCCGCCGCCCTGAGCTGGCGGCGAATATCCAGATACAGATTGTTGTAGGTGATCGCCATGTCTCTCTCCATCGCCCGCCCCCACACCGGGACGGGCCGCTCCTGTTGTGATAGTCTGCCGGTAGGCGGCCGCGAGCCGCCTCACTTCCCCCAGGCGTCCTTGCCCTTCTCCTCCGGGATCACCAGCTTCAGCGCCGTGATGGCCACCTCGATCATGGAGTCGTCCGGCTCAAAGGTGGTGAAATTCTGCATCCAGAGGCCGGGCTTCGCCAAAAAGTTGGTCACAGGGTTGTCGTGCCCCCCCACATAGCGGTTGAACTCGTAGGTGATGCCCACCACCAGCGGCAGCAGCGCCAGCTGGACCAGGATCCGCAGGAACACGTTCTCCACGGGAAACAGGGCGAACACCACCGTGTTCACCAGAATGGCCACGATGATGACCACCAGCATAAAGCTGGTGCCGCACCGGGGATGGTGCTTGGGCTGGACCCGGACGTTTTCCACCGTCAGCTCCAGGCCCTTTTCATAGCAGAAGATGGTCTTATGCTCCGCCCCGTGGTAGGAGAACACCCGGCGGATGTCCTTCATCCGGGACACGGCGATCATGTACGTCATAAAAATGGCGATGCGCAGCACCGCGTCCACCAGATTCCGTACCAGCACGCTGTCCGTGGCCAGCGCCACAAAGCTGGACAAAAACGTAGGCAGCAGCATGAAAAGTCCGATGGAAAAGGCCACGGCCAGCACCACGGAGAAGGCAATGACGACCTTCTCCATCTTCTCGTTGCCCAGTTTGGCGTCCAGCCATTTCTCAAATCTGGACGGCTCCTCCTGGCCGGCCTCCTCGGGGTAGTAGTCCGCGGAGAACATCAGCGCCTTCACGCCCCGGTACATGCTGTCCAGGAACGTGACGCTGCCCCGGATCAGAGGCAGCCCCAGAATGGGGTACCGGTCCCGGATCAGCTTCAGCTCCTCCTGTTGGACCACAAGGCCCTCCGGTCCCCGGACCACCACCGCCTGGCGCTCCGGCCCCCGCATCAGGATCCCCTCGATCAGCGCCTGTCCGCCGATGGTCGTGCGGAAGGAGCAGGATTTCTTTTCTGTCATCATGTTCGCCTTTCTGTCGTCAGGTATAGTATACTACGGATCTTTCAAAAATGCAACATCTGTTCTATTGATCAGCTTGCCGGCAGGGTGATGGTAGCCACAGCGCCGCCGCCCTCGGCGTTGCCGATGGTAAAGGTCCCCCCGTGGAGGCGGACGATCTCGTCGCACACCGCCAGGCCGATGCCGCTGCCCCGGGCCTTGGAGGAGCCCTTATAGAACTTCTGCTTGACGAAGGGCAGCTCCTCCTCCGGGATGCCGGGGCCGTAGTCCCGCACGGTGATGACCACGCTCTCCGGTCCTCCCGTCAGTCTGGCGTCGATGCGCTTTCCGGAGCCGCCGTGCTTGGCGGCGTTGTCCAGCACATTGCAGAACACCTGCTTCAGCCGCTCCGGGTCCCCGGGAATAGGGGGGATCAGCTCGTCGTCGCCGCCGTCGTAGTTGAGGACGATGGCTTCCTGCTTGAAAAGCTCCCGGTAGGTGTACACCGCGTCCTCAAACTCCGCCTGGATATCCACCTGCTCGATCTGCAGGGTAAAGCGTCCGTCCTCCATTTTGGAGAAGTCCAGCAGCTCCTCCACCATGGTGGTCAGGCGGCGGGACTCCTTCAGGATGATCCCCACCCCCCGCTGGAGCTGCTCCTGGTCGCCGCCGGTGCGCTCCAGCTCCAGCAGCGTCTCCCCCCAGCCGTTGATGGCGGTAAGGGGGGTGCGCAGCTCGTGGGAGACGGAGGAAATGAACTCGCTTTTGATCTTCTCCCCCCGGCTGATCTGAGTGGACATATTGTTGACGGCGTCGATGAGCTCGCCGATCTCGTCCCGGTAGTGGTTTTCCATCTGCGCGCCGTAGCTGCCGCCGGCGATGCGCTTGGCGGTCTCCGTCACCTCCGCCACCGGCTCCACCACGTTGTTGATGAACACCATATTGGCGATGACCGTCATGACCATGCACAGCAGCAGCAGCGCCGCCGCGATGCCGCAGACCATCAGGATCTCCCGCTGCACGGAGGACATGGCGGTGACGTAGCGCATCACGCCCTCCACCTGCCCGTTGAACTGCAGCGGCGCGCTGACAGACATGATATGCTGGCCGGTGAGGGGGTCCACCCCCCGGTAGGGCGTGACCTTTCCGTCCTGCAGCGCGCCGGTGATGTCCGGCGTTCCTGGGGACATGCCGGAGGTGAGGCCGGTGGAGTAGGAGCTGACGATCACCTTGCCGCTGGTGCTGATGAACTGCAGCTCCAGCCGGTCCTTCTCCGCGAACCCCTCGGCGTAGGACACCGCGTTCTGGTAAAACTCCAGATAGCTGTTCATGGTATAGCTGGTAAAGTAGTCGCTGGCGTGGGTGGCTCTGGTCTGGAGGCCGTCCCGCATCATGTTGTAGTAGTAGTTGGCGATCCCCGCGCAGATGACCGCGGCCACCAGCAGCGTCACGGCGAAGATCGGCGTCATGGAGTTGATGAGCCAGCGGCGGCGAAGGCCGGTGATCCCGATATGCCGCTTTTCCATACTGTCCAGATGTTCCATCTCCGGCTGATCCACGCTCACCCCTCCTTCTAGTCACAAAATCGTCCGTTCCTCACATTCGGCCGCTCTCCGACATCCAAATCGTTTTTTACCTGGCTCCGCCAGGCAAAAAACTCTTCTCACGGAGCGAGCGTCGAATTGGCCGCTGCCAGCGGCCAACCGAGGCGCAGAGCGAAGTGTTTTCAAAAAAGTGCCCGCACTTTTTTGATTATTCAGAACCCCCACTTATAACCATATCCCCACACGGTGTTGATATGGGTGGGGTTCTGGGCGTTGTTCCCCACCGGGCCACGCCCCGGCGGGGGCCCTTGATTTATCCTCCTCGGCGGAAATGAATTCCGCCTGCGGCAAGGTTTTGCTTCGCAAAACGCTTGTACGCCGCGTTCGCGGCGGGCGAGGACAACGCGCCCGGCGTTTTCAGAATCCCCATTTGTACCCATATCCCCACACGGTGTTGATATGGGTGGGGTTCTGGGCGTTGTCCTCGATCTTCAGGCGCAGGCGGCGGATGTTCACATCCACGATCTTCAGCTCGCCGAAGTAGTCCCGGCCCCAGACCTGGTCCAGGATCTCCTCCCGGCTCAGGGCCTTCCCCGGGTTCTCCATAAAGAGCTTCATGATGGAGTACTCCACCTGGGTGAGCTTGATCCGCTGGCCGTTTTTCTCCAGGGTCCGGTTCCGGGTGTTCAGCAGAAACGGCTCCTGATAGATCTCCCCGGCCTGCTCCTGAGCGCCGCCCCCCGCCCGGCGGAACAGGGCGTCCACCCGGGCGGTCAGCTCCGCCGGGGAAAAGGGCTTGGTCACATAGTCGTCGGCGCCGGTCATGAGGCCCGTCACCTTGTCCATCTCCTGGCTGCGGGCCGTCAGCATGATGATTCCGATACGGGTATTGGTGGCCCGAATCCGCCGGCAGACCTCAAACCCGTCGATTCCCGGCAGCATGATGTCCAGCAGCGCCACCCGGACGTCCGGGTTGTCCCGCAGCTTGTCCAGGGCCTCCTCCCCGGTCTCCGCCTCGATGACGGAGTACCCCGCCCGGGTCAGGTTGATGACGATAAAGCCCCGGATACTGGATTCGTCCTCCAGGACCAGCACTTTCCTTGACATGGCATTTCTCCCCTTTTCTCAGTTGTCCCCGGTGGTCCACTGGGCCACGATCACATGGAACCGCTCCGCCAGTTCCTCCGGCTCCAGAGCCAGGGACCAGGTCTCATAGGCGTCGTGGTAGACCACCGTGTAGATCGTCCCCGGCTGGCTGCGCAGGATGGTGCGGCCCGGCTTGGCCGCCAGCTTATCCCGGTTGGATCCGGTACAGGCGTAGATGGTAAACAGCGGCTGATCCTTGACGCCGCCGGCGATGCTGTAAAACGTGGCGCCCCGCTCCACGGCGCTGACGCCCTCGGGGCTTACCGTGAAGTTCCAGTCCCACTCCTCCGGAATCATCAAATACCAGTTGTTGGCGGTGTCGTGGTAGGTGATGGCCTGGCTCCGGGCCTCCCCCAGGGAGCTGTAGCTGCGCCAGTAGATCTTCCACACAAGGCTCTCCGAATCGCCGGGCAGCCGGATGGGCATGGGGATCTCGGTCACGCCGTCGCCGTCGATGTCCATGGGCTGCAGGGAGCTGACCCGGAACACCTCCGTGGACACGCCGGTGGCGCTGCTGAGGACGATGTTGCGCAGCTCCTTCCCCTGGTAGACCAGAATGTCGTTGACCGTCTGGGACTCGGCCTCCAGGCCCGTGACGAACACCGCCGTGGACCCGTCCGTCAGCCTGCCCACCTGCATCCCCTGAAGCTGCGCCACTGTCACGGACAGCTTGGCGGTGCTGACCAGGCGCAGGCCCCGGCCCTCCCAGTCGTAGCAGTCCGCCGCGCTGCCGCCGGCCTCTGTGCCGTCGCCCCGGAGGACCACCAGCTCCATCCGGCCGTCCCCGTCGAAGTCCACCGCCTCATAGCGGGCGTAGGGGCTGACCATGAGCTGCACCGGCTCCATATTCTCCAGCGCATACACCCCCATGGCCTGGACGCTCACCGCCTGGGCGTCGGTCTCCACCCGCCAGCTGACCAGCAGCTCCTTGCGGCCGTCGCTGTTCAGGTCCACATAGCGGATGGAGTGGATGGCGGTGCCGCTCCCCTCGATGACCGCCGCCTGGCGGTAGGAGTCCTCCTCCGCCTTGAAAATATAGATCTTCAGAGGCTTTTCCTCCGCGCCGCAGCGAAAGAAGGCCACCGCCTCCTCCACGCCGTCGCCGTCCAGATCCACCAGCTGCACCGGCTGGAGGTTGGTCCCCGACGTGGGGGCGGCGTACTCCGCGCCCTGGGCCTGGATGGCCTCGATCTGGAGGCTGAGGGACCGGTACTCCGGCGGCAGCTCCGGCAGCTTGTAGAGGTCCTCCACCGGGGAGGTCAGGGCGCAGCCCGCCAGGGTCAAAGCCGCCAGCAGGCCCAGCAGGCCCGTCCGTATCCGTTTTCCCTTCAAAGCGCCGCCTCCTTTCCCCGGACAAAAGGGGACGCAGTCCCCTATTTCACCATCTATAATCTACCACAAAAAAAGGGGCTTGGGTAGCCCCTTTTTCACTTTCGCAGAAATTGACAGAGGACCGGCGGGGACGAAGGCCGTCCCGCCGGTCCCTGCCGCCTCACGGCGCGGCGCCGCTCCCCGCTCCCGTCCCACATTCCAACTGGCAGTCGAAGGGCTCCCGGGCCACATGGCCGGCGTCGTACTCCTCCGCCTCCACGCAGCCCATGGCGCGGTAGAACGCCTGGCTCTCCACGGCGGAGTGGGCGGAGATGTAGAGCTTCTCCGCTCCCCGGTCCCGGGCGAACGCCAGGGCCGCCTGGAACAGCGTTCTGCCGATTCCCAAGCGGCGGGCGTCCTGGGAGACGTGGATGCTGGAAAGGTCCAGATACTGGCCCCGGCTGCCCATGGGCTCGCTCTCCACAGAGACGAAGCCCTTCAGCGCCCCGTCCAGGAACGCGCCCCGCACCAGCCCGCCGGCAGCCGCCGTGCGGCCCAGGCACTCCACCAGGAAGCGGTAGTCCTCCTCGCTCCAGTCGTCGATGAAGGGGTCCGGCCGGACCGTCCACCGTCCGTCCACCCTCCGCCAGCAGTCCGTCACCACCTGGCGGCGCTGGAAACCGCGAAACAGCTCCCGGCAGATGTCCTTTTTCTCCAGATCTCTGTACTCGATCATGCGATCTATCCTCCTTGGGGAAACCCGGGGCCTCTAGGGCCGTCCCCGCAGTTTCGTCAGCTCGATGGCCTCTTTCCCCGTCATATGCTCCACCTGGATCTCCACGCAGCACAGGGCCTTTTTCTCCCGCTGGATCTCCTGGTCCACCTTCTCCCGGTCCCGGCAGTATTTTTGGCCGAAAGCCTCCGCCGCCCGGAAGATCTCCTCCTCGTCCTCCAGCACCCTGGCCCGGCCGAACAGAATCACGCTCCGGAAATAGGTGGTCAGCTCCTCCTCCACCAGGTCGTCTTTGGCCACGACGCACAGGGAGACCTTGGGACACTGGCGGATAGCGTCCAGCTTGTGCCCGCTTTTGGCGCAGTGGAAGTAGACCTTCCCCTGGCAGTACGCATAGTTCACCGGTACGGTATAGGGGTAGCCGTCGTCCCCGATCACGCCCAGAACGCCGTACCTGCCGTCGCGCAGGATCGCCTCGCTCTCCTCGTCCGGCAGCTGCTGCCGGGATCTTCTCATCTCGCGGAACATAGGATGCCTCCTGTTCATCAAATGATTGCGTCCTGATTATAGCACACCGCGCCGCGCAGGACAAGCGGAAAACGCCCCCCACCGCCAGTCCCGCCGGGAAAATTGGCTCTTGCAATCTCTCTGCGGCTGAGGTATACTAAGTCCGTATCCGCCGGTGTGATGGAATGGTAGACGTAGCGGATTCAAAATCCGCCGGGGGCGACTC
>CATZRD010000020.1 GCA_958423465.1 uncultured Oscillospiraceae bacterium | reverse complement strand
AACTACAACACCCTCATCGGCGCCATCATCAAGGCCAAGCCCGCCGCCGCCAAGGGCCAGTATGTCAAGAGCTGCGTCACCGCCTCCACCATGGGCCCCGGCATCAAGCTGAATACCGCCCGCCTGGTGTAATGACGCGGGGAAACGCCGCCTGATCGGTGAAGCGATCCGGCGGATCTCCCCCAGCAGCCAGAAAGAGCCGCCGGCAGCCGTCGGCGGCTCCTTTTCTGTGCGGGGACCGGGGGCGGAATAGCCGCCTGCGGGCTTTTGTGGACAAATTAGGAGGAAGAAAGAAATGAGCAAGTTTTTTCAAAAGATCAGCCGGGCCGGCCTGGTGCTGGCGCTGATCGGCGGCGTGCTGCTGGGCGTGTCCGTGGGGGATACCGTGACCTCCTTCAAGCCGGCCAGGAGCTTTGAGGACGTGCTGGAGAGCGGCGCGGCCCCCGGGGACCATGTGGCGGGGCAGGTGCCCTTCCTGCTGGACAGCTTCGCCTCCATGCAGACCTGGACCGAGAACAGCCAGACCCACTCCACCACGCCGAAGAAAACCTCTTCCCGCTACTACGTGCTGCCCGGCGGAGAGGGCTTCCTGGGGCTGACCGTCCACGCCAAGTCCTTCGACCAGTCGGAGGCCCTGGTGGACCAGACCTATGACTATCTGGCGGGCGGCGATATGCCCGCGTCCCAGCTGACCCTGGACGCCCGGGTGGCGGCCATGGACGAGGAGCTGGCGGAGATGTTCCGGGACGAGATGCGGGAGTATTACGACTACACGGACCAGGAGCTGGAGGCCATGGGGACCATCCTGATGGTGGAGCCCAGGGACTTTACAGCTGTCCGGATCTTCTGCGGAGTAGGGGCCGTATCCCTTCTGCTGGGCGCGGCGCTCCTGGTGCTGCGCTGGAAGAAGGAGAGCGCCAGGCTCAGCCAGGCGCAGGAGCCGGTCTCCGGTCCTGAGATCCAGTAAAAAGGAAAACTTTTTTCGATTTTCGACTTGACAAAGAGCGCCGCTTCCGATATAATGACCAAAGTGTTCAAAGACAGCAGGTGCGAGGAGGCCCCGGTCCGGGGCGGACGAGCGTAAGTCCTGCCGAGAATGCAGCCGATACGCTATGCTTACGCTGCTTTCGTGCGAACACGAAAGCGGCGTTTTCTTTTCCCACGGAGGAGAAAAAGCCGCCATCTAACCCTTTTGGAGGTGAACTACAACAATGCCTAACGCAAAGGTTCTGAGCGAGAAGCAGGCCATCGTGGCCGACCTGACCCACAAGCTGCAGAACGCCGCCGCCGGCGTGCTGGTGGACTACAAGGGCATCACCGTTGCCCAGGACACCGCTCTGCGCGCTGAGCTGCGCAAGAACAATGTGGAGTACGCTGTTGTGAAGAACACCCTGCTGCGCTTCGCCGTGGACAACTGCGGTATGAACGAGCTGGACGGTCTGCTCAGCGGCACCACCGCCATGGCCATCTGCCATGACGATCCCGTGGCCCCCGCCCGGGTGATCAACGACTTCGCCAAGAAGATCAATGATTGCTTCGAGATCAAGGGCGGCTTCATGGAGGGCAAGGTCATGCCCCTCAACGAGGTCATGGCTCTGGCCGAGATTCCCCCGCTGCCTGTTCTGCAGGCCCAGGTGCTTGGCACCATGCTGGCTCCCATTTCCGGGCTGGCCTGCGTGCTGAAGCAGATCGCCGAGAAGCAGGGCGCTCCCGCCGAGGAGGCCGCCGCTGAGGCTCCCGCCGCCGAGTAAGCGGCAAAGGTCCCAACACACTATTTTACTGAAAAAATTATTAGGAGGTACCTAACAATGGCAAGCGAGAAAGTTACCGCTATGATCGAGGAAGTTAAGGCCCTGACCGTTCTGGAGCTGAGCGAGCTGGTTCACGCTCTGGAGGAGGAATTCGGCGTGTCCGCCGCCGCCATGGCCGCCCCCGCCGCCGCCGCCGCTCCCGCCGCTGAGGAGAAGACCGAGTTCGACGTGGTCCTGACCGGCTTTGACGCCGCCGCCAAGATCAAGGTCATCAAGATCGTCCGCGAGATCACCGGCCTGGGCCTGGCTGAGGCCAAGGCCGCCGTGGAGGGCGCTCCCAAGACCCTGAAGGAGGCTCTGTCCAAGGACGAGGCCGAGGCTCTGAAGGCCAAGATCGAAGAGGTCGGCGGCAAGGTGGAGCTGAAGTAAGCTTCCGTCCCCATGCTGACAAGAGAAGCCCCCGGCTTACGCCGGGGGCTTCTCTCCGTTCCAAGCTCCTGTCAGACAGAAGAAGATGCGGGAATTTTGTCCCTCGACAAAATTCCCGCATCTTCCTTTACAAGCTTCAATTTATTTGTCAGAACGAAAATGGGCAAAAGCCAGAATCCCCACGGGGAGGAAGTAGGCGCACCAGCACTCCAGCGCGATAACGCCGCCCAGACTTGTTTTCCCGCCAGCCATGGAACGGAATGCTCCCGTCATGGGCATGATAAAACAGCCAAAGAAGAAAATGCCGTGGATGATCATCAGGCGTTTCAGCCATCGGTCCAACGGATCGTGCCCACGTATGGTCAACCCAAAAAAGAATGTCGATAATGCCATCATGCCATAGCCCAGTAGGTCATAGCTGAACATCAGGCCGCCTCTGGAATAATCCAACAGCCTTACAGCCTGATCCGTCATCGTGTCAAGCCGAACAGTCGTCGTTTGCGCGAAATACACCAGCAGAACCAATGTGGCGTAGATGACTGCAAACGCCATACCCGCTTTTGCCGCAGCCTGGTGCTCTGCATCGCTTTCAGCGCTAAAGCCCGCCGCCATCATCACATACCCGATAGCCAGCAGCATACACACAAAATAGCTTCCAAAATCAAAAGGAATCAGCATGCAGACGGCAAACAAAAGGACTGAAACGGCCACGATCAAAGCTCCTGCTTTCGCAACGTTGCGATTCATTATGCGCCCTCCGCAAATCCCGATCAGTAACTTTCTTTTAGTAAGTGTAGCATGTCGAAGGCGGAAATGCAAGACAAAAGGAAATCGACAAGCTTCCTGTCAAAGCTTGTCGATTTCTGGCGCGGAAGGAGGGATTTGAACCCTCGCGCGCTTTTTAGACGCCTACTCCCTTAGCAGGGGAGCCCCTTCGGCCACTTGGGTACTTCCGCATAGGTCGAACTTCGTATTCGTTTCGGTCTGTGAAAAGGTGGCGGAGAGAGTGGGATTCGAACCCACGGATGCTTTCACATCGCCGGTTTTCAAGACCGGTTCCTTAAACCGCTCGGACATCTCTCCCAATCGGTTTCAGGCGCAGTAGATATATTACCATGCCCCCACTCTTTTGTCAACGAGAACTGCCTAAATTTTTTTGAAAAAATTTGAATTTAACTCTTGCATATTCCGCCCGATTGTGCTATTCTATCTAAGCTGACAGCGAGAGCGTCAGAAATATGGTTTATCCGGGTGTGGCGAAGTTTGGTATCGCGCTTGAATGGGGTTCAAGAGGCCGCTGGTTCGAATCCAGTCACTCGGACCAATCGGAGTATCCTGTTGGGTACTCCGATTTTGTTATGTGCGGCTTTATCACCAGAACACAGGCAGTCGGAAAGTAGAAGAAGGTACGATGAACATGTTTGATAAGCAATCTTTGCTTCAGCGGCTTAAGGAGCTGCCTTTCCCGGAAGGGGAATACTGGGTGGTTGCCGGCGGAGCGATGGTTTTACATGGGTTTCGGCCGCAAACGCGTGATATTGATTTGGGATGCAGTACACTTCTGGCAGACAAATTGGAACAGCAAGGATATTGTGTGTCGCGCTGTGATGATGGAACCAGAAAAATCGTATATTCTGAAGATATTGAAATCTTTGAAAACTGGCTTGAAGGCACAGTAGAGATCGTCAGCGGCGTTCCTGTTGTGTGTGTAGACGGACTGATACAGATGAAAAAGAAACTTGGCAGAAAAAAAGATTTAGCGGATATCGCACTGATGAAACGCGCGAAAGCCAGCGGGCTTAAGTAGAAATTTCTTTGCCAGGCGGATCGTATACGGCGGGAGCATCGGTTCAGATGCTCCCGCCTTTGCCGTTTCGCCCTCCCGGCTATGTCCACAAAGGGCGGCGCGGAAGTACCGCAAATTTTTGGAAAATTTCCGGGAATTTTTGCTGTACAACCGCCGAAGAATGGTGTATGCTGTATATACAATGGGGCATTTCGGGGAAACCCGGGATACCGGCGGCACAGGAGGATGCAATGGACATTTTTTCTCTGTTCAATCTCTGCGGCGGCGTGGCTTTTTTCCTGTACGGTATGTCGGTCATGTCCTCCGGGCTGGAAAAAATAGCCGGCGGGCGGCTGGAGCAGCTGCTGCGAAAAATGACGGATAACCCCGTCAAGAGCCTTCTGCTGGGGGCGGGGATCACTGTGGCCATCCAGTCTTCCTCCGCCATGACGGTGATGCTGGTGGGCCTGGTGAACTCCGGGATCATGGAGCTGGGCCAGACCATCGGCGTCATCATGGGTTCCAACGTGGGCACCACCCTGACGGCGTGGATCCTGTCCCTGGCCGGCATCCAGGGGGAGAGCCTGTGGCTGCGGCTGCTGAAGCCGGAGGTGTTCTCCCCGGTGGCGGCGCTGGTGGGCATTATCCTCATCATGAGCGGCAAAAGCGACCGCCGCCGCAGCGCCGGAAACATCCTCGTGGGCTTCGCGGTGCTGATGTTCGGCATGGAGCTGATGCAGGATGCCGTCAGCCCTCTGGCGGATATGCCGGAGTTTTCCGCCGTGCTCACGGCGTTTACCAACCCCTTCCTGGGGGTGCTGGTGGGGGCGGTGTTCACCGGGATCATCCAGTCCTCCGCCGCCTCCGTGGGCATTTTGCAGGCCCTGTCCCTTACCGGGAGCGTCACCTACGGCATGGCCCTGCCCATCATCATGGGCCAGAACATCGGCACCTGCGTCACCGCCCTGCTCTCCAGCATCGGCGTCAACCGCAACGCCAGAAGGGTGGCGGTGATCCATGTATCCTTCAACCTCATCGGCACCGCCGTGTGCCTGCTGGGCTTCTACGGCAGCGACCTCATTTTCCACTACGCGTTTATGGACGCCGCCATCGATCCGGTGGGCATCGCCATGACCCACAGCGTGTTCAATATCGCCACCACGGCCCTGCTGCTGCCCTTCACGAAACAGCTGGAGCGTCTGGCCTACCGGGTGGTGGCGGAGACCCCGGAGGAGCAGCCGGTGACGTTGGTGGACAGCCGCCTGCTGGCCACCCCGTCGGTGGCTATCGCCGAGTCCGGCAACAAGACCGTGGAGATGGCCCGTCTGGCCCGGGAGACCATCCTGAAGGCGCTGTCCCTGCTGGACCGCTACGACGACAAGACGGCGGAGGAGATCCGCGCCAACGAGGACAGGCTGGATATGTACGAGGACAAGCTGGGGACCTTCCTGGTGGGCCTCAGCGGCAAGGCCCTCTCCGAGGCCGACAGCCGCCGGGTCTCCAAGCAGCTCCACACCATTGGGGACTTTGAGCGCATCGGCGACCACGCCCTGAACCTGCTGGGCACCGCCAGGGAGATAAGAGACAAGGGCATCCGCTTTTCCCCCAGCGCCCAGAAGGAGCTGGAGACGCTTCTGGCGGCGCTGCGGGAGATTCTGGACATCACCACCCGGGCCTTCGCGGAGGACGATCTGGACCTGGCCCGGCGGGTGGAGCCTTTGGAGCAGGTGGTGGACTGCCTCATCGCCGAGATCAAGTCCAACCATATCGCCCGGCTGCAAAACGGCAACTGCACCATCGAGCTGGGCTTCGTCCTCAGCGATCTGCTGACCAACTGCGAGCGGGTCAGCGACCACTGCTCCAATATCGCCGTGGCCCAGATCGAGACCGCCCAGAACGTCTACGACGCCCACCAGTACCTCAGCGGCGTGAAGAGCAATGGGGACGCCGGCTTCCAGCGGGAGTTCCAGGCGGACCTGGAGCGGTTCCACCTGCCCGAGGACTGAGAAAACCGAAAATCAGATACATCACCCAAAATGCCGGCGGGGCCCGCCGGCATTTTGGGTATTTTTCATGACGCCGGCGCCCGGTGGCCGCGGGCCGCGGCCGGCAGACGCCGCGGCCGTCCGCCAGGAAAGGACCGCCGGCGGGGGAAGGGAGACCCGGCGGCGGGGCCCGGAAAAGTTTTTCTTGACAGGAGGGGGACGGCGGGAGTAAGATGCTCCCATATTTTAAAACTGACAGCGGCGATGATGGAGAGAAGTAGCCGGGGCGCCCACCCACAGCGAGCGGGGGACAGTGGAAGCCTCGCGGCAGGACCCAGGCGAATAACACTCCGGAGCCTCGACCCCAACGGCCCAGCGGCCCAGTAGGGGAGACGGGAACGGCCCGTTACAGCCGTCAGGCTTGTTAGAGCTGAAGCGACCGCTGCGGCGGTAAATTAGGTGGCACCACGGATTCCGGCGATTCGTCCTAAAATTTTATTTTAGAGACGCCGGTTCATTCGGAGGTGCTTTTTATGTGCGCGATCATGGGTTATACCGGCAGGGACATTCCCCTGGAGACGCTGACGGAGGCTTTTGCCCGGACCCGATCCCGGGGACCGGACCTCAGCCGCGCGCTGGAGACGCCGGGAGGGACCCTGCTGTTCCACCGGCTGGCCATCATGGGGCCGGAGCCGGCGGGGATGCAGCCCTTCACGGCGGCGGACGGCAGCGCTGTGGTGTGCAACGGGGAGCTGTACGGCTTCCGGAAGCTGAAGCGGGAGCTGGAGAGCAGGGGATACCGGTTCGCCAGCGGCTCCGACTGCGAGCTGCTGCTGCCCCTGTGGCGGGAGCGGGGGCCGGAGATGTTCCGGGAGCTGGACGCGGAGTTCGCCCTGGTGCTCTATGACGCCCCCAGCGGCGGCTTCGTGGCGGCCCGGGACCCCATCGGGATCCGCCCCCTCTACTACGGGTACAGCGCCTCGGGCCATATCCTCTTCGCCAGCGAGCCGAAGAACCTGATGGGTCTGACGGACCATATCATGCCATTTCCGCCGGGATATTACTATATGGACGGCGAATTTGTGTGCTATTGTGACATTGCCAAGGTGGATCAGGTATGTTACGATAGTGTGGATGAGATCTGTGCCAACATTCATGAGAAGCTGATTTTGGCGGTGGAGAAGCGGCTGGACGCCGACGTGCCCGTGGGCTTCCTCCTCTCCGGCGGTCTGGACAGCTCCCTGGTGTGCGCCATCGCCGCCCGGCTCCTGGGCCGGCCCATCGAGACCTACGCCGTGGGGATGTCCACCGACGCCATCGACCTGAAGTACGCCCGCCAGGCGGCGGACCACATCGGCAGCCATCACCACGAGGTCTATATCACCCGCCAGGATGTGCTGGACGCCCTGGAGACGGTGATCCAGGCCCTGGGGACCTACGATATCACCACCATCCGGGCCAGCATGGGGATGTATCTGGTGTGCAAGGCCATCCACGAGAGCAGCGACATCCGGGTGCTGCTCACCGGGGAGATCAGCGACGAGCTGTTCGGCTACAAGTACACCGACTTTGCCCCCTCTCCGGAGGAGTTTCAGCGGGAGAGCGTCAAGCGGATTCGGGAGCTGCATATGTACGACGTGCTCCGGGCGGACCGGTGCATTTCCGTCAACAGTCTGGAGGCCCGGGTGCCTTTCGGCGACCTGGACTTCGTGAAATATGTCATGAGCGTGGACCCCGCCAAAAAGATGAACGTGTACGGCAAGGGCAAGTACCTGCTGCGCCGGGCCTTTCAGGGGGACTACCTACCGCCGTCCATCCTCCAGCGGGAGAAGGCCGCCTTTTCCGACGCCGTGGGCCACAGCCTGGTGGACGACCTGAAGGCCTACGCCGAGGGCCTCTACGGCGACGGCTGGCGGGAGACCGCCCGGCGGTACGACTACCACGCGGCGCCCTTCACCAAGGAGTCCCTGCTGTACCGGGAGATCTTTGAGAAGTACTATCCCGGCCAGGCGGAGATGGTGACGGACTTCTGGATGCCTAACAGGAGCTGGGCCGGCTGCGACGTGGCCGACCCCAGCGCCCGGGTGCTGAGCAACTACGGCGCCTCCGGCGTGTGATGCCCCGCTGACCGGAGAGCGGATGAGGAGCATACTAGCTGCGCTGCAGCGGAAGGAGATAAGGATATGAGCGAGAAAAACGTGACGGAACTGTTCGGCAGCATGGTCTTTAACGAGGAAGTCATGAAGCAGCGCCTGTCAGCTACCTGCTACCGGGCGTGGAAAAAGTGCGTGGACGAGGGGACCCCCCTCTCTCTGGAGCACGCCCATGAAATGGCCGCCGAGATGAAGAACTGGGCCATGGACCGGGGCGCCACCCACTTCACCCACTGGTTCCAGCCCATGACCGGCGTCACCGCCGAGAAGCACGACAGCTTTATCGTCCCCGAGGGGCCGGACCGGGTGCTGATGCAGTTTTCCGGCAAGGAGCTGGTCCGGGGAGAGCCGGACGCCTCCTCCTTCCCCTCCGGCGGCCTGCGGGCCACCTTTGAGGCCCGGGGCTACACCGCCTGGGACCCCACGGCCTTCGCCTTCATCAAGGACGGCAGCCTCTGCATCCCCACCATTTTCTGCTCCTACAGCGGCCAGGCCCTGGATAAAAAGACCCCCCTGCTGCGCTCCATGGACGAGCTGAGCCGCCAGGCGGTGCGGGTGCTGCGGCTCTTCGGCGAGACCGGCGTGAAAAAGGTGGTCAGCCAGGTGGGCCCGGAGCAGGAGTACTTCCTGGTGGACAAGGATGTGTACAACCAGCGGGAGGATCTGATCCTTACCGGGCGCACCCTCTTTGGCGCCAAGCCCCCCAAGGGCCAGGAGCTGGAGGACCACTACTTCGGCGCTATCAAGCCCCGGGTGGCCGCCTATATGAAGGAGCTGGACGAGGAGCTGTGGAAGGTGGGCATCCTGGCCAAGACCAAGCACAACGAGGTGGCTCCCGCCCAGCATGAGCTGGCCCCCATCTACTCCGACGCCAACACCGCCTGCGACCACAACCAGCTCACCATGGAGATCATGAAGAAGGTGGCGGGCCGCCACAACATGGTTTGCCTCCTCCATGAAAAGCCCTTCGCCGGGGTCAACGGCTCCGGCAAGCACAACAACTGGTCCATCAGCACCGACCAGGGGGACAACCTCTTCAAGCCCGGCTCCACCCCCAGCCAGAACGCCCGGTTTCTGCTGTTCCTGGCGGCCTTCCTCAAGGGGGTGGATGAGTACCAGGAGCTGCTGCGGTGCACCGTGGCCAATCCGGGCAACGACCACCGCCTGGGGGCCCAGGAGGCGCCGCCGGCGATCATCTCCGTGTTCCTGGGCGACGAGCTGACCGCCATCGTGGACTCCCTCATCAACGGCACGGAGTATGTGGAACAGGGCAAGCGGACCCTGGAAATCGGCGTGGATGTGCTGCCGCACATTCCCCAGGACAACACCGACCGCAACCGCACCTCGCCCCTGGCCTTCACCGGCAACAAGTTCGAGTTCCGGATGCTGGGGTCCAGCCAGTCCATCACCGGCCCCAATGTGGCCCTGAACACCATCATGGCCGAGGAGCTGGAGCAGTTCGCCGACGAGCTGGAGCAGGCGGAGGATTTCAACGCCGCCCTCCACGAGCTGCTGTGCCGGACTTTCCGGGACCACCAGCGCATCATCTTCAACGGCAACGGCTACGAGGAGGCCTGGGTGAAGGAGGCCGAGCGCCGGGGCCTCAGCAACCACACCTGCACCGCCGACGCCCTGCGCTGCTATCTGAAGCCGGAGCACGTGGCGCTGTTTACCAGGCACGGGGTGTTCACCAGGGAGGAGCTGGCTGCCCGCAATGAGATCCATCTGGAGAACTACTGCGAGGTCATCGGCATCGAGGCCCGCACCATGATCGATATGGTGAAGCGGGATATCTTCCCCGCCGTGTCCGGCTACGCGGCCCAGGTGGCGGACAATATCTCCGCCAAGCGGGCGGTGCTGGCGGATCTGGACTGCACCGCCGAGGAGCAGCTTCTGCGGCGGCTGAACAGCCTCACCGGCGAGATGATGGGCCAGTGCGTAGCCCTGGAGTCCGCCGTGGCCGCCCCCCGGTCCGAGAACGCCTACGACGCGGCCCACTACTTCAAGTACACCGTGTTCGCCGCCATGGAGACCCTGCGGGCCACGGTGGACGAGCTGGAGACCATCACCGCCGGCGACTGCTGGCCCTATCCCTCCTATACCGACCTGCTGTTTTCCATCCGATAACGGCGGCGCGGGAGAGCGGTCCGACTCCGTGTGAGCCGGACCGCTTTTCTGCTATGGCGGAAGGAGCGGGATCGGGCCTTGACAGGGGACGGCTGCTGTGCTACTATTATGCTATGCGATATAACGTGACGCATAATAGGGGGAGGAGGGACCGTCGTGGCGGAACGGGGGCCGATGACCGAGGCCAACTACTATATTCTGCTGGCGCTGATGAAGCCGGGCCACGGCTACGGCATGATGCGGCGGATCCAGGAGCTGTCCGGCGGGCGGCTGGTCATGGGACCGGGGACGCTCTACGGCGTGCTGACCCGGATGAACCGGGAGGGCCTCATCGTCCTGACGGAAGCGGAGGGGCGGCGGAAGACCTACGCCATCACCGAGGCGGGGCAGGCGGCCCTCCATCAGGAGTACGAGCGCATCAAGCGCATGGTGGCCGACGGGGCCATTCTGGAGGAGGACAGGGGGGCGGAACAATGAAGTACAAATATGCCGTACATCCCAGGGACTACGCCCTGGGGGAGATGGAGAAATTCTACGGCGACATGGAGGCCCGGGGCTGGCGGCTGGTGAAGCGGGGGGCCTATCTGAGCAAATTCGAGCCGGCGGAGCCCAGCCGCGCCCGGTACCGGGTGGAGATCGTGGTCCCGGGTATCCTGGACCAGCCGGCGATGAGCGAGGAACAGCTGGCGGTGTACGACGACTGCGGCTGGGAGTATGTGACGGACCGGGGCGTCGTCTACATCTTCCGGGCACCGGAGGGCAGCGACGCGCCGGAGTTCTACATGGAGCCCCAGCAGCAGGCCGCCACCCTGAAGGCCCTGAAGCGCCGGAACCGGTGGGGCATGGCGATCTGCTGGCTGGTGCTCCTGCTGAACGTGCCGCTGCTGTTCGCCAACAAAACGGTCTCTCAGCTGGGCGCTGAGATCATGATGGCCTGGGTGGAGAACACAGCCCTGGTCCTGCTGTACGGCTGGTTCATCCTGGGCGCTCTGGCCGCCGGATTCTACGAGAGCTGGCGGTTCGACCGGCTCTACCGGCAGATGAAAAAGGGCGTCCCTCTGGACCACGCCCCCCGGGACCGGCGGTGGCCCCGGCTGTGCCGGTGGGGCCATGGAGCCGTGATGGCGCTGCTGGCGGTTCTGCTGGCGGCCCAGTGGCTGGGGACGGAGACCCGGGACCTGCCCCAGACCGCCGACGGCCCCTACCTGCTGCTGGAGGACCTGGGCTATACCGGGGACCGGGGCCATCTCTTCTATGACGACCGCACCAGTAAGGTCAGCCTGAAACGATCCCTGCTGGCGGACCACTGGGATGTGTTCGAGGTCATAGACGGGGCGGAGGGCCAGACCTGGATGTACCAGGACGTGTACCGCCTGCGGCGGGCGGCCCCCATGGACTTTGCCCGTACCCTCATGGAGACCGCCGTCTTCGCCCGGTCGGCGGAGGACTTTGTTCCTGTGGAGGCCCAGGGGCTGGACGCCGCCTGGCTCTGCGGAGACCTGGAGCTGGTGGCGGTGAAGGGGGATCTGGTGATCTATGCCGAGAGCCTGACCCCCGGCTATCAGGACGACGGACACCTTCGGGCCATGCTGCCGGCGCTGGCGGCGCGGTGGGAGAGCCTTGCGGCGTAATGGAAGAATCAGGCGGGAGGCGGGGACATGGTCCCCGCCTCCCGTTTCCTGTTTACGGCTGCTGGCCCCCGTGGACGCCGGTGACGGCGTACAGCACCCACTCCGCCACGTTGACGGCGTGGTCGCCGATGCGCTCCAGATACTTGGCGATCATCAGCAGATCCAGGGCCTGTCCGGCGCCGCGGCTGTCGGCGCGGATCAGCTCCGTCAGCTCCCCCTTGACCTCGTCGAAGAGCCTGTCCACCACGTCGTCGTAGGCCATCACCGCCCGGGCCATATGGGGGTCCCCCTGAACGAAGGACTCCACGCTGTCTGTGACCATCTTCACGGCGGCGCTGGTCATATCGCTGATGTGGACCTGGGCGGGCAGGGGGCCGCCGTCCATGTGGCGGGCGATCTCCGCGATGTCGGCGGCCTGGTCTCCGATGCGCTCCATGTCCCCAATGAGCTTCAGGGCGGAGGAGATGGCCCGCAGGTCCCGGGCCACCGGCTGCTGCTGGAGCAGCAGGCGCATGCACAGGGCCTCGATGTCCCGCTCCTTCTGGTCGATATCCCGCTCCCGGGCCATGGCCGTGTCCGCCATGGAGCCGTCCCCCTCCAGCAGAGCCTGGACGCCGGCGGAGATGGCCTCCTCGCACAGCGCCCCCATGTGGATCAGCTCCTGATGCAGCGTCTCCAGCTGCCGGTCAAATCTGCCGCGCATATCAGCCGAACCTCCCTGTGATATAATCCTCCGTCCGCTGGTCCCTGGGCATGGAGAACAGCCGCTCCGTGCCGCCGAATTCCACCAGCTCTCCCAGCAGGAAAAAGGCGGTCCTGTCGGAGATCCGGGCGGCCTGCTGCATGTTGTGGGTGACCATGATGATGGTGTACTGCTCCTTCAGCTCCAGAATCAGGTCCTCGATCCGGGAGGTGGAGATGGGGTCCAGGGCGCTGGTGGCCTCATCCATAAGGAGCACCTCCGGCCTCACCGCCAGGGCCCGGGCGATGCAGAGCCTCTGCTGCTGGCCGCCGGAGAGACCCAGGGCGCTCTTTTTCAGCCGGTCCTTCACCTCGTCCCAGATGGCGGCGGCCCGCAGGGACTGCTCCACCACCTGGTCCAGCCGGGCCCGCTGGCGGAGGCCGTGGGTCCGGGGACCGTAGGCCACGTTGTCGTAGATGGACATGGGGAAGGGGTTGGGCTTCTGAAAGACCATGCCCACCCGCCGGCGCAGATCGGTGACGTCCAGGGCAGGGTCGTAGATCTCCTGGCCGCGGAAGGTCAGGGAGCCGGTGACCCGGGTGCCGGGAATGAGATCGTTCATGCGGTTGACGGCCCGGAGAAAGGTGGACTTGCCGCAGCCGGAGGGCCCGATGAGGGCCGTGACCCGGTTGGCCGGGATGGAGACGCTCACATCCTTCAGTGCCCGGTTCTCTCCGTAGTAAAAGCTCAGATCCTTGGCGGTGATGACAGCGGTATCAGCCATGGGCGGTTCCTTTCGCTATTTCTTCAGTTTTTTTCCGGCCAGCCGGGCGGCCAGACCGATGAGCACCGTCAGGACCAGCAGAATCACGGCGATGGCGAAGGCGGTGTCCATGTCCGAGCGCTCCTTGGCGAAGAGATAGAGGGCGGCGGACAGGGTGGCCCCGGAGGCTTTGCCGATGCGGCCGGGGGCGAAGCTCTGCATAGAGGTGGAGAGACCGGCGGTATAGAGCAGCACGGCGGACTCGCCCACCACCCGGCCGATGGACAGGATGCAGCCGGTGACGATGCCGTCCACGGCGGAGGGCAGCACCACCGTGTATATCATGTGCCACCGGCCCGCCCCCAGGCCCAGCGCGCCCTCCCGGTAGCTCTGGGGCACGGTCCGCAGGCTCTCCTGGGTGGTGCGGAGGATGGTGGGCAGCACCATCATCACCAGCGTCAGGGAGCCGGCCACCAGCGTTTTCCGCAGGCCCATGGCCGTACAGAAGAGGATGACCCCCACCAGGGCGTAGAGGATGGAGGGGATCCCCGCCAGAATGTCGGCGGCAAACTGAATGGCCGCCGCCAGCCGCCGATTTTTGGCGTACTCCGTCAGATAGATGGCCGCCCCCACGCCCAGAGGCAGGGCGATGACCAGCGTGAGGACGACGACAAAGAGGGTGTTGACGATGCTGGGCAGGATGCCCACCGTGCCGTTCAGGACGCTCTCCTCCGTGGTCAGCAGCGTCCAGCTGATATGGGGCAGGCCCCGGACCAGAATGACGCCCACCAGAAACAGCAGCAGCGCCGCCGTGGCGGCGGCGCTGAGCCGCAGCAGCAGACGGCCCAGGAAAGTCCCGGCCCGCCGGGCGGGCCGGGAAGCTTTGCTCGTTCCCATGGCTCACGCCCCCTTTTTCCGATTCAGCGCCCCGTGGAGCAGGGCGTTGATCAGCGTAATAAACACGAACAGCACCAGACCGATGGAGAACAGGGCCTGCCGCTGGAGGCTGCCGGGGCTGGCGTAGTTCATCTCCACGGCGATGCCGGTGGTGAGGAAGCGGACGCTGCGGAAGAGGGCGGGCATATTGGCCACGTTGCCCGCCACCATGAGCACGGCCATGGCCTCCCCGATGGCCCGGCCCACGCCCAGCACCACCGCGGCGGCGATGCCGCTTCTGGCGGCGGGGGCGGAGACCCGGAACCAGGTCTCCAGCTCCGTGGCTCCCAGCGCCAGGCTGGCTTCCTCATACTCCCGGGGGACGGCGGCCAGGGCGGTCTCGGACACGCTGATGATGGAGGGCAGGATCATCACCGCCAGCACGATGACGGCGGCCAGCAGGGTGTCCCCGGCGGGCAGACGGAAGGCTCTGCGCAGGGCGGGGACCAGCACCAGCATCCCGATGAGGCCGTAGACCACCGAGGGGATCCCTGCCAGCAGGCCCACGGCGGACCGCAGGATCTCCGCCGTCCGGGGCGGGGCCAGCTTCGCCAGATAGACGGCGGTGAAAAAGCCTGCGGGCACCCCCAGAAGGATGGCTCCGGCGGTGCCGTACAGAGAGGCGAGGATCATGGGCAGGATGCCGAAGCGGGGGTCGCTGGGATCGGTGGAGTTCCAGGTCCTGCCCAGCAGAAACTCCCTCAGCCCCACCTCCCGGATGGCGGGAAGGCCGGAGGCCACCAGATAGACGGTGATGAGGGCGACAAAGGCCACGGCCACCAGGCCGCAGAGGAGAAAAACAAGACGCATGACCGCCTCCAGCGGACGCTGGCGGCTGTGCCGGGAAGCGGGAGCGGGACGTGCCATCAAATCATCCTTTCCTTGTGAGCGTAAGGGGACCGCCTCAGGGGGCTACCGCGCCGCCCAGGGCGATATAGGCCGCGGCGTCGCCGCTGAGGGCGAAGTCCAGAAAGGACTGGGCGGCGGGGGAGAGGGGGGCGTTCCTGCTGGTGACCAGGAGGAAGGGCCGCTGGATGGGGTAGCTGCCGCTTCGGATGGCCTCCCCGGTACAGGGCGCGCCCTCCACCCGGAGGGCCTTCACCCCGCCGCCCACGCCGGAGAGGGAGGTGTAGCCGATGCCGTTGGGGTTTTGGGAGACGTTGCCGATGATGTCGCCGGTGGAGGAGTACTCGCTGGTGTACCGGCAGGCGCCCGATACGCCGATGATCTCCTCAAAGGCCCCCCGGGTGCCGGAGCCGGCCTCCCGGCCATAGACCGCGATGGGGGCGTCGGCGCCGCCCAGGTCCTTCCAGTTGACGATCCGGCCGGTGAAGATCCCGGCGATCTGCTCCACCGTCAGATCTGACAGGGCGTTGTCCGGGTGGACCACCACCGCCACGCCGTCCAGGGCCACCACATGCCCCACGGCGCCCTTGGCTTCCTCCTCGCTTTTCAGGGTCCGGCTGGCCAGGCCAATGTCGCAGGTGCCGGACAGTACCGCCTCGACTCCGGCGCCGGAGCCGGTGCCGGAGTAGTTGACGGTGACGGAGCCGTCCGCGCGCTCATAGGCCTCGATCAGAGCGCCCACCACCTTCTCCATGGAGGTGGAGCCGTCGGTGCTGACCACGTCCCCACCGCCGCAGCCGGTGAGCGCCGTCAGCAGCAGGACCGGGACAGCCATGAGAGCCAGAAGCTTTTTCATACCGCACCGTTTCCTCCCATCATTCCGCCTTGCCGCCGGACGGGAACGACCCCGCCGTCTTTTCTATATTCTATCGGGTTTTCCCGGGGATATGCACGGCCCTTTCTGCCGCGGCCCGGGGAAAAAGAGATTTGCCCGCATTTTCGTGTTGCGCCGGGGGAAAAGTTGGTGCATAATGAGTCATGTATGGTTATGTCCGGAGCCGAAAGGGGGAACACCTATGAATAAAAAGAGGATCCGTCAGATGAGCGCCAACCTGCTGCGGCGGCTCACCACCCAGCCCGCCTCCCGCTATCTGGGGGACCGGCGGGAGGAGCTGACCCGCCTGCTGGAGGAGGAGAACTACCTCCAGCGCTTTGCCGGTCTCGTTGACGGAGAGCGCCTCGTCTGCGCCGACGCGCTGGAGCTGGCCGAGCCCCAGCTGGCGGCGCTGTCGCCCCGGCCGGAGGAAGGGTGGATGGCCTTCTCCTACGACTTTGCCCGGGACCTGATGTTCCCCCGGGACAGCTTCCGCCCCCGGGCGGAGCGCTATGGGGCCGGGGCCGTCTTTTTCCTGGCGCTGCTGCAGGTGCTGCTGGATACGGAGGCGGCCCTGCTGCCCGCGGACCCTCTGCGGCGGATGGCGCTGCTGGGGGAGGAGGAGCTGGAGGAGAGCCTGTACCGGGACAGCTATCGGATTTTCCTTAGGAGCTACCGCCGGGAGTTCGTCTATGAGATGATGCGCCTGGGGATGGAGGTCACTCCCTACCGTACCCTGGAACACATCGCGGGGGTCCACCATGTGGCCCTCACCGTGGCCCGGGCCATGAAGCGCTCCGGGGTGCCGGTGGACCTGGCGCTGGTGTCTGCCGCCGCCGCGGGCCACGACTTCGGCAAGTTCGGCTGCCAGCGGGGGGAGCGGGTGCCCTATCTCCACTACTTTTACACCGACCGGTGGTTCAGCCGCCGCCACATCTCCGACCTGGGGTATGTGGCCGCCAACCACTCGGTCTGGGACCTGGAGCTGGATTACCTGTCGGCGGAGTCCCTGGCCCTGATCTACGCCGACTTCCGGGTGAAGCAGGACCGGGGGCCGGATGGCCGGGAGATCACCCGGATCTCCACCCTCCAGGAGGCCTTTGACGTGATATTGGCCAAGCTGGACAACGTGACGGAGGAGAAGCGGCAGCGGTACACCTTTGTCTACGCCAAGCTCCGGGACTTTGAGGACTACATGATTCGCCAGGGCGTGGACGTGACCCTCTCCGGCGGGGACGGCGGGCCGCGAAAGCCCAAGGACGCCGCCCTGATGGACCAGAGCGAGGCGGTGGAGGAGCTGAAAATGCTCAGCGTGGCCCACAACATCCAGCTCATGCACCGCCTCACCGGCCAGCGGAGCTTCGCCGGCCTGCTGGAGCAGGCCAGAGGCGAGACGGACTGGCGGCGGCTGCGGGCCTATCTGGGGGTGTTCGAGTCCTACTCCGTGTACCTCAGCGCGCCTCAGAAGGTCCAGACCTTGGCGTTCCTCTATGAGATGCTGATGCACCGGGAGGGCGACATCCGCCGCCAGAGCGCGGCCCTCATGGGCGAGATTCTGGCCCGGTTCCAGGCGGGCTATGTGAAGGAAAAGCCGGCGGACTATGTGCCCGACGGCCGGGCCGTCACGGATCTGGACCAGTGGCGGCTGTACCTGGAGAAGATCATTTACCCCGACCACAAGCTCATGGCCCAGCACCGGCGCTGGATCACCTTCACGCTGAAGCTGGTGGTGAACTCCCTGCTGGAGAAGTGCGAGCCGGACCGGCGGGGGGCCTTTCTGGCGCCCTTCCTGCGCTACTACCGCAGGCCGGAGCGGCTGGGGGACGAGACCGCCTTCCAGCTGCTGGAGACCGCCACCGCCCTGCCCATGGAGGTGTGCTCCGAGCGGCAGCGCTACGACCTGATGAACTTCGCCGAGACCCTCAGCCGCCGGGAGGACCTGACGGTCCGGGCCGCGGCGGTGGAACTGCTGCGGTATCTGACGGATCACATTTCCGCCCGGGACGTGATCCAGCACGCCCTGCTGGCGGTGCCCTGCGGGGACAGCCCTACCCTGGCCCGGTGCCGGGAGGAGGCCCTGGCCAGGCTCGCCGGGACGCCGGGGCCGGTGGAACTGCCGGAGGAGGCGGTGTCGGAGATCTTCCTGGACAACCTGAAAACCGCCACCCCCTGGATCATCAAGGAGATGAACATCCGCCTGCTGACCGGCTTTTCCCAGGCGGGCGGGGACGGCCTGCTCCATGTGGCCACCCACTTCGCCAATCTGGTGAAGGTCAGCGACCGGGTCACCGTCCGCCACCGGGCTGGGACCGCCCTGCTGGAGATCGCGCCGCGGCTCACCGTGGACCAGCGCAACGAGGTGGCGGTGGAGCTGACCCGGGGGCTGGAGATCGGCCAGCAGGAGTTTTCCAAGTATATCCCCGGCTATCTGGGGCGGCTGTGCCTGTGGCTGCCTCCCGCTCAGCTGGAGGAGATCCTGGGGGAGCTTTCCGAGTATCTGGCCTCCTCCAACAGCCAGGTGGTGGCCGGCGCGCTGGACACCGTGGGGGTCATGTACGAGACCTATGACACCTACCGGGTCCGCTTCCCGGAGGAGGATGAGGTCTACCGGGGCCGCCGGGAGCGGCTGCTGGGGATGCTCCTGAAGGGGCTGGCCAGCTTCCGGGGCCAGGTGCGCCAGGAGGCCATGTTCGTGCTGGGCCGGTCCGTGTTCGGCTCCCAGCTCCTGGGCCGCCATGAGAAGCGCCGGGCCTTTCTGCTGACGCTGAAGAAGCTGCTGGAGCTGATCGGCGACGAGCCGGGGGACGAGCTGACCTTCTACTACCGGTGCGCCATGCTGGGGAAGATCTACCAGTTCGTCACCCGGGAGGAGCTGCTCCACGGAGGCTTCCGGTTCGAGCAGCGCGGCCGGGTGGCCTTCTTCCCCGGTACCTTCGACCCCTTCACCCTGTCCCACAAGGGCATCGTCCAGGCCATCCGGGACATGGGCTACGAGGTGATGCTGGCCATCGACGAGTTTTCCTGGTCCAAAAAGACCCAGCCCCACCGGATGCGCCGCCGCATCGCCGCCATCTCCGTGGCCGACGAGTTCCATGTCCACATCTTCCCGGAGGATTTCCCGGTGAATATCGCCAACCCCAGGGACCTGGCCCGGCTGCGGGAGACCTTCCCGGGGCGGGAGGTATCCATCGTGGTGGGCTCCGACGTGGTGGCCAACGCTTCCTCCTACCGGAAAGCGCCGGAGGAAAACTCCATCCACAGCTTTGACCATGTGATCTTCCGCCGGTCCGGTGTGGCGGAGGCGGACTACAGCCTCATCTCCGGAAAGGTGGTGGAGCTGAAGCTCCCGCCCCACCTGGAGGACATCTCCTCCACCCGCATCCGGGACGCGGTGGATCAGGGCAGGGACATCTCCAACCTCATCGACCCGGTGGCCCAGGACCTCATTTACCGCCAGGGCCTCTACCTTCGGGAGCCGCTGGACAAGCCTCTGCTCAGCGCCGGGGACATCCAGTTCTGCTATCAGGCCCCGGAAGAGGACTGGGGCGGCCTGCTGCCGGAGGACCTCCCCGCCCGGCTGGCGGAGATGGGGGACCAGCTCTGCGTCCTCCGGCGGGGAGAGACGGGGGCGGTCCAGGGGGCGCTGAGCTTCTGCCTGGCGGAGCCGGACCGGCTGTACGCCCGGCTGGGCAGCACCCGGCTGGCGGGCTTCGTCCGGGAGCGCACGGGAGGCCGTGCCCTGGTCATCAGCGGCATGTGGTGCGCGCGGACTCGGGACCCCATGGAGATCTGCCAGGCCCTTATCACCGAGGTGCTGACCTGCGCCCTGCGCCAGGGCCACGGCTGCGCCCTGTTCTGCCCGGCCCAGGATTTTGTGCCCGGCTATGTCCGGGAGCTGCTGGCCCTCCAGGGCTTTGTGCCCGCCCCGGCGCCGTGGCAGGGGAGAGAGGTGCTGGCGGTGGATATGAGCCGCCCCATCGTCCTCACCCGGAACATGGAGACGGTGCTGAAGGCCCCCTTTACCGGCAGCGCCGCGGTGCTGACCGCCCTGAACGCCGCCCACCGCAGGCTCCAGACCGCCCTGACGGGACTGTACCCCGGCTGTCTGGTGCTGTCTATCAGCGCCTCGGTGATCCACCACCGGCTGCTGCACATGATCACCGCCGCCAACGGCGTAAGCGCTCAGCCCACCCAGCCCCGGGTGCTGGGGGAGTGTATGTGCGTGCCCTTCGGCAAGATCCTCCGGGGCGTGGCGGTGCCCAACACCGTCACCAAGACCCTCCACACCGACAAGGTGTACCGGTCGGATCTGACGGGCTTCACCATCGAGGCGTACCCGGACTACGCGCCTCTGGAGGACCAGGTCCGGGCCATCCACGCCTTTGACCGGCCGGTGATTCTGGTGGACGACCTGCTCCACGACGGCAACCGAATCCGCCGGATCGCCCCTCTGCTGGAGCGGACCGGCACCCCCATCCGGCAGGTGCTGGTGGGCTATCTCACCGGCATGGGCCGGGACCTCATGGAGGAGCTGGGCTACCCGGTGGACAGCGTATACTACCTGCCCAACATCCGGCTGTGGTTCGTGGAGTCCACCCTGTACCCCTTTATCGGCGGCGACAGCATCCGCCGGGAGCAGGCCATGGCCGGGGGCCTCCACGCGGCGGTGAACCGGGTGCTGCCCTACGCCGCCCCGGGCCTGCCCTGGGACTGCGCCCCGGGCTCCGACTACCGTCTCAGCCGCTGCTGTCTGGAGAACGCCCGGGAGATCCTGCTGGCGCTGGAGGCGGAGTACCGGGGCCTCTACGCCAGGAGCCTGACCCTCAGCCGGCTGGGGGAGGCGGTGATTCTGCCCCTGTGCCCGGACAAGGGCGGCTGCATGTCCTACGACGTGAGCCGGGCGGCGTCCAACTATGTGGACAACGATCTGGAGCTGCTGGGCCGCCTGCGGGGGATGGTCAAAACAGCGATGGGAGACGACAGATGACGTACTATCAACTGGAAAACCACACTCTGGTCAGTGACAGGGCATTTCCCTTTACACCCATTCCCGGTACTGAGCCGGAGAAGGAGATCCTCTGGGCCTTTCGCCGCGCGCCCCTGACAGGACGGGAGACCTTCGCCGTGACGGACACGGCCCTCCTGACGGAACGGGAGGGGATCGAAACGCTGGATACCGGCGCTCTGCCGCCGGTGAGCGTGCCGCCGCCTCTGGCGGAGGCGGTGTCCGCCGGACGGGTCCGGGGAGTGAATCTGGCCCATCCCCGGTGGCGGGAGCTGCTCTCTCCGTCCTTTCCCGCCTGCCGCCCGGAGAAAAAGCTGCGGCTCCATCTCCTGGCCCTGGGGGACGTGGGCGCCACCCTGGCCCTGGGGCTGCGGCTCCTGGGCGGGGACGTCCTCAGCGCCATCGGCGTCTGCGACCTTCGGGAAGGGGTGGCCCGGCGGTGGGAGTTTGAGCTGAATCAGATCGGCTTCCCGGACCGGTACGGGGACCTGCCGCCGGTGGAGGAGGTGGACGTGGAGCGCATTTTTGACTGTGACGTGTTCCTGTTCTGCGCCTCCCGGTTCGTGCCGGACACGGCGGTAAAGACCGGGGACGTGCGCATGGCCCAATATGAGGCCAACCGCCCTCTGGCGGCCGCCTATGGCCGCCTGGCCCGGGAGAAGGGGTTCAGGGGCCTCTTCTGCGTGGTCAGCGACCCGGTGGACCCCCTGTGCCGGGCGGCGCTGGACGCCAGCAACCGAAACGAGGCCGGGGAGCTGGACTTTCTGGGCCTTTTTCCCCACCAGGTCCGGGGCTTCGGCCTGGGGGTAATGAACGCCCGGGCGGCCTACTACGCGAAAAAGGAGGCCCGCTTCGCGGACTTTCTCACCGACGGCCGGACCTTCGGCCCCCACGGGGAGGATCTGGTGGCGGCGAATTCCATCTCCCGGTATGACGACGCCCTCTCCCGGGAGCTGACGGAGCGGACCGCCCACGCCAATCTGGAGATGCGGCAGATGGGTTTTAAGCCCTATGTGGCTCCGGCCATGTCCTCCGGGGCGCTGAGCGTGCTGGGCTGTCTGCGGGGGGAGTGGCACTGCTCCTCGGTGTATCTGAACGGGGTCTTCTTCGGCGTCCGCAACCGGCTGACTGCCCACGGCCCGGAGGTGGAGCGCCTGCCCCTGCCGGGGCCGCTGGCGGCCCGCCTGGAGGAGACCATGGAAAAGCTCCGGGCCATCCCGGTGCGGGAAGGGAAAGAGGGCTGAGCCATGGCTGTCACCGTGATCCTTCCGCGAAACGAATACAGCGCCGCTCTGCGGGATACCCTGGCTCCGCTGCTGCCGCCGGGCAGCGGCTGGCGGGACCCGGACGGGGGGCTGGCGGACCTGAAGGGCCAAAAACTCCTCTTTGCCGTGGCCCTGGATGAGGGGGGCTGCAACCTGGCCTGCTACCGGATGCTCTCCGCGCTGCGCCGGGACGCCGGCGCTCTGGACGGCTGTCTGGGGGCGGTGGTGGTCACCGGGCGGGGGGAGCTGTATACCAAGGACGTGGCCCGGGACCTGGTGCTGGCGGCGAACCTGTCCGGATGCGCCTTCCTGGGGCGGCCTCTGGTGGAGGCCACCGGCTCCCTGCGGAATTTCCACGTTCAGGCCATGCTGGGGGGCACCGACGAGCGCACCGCCTTTCACCTGGCCTTGGAGGAGCTGACAGGACGGCTGGAGAGCGCCCAGCCGCCGCCGCCTCCCCGGCGGATCCTGGCCCTCCATGCCTCGGTGCGCTCCGCCAGCAACACCCTGGACCTGTGGGACCTGGTGAAGCGGGGCCTGCCGGAGGGGGTGGAGACGGCGGAGCTGTGCCTCAACAACGGCGAGCTGGCAGACTGCGCCGGATGCAGCTACACCGCCTGCCTCCACTTTGGACAGCAGGGGGGGTGCTTCTACGGCGGCCCCATGGTGGAGGAGGTGTTCCCAGCCGTCCGGGCCTGCGACGCCCTGGTGATGCTCTGCGCCAACTACAACGACGCCCTCTCCGCCAACCTCACCGCGTTCATCAACCGTCTGGCGGCCATGTACCGGCAGAACCGGTTCTACGACAAGCGGCTGTTCGGCCTCATCGTCTCCGGCTACTCCGGGGGCGACCTAGTGGCCCGGCAGCTCATCTCCGCCCTGAACATGAACAAGAGCTTCTACCTGCCGCCCCGGTTCTGTATGCTGGAGACCGCCAACGACCGGGGCAGCCTGGTGAAGCTCCCCGGCGTGGCCCGGCGGGCCGCCGCCTTCGCGGCGCGGATGCTGGAGGCGTAAAAAAACGGAGGAAGCCTGGACGCTTCCTCCGTTTTTCGTATAAAACGCCTTGCGGGGCCTTGCCCGCTTTTAGCCTTTAGATCCAGCTCTCGTCCGCCTCGTGGCGCTTGCCGCGGGTCATGAGCCGCTCCACCACGTCCTGGACCGGGCGGCCCTCGTAGAGTACGCCGTAGGCGCAGTCGCAGATGGGCATTTCCACCCCCAGCTTTTCCGCCAGCTGGTGGGCGCTGAGAGCGGCGAAGTAGCCCTCCACCGTGGCGCCCACCTCCCGGATGGCCTCCTGCACAGATTTGCCCTGGCCGATGAGGATGCCGCAGCGGCGGTTCCGGGAGTGCATGGAAGTGCAGGTGACGATCAGGTCCCCCATGCCGGAAAGGCCGGCGAAGGTCTCCTTCCGGCCCCCCAGGGCCACGCCCAGACGGGCCATCTCCGTCATGCCCCGGGTCATGAGCAGGGCCTTGGTGTTGTCCCCCAGGCCCATACCGTCGCTGATGCCGCAGCACAGGGCCAGAATGTTCTTCAGGGCCGCGCCCAGCTCCACCCCCACCACGTCGGTGTTGGTGTACACCCGGAAGCGGGGGCTCATAAACACGTCCTGGACCAGACCGGCAGCCTCCAGATCCGCCGACGCGGCCACCACCCCGGTGGGGACGCCCCGGCCCACCTCCTCGGCGTGGGAGGGACCGGAGAGCACCACCACCCGGCCCCGGCCCTGCAGCTCCTCCTGGATGACCTGGCTGAGGCGCAGGGCGGAGTCCTTCTCGATGCCCTTGGCCACAGAGACCACCAGAGCGTCCTCCCGGAGAAGGGGGGCCGCCTTCCGCGCCGTGGCCCGGACGGCGAAGGAGGGGGTGGCCATGACCACCGCGCCGCTGAGCGGCACCGTGTCAAAGGTCGTGGTGATCTCCAGTGCCCGGGGCAGAGGGACCCCCTTCAGCATGGGGTTTTCCCGGGTCCGCTCCAGGACCTCCGCCTCGCCGGGGTCATAGGACCACAGTGTCACGTCGTGGCCGTTGTCCAGCAGCAGCAGCGCCAGGGCGGTGCCCCAGCCGCCGCTGCCCAGTACCGTGATCTTCATACGATCGCCCTCCCTGTCATTCAGATTTTTTCCGCAGGTGGAACTTGCTCTCCGTTCCGCTGAGCAGACGCCGGATGTTCCCCCGGTGCTGCCACAGGATCAGCCCGCCGCAGGCGATGGCCAGCAGCAGAATGGGCACGCTGCGGTAGACAAACCAGCTCACAACCGGGAAGCTGGCCCCCGCCCAACAGGAGCCAAGGGACACATACCGGGTCAGGACGGAGAGGATCAGGAAGCCCCCCCAGACCACCAAAGCCACCCGCCAGTCGATCATCAGGGCGATAGCCCCGCCGGAGAGGATGCCCTTGCCCCCCCTGAAGCGGAACATGCAGGGGAACATATGGCCCAGCAGGCACCAGAGCCCCGCCCAGTATTTGCTCAGGGTGATCCAGCCCATGGGCCAACCCACCAGCCACAGACCCAGCAGCACCGCCAGCACCGCCTTGACCACGTCGCAGGCCACCACCACGGCGGTAAGAGGCCCGCCGAAGGTGCGGTAGAAATTGGTCAGTCCGGCGTTGCCGCTGCCGTGGGTCCGCACATCGTCCCGGAGAATATACTGGGACACGATGACCGCCCCGTTGAAGCAGCCCAACAGATAAGCGCCCGCCGCCGTGAGGAGCAGCCGCAGGATGATGGATAACGAAATATCGGGCATGGTCGAACTCAGTCCTCCTTGTCGCCCTTCTGGCGAATGGTGATCTTAATGGGGGTCCCCTCCAGGCCGAAGGTAGAGCGCAGCTGGTTTTCCAGATACCGCTGGTAGGAGAAGTGGAAGAGTCTGGCGTCGTTGCAGAAGAAGACGAAGTGGGGAGGCTTGATCCCGGTCTGGGTGACGTAGTAGATCTTCAGCCGGCGGCCCTTGTCCGTGGGGGGCTGGACCCGGGTCTGGGCGTCGTTGAGGACGTTATTGAGCATCCCCGTGGTGATGCGGGTGCTGGCCTGGTTGTTGACGTACTGGATCAGCTCGAAGAGCCGGTCCACCCGCTGGCCGGTGGCGGCGGAGATGAAGAGGATGGGAGCGTAGGTCATGTAGCTCAGGTTCCGGCGGATGTCCTGGCGCATCTTGTCCATGGTTTTGCCGTCCTTCTCTACCAGGTCCCACTTGTTGACCACGATAATGCTGGCCTTGCCCGCCTCGTGGGCCATGCCCGCCACCTTGGTGTCCTGTTCGGTGACGCCCTCCTGGGCATCGATGAGAATGAGGCACACGTCCGAGCGCTCAATGGCCATCTGGGCCCGGAGGACGCTGTAGCGCTCGATGGACTCGTCCACCCGGGACTTTTTCCGCATCCCGGCGGTGTCGATAAACACATACCTGCCCGTTTCGTTCTCAAAATAGGAGTCGATGGCGTCCCGGGTGGTGCCGGCCACGTCGCTGACGATGGTCCGCTGCTGGCCCAGGATCCGGTTGGTCAGGGAGGACTTGCCCACGTTGGGCTTGCCGATGATGGCCACTTGGATGCGGTCGTCGTCCTCCTCCTGGCCGTCGTCGGGGGGAAAGTACTTCACGCACTGGTCCAGCAGGTCCCCGGTGCCGTGGCCGTGGACGGCGGAGACGGCGATGGGGTCCCCCAGCCCCAGATTGTAGAACTCGTAGTAGTCCGGGTCCACGGCCCCCACGGAGTCCATCTTGTTTACCGCCAGAATAATGGGCTTGCCGCTGCGCAGCAGCAGATTCGCCACCTCATGGTCCGAGGCGGTGACCCCGGTGCGGATGTCCGTAAGAAAGACGATGACGTCGGCGTGGCTGATGGCGATGCCCGCCTGCTCCCGCATGAACTGCAAAATCTGATCGTCGGTCCGGGGCTCGATGCCGCCGGTGTCGATGAGGGTGAATTTCCGGCCGTTCCAGTCCGTCTCACCGTAGATCCGGTCCCGGGTGACGCCGGGGGTGTCCTCCACGATGGACACCCGGCTGCCGATGAGCTTGTTGAAAAGCATGGACTTGCCCACGTTGGGGCGGCCCACGATGGCTACAATGGGTTTGGCCATGTTATGACCTCCTGTTTCGTCGATGATGCATCCTTACTTTCTCCCCAGCATGGCATCCAGCAGGTCGAAGCCGTCCTGCTCCACCACGGTGACGGGGACCCCCAGGGCCTGTTCCACGTCGGGAACGGTGGCGTCGTCCAGAAACACGTCTCCGCCGTGGCGGAGCATGTTCACCGGAATCAGCAGCCGATCCCCCAGGTCCCGGCCCTTCAGCTGGGCCATCAGGTCCCGGCCGGTGATGAGGCCGGCCACGTCGATGGTGTGGCCGAAAAAGTCGTTTACGATGGCGACTACCTGGCCCCGGATCCCCAGCTTCGCCGCCGCCTGATCCAGCAGCCTCTGCAAAAAGGGCCGGGCGCTGACTCCGGTGGCCATTGTGAAGGGAGATGCCTTTATAGGATTGTCCTCCAGCCGCAGGGCCGCTTCAAACTCCGTGATAAGGCTGCGGAGCATCCCCACGCCGTTTTCCAGCTGGACGTAGCCCTCGTAGAAGTCCTCCTCCGGCAGGTCCCGGCCCGCCCGGATATACAGCTCGTCGGAGCAGAAGAACTTTCTGGAACCGTACCGTTCAAGGCACTTCTCGCCGAAGGCGTCCACCTGGTCGATGACAGCGGCGGCCTCCTCTCGGTCCACGGGCCGGAGCTTGCTGAGGCCCTGGCGGTATTTGGTGAGGCCCACGGGGACGATGGAGCAGCTGGCGAAGCCCCAGTCGGCCATGTCCTCCATAGTCCGCTGGAGCTGCGCCCCGTCGTTGAGGCCGGGGCACAGCACGATCTGGCCGTTCATGATGATCCCCGCCGCGCCGAAGCGCTTCATCCACGCCAGGCTGTCCGCCCCGGCCTTGTTGCCCAGAAGGGCGGACCGAAGCCTGGGGTCCGTGGCGTGGACGGAGACGTTGATGGGGCTGATGCGCAGGTCAATGATCCGCTGGGCCTCCCGGTCCGAGAGGTTGGTGAGGGTGATATAGTTGCCCATGAGGAAGCTGAGCCGGGCGTCGTCGTCCTTGAAATACAGGGTATCCCGGCAGCCCGGAGCCATCTGATCCACGAAGCAGAAGAGGCAGTGGTTGGAGCAGGGCCGTGGCTCGTCCATGAGATAGGTGTCGAAGTTCAGGCCCAGTTCGGCCCCCTCCTCCTTCCGGACGCGGACCGTCCGGCGGACGCCCTCCCGCTCCAGCACCAGCTCCGGGTCCGCGTCGTAGCCGAAAAACCGGTAGTCCAGCACATCCTCCACAGGGTGTCCGCTGATGGAGATCAATTTTTCTCCCACCCGGACGCCGGCGCGCTCCGCCGGGGAGCGACGGTCCAGGCTGGTGACCACAGTGCTCATAACGCCTCCTGTTGGATACAATACACTAAATTAAGTATACTGTAAATCTTTCCACTTTTCAACCTAAAAAATCCACAACAGCGGCGTAGAAAACCGATGCTTTGCCGTCAGGGTGAAACATCGGAGCGCTGGGGCCGTCGAAAAACTGCCTCTTCCCATTTGCCTCAACTTGCGCTATGATAGAGACAAAGACCGCCGGGGGGAGGATTTCGCCCTGCCCGGCCGGGACGCAGACAGAGAGGGAGGCGCACCAATGGCTCAGTACATGATGGCGTTTGACGCCGGGACCACCAGCAATCGCTGTATTCTGTTCAACGAGCGGGGAGAGATCGTCAGCTCCGCCCAGAAGGAATTTACCCAGATCTTTCCCAAGCCGGGCTGGGTGGAGCACGACGCCAACGAGATCTGGGCCACCCAGCTGGGCGTGGCGGTGGAGGCCATGGGCAAGATCGGGGCCGCCGCCGGGGATATCGCCGCCATCGGCATCACCAACCAGCGGGAGACCACCATCGTCTGGGACAGACATACCGGCGAGCCGGTGTACAACGCCATCGTCTGGCAGTGCCGCCGTACCAGCGCCTACTGCGACCAGCTCCGTGACCGGGGGCTGGCGGAGACCATCCGGCGAAAGACGGGACTGGTGGTGGACGCCTATTTCTCCGCCACCAAGATCCGCTGGATATTGGAGAACGTCCACGGCGCGCGGCAGCGGGCGGAGCGGGGAGACCTGCTGTTCGGCACGGTGGAGACCTGGCTGATCTGGAAGCTCACCGGGGGCAGGGTCCACGTCACGGACTACTCCAACGCCTCCCGGACCATGCTCTTCAACATCAATACCCTGACCTGGGACCAGGAGCTGCTGGCGCTGATGGATATTCCCGCCTGTATGCTGCCTGTACCAGTCCCCAGCAGCCGGATCTACGGTCATACGGACCCCAGCTTCTTCGGCGGGCCCATCCCCATCGCGGGAGCCGCCGGAGACCAGCAGGCGGCCCTCTTCGGCCAGACCTGCTTTGAGCCGGGCCAGGCCAAGAACACCTACGGCACCGGCTGCTTTCTGCTGATGAACACCGGGGAGAAGCCGGTGTTCTCCCGGAACGGACTGGTGACCACCGTGGCCTGGGGCCTGGACGGACGGGTGAATTACGCCCTGGAAGGCTCCATCTTCGTGGCCGGGGCCGCCATCCAGTGGCTGCGGGACGAGATGCGGCTCATTGACTCCGCCGCCGACAGCGAGTACCACGCCTCCAAGGTGCCGGACTCCGGCGGCTGCTATGTGATCCCCGCTTTCACCGGCCTGGGCGCGCCCCACTGGGACCAGTACGCCCGGGGGACCATCGTGGGCCTGACCCGGGGGGTCAACAAGAACCATATCATCCGGGCCACGCTGGAGTCCATCGCCTATCAGGTCAGCGACGTGCTCACCGCCATGCGACAGGACAGCGGCATCGCCCTGGCGGGGCTGAAGGTGGACGGCGGGGCCAGCGCCAACAACGTGCTCATGCAGATCCAGGCGGACATCCTCCAGACCATGGTCCACCGACCCAAATGCGTGGAGACCACCGCCCTGGGGGCCGCCTACCTGGCGGGCCTGGCAGTGGGCTACTGGGCCGACAAGGAGGACGTGGTCCGCAACTGGGCCACGGACCGGACCTTCATCCCCTCCATCTCCGAGCAGGAGCGGGACCGGCGGCTGGCGGGCTGGGACCGGGCCGTCAGGCGGTCCTTCGACTGGGCGAGGGAGTGAGGGCCATGAGATCACCCATGATCGACTGCCTGGAGCGCTCGCCCATCATCGCCGCCGTGAAGAACGACCGGGGCTTGGAGCGGGTCCTGGCCGGGGAGCACCCGGTGGTGTTCCTCCTCTATGGGGACGTGGTGTCCCTGCCGGAGCTGGTGGAGCGGCTCCACCGGGCGGGGAAGCTGGCGGTGGTCCACGCCGACCTCATCGCCGGGCTGGGGAGCCGGGACGTGGCGGTGGACTACATCCACGCCGTGGCCAGGGCCGACGGCATCATCAGCACCCGGCCCGCCTTTATCCGCCGGGGGCGGGAGCTGGGGCTTTTCACCGTGCTGCGGTTTTTTGTGTTTGACTCCCTGTCCCTGGACAATGTGGCGGCCTCCGCCGCCGCCACCCAGCCGGACGTGGTGGAAATTTTGCCCGGCATCATGCCCAAGATCGTCCGGCGGGTGGCCCGGGACCTCCGCTGCCCCCTGATCTGCGGCGGGCTCATCATGGACAAGTCCGATGTGGTGGAGGCCCTCTCCGCCGGGGCCCTGGCGGTGTCCACCACCAGCGAGGCCGTGTGGGATCTGTAGCCGCCCTCAATACCGCCCCGCCGCGCCGCAAAAAGCATCCCCCCGCCGGGGGGATGCTTTTTCCCTTGACAGATATATCGGGACATGATATATTAAACCCATCGGAGACCGATATATGTTTGAGGGAGGATGGACGATGAACGGGAGAAAACGGAAATTTGCCATGGCCGGGGGCCTGTGCGGCGTGATCTATCTGCTGGGCCGGATGGAGGCCCGGCCGGACGTTTTGGAATTTCTTCTGGGGCTGGTGCTGGGAATCGGGATCGTGTGCCTGGTCCTGGCCCTGCTGCCGGAGGAGACTTTAGAAAAGCTGAGGAAGTGGAAACGCCGTGGAGAGTAAGGGAATGCCGCTGACAGAGGCGCTGTTCTACATTCTGCTGGCCGCCCGGCGGCCCATCCACGGCTACGGCATCATTCAGGAGGTGGCGGAGATGACCGGCGGCCGGGTGAACCTGGGGCCGGGGACCCTGTACGGGGCCATCAGCACCCTGGTGGACCGGGGATGGATCACCCTCTACAGCGCCGAGGAGGGGTCCCGGAGGAAAAAGGAGTACGTCATCACCGACCAGGGCCGGGCCGCCTTCGCGGCGGAGCTTGCGCGGCTGCGGGAGCTGGTGCGCAACGGGGAGAAAATGGAGGAGAAACCGTGATTCGATTTAAAATGACCTTTGATAAGGACGCGGAGGAGGCGTGGATCAACGACTGGTGCCAGCGGGGCTGGGCCCTCGTCAGCTTCCGCGCCGGGGTGTGTACCTTTGTCCCCTGCCAGCCGGGGGAGTACGTCTACCAGATCGACCTGATGCCCGGGGAGGGCCTCCGGGCCAGGGACCCGGAGGGATACCGGTCGTTCATGGAGGACACCGGGGTGGAGGTGGTCCAACGCTGGGCGCGTTGGGTGTATCTCCGCCGGCGGGCGGAGGAGGGACCCTTTGAGGTCTACACCGATCCCCAGTCCAAAATGGAGCAGTACCGCCGGATCCGAAGGATGTTCCTGTGGTTCCTGGCGGTGGAGGCGCTGTGCTCCGCCAGCGTCTGGGGCACGGTCCTGACCGGAGGGGCGGAGCTGTTCCACCGGGTGCTGGCCGGGATCTACGCCGTTATCTTTATGTGCGCCCTTCGGGTCATCTGGCGATGTACCCGCAAGCTCCGGGAGCTGGAGGGGCAGATATAGCGGCGTCAGCCTGCCCGCGCGGTTTCGACCGCGTGAGCAGGCTTTTTTGGCAATTTTGGACGGAAAGAGGGGGGCAACCGGCGGTTGCCCCGGTGCAAAGCGGTATACGATTGACAGTTTGCGGATGATACGCTATGGTGAAAGTGTGGAGGTATGGAAATGGAGCTTGGGGAAAAGCTGACCGCGCTGCGGAAGGAGAAGGGCCTGTCCCAGAAGGAGCTGGCGGAGATGATGCTGGTGTCCCGCCAGGCGGTGTCCAAGTGGGAGCGGGGCGAGGCGGTCCCGACCACGGAAAACCTGCGGTATTTGAGCGCGCTGTACGGGGTGACCATGGAGAGCCTTTTCGGCGGCGAGCCGGAGGCGGCGCTCCGGCTGGCGGAGGACGAGAAGCGGCGGCAGACCCGGCTGGCCATGGCAAAATGGCTGGCGCTGGCGCTGTGGGCGCTGGTCCTGCTGGCGGCGATCCTCTGCGCGACATTTTTCAGAAAGGAGGATAAAGCCATCGTTCCTCTGAACAAGATCGAAGGGAGGGAAATCGAACCGCGAAAAGACATTGAGATTGAGCTGGAATGGTAACTGAGAAGGAGGACAGGACTATGCGTCTGAAAAGAATTTTGTGCATTATCCTGACGTTGATTATCGCAATATCCAGCGTCGGGGGGAGTGCCTTGGCGCTGGAAGGCAGCGACCCGAAGACAGAGATATCCTCTGTAAGGGCGACAGGAAAATTTAATTTGACTGTTCCCGCCAACAGTTTGGTGCAGTCCGGTAAGAACTTTCCCTTAGAGGCGGGCGAGGTAGTGACCATTCGGGCGACGTACTCTCCAACCTCGGCAGACGTTGAATTCGGTGTGATCGCACCGGATGGACTGTTTTACGGGCTGAGCGCAGAAAAGGGTGCCTTTGACGAATCATTTGAAGTCGATCAAAAAGGGTATTATAGACTGGCGGTATACAACAATTCTGGGGATGACATCAGCACGTCTGGATTTATAAATTATTAAAGGAGGCAAATATGAAATCCTTTGCTCGATGCTTTTCATTGCTTTGCACAGCTTGTTTTCTGTTTTCGATGATCGCTTCCCCCGCATACGCAACCAACAGCCTTGAGAATCATGTTTTGACGGAAGTGACGGCGCTGGCCGGCAGGACGCTGAATATCACCGTTTCCGCCCGCCAGTACCAGTACAACGGATAACGGCGGACAGCCCCGGCCCCGCGGGCCTGTAAAGAAAAAGCAGTTGACAGGGCCAGCGGGGGCAGATATACTGAAATCGAGGACCTGGACCGCCAACCGGGCGGGAGGGGCCGCCGGAACAGGGAGGATGGAACATGACAAGAGAGAACAGATGGCGGGCGCTGCTGGCGGTGCTCCTGGCCGCTCTGATGGTGGGCTGCGGGGCGGGGGAGCCGGCGAACGATCCCCCGGCAAAGGCCCCGGCCACCGCCGACATGGAGCTGCCGGAGCAGAACGCCTCTCAGGAGACGCCGGAGCAGGCCGCCCCGACGGAGGAGCAGCTGGAGCGGTACGACCAGCTCCTCAAGGAGGAGCACGACGACCAGTGGGCCCCGGTGGCGGACTGCGGAGACCTCCTCTTCCTGCCGGAGGGCACGACCCCGGAGGCATATTTTGAAGGCATTCAGGAGCAGGCGGAGGAGCAGGCCGGGCTTTACATCTCTCAGCGGTATCTGCCCTGGGCGGAGCGCTTCCAGCAGAACAACGGCGGGAAGACGGCGGCGTCCTCGTATTTCGCGGACTACCGAATCGACGCGCTGGTCCCCGGCGGCGTTTACCTGCGGGACGGGACGCCGTATCTGGTCTACACCCTGACCTTCTCCCTGCTGCCCACGGAGGGGACCGAGCTGGGTCTCTACGACGGCATGGGAGTGGGGGAGGACGGCTGGCTGGTCCTGGGACCGGACACGGTGCTGGCCCTGACGGCGGAGTCTGACGAACCGCTGCTGTATTTTGGGACGCAGAGCGACATCTTCCCGGACAACGCGGAGCATTTTCCCGAGGGATTTCGTATGCTCCTGGCCCAGAAGCAGGCGGGCCTTTTGACAGCGGACGCAGAATAAAGAAGAATACAACATACCCGCGCCGGTTTTGCCCGACGCGGGTATTTTGCGCTGTTTTTTAGCCTTATAGCGTGACTTCCTCCACGTGGATGCGCTCCACCAGAGCCAGCACGTCGTCGCCGGAGCACAGCCAGTCGCAGAAGGCGCAGCCGCAGCCCGCGGCCGCCCCCAGCCGCAGGGACTTCACATAGTCCCCGGTTTTCTTCCAGCCGGTGAGGAAGCCCGCCACCAGGGCGTCACCGGAGCCGACGGTGCTGATGACCGTGCCGCTGCAGGCGTCGGCGGTGAAGAGGCGGCGGTCCTCGGTGAGGAGGAAGGCGCCGGAGCTGCCCATGGACACCAGCACATTTCTGGCGCCCTCGTCCTGGAGCCGCATGGCCAGCTCGATGGCCTCCGACAGCTCCAGATCCTCCACGCCGAAGAGGGAGCCAAGCTCCGTCAGATTGGGCTTGATGAGGAAGGGGCGGCGCTTCAGGCACTGCCACAGGGCCTCGCCGCTGCAGTCCAGCACCGTGGTGGCCCCAGCGCTGTTGGCCAGCTCCAGCAGATCCAGATAGAAGGGGATGGACTGGGCCCAGCCGGAGATGACCACGCAGTCCTCCGGGGAGAGGGTCCGCAGCCGGGCCAGCATCCGGTCCATACCCTCCCGGGTCAGCTTCGGCCCAAGGCCGTTCACCGCCGTTTCCGGCATCCCGGCGGTGCTACGGAATTTCACGTTGATCCGGCTCTGTCCCCCGGCCAGCTGAATCAGCTCGTGGGGGACCTGCTGATCGTCCAGCAGATCCCGGATGGCCTGCCCGATGCGCCCCGCGGCGAAGCCCAGGGCGGTGGTCTCCATCCCCAGCCGGTGGAGCATGACGGCCACATTGATCCCCTTGCCGCCGGGGTAGATGGTCTCGCTGCGGGTGCGGTTTACCCGGCCCGGCGCCAGATCAGCCTCCACGGTGTAGTCCAGAGAGGGATTCGTGGTAATGGTATAAATCATGACACACACTCCAAAACACGATTTTTCCCATCATAGCACAAACCGGCCGTTTTTTCAAGCCGGTTCGTCAGGAAATGGCCAGTGGCCGCGCCCCTGGGGGCGCGGCCACCGAATAAAAACCTTCATGAGAAAGGAGCGCTTTTACATCAGAGGCTCCATGCTGAGAACGGGGTGGCCCTTCTCGGTGAGGAAGCCCAACAGGGTCTCAGCGTCCTCGGTGACCGTCTCGTCGCCGATCATGTCGCAGAAGTTGTCCACGCCATACAGCTCCTTGGCGGTCTGGTTGACCCGCTCGGCCACCTGGTCCTTCAGAGCCTTGGGCATCCAGACGATGCGGCCCAGGCCGCCCTCGGCCTTCATGAACTTCTTGGAGGAGATGAAGTGCTTGCCGTGGCCCATGAAGCCCGGGGTCTGCACGCCGCCGCCGGTCATGGAGGCCATCTCGGAGAAGGTCATGCCCAGGGGGGTCATGCCCGCGTGCTCACGGTTGACGATGACCACGCCGTTGGAGAAGGGCTCAATGCCGCAGATGCACTCGAAGCAGCCGCAGGAGGTCATGGGGTCCTCCATGATGGAGTACAGGGTGACGGACTCCAGCGCGCCCTGGCTGTACTTGGCCACGGCCTCGTTGACCTCTTCCCAGCGGCCCATGTTCTCGTCGATGACGTGCTCCTTGGGGACGATCTGGCAGGGGCCGGAGGGATCCAGCTCGTTGGTGGCCTTGGCGTCCAGCCAGCTCACGGCGCCGCACAGGCCCAGACGCTCGGGAGTGACGATGCACACATGGCTGGGGGAGAAGGACTGGCACATGATGCAGGTGTAGAACTGGTCCACGTTCTCGTCGGTGAGGCTGCCCAGGCGCTCGTCCCGCTTGTCGTAGGCGGGGATGGCCACCTCGTGGCGGAAGGCCGCGCACTTCTCGGGATCGGTGATGATGGTGACCTCGCACTTGTCGATAACGGCGTCATAGTCGCTCTTCAGCTTGGCGTACAGCACCTCGGCGAAGTGCCTGGCCCGCAGGCCCGCCGCGAAGGCGGCCTTGCTGATGCGGATGCGGATCACGTCCCGCTGGCCGGTGTGCATGACGCCCTCCATGCAGTTGATGTAGGCGTGGAACTTCCGCTCGAACACGGACTCAAAGTCGGAGCTCATGTTCTTGCCGGCCACGTCGGCGATGATGCAGAAGTCCACCTTGCTGCCCACCTCAAACTGGTCGAAGTCCGGCCCGATGAGGGTGAAGCGGTGATCCTCGATCTCGCTGAGCTCCTTGCCTCGGACCAGCTCCAGGCCGGTCTTGCGGGAGCCGTCGAACTCCACCTGCATGTCGCCCCGGCGGACGATCTCGCCCTCGAAGGCGGAGGAGAAGGCCACGGGGATGTCGATATTGGTGATCTTGATCTTGATGTCCCGGGCCTCCAGGGAGGTGGTGTTGAACTTGCTGGTGTCGGGCTGGATGATGAGGCTCTTGGGGATGCGGAACATATTGTTCTCCTCGGTGTCGTTGGTGACAACGGGGAAGCCCAGCTGGATGGCGCCGGCGCCGCAGGCCACGGTCATGTCGTCCACAGGGGCGTAGGCGTTGACGAAGGCGAACACGCGGTCCATGGTGTAGCGCCACATGGCCTCGTAGTCGCCGGGGGTGGTGCTGCCGAAGATGATGGCCGCGCGGAGGGCCACGCTGACCACGTGGGCGGCGCTGCTCAGGTCATGGCCCAGGGCCACGCAGCGGACATTGAAGCCCAGCTTCATGCCGGCGGCCACGCACTGGTCGATGATGCCGCCCACCAGGGTGACGAAGATGCCCTGGGACTGGTACTGCTTGACCAGGGCCACGCCCTCGTCGGCGTCGGGCGCGGCGCCGATGATGACGGCCACGCCGGGGATGTCCCGGGTGACCAGGGGCACGCCCAGCTCACGGACCTGGGCGTCGGTGAAGTGGCCCATGATGGGGTCCTCGTAGGGGGTGCCGCCGTTGACGGCCCACTTCATCAGCTCGATGATCTCGGCGGACAGGGCGGTGGCGATACCGGAGGTGAAGATATCCTTGGTGCGGTTGTTGCGGGTCATGAAATCCTTGATCGTGGTCTCCAGGGCGTCCTTGGCCTCGCCCACGGTGGCGACCTTCCTGCCGGTCATGGCGTACAGGCAGGGCAGGCTGTAGGCGGTGTCGCCGAAGGTGGCGGGGGCGTCGGCGCCCACCTTGGCGATGGCCTCGTCCACGGCCTTGACCGCCAGAGCGTACATCTCGTCGTTGCCGGCGAAAACGCGTTCAAATAAAGTTTTCACTGATTCATTCACTCCTTACGATTGCTCTCAGCAGAATAGTCTTTCTCTCGTTATAGTTCGGCGTCCATTTTCGCCTTGATGGCCCGGATCTCCTCCACGGCGGCGGGGCTGTAGTCATAGGGGGACTGGCCGTTGCGGTCCGCCTCGATGACGTCGGCGCTGTAGTGGATGAAGCCCAGCAGATCCTCCGCCGGGATATGGGCCCTGATGAACTCCTCATCCCGCTGGTCCCGTACCTTGTTGGCCACCACCCGGACCTGAGTGACGCCGATGTCCGCCGCCAGCTGCTTGATGCGCTGGTAGGTCTGCACCGACCGGGCGCCCGGCTCGATGACCACCACAAACTGGTCCATCATGGACGCGGTGCCCCGGCCCAGGTGCTCCAGACCGGCCTCCATGTCCATGACCACCACGTCGTCCCGGCGAAACACCAGGTTGGAGAGGATGGCCTTGAGCATCACATGCTCCGGGCAGACGCAGCCGCTGCCGCCGGTGTCCACGGTGCCCATGACCAGCAGCTTCACGCCGTTGACGTCCCGGCTCAGCTCGTCGGGGAGATCGGACACCTCCGGGTTCAGCTTATAGAAGGTGTTGCTCTCATTGGCGGCGGTGCGCTGGCGGGCCAGCTCCTTCATCCTGGAGACGGGCACGATGGAATTGACCTCCTCCTCGGTGAGGCCCAGGGCCAGCCCCAGGTTGGCGTCCGGGTCCACGTCGGCGGCCAGGACCTTCCGGCCCTCGTCGGCGTAGAGGCGGCAGAGGGTGGAGGCGAAGGTGGTCTTGCCCACTCCGCCCTTGCCGGTGATGGCGACTTTCATAGGAAATCCTTCTTTCTTGGGATCAGGGGGAAAAAGTTTGCTGTCAGATGCCGAGAGCGGCGCGCTTGGCCTCGATGGCCTCGATCATCCGGTCGCCCAGCTTCTCGATGTCCAGCTCCACGGTGTAGTTGGCCTCCACCCAGTCCTTGATGCCGTGCTCGCCCTGGAGCAGGGCGGTGACCTCGGTGGAGCCCTTGGTGTAGGGGTCAACGCCCAGGAAGGTGTCGATGCCGGTGGCCACCACGTAGTTGCCGATGGACACGGCCTTCTCGCTCATCCACTCGGGGGCGCAGCCCACCAGGGGGATCTGGGAGATGTTCCAGCCGGAGTCCTTGGAGATGTCGGAGGCCAGGACCATCATACGGGAGATATCCACGCAGGAGCCCATGTGCAGCACGGGGGGGATGCCCACCAGCTCGCACACCCGCTTGAGGCCGTCGCCGCAGAACTCCTTGGCCTCCTTGTCCAGCAGGCCGGCCTTGGCGGCGGCCTGGGCGGAGCAGCCGGAGACCACCACGAGGATGTCGTTGGCCAGCAGCTTCTTCATCAGCTCGATGTGGGCGGTATCAGGACGGACCTTGGGGTTATTGCAGCCCACCATGGCCACGGCGCCCCGGAGCACGCCGGAATTCACGCACTCCACCAGGGGCTTCATGGTGCCGGTGACGTCCACCTGGGTGTTGGTGACGCTGTCCAGGCACTTCTTGATGGCCTCCACGGAGTAGCCCACGGTGGCGTTGGTCTTCATGTCGGGGATATGTACCAGCTCCGGCTTCCGGTTCTTGAAGTTCTCCACCGCCATCTTCACGATGGCCTTGGCGTTCTCCCCGGCGTTCTTGGCGGAGAAGTGGATGAACTCGCTGTCCGGCATCCGGGCGATCTCGGAGGTGGTGATGAACTTGGTGTGGAAACACTTGCTCAGGGGGCCCAGGGCGGGGAAGATGCACTGAACGTCCACCACGATGGCCTCGCAGGCGCCGGTGAGGACCACGTTCTCCTGCTGGAGGAAGTTGCCGGCCATGGGGATGCCGTGGCGCATGGCCACCTCGTTGGCGGTGCAGCACACGCCGCAGATGTTGATGCCCTTGGCGCCGTTGGCCTTGGCCAGGGCGATCATCTCAGGATCCTGGGCGTAGTGGACCACCATCTCGGAGAGGGAGGGGTCGTGGCCGTGGACCACGATGTTCACCATGTCCTTCTCCATGACGCCCAGGTTGGCGGTAGTGTCGATGGGCTTGGGGGTGCCGAAGAGCACGTCGGAGAACTCGGTGCCGCACATGGAGCCGCCCCAGCCGTCGCACAGGCCCGCCCGCAGGGACTGGCGGATCAGCGCCTCCGGCAGGGAGGAGCAGCCCATGTGGGTCATGTGCAGGGACTGGGAGACCTCACGATCAATGGCCCGGGGCTCGATGCCCGCGTCATGCCACAGCTTGCGGGTGTGCTCCGGAGCGCGGCTGAGGAAGCGGCAGTTGCCGAAGGGCTTGCCGTACTCCATCAGGGCGGTCTCGGCCACCTCGTGGGCCAGGTCGTAGATGTCCTTGCCCTCGGTCTCGATGCCCCACTCGCCGGCAATGCGCTTGAGCTTCTCGGGGTCCTTTACGGTGTAGTTGCCGCCCTCGTGGGTCTGGTACAGGGTGTGGCAGATCTCGCGGCCGTGGTCGGAGTGGGTGGCGGCGCCGCCGGCGGTGAAGCGCAGGTAGTTGCGGGCCACGATGCCGTGGACGTCGCAGCCGCAGATGCCCCGGGGGGCTTTGGGCGTGATGCGGCAGGGACCCATGCTGCAGATGCGGCAGCAGACGCCCTCTTCACCAAACTTACAGTGGGGCGTCTGGTTCTTGACGCGCTGCTGCCAGGAGTCTGCTCCTACCTGACGGCCGGTTTCCAGCAGCCGTTCGGTAGCGGCTTCCATTTGCTCGACAGTGATCAGTTTCATAGCCGGAATGTGGAAAGCACAGTGGGGATGTGCTCTCGCTGCTCCTTTCTCTCGCGATATAATTCTCATGAAGGCGTATTGTTACACTTTTCACAATACATCTCTCGCATTTTATCAAAAAGCACTCCAAATTGCAAGGGGGAAATCCCCCCAAGGGGGACTTCGTGCAGTTTATTATTATGTGCGAAAGAGCTGATAAGCTCCGACGCACTTATTTT
>CATZRD010000019.1 GCA_958423465.1 uncultured Oscillospiraceae bacterium | reverse complement strand
GACTCCCTGGGCCGGACTCCGGAGGGAGAAATAGTGCTGCGGCATACGGTGGTGAAGGACGTCACCGATAGGCTGCTGGCGGTGAAGGAGGGCCTGGCCCGGGGCTTAAAGACCTTCGTGCTCTACGGGGGCCTGGGAGGACGGCCGGACCACGCTTACGCCAACCTCCAGACCCTGACCTTTCTGGCGGAGCGGGGGGCCGCGGGCTATCTCCTGGGGGAGGACTTCGCGGCGTCTGCCGTCCGGGGCGGGGCCATGGACTTTCCGGCGGACCTGACCGGGACCGTGTCCGTGTTCTGCCCCGACGGCAGGGCGGAGGGAGTGGCCCTCCGGGGGCTCTACTATCCGCTGGAGAACGCCTCGCTCACCAGCGGTTTCCCGCTGGGCGTCAGCAACCGGTTCACGGGGCGGCCCGCCCGGGTGTCCGCGGAGCGAGGGACCCTGCTGGTCATGTGGCGGGAGACGGCGGCCCATCTGATGGAGCGGCTGTAGCGGAAAAGGGGGGCCTGCCCCGCCGAGCGGCGGGGCAGGCCCCCGGTTTATGGGAGAAGGGTCAGTCGGCGATATCCTTCCGGCAGTAGAACCAGAAGGCGGCCAGGATCCCGGCGGCGGACAGGACCGCTCCCACCGCCAGAGGCCCGCTCTCCAGAGCGCCGGCGGAGACGATGTCCGCCCCGTCGGCGTAGGCGAAGGGGGTGAGGTACTTCAGGAAGGCCGCGCCCTCCGTCAGGTTGGCCAGGAGGTTCAGAAAGTACAGCCCCAGGGCCAGACCCATGGCGATTCCGCCGCCGCCCCGCCGCAGAAAGGCGGAGATCCCGAAGCACAGGGCCATTACCTCCAGCTCCAGCAGCAGGCCCGCCAGGAGCAGCAGGGCCAGCCGCTTTCCGTCGGGCCGCTCCCCAATGGCGGCCATGGCCAGGAGGGAAACCGCCGAGACCGTCAGATGGAACAGAAGGATCTGGACCGCCGCCGCCAGCAGCTTTTCCCCTACCACCCGGGGCCGGGATACCGGGTGGGTTAGCAGAAAGGAGGCGGTGTGGGAGGCCTCCTCCCCGGCCAGGGCGGAGATCCCCGTGAGGGCGGCGAAAAGACCGCCGCCCAGCCCCAGGCAGGTGCCGCACTCCACGGCGAAAAAGCCCATGAACTGGCCGAAATCCACCTGGTCCATGCCGAAGGCGGCGGAGAAGCCGCCCATCTGGGCGAAGGTTTGGCTCACCGCGTCCATCTGATCCGCCATCTCCGGGTAGATCAGCACGCAGGCCGCCACCAGGGCCGACACCGCCAGGGACCAGACCAGCAGGCCTGTCCGGCGCAGCCGCAGCTCATGAAGAAGGATGGTCATACCCCGTCACCCGCCTCTCCGTAGTAGTGGAGGAAAACCTCCTCCAGATCCGGCTCCGCTACGGTGAGATCCGTCAGGGGCAGGGGAGCCAGCGCCGCCGTCAGGGAACGGGCCTCGCCGCTGTAGAGAAAGCTGACGCCGCCGTCCAGGAGCCGAAGGTCCCGGACTCCCGGCAGCGCCGGCGGCGCGGCCACGCCCATAAGGGTTACCCGCTTGGCCCCCGTATGGCCCAGCCGGTCCATCCGGTCCGAGACCAGCACCTGTCCGGCCCGAATGACGGCGGCGGAGCGGCAGTACCGCTGGATCTCCGAGAGCACATGGGAGGAGAGAAATACCGTGGCGCCCTCCTGATTCCGCTCCCGGAGCAGGGCGTAGAACTCCCGCTGCATCAGGGGGTCCAGGCCGCTGGTGGGCTCGTCCAGGATGTACAGCCGGGGCCGGTGCTGCATGGCGCAGACGATGGACACCTTCTTCCGGTTGCCCAGACTCAGCTCCCGAATCCGCCGCCGGGGGTCCAGCCGGAGGCGCCGGCACAGCTCCGCCGCCTCTCCGCCGCAGTCCAGTCCCCGCAGCCGTGCGGAGAAGCGCAGCGCCTCCTCCACCCGCAGCTCCGGGTGGAACTGGGCCTCCGAGGGCATGTAGCCCACCTGGGACAGGATGGTCCGGTCCCCGGGGGCCGCAGGGCGGCCGAAGAGCCGGGCCTCGCCGCCGGTGGGAGCGATCAGCCCCAGCAGAACGCGGATGGTGGTGGACTTTCCCGCCCCGTTAGGGCCGATGAAGCCGAAGAAGTCGCCCTCCTCCACCGCCAGGTCCACCCCCGCCACGCCCCGGACGCTGCCGTAGGTCTTGACCAGCGCGCTGGTCTCAAGGATCTTCATGCGATGCCTCCTTTCTCAAATAGACGCTTTTCCAGAACGCCATGAGAGCGGTGAAATCCCGCTCCATCTGCTCCGGGTCAAATTCTCCCCGCTGGACCATCTCCCAGAGATACCCCTCGCTGGCCCAGTACATGTCCCGGTACATCATCTGAAGATCCAGGCCGGGAACGAACTGGGCCGGGTCCATGCTCATCCGCGCGGCGTCCGCCTTGAAGTTGAAATGCCGGTGATAGCTGGCCTGAACGGCGGCGCAGATCTCCTGGTCCTTTTCGTAAAAGGCCTTGATGGTAAAGGAGGCCATATGTGGGTGGGCCCGGATGATGCGCAGTTTGGCCCGCATCCCCCGGTACATGCCCTCGAAAAGGTCGGTCTGCTCATAGCACCCGCAGGCCGTGAGGTACTCGATGGTGGTCTGGGCGCACGCCTCCCAGAGGAACAGATACAGCTCCCGCTTGTTGTGGAAATAGTGGAACAAAAGGGCCTTGCTGATCCCCGCCTCGGCGGCGATCTCGCTCATGGGACTCTTCTTGTAGCTGTTCTGGGAGAACACCCGGTAGCCGGCGTCCATGATCCGCCGCTGTTTCTCCGGCGGCAGGCGGTAAAAGGCGTCGTTCATGGCTTGTACCTCCTATTGATCCATCTGGTCAAAACCTATCATAAAACCGTTGACCGTTTTTGAGAAGCCCCCAAACGTCCGGATAAAAGAAAAATCCGCTTCCCATTTCCCCGCGGATATGATATACTGCTTCCAGTGAACGAACATCATCTTACCGCTCACGCGGAGAAAGCAGGAACGCATTATGGAACTGAAGGCCATCCTTTCCACCGTAGACCACACGCTGCTGGCCCAGGGCGCGACCTGGGAGCAGATCAGGGGCATCTGTGACGACGGCATGAAATACGCCACCGCCTCCGTCTGCATCCCCGCCAGCTATGTGAAGCAGGCCAAGGAGTACGTGGGGGACAAGCTGGCGGTGTGCACCGTCATCGGCTTCCCCAACGGCTACTCCACCACCGCCGTCAAGTGCTTTGAGACCGAGGACGCGGTGAAAAACGGCGCCGATGAGATCGATATGGTCATCAACATCGGCTGGGTGAAGGACAAGAAGTGGGACGCCCTGCTGGAGGAGATCAAGGCCGTCAAGGCCGCCTGCCACGGGAAGCTGCTGAAGGTCATCATCGAGACCTGCCTCCTCACCGACGAGGAGAAGATCAAGATGTGCGAGATCGTCTCCGACTCCGGCGCCGACTACATCAAGACCTCCACGGGCTTCGCCGGCGGCGGCGCCACCCGGGAGGACGTGGCCCTCTTCGCCCAGCATGTGGCCCCCCATGTGAAGATCAAGGCCGCCGGCGGCATCGCCGACCTGAAGGACGCCGAGGACTTTATCAACCTGGGGGCCTCCCGCCTGGGCACCAGCCGCATCGTCAAGGCCGTCAAGGGCATCCAGGGCACGGGCTATTGATGCGGCGGGTTTGACAATCTGACAGAAAAGAGGAAAGAATATGGCTACTCCCCACAATTCCGCCCAGAAGGGCGACTTTGCAAAGACCGTGCTCATGCCCGGCGACCCCCTCCGGGCCAAGTTCATCGCGGAGACCTTTTTGGAGGACGCCAGGCTGGTGAACAACGTCCGGGGCATCCACGGCTACACCGGGACCTACCAGGGCGTGCCCGTGTCCGTGATGGCCTCCGGCATGGGGATGCCCTCCATCGGCATCTACTCCCATGAGCTGTACAGCCAGTACGGCGTGGAGAACATCATGCGCATCGGCTCCGCCGGGGCCATCAGCAAGAAGCTGAAGCTCCGGGACGTGGTGGCCGCCTCCGGCGCCTGCACCAACTCCAACTTCGCCCACCAGTACGGCCTGCCCGGCACCTTCGCCCCCATCGCGGACTTTAAGCTGCTGGAGACCGCCGTCCAGGTGGCCCGGACCATGGGCGTGGAGATGCCCGTGGGCAATCTGCTCTCCTCTGATACCTTCTACGACGCCTCCGAGTCCACCATGCAGTGGGCGAAGATGGGGGTGCTGGCGGTGGAGATGGAGGCCGCCGCCCTGTACATGACCGCCGCCTACCTGGGCAAGCGGGCCCTGGCCATCTGCTCCATCTCCGACAGCATCGTCACCGGCGAGGAGCTTTCCGCCCAGGACCGGCAGACCGCCTTCACCACCATGATGGAGATCGCCCTCAAGACCGCCGTGGAGATGGACAGGCTGTAAATCGATCAAAAAAAGCGGCGCCGCCGCTTTTTTTGATTCCACGCCGATTGGCACCGCCCCGGGGCGGCAATGGTAAAAAGCGCCAAAAAGGTTTGAAGATTTTTCCGGGATTTCTCATGATTCAGGTTGCTTTATGGGACGGGATAAGGTATAATAGGCCGTGCTGGCGGCTTGGGCTTCGGGGAAGGCCCCCGGGGCGCCGTCTCTCGCGCCGCCGGCGAAAATTAAATGAAAGGTTGAGATTTCCATGAAGAAGTTACTGGCAATGCTGCTGGCCATGGCGATGGTGTTCGCCCTCGCGGCCTGCGGCGACAGCGGCAAGACCACCAACACAAACCCCGCGGATGACATCCCTGATACCATGACCTCTGAGGACGGCAAGTATCAGGTGGCTTTCGTCACCGACGTGGGCCAGCTGAAGGACAAGTCCTTCAACCAGGGTACTTATGACGGCGTGAAGCTGTACGCCAAGAACAACGACAAGAGCTACAAGTACTACCAGCCCACCGGCGGCGATCAGGCCACCGACGACGACCGTTACGACGCCATGAAGGCCGCCGCGGACGGCGGCGCCGAGGTCATCGTGTGCGCCGGCTTCCTGCAGGCCGCGGCCCTGGAGAAGGCCGCCAAGGAGTTCACCGACGTGAAGTTCATCTTCATCGACGGCTGGTCCCTGGGTCTGGACAACGAGGTGGGCATCACCTTCAAGGAGCACGAGTGCGGCTACTTCGCCGGCTACGCCGCCGTGAAGGAAGGCTACACCAAGCTGGGCTTCTCCGGCGGCGGCGGCGGTGACAACCCCGCCTGCTGCCGTTACGGCTACGGCTTCGTCCAGGGCGCCAACGCGGCTGCCGCTGAGATGGGCGTCAACGTGGAGATGAACTACTCCTGGCAGTACGGCGCCTCCTTCAGCGCTTCCCCCGAGCTGCAGACCATGATCTCCGGCTGGTACGCCAACGGTACTGAGGTCGTCTTCGCCTGCGGCGGCTCCATGTTCCAGTCCATCTCCGCCGCCGCCGCCGCCAACGACGGTCTGGTCATCGGCGTGGACGTGGATCAGTCCAGCCAGTCCGACACCGTGATCACCTCCGCCATGAAGGGCCTGGCCGACGCTACCCAGTGGGCCTGCGCCAAGGCTTTTGACGGCACCTGGGCCGACATGGGCGGCCAGGCCGATCTGGGCGCTGCCGACAACGCCACCGGTCTGCCCACCGCTACCTGGAGCATGAAGAACTACAAGGTCGAGGACTATGAGAAGCAGTTCAAGTCCGTGGTGGACGGCTCCCTGGTCATCGACAGCGACTATGAGACCGGTCTGGGGCAGGCCTGGTCCAACGTGAAGCTGAACATCATCTGATCCAAGAATTTCAACCCTACATTGCCCGGAGAGGGGACGCGTTCCGCGTTCCCTCTCCTTTTTATAAATTCCTTGCTTTTTCGCCGTGTTCATTGTATAATTTAAATAATTTCAGAGGAACTGACGGTTGAATCGCCGGGCGCGCCTGCGTGACGCCGCTTCGGCCGGAGGTTCCCGGACGGGAGGAAGTGGGATGTCCACGATGGAAGCGGAAAACATCATTGAAATGCTCCACATCACCAAGGAATTCCCCGGCATCATCGCCAACGACGACATCACCCTCCAGCTCCGGCGGGGAGAGATCCACGCCCTGTTGGGGGAAAACGGCGCCGGCAAATCCACCCTGATGAGCGTCCTCTTCGGCCTTTACCAGCCGGAGAAGGGGGAGATCAGGAAAAACGGGCAGACCGTCAGGATTCATGACCCCAACGACGCCACGGCCCTGGGCATCGGCATGGTCCATCAGCACTTCAAGCTGGTGGATGTGTTCACGGTGCTGGACAACATCATCCTGGGGGCGGAGACCACAAAGATGGGCTTCCTCCAGAAGAAGGAGGCCCGGGAAAAGGTGGAGGAGCTGTCCCACCGCTACGGGCTGAAGGTGGACCTGGACGCCAAGGTGGAGGACATCACCGTGGGGATGCAGCAGCGGGTGGAGATCCTGAAAATGCTCTACCGGGACAACGAGATCCTCATCTTTGACGAGCCCACCGCCGTGCTCACCCCCCAGGAGATCGACGAGCTGATGGCCACCATGAAGGAGTTTGCCAGAGAGGGGAAGAGCATCCTCTTCATTTCCCACAAGCTCAACGAGATCATGGAGGTGTCCGACCGGGTCACAGTTCTGCGCAAGGGCAAGTACATCGGCACGGTGGAGACCAAGGATACGGATAAGCAGTCCCTCTCCAACATGATGGTAGGCCGCCCGGTGCAGCTGGAGGTAAACAAGAAGCCCGCCCAGCCCGGCGACGTGGTGCTGGAGATGAAGGACTTCACCGTTCCCTCCAGGACCCACAAGCGCAACGCCGTCAACGGCGTGAGCCTCCAGGCCAGGGCCGGGGAGATCCTGTGCATCGCCGGCATCGACGGCAACGGCCAGACCGAGTTCATCCACGGCCTCACGGGACTGGAGAAGTCCACCGGCCATGTCACCCTCTGCGGCAGGGACATCTCCCACGCCAGCATCAAGGAGCGGGGCGCCGCCATGAGCCACATCCCCGAGGACCGGCACAAGCACGGACTGGTGCTGGACTTCACGCTGGAGCAGAACATGGTGCTCCAGCGCTTTCAGGAGCCTCAGTTCCAGCATGCGGGCTTCATCCGGAACGGCGAGGTCCGCAAATACGCCCAGCGCCTCATCGAGCAGTACGACGTCCGCTCCGGACAGGGCCCCGTCACCGTGGCCCGCAGCATGTCCGGCGGCAACCAGCAGAAGGCCATCATCGCCCGGGAGCTGGACCGGGAGAAGTCTCTGGTGGTGGCTGTCCAGCCCACCCGCGGCCTGGACGTGGGCGCTATCGAGTATATCCACAGCCAGCTGGTGAAGGAGCGGGACGAGGGCAAGGCCATATTGCTGGTCTCTCTGGAGCTGGACGAGGTGATGAGCCTCTCGGACCGCATCCTCGTCATGTACGAGGGGGAGATCGTGGGCGAGCTTGACCCGAAGCAGACCACCGTACAGGAGCTGGGCCTCTACATGGCCGGCGCCAAACGTCAGAGAGGGGAGGGGGAGACGGCGTGAAGAAAAACAGATCCGGCCTTTTGGAGAAAGAGGGGACCCGCACGGTCCTGGCCTCGGTCATCTCCATCCTCATCGGCCTCGCGGTGGGGAGCCTCCTCATCCTTGTGATGGGCCTGACCAACCCGGCTCTGGGCATCTCCAGCGCGTGGGACGGCATCCGCCTGGTGTTCGTGGGCCTCTTTTCCACCGGACGGGACGCCGCGGGCAGCCTGACCTTCGGCTTCAATTCCACCAACATGGGCAATATGCTCTTCCGCGCCACGCCGCTGATCCTGACGGGACTTTCGGTGGCGGTGGCCTATAAGACCGGCCTTTTCAACATCGGCGCGCCGGGGCAGTACCTGATGGGCACCGCCGCCTCTCTGGTCATCGCCCTGGGCATTTCCACCGACGCGGCGCCCGCGTTCCTGGTGTGGCTGCTGGCCTTTCTGGGCGGCATCCTGGCGGGAGCTCTGTGGGGCTGCATCCCCGGCCTGCTGAAGGCGTTCCTCAACATCAACGAGGTGCTGGCCTGCATCATGACCAACTGGATCGCCGCCAATCTGGTGACCTGGATCTTTGACGGCTCCGTTTTCCGCAACACCACCGAGGGCACCAAGACCGCCTACATCTACAAGACCTCGGTCAACGGCGTGGAGACCGCCAAGATGGGCCTGGACAAGCTCTTCCCCAACTCCCAGGTCAATGGCGGCATCTTCATCGCGATCCTCATCGCCGTGGGCGTGTACATCCTCATGAGCAAGACCACCCTGGGCTACCAGCTCAAGGCCTGCGGCGCCAACCGCCACGCCGCCCGGTATGCCGGCATCAACGACGGGCGGAACATCGTGCTCAGCATGGCCATCGCCGGGGGCCTGTCCGGGGCCGCCGCCTCTCTCTATTGGCTCTCGGGCAACACCGAGTTCTACTGGAGCACCTATCAGGCCCTGCCCGCCATCGGCTTCAACGGTATTCCCGTGGCGCTGCTGGCGGTGAGCAACCCCATCGGGGTGATCTTCACCGGTATCTTCATGTCCATGCTGGACATCGTGGGCCAGCAGATGACCACCCTCACCGCCTATAACGAGTTCATCACGGACGTGATCATCTCGGTCATCGTGTACCTCAGCGCCTTCTCCCTGGTGATCAAGACGCTCATCAGCGGCCGTAAGAAGAACAGGACCGGCGCCAACGCCAACGCCGAGCCTGCCCCGGCGGCGGCAGCGGGCGGAGGGAATGGGCCGTCTGACGGCGGCAGCGAGAAAGGAGGCGAGGAGGAATGACATTCCTGATTCAGCAGACCCTGCTGTACGCGGTTCCTCTGATGATCGTGGCCCTGGCCGGCGTTTTTGCCGAGCGCAGCGGCATCATCAACCTGGCGCTGGAAGGCATCATGATCTTCGGCGCTTTCGCGGGAGTGCTGTTCATCCGCATGACCCAGTCCCTGCCCGTGTTCGCCCAGGCCAGGGCCAGCGGGAACTGGGGCGTGCTCCAGGTCTATGAGCTGCTGGGGATGCTGGTGGCTGCGCTGATGGGGGCCGTTTTCTCCCTGCTGCTCTCCTTCGCGTCGGTCAACCTCCGGGCGGACCAGACCATCGGCGGCACCGCCCTGAACCTGATGGCTCCGGCTCTGGTGCTCTTCCTTATCCGGCTGATCGCCAACCAGAACACCATCCAGATGGACGGCGACGCCGCCAGCTGGTTCATGCTCAAGAACAGCCTCTTCGGCATGGAGCGGGGCGAAAAGGGCAATTTCCTCTGGGAGACCTTTGTCAACAAGACCTACATCGCCACCTATGTGTGCATCCTGCTCTTTGTGGTGCTGTCCATCCTGCTCTACAAGACCCGCTTCGGCCTGCGGCTGCGCTCCTGCGGCGAGAATCCTCAGGCCGCCGACTCCCTGGGCATCAACGTCTATAAGATGCGCTACGCCGGCACCACCATCTCCGGCGCTCTGGCGGGCATGGGCGGCTTTGTCTACGCCCTGACCACCGCCAACTGCGCCTCCACCGGCGAGGTGGCCGGATTTGGCTTCCTGGCCCTGGCGGTGATGATCTTCGGCAACTGGAACCCCCTGAACATTGCCGGCGCGTCCTTCATCTTCGGCCTGTTCAAGTGCGTCGCCGCCGCTTACACCAGCATCGACATCAACGGCGACGGCGTGTTCCTCCTGGCGGAGATCGGCATCAGCGCCCACCTGTACCGGATGCTGCCCTATCTCATCACCCTGATCGTCCTGGCCTTCACCTCCAAGAAGTCCCGGGCGCCCAAGGCGGAGGGCATCCCCTACGACAAGGGCCAGCGGTAAGCGGAAACAAAGGATCACAGATCATATGCAGAAAGGACCCCGGGCCTATGGCCCGGGGTCCTTTCGCGCTTCGAAGGGGACGCTATTTCGCTCGAAAGTACCGATCGCATTCGGCCTGCGCCTGGCGCAGAGCTTCCTCGGGAGTGGTGACGCCCAGAATGGCCTTCCGGAGATGAGAGGCAAGGATCGCCTCCAGCTGCAGCTCGCTGAAATTGCTGTAATAGCCGCTGCTCCCGCGGCGCTGGGCCACGGCAAAACTGCGGCGGGCGGTGGAGAGCCAGGGATACTTCTCGTTGATATCCCGGTTCTTATAGGCGGACCTGCAGGGGGAGAGCCCGCCCAGCATGGTGAACACAGGAGCTACCAGGTCGGAATACAGCCAGGACAGAAACGCGCAGGCGGTGTCGGGGTGCCCGCAGCTGCGGGTGATCCCAAGAACGCCGCCTCCCAGCAGAGGACGCCCGCCTGGCACCGGGGCAAACCCCAGCTTTCCGGCGATGCTGGACATGTTGGAATTCAGGATATGGGAAGCGTAGTTGATGAATACGACGGTGCTGGCGGCGGATTGATCGGCAAAGCCCTCCAGTACGTTTTCCCAGAAGCCGTATACCCGCTTATCGGAGCAGGCGTAGGCCTCGCGGTAATTGCGCAGCGCCCGGAGCGCTTCGGGAGTGTCGATGGTGATGCGGCCGCTGTGGTCCAGCAGATTTCCGCCCTCCTCAAAGAGGCGGGGCATGAACTCGCTGGGGCCGACGGCCACCGTGCCCACGGCCACGGTGCAGCCGAATTGGACCGGCGAGGCGGGATTGAGGCTGCGCGTGAAGAAGCCGGCCACCTGGTTATAATCCGCGAAGCTGCGGGGGACCTCCAGCTCCCGGCGGTAGGTTTCCAGATACATTCGCTTGTAAGTGGGGTCCGTAAAGAGGTCCCGCCGGTAAAACATGAGCTGGGTGCTCGGGTCGTAGGGAATGCAGTAGCGGACGCCCTTGGAGACGGTATAGTTGTCGCCCAGCTCGGGGATCGCCTGAGACAGCAGACCGTCCCAGTTAAAGGGGATGCTCTCCAAAGGAACAAAAAGCTTTTCGGCAAGCTCGTCCATCCAGGCTACGTCCATGCGGATCAGATCGTATTGCTCCCGGGCCGGCGTTTGGATCACATCATATACGTCCCGAAGGGACGGCAGCACCGTCAGCTCCAGGCGGATGCCGGTGGATTTTTCCAGATAGGGCAGAAGATAGTTCAACGCCTTGGTAGATGGGGAAGCGATGGTCAGCATACGCAGGCGCTGTTCGGACAAAATGGGAGGGGCGGCGGGAAGCCGGAAACCGTCGTTTCGCAGATACAGCGCGGTCTCCAGGGGGGCGCCCTTCTGCAGCCTGGCCAGCAGGGCCTTGACGATCCGGTGGGCCAGCTGCTTGTTGTCCAGCTCATATACCGGGACGGCGGGGTCGGTGACAGCCGCCCGTGAGGCGACGGTGATCAGGGGAGGCAGGGCGTGCCTGCTGGCGTAGGCGCAGGCGGCCCGGAGGGCGGCCTCCCGCCGCCGGTCTGTGCAGACAATATAATCATATTCCGCGTCGGACTCGAAAAAAGCGAAGGCCCGCAGCTCCAGCTGGTGGTCGGGACAGTCCAGAATGGTGACGGAAGGGGTGTTTTCCGGATAAACGGAGTGGAAGCCCCGGAGAAAAAGCGCGGTGTCCGGCGCGGAGGTGGGCTGGGTGAAAACGCCAATGCGCCGTGCCCGGCGGCTTTGCAGATAGTCCGCGATCTCCCTTCCGGCCCGGGCGGGATCGAAGGCCGCGTACATGATGTCGGAAAGAGCCGGACCGCTGTGCTGGAGGAACACCACGGGCAGGCCGGCCGCCTCCTGATGGTAGTACGGTACGGCGTCCGGCAGACAGGAACTGACGATGACGGCGCTGACCTGGGAGGCCAGAGCGTCTGCCAGCATGGCAGTCTCTGTGGTCTCCATGGAGCAGGTGGAATACAGCCGCACAGCGTAGCCCTGTTGGGCGAACTCCCGCTGAAATACCTCATACATGGCGGCGTAGCGCTCGTCCGTAATGCCGGGGAGGATCAGCGCGATCATCCGGTCGGGACCGCCCTGGCGGAGGCTCTGCGCTTTGCTGTTGACTTTGTATCCCAGCTTTTCCGCCGCGCTCCACACCAGACGCATTTTTTCCACACTGACGTTTCCTCGCCCGTTGATCACGTTGGACACGGTGCCGTGAGAAACGCCGGCCGCCTGGGCAATATCCTTGATGGTAGGCATGACGCCGTCCTCCCTCTTATGGGATATCTTTATTGTACTATGCTGGTGCAAACTTATCAAGGGGGAAATGAGAGACAACAATTGAGCGAAAGTGCACAAAATATGTATATAATCACTATGCAACATGTAAAATGATGAGAGAGTATTTGTCAAAATAACGTAAAATTCATTGACACGTTCCAATTTATGTGGTACGGTAATGCCAGAGGCGAGCTTCTAACACATGCTCAAACAAGGAAAAGGAGATGAGTCACATGAAAAGGTTCCTGTGTATCACGCTTGCGCTGTTGATGGTCCTTTCGCTGGCTGCCTGCGGCGGAGATAGGAATGGAGAGACTGCGACGCCCGGAGCGCCGGACACGGAGCAGGACAGCCCCAAGACTGTCACGATGTTCACGAAGAAAAGAGAGTGGAACTGGGAGGAGATCGAGAAGAAGTTTGAGGATGCAAATCCCGGTTATGACCTGATCGTCGAGACCTGCGACGCGGACAACTATGACAACATCCTGAAGTCCTACGCCGCTACCCAGGATTTCCCGGATGTGATCCAAACGACCTCCGGTTCATCCCTGGATCTGTGGAAGGAGCATCTGGTGGACGTGGGCGATCTGGCCTGCCTGGAAAAAATGCAGAAGGATATCGTCAATGAGTTCTATCTGGACGGAGTGTGCTACGGCGTTCCCCTGTTCGCGGAGTATCACGGCGTCATTTACAACATGACGTACCTGAAGGCGGCGGGAATCGAGGAGCCGCCGGAGACGCTGAGCGAATTCATCGCCATGAATCAGGCGCTGCAGGCGGCCGGTCAGCCCACGGGCATCGCGCCCTGGAAGGGAGCCGCCGTCATCCCCGCCCACATGGCGGCCCCGGTCTTTGCCGCCCAGGAGGACGCTCTGGCCTATTACCAGCAGATCGAGGACGGCCAGGCGGACCTGACGCAGGACGAAATGTTCAACGCGCTGCTGGACTACCTGGACGCTGTCCGGGAATACGGGAACGAGGACGCCTTGAATACGGACAATACAACGGAGAGAAACGCGATGTACGCCGGCGATTATGCCTGGTATGCCCATGACGGCTCCTGGGTCACGCCCGCGCTGCGGTCCACCAATCCGGACATGGAGCAGAACCTGCGGCTGGGCGTCTATCCCTTCAGCGACGACGCGGCGCTGAACAAGGTCGGCGTCAGCGTCCAGAGCCTGAGCATCATGAACACGGAGAATATCGAGGCGGCGAAGGTGTTCGTTGAGTGGCTGCTGGGGACCGACGAGGGCTGCGACATTCTGGCCAAGGACAACAACGTGGTCATGCAGCGGACAGACTATGTGATGGCGGCGGAGGACATCGGCGAGCTGGCCGCCCAGGGCGTGGAGCTGACGAACGCGGGGAAGGGAGCCAGCAACTTCCGCTGGATTTCCGGCGCGGTCATGGTCAGCGCTGCGGATACGTTCCAAAAGTATATCGCGGGCGTATACGACCGGGAAACCGCCCTCAATGAGATCGCTTCGATCATTCAGGCGAACAAGGCGTAGCGCGGGGCGCTCACAGTCCCGGAACAGATGATACGGATGCTCTCCCCCTTGACGGAGCGCCAGGGCGGGAGAGCGCCGTTTCAATACGAGCGGCCGGTATTTTGAAATGGAGATTCTGGTATGAAGCAGATAAATGCGTCCCCACAGATCAAAAAGAAACTGAGCTTTTGGGGATACGAGGCGGTCTTCTGCGGAGTGATCGTAGTGATGTTTTTCCTGATGAAGCTCGTCCCGTTTTTCCTGAGTATCGTCTATGCCTTTACGGACTGGAACGGGATCTCCAACGCGGTCCATTTCAACGGTCTGGAGAATTTCCAAAGGATGATGAAGGATACCCAGTTTTGGTACTCCCTGAAATTTACCCTGGGACAAGCGCTGGTGCAGGTCGTTTCCGTCAATGTGATCGCGTTTACGCTGGCGTACTTTTTGATCAAGCCCCTTCGCGCCAGAGGCGTTCTGCGGGCGGGCTTCTATATCCCCAACGTGATCGGCGGACTGATTCTGGGTTTCATTTGGCAGTTCATATTTTTAAAGGTGGTGCCGGCCATCGGCGCGGCGACGAACATCGGTATTTTCAAGCTGTTCTGGCTGGGTACTCCGGCCACGGCCTTCTGGGGCATGTCCATCGTGCAGGCGTGGTCCCATATCGGATACTTTATGCTGCTGTACATTGCCGGTTTCACCGCGCTGCCCGGCGACTGCCTGGAATCCGCCCGGGTGGACGGGGCCAGCGCCCGTCAGTGCTTGACGCGCATCACGATTCCCCTGATGCGGCCGACCATCACCCGATGCCTGTTCCTGAGCATCGTGAACAGCTTCAAGGTGTATACCGTGAATCTGGCGCTGACGGAGGGCGGTCCCTACGGTTCCTCCCAGGGAATCGCGATGAATATTTATCAGACCGCGTTTACGGAGAACCGGATGGGCTACGGATCGGCAAAGTCCTTAGTTTTTACTGTTCTGCTGATTCTGTTTACCGGCCTCCAGCTCTATTTGACCGGTAAGGGAGAGGAGGAGACCCGATGACTTCCCTGGACAAGAAATGGTATCTGCGGCTTTTGTCCACCCTGTTTTTTGTGGTGCTGCTGCTGACGCTGCTGCCCTTCGGCATCATTCTGCTGAACTCCTTCAAATCCCTGCTGGAGATCGCCCAAAATATTCTGGGCGTGCCGGAGAGCCTCAGCCTGGACAACTATGTGCGGGCCTGGGACATTCTGAACTACCCTCGCTCCTTTTGGAATACCCTGGTGGTGACGGTGGTGGGCAATGTGGGCCTGATCGTATTCGGGTCCATGACAGGCTACTGGTTTGCCCGCCACAGGACCCGGCTGAACAAGTGCCTCTACTGGCTGCTGCTGGCGGCCATGGCCATTCCCTTTGAGGCTTGCATGATCCCCATTGTCAAGGTGACCAATATCTTTCACCTGAACGGCAGCCTCACCGGCATGGGGCTTTGCTATTGGGGACTGGGCGCGTCCACGGTGGTATTTCTGACCTACGGGGCGGTCCTGAGCGTCCCCTACGAGCTGGAGGAGTCGGCGATGATCGACGGCTGCGGACGGCTGCGTCTGTATTGGCAGATCGTTTTCCCACTGCTCAAGCCCACGGTCATCACGTTTACGATTCTGAATACGTTCTGGTTCTGGAACGACTATCTGATGCCGCAGCTGATGCTGGGCAAGCAGAGCAAGCTCTATACGCTGCAGCTGTCCATGCGGTATATGTTTATGGAGTATTTCACGATGTGGGATGTGGCGCTGGCCGGACTGGTCCTCATTCTGATTCCGACCGTCCTGTTCTTCCTGACTGCCCAGCGCCATATTATCACGGGCCTGACATCCGGCTCGGTAAAAGGCTGAACCACAGGGAGGTAGAAAACTGATGAAGGGAACAAAATACAACGCCCGTCTGGAGGCCGCGCTGGAGAGAAAACCGGTGCTGGTCATGGCTCATAGAGGGGTTTCCTGCGCAAATATTGTGGACAACACGGTGGAGAGCTTCGACGCGGCGATTCGGCAGGGCGCGGATATCGTGGAGGCGGACGTGTGCGAGACGCTGGACGGCGACCTGTTTGTTCTGCACGACGGCATGGAGCCGGTGGTGCTGGGACAGGAGGAGAGCATCGTCAACATGCGGACGGAGGATGTTCGAAAGCTGCGGTATATCAATCACAACCACCTGCGCATCGATCACCCGGTCAATACCCTCGACGAGGTTCTGGAGCACTTGAAGGGCCGCTGCATCGTCAACATCGACCGGGGCTGGAACAGCTGGGACAAGATCTTCCGGGCGGTCCTGCGGCACGGCATGGCGGATCAGATGCTGTTCAAGAGCCCGCCGGAGGAGAAATACCTGCGGCAGATGGCGGAGCAGAGGGAGCCGTTCCTGTATATGCCGGTGGCCTGGTTCCCGGAAGAGGTGGAGCTGGTTGAGACCTATGACCTGAACATGGTGGCTGTGGAGGTGTTCGGATACCGGGAGGACGCGCCTATCATGAGCGAAGCGTTCCTAAGCCGCATGAAGGAGCGGGGCGTGGCCCGGCTGGTCAGCGCGCTGACGCTGGCGGACCCTGTTATGCCGTCGGTGACTGACCGCTGGCGGCAGGCCGGCGGCCAGGGCAGGCGGAACATGGCCAACGCCATTATGGACCGCAAGATTCTGCTGGCGGGCGGACATGACGACGACACGTCGGTCCTGGGCAACGCGGACCAGGGCTGGGGCTGGCTGGTGGAGCGCGGCTTCAACATCTTGCAGACGGACTGGACGCTGGACATGAATTTGTACCTGAAGGCCCGGGGGTATATTTCCTGAGGGTCCCGCGGTACAGGAAAATGTTTTAGAGGGGAATATGGTATCTGTTGATTTCATCAATGTGGGATATGGCGACGCTGTGCTGATCCGGGACCACCTGGCGGACTTTTCCATGCTGGTGGACTGCGGCGATGTAACATCCGGATGCAGTGCTCCTGATTCTGACCATATTTCCGCGGGGGAATTCCTGACGCAGGCGGGCATCTGCCGGCTGGACCTGCTGGTACTGACCCACTTGCACCGGGACCACAGCGGCGGCCTGACCAGGCTGCTGAAGAGCGTGGAGGTCAAGACGTTCTGGACAAATTATCTTCCGCCCCGGGACTGCTGGGGCGGGCATGTCCCTGTGCCGGACGAATTTTCCGAAAGTGCCCGGTGCCTGCTGGAGTCGATGAACATTTACCTGGCGGCGCTGGGGGCCATGGAGGACCAGGGAACGGCGATCCGCCGGTGGGAGGAGAGCGGCGGACCCCTGGCGCTGACGCCTGATCTGCTGGCGCGGGTCTATATGGAGAGGGGGCCGGTGCTCCGGAGGCAGGAGATGATCTGGCGGGAGGTGCTGGCGGGGCGGCCCCGGCTTGCCCAATTGGAGGAGCTGGACGGCTTTATCAACAATACCAGCCTGCGCCTGCGGCTGCGCTGCGGAGACAGAACGGTGGAGCTGCCGGGAGACATTTACGCCGAATGCTGGCAGCGGCATCAGCTCTCCCCCTGTACGGTCCTGAAGCTGCCCCATCATGGCCACGGGGACGCCCTTTCGCCAAGGCTGCTGGACATGCTGCGGCCGGAGCGGGCGGTGATCTCCGTATCCAACTCCCGCACGGACGACTGCCCCGCCGCGTCGGTGCTTCACATGCTGCGGGAGCGGCAATGCCCCGTGTACATCACGGATGGTCTCCGCGCTCAGGAGGGGCTTTCGGCCTCCCGGCGTTCCATCCGCTTTGAATTCCCGACGGCAAAGGATCTATAGAAAGAGAACAGAAACGGACCGGCTGTGAAATGCCGGCCCGTTTCTGCTGCATATTCCCGTGCGCGCCTGCGGCCGCAGGTCCTTCGGCTTTTATATCTATTTCTGCCGCCCCCGCAGCTCCCGCAGGGTAACGGCGTAGGCCTCCCGCTCGTGGGGGAGGACCGGCAGCGCCGGCGGCAGGGACCATCCTCTGGCGGCGAAGAGCCGGCGGATGATAAGGTCAGTGAAGTCCGGGTTTTTCACCAGCACCGGCCCGGTGATGTGAGTGGCGAAAACGCTGCCGGACACATAGCCCTCCGGTCCCCCCTCCGCCTCGTTGCCGAAGCCCAGGGAGAGGGAGGAGAACAGGGGCGTGGTCACGCCCCGGGTGATGGAGCACTTGTTCATGAAGCCCACGGCGGGGCTGTCCCACAGGGTGGAACGGGCCACCACATCCACCGGGGAGCGCCTGTCCGTCTCCACGGTGGTAAAGTCCGCCAGACCCAGGGCGGGCCACGCCTTCCCGGCGGCGTCTGTGACGGAGGCGCCCAGAGTCTCCATGGCGTTCCCGGTGAAGAGAAGCACCGCCCCCGCCTCTGCGGTGGTTTTCAGGGCCTCCCGGTGATGGACCAGAGCCAGCAGCGCGGCCTTCTGAGCGGTCTCCGTGCCCGCTCCCATGTAGATGAGGTCCGCCCCGGCAAAGTCGGGCACGTCCTCGTTGGTGACCGCCCTCACCGTCACGGACACGCCCAGAGCCTCCAGATGGCGGCGGAGCACCGCCAGATTGGCGTATTCCCCGTACAGGTTCATGCTGTCGGGGTACAGGTGCAGAAGCGTCAGTTCCATGGTCAGTTCTCCTCCTTCTTCACCAGATTCAGCAGCTTGTCCCGGTCGGAGAAGCAGGTGACCACATACAGGGCCTCGTCTCCGGCGGCCTTCAGGGCCTCGGCGGCCTGGGGGACGGTATCAAAGCAGAGGATCTTCTCCTGGGGGATGTCCGTATAGTCGAACCGCAGGGCCAGATCGTTGACGTATTTCCCGCAGAGGATCACCCGCTTCACCTGATCGCAGACCAGCTGGTCAAAGTCGATGTCCCACAGCCAGCTGGTCTCGCCGGTAAAATACTTCCGGCTGATGGCGTCCACGATGATGAGGACGGAGCAGGGCTCCTTCCGGGCGCGGATGTAGCCCAGATTGGTGTCGTAGGCCACGGAGTTTTCGTGCTTGCTGGTGAGGAGGGTGCCCCGGTGGCCGCCCAGCGTAAAGGTCTGCATCCGCCCGTTTTTCAGGATGTAGCCCCCGATGACCGAGGCCATGGTCTCCTTATCCACTCCCGCCAGAGCGCACACGGACCAGGCCGCCAGGATGTTGTACACGTTGTAGATGCTGCGGAAGCTGAGGTCGATGGAGGCGTCCCCGCCGATGGTCAGCCGCCCGGCCTCCAGATCCAGATCCGTCACGGCGAAGTCCGGCGTCTGACGGCAGTAGCCGCAGCTTTCGCACCGGTAATGGCCGATGTGGTGGTAGTGGCGGACGTCGTAGACCATCCGGCCCCGGCACACGGGGCACCTGGCCCCGTCGTCGTAGACGCCGGCGGCGCCGTAGCCGCCGGGGGTGTTCAGACCGAACCACTTCACCTTCTCCGGGTCGTGGCCCAGGCTGAATTTGGACACCAGAGGATCGTCGGCGTTGAGCACCAGGGTGGTGTCCGGATGGATAGCGGGGAGGATGGCGCTGTAGACCCACTCGGGATGGCCGTTGCGGGTGAGCTGGTCCCGGTACAGGTTGGTGATGACGAAGTGGGTGGGGTGGAACCACCGAAAGGTGTGACGGGCGTAGCGCTCGTCGCTCTCCAGCAGCAGCACGTCTCCCCGCATGCTGCCCGACAGGGTGCAGTTGGACAGGATCAGGGTGGTCACGCCCTCGATCTGGTTGGAGCCCTCGGCGTTGTAGACCACCTCCCTGCCGCCGGCGCGGAGGATGGCGGCGATCATCTCCACGGTGGAGGTCTTGCCGTTGCTGCCGGTGACGGCGATGATGTAGGGGGGCAGCTTCACCCGGCCCAGCACGTCGGGGCAGAGCTTCAAAGCGTACTTGCCGGGGAGGCTGCTGCCCTTGCCCACCAGCTTGCCGATGAAACGCAGCAGTCTGCATACGATGATGGCGAGAAAACGTCTCATAGGGTGTGTTCCTCATTTCTGGAAGATTGAGCGGCCGCTTCCCACTGGCTTCGCCAGAGGATGTTGTCGATGGCCGTGATGTCGCCCTCCGGCCCGGGGTAGGGATTGGAGGCCAGATAGGTGAAGCCCAGCTTCTCCTGGAGCAGCCGGGAGGCGTCGTTGAAGCTGAAATAGCCGCAGTTGACATAATCCATCTTTTCCGCCTGGAACAGGTGGGCGATGACGGCCTTCAGGGCCTCGGTCATGAGGCCCCGGCGGCGAAAATCCCGGCTCAGGGCGAAGGAGAGGGACGCCCCCCGCTTCCCGGCCAGGGCCGGATGGTCCCGGATGCAGGGGGGCAGGTCCCTGATGGAGAGACGGCCCACCGCCTGCCCGGTGTCCCGGAGGACCATGGCGTAACAGCGCTCCTGGCCCGTCAGGTAGTCAAAGGCCCGGCGGAGGGCCGCCTCATCCTCCGGCGGCTCGCTGCCGGTCATGCGGCACAGCTCCGGGTCGGCGCTGTAGGCGCGGAAGGCTGGGAAGTCCTCCGCCCGGTGGCGGCGGAGGATCAGCCGGGGCGTGGCGAGAAAAACGCCGTCCCGCTCCTGCGGCAGAGCGTGACTCATGACGGGTTCCTCCTCTCCCGCTCCAGATAGATCATCAGGGCCGCCACGTCGGCGGGGCTGACCCCGGAGACCCGGGCGGCCTGGCCCAGATTCAGAGGCCGGATGGCCCCCAGCTTCTCCCTGGCTTCCAGCCGCAGGCCCTGAATGGCGGCGTAGTCCAGATCCTCCGGCAGAGCCCGGCCCTCCATGCGGCGCAGCTCGGCCACCTCCTGGGTCTGGCGCTGGATGTACCCGGCGTACTTCACCGAGATCTCCACCTGCTCCGCCACGTCGGGGGGCAGGTCCGGCCGGCCCGGGTCGAAGAGCGCCAGGTCGGCGTAGTGCAGCTCCGGGCGGCGCAGCAGGGCGATGAGGGGCGCGCCGTCGCGGAGGGGGGCGGTGCCCCGCTCCTCCAGAAAGGCGTTCAGCTCCGCCGTGGGGGCCGCGCCCCGGCTCTCCAGCCGCCGGATCTCCCGGCGGACGGCGGCGTACTTTTCCTCCACCTGCCGAAGCCGCGCGTCAGACACCAGCCCGATGGCGTGGCCCACGGCGGTGAGCCGCTCATCGGCGTTGTCCTGGCGCAGGAGCAGGCGGTACTCGCTGCGGCTGGTCATCATGCGGTAGGGCTCGTCGGTGCCCTTGGTCACCAGATCGTCGATGAGAGCGCCGATATAGCTCTGGCCCCGGGAGAGGATCATGGGCTCCCGCCCCTGGAGCTTCAGCGCCGCGTTGACCCCGGCGGCGAAGCCCTGGACCGCCGCCTCCTCATACCCGGAGGAGCCGCAGAACTGGCCCGCGCCGTAGAGGCCGGTGACCTTCTTGCTCTCCAGAGTGGGCCGCAGCTCCGTGGGGTCCACGCAGTCGTACTCGATGGCGTAGGCGGGCCGGGTCATCTCCGCCCGCTCCAGACCGGCTATGGTGTGGAGCATCTGCACCTGCACCTCCTCCGGCAGGGCGGAGGAGAAGCCCTGGATGTACAGCTCCTCGGTGTCCAGGCCCATGGGTTCGATGAAGAGCTGATGCCGGGGCTTGTCCGGGAAGCGGGTGACCTTGGTCTCGATGGAGGGGCAGTACCGGGGCCCTACGCCCTGGATGACCCCGCTGTGCATGGGGGACCGGTCCAGGTTCTGCCGGATGATGGCGTGGGTGGCCTCGTTGGTGTAGGTGAGGTAGCACACCGCCCGGTTCACCGGCTTTTCCGCCGTCTGGAAGGAGAAGGGCAGGGTCTCGCTGTCCCCCTCCTGAAGTTCCATTCTGGTAAAATCCACCGTCCGGGCGTTGACCCGGGGGGGCGTGCCGGTTTTGAACCGGCGCAGGCGCAGGCCCATGGCCCGGAGCTTTTCCGTCAGCTCTGTGGCGGCGAACATCCCGTCGGGGCCGCCGGGCTGGACGCACTCCCCCACGATGGTGCGGCCGTTCAGGTAGGTGCCGGAGCAGACCACGGCGGCCTTCACCGCGAACACCGCCCCGGTGCGCAGGACCACATGGCTGACCGCTCCGTTCGTGAGGCGGATGTCCACCGCCTCCCCTTGGCGGACGGTGAGGTTCTCCTGCCGCTCCAGCGTGCGCTTCATGACTTGCTGGTACTTCCGCCGGTCCGCCTGGGCCCGGAGGGACCAGACCGCGGGGCCCTTGCCCCGGTTCAGCAGCCGGTACTGGATGCAGGCGGCGTCGGCGGCCCTGGCCATCTCGCCCCCCAGAGCGTCCAGCTCCCGGACCAGGTGGCCCTTGCCGGTGCCGCCGATGGCGGGGTTGCAGGGCATGTTGCCCACCGCGTCCAGATTGATGGTGAAGCAGATGGTTTTCATGCCCAGCCTGGCGGCGGCCAGGGCCGCCTCGATGCCCGCGTGGCCCGCGCCGATGACGGCGATATCGTATTGTCCGGCGAAAAATTCTCTCATGGCTTTTTGTTCTTCCGCCGCTTCGCGGCGGGCTCTTTCTGTGGTTTGCCCCTGCCGGGGCGGGGGGATCCTTCTCGGGGCCGTTGGCCCCGGGCCCCGGTCTGATTTGGCTTTCAGTCTGTTTGGAGCTGTTCCGCGCTCCGGCGCGGGGGGATTCGGGGGCTGCGCGCCCCCGGACCCCGCGGTTCCTTTTTGCTCGCACAAAAAGGAACCAAAAATGCGCCCAGGGGGTCTCCCCCTGGGAACCCCCTGTGGGGGGGAGTCTGTGGAGGTGAAGAGTTGCGAATGCCTCCGAACGACCGATTCCTACGGGGTCCTGATTTAAAGAACCAGCTCATCCAACTTCGGCTGTCGCCCTGTTAAAGGGATAGAGCCATCTATTGGAGCGTATCGAAGGAATTGCCCTTTTGAACGGTAGGCACTCCAGGGCAGAGGGGTCGGGTAGGCGAAGAAAGCTCTCAGTGACACAGGTGCGAGGCTCGGTAGAAAACAAATCTTTGCCGTCGCGTCAATAAATAGGCGTGGGGGTTCTCAGGGGAGGCGGAGCCCCCCTGAGCGTCCCTTTGGATACTTTCCCGACGAGGGGAAAGTATCCCGGGGTCCGGGGCCGGGGAGGCCCCGATTTTTTCCCCCCGCCCCGAAGGGGCGGAAAGGCAGCAGGGTTGCCCCCTAGGCCCCCTCCCGCTCAAAGGTCAGAACTGCCAGTTCCGGACGGTTGAAGAGCCGGAAGGTGCGGCCGGAGTTCCCCAGCCCCCGGGATACGAACAGGTCCGCTCCGTCCACCGAGTAGAACCCGGCGGTGTAGGAGGGGAACAGCGTCCGCTCCACGCTGAACAGCCCGTCGGTGAAGGGCAGACGGATCAGCCCGCCGTGGCCGTGGCCGGAGATCACCAGATCCGCTCCCAGACGGCTGTAGTCCCCTTCAAAGTAGTTGTTCCGGTGGGCCAGCAGCAGCCAGAAGGGGTCGCCGTAGGCGTCCCGGACCTCCTGGGCCACGGCCTCGGGGCTTTTCTGGCCGGCGAAGCCGTTGGGGTCGTCGATGCCCGCCAGGACGATCCGGTCCCCGCCGCGCTCCAGGACCACGGCTTCGTTGGTGAGCACCGTCACCCCAGCTTCCTCCAGGGACCGCTTCAGCCCCCGGACGTCCGGCAGCGCCCACTCGTGGTTGCCGGTGACGAAATAGGTGGGGGCGATGGCCGCCAGACGGCGGCCCAGGTCCACGGCGTAGCTGTGGGGCGTGCGGCGGTACTGGTCCAGCAGGTCCCCGGTGAGGAAAATATAGTCCGGCTCCTGCTCCCGAACGGCGTCGATGAGCTGCTGGTTGTCCTCCCCGAAGACCGCCCCGTGGAGGTCGGAGAGCTGCACCGCCACGCAGCCGTCAAATCCCTCCGGCAGCCGGGGGGAGGCGTAGGGAAAGCGCTGGATCTGGAGGGAGCGGTTGCTCCACTGGAAAAAGCCGGCGCAGAAGAGAATCACAAGCAGCAGCGGCAGCAGCCGGCGCCGCCGCTTTTTGCCGGGTCTGTGTGTCATGGCGCGTATCCTTTGCGGGCCGCCGGGGAAGCGGCGGCGTGATCTTTTCGTTATTATAGCAACGCCGGGGGGAAAATACCAGAGGGGGAGACGGATTCAAGGAAAATTTTTTGCCCGCCGGAGCAGGCGGCGGGGATGGATTCCGCCTTGCTATTTCCCGGCGGCTGGGATATAATCGAGCGTACAGAATCTTTTCCGGAAAGGATACGCCATATGAACGAGATCATCCTCTTAAAGCTGGGGGAGGTGGTGCTCAAGGGGCTGAACCGCCGCTCCTTCGAGGACAAGCTGATGAGCAACCTCCGCCGCCGGCTGCGCCCCTTCGGCCAGTACCGGGTCTCCTCCAGGCAGAGCACCATCTATGTGGAGCCGCTGGGGGAGGACTGTGACCTGGAGGGGGCCTACGACGTGTGCCTGCACATTTTCGGCTTTATCGCCGTGGTCCGGGCCAGACCCTGCGAGAAGGACCCGGAGGCCATCACCGCCTGCGCCAGGAGCTATCTGGCTCGGGAGCTGGCCGCCGCCCGCAGCTTCAAGGTGGAGTGCAAGCGGGCGGACAAGAAGTTCCCCCTGACCAGCATCCAGATCGCCCAGCAGGTGGGCGGCGACCTCCACGACGCCTTCCCCCATCTGGCGGTGGACGTCCACCACCCGGAGCTGACGGTCCATGTGGAGGTGCGGGAGACCGCCGCCTACGTCCACGGTCCGGCGGCCCCGGGGGCCGGCGGCCTGCCCATCGGCATGGGGGGCAAGGCGGTGAGCCTGCTGTCCGGGGGCATCGACAGCCCCGTGTCCTCCTACATGATCGCCAAGCGGGGGGTCCAGCTGGAGCTGGTCCACTTCTTCTCACCGCCTTATACCTCCCAGCAGGCCCTGGACAAGGTGACAGAGCTGGCCCGTGAGCTGGTGCCCTGGTGCGGCCGCATGACTCTCCATGTGGTCCCCTTCACCCGAATCCAGGAGGAGATCCGCCAGAAGTGCCCCGAGGACCACTTCACCCTCATCATGCGCCGGTTCATGATGCGCCTGGCCCAGGCCGTGGCGGAGCGCACCGGCTGCAAGGCTCTGGTCACCGGCGAGAGTTTGGGCCAGGTGGCCAGCCAGACCATGGACGCCATCGCCGTGTCCGACGACGCCTGCGCCCTGCCGGTGCTGCGGCCGGTCATCGGCATGGATAAGGAGGAGATCGTCCGGGTCTCCCGGCGAATCGGCACCTTCGACACCTCCATCCTGCCCTATGAGGACTGCTGCACCGTGTTCACCCCCCGCCACCCCAGGACTCACCCGGACCTCTCCGAGGTCCGGGAGTACGAGCGCGCCCTGGACGTGGAGGATCTGGTCCGCGACGCTATGGAGGGGGTCCGGCGGATCACCGTCAGCCTGACGGACGACGAGCAATAAAAAGGAGGAATGTCCCATGTCCCACACAGCGGAGCTGATCGCCGTCGGCACCGAGCTCCTTTTGGGGAACATCGCCAATCTGGACGCCCAGATCCTCTCCGAGGGCCTTACCACCCTGGGCATCAACGTCCGCTACCACACCGTGGTGGGGGACAACCCCCAGCGGCTGGAGGAGGTCCTCGCCGTGGCCCGCCGCCGGGCGGACATCATCATCACCACCGGAGGCCTGGGGCCCACCTACGACGACCTGACCAAGCAGACCATCTGCCGCGTCTTTGGCCGGGAGCTGGAGCTGCACCCGGACATTCTGGAGACCATCCGGGACTATTTCCAGACCAAGCTGGGCCGGGAGATGCCGGAGAACAACGTCCAGCAGGCCATGCTGCCGGTGAACTGCACCGTGTTCGATAACCCGGTGGGCACCGCTCCCGGCTGCGCCTTCTGCGAGGGGGGCGTCCATGTGCTCATGCTCCCCGGCCCGCCCTTCGAGTGCCGGTATCTGTTCGAGCACCGGGCCGTGCCCTATCTGGCGGCCCTCACCGAGGGGGTCATCGCCAGCCACGAGATCCGCATTTTCGGCATGGGGGAGAGCGCCGTGGAAAAGGCCCTCCACGGGCCGATGACCGCCATGACCAATCCCACCCTGGCCCCCTACGCCAAGCTCAACGAGTGCATGGTCCGGGCCACCGCCAAGGCGGAGAGCGCCCAGGCGGCGGAGGCCATGCTGGCACCTCTGGTGGACCAGGTCCGCGCCGCTTTGGGGGACGTGGTCTACGGCGTGGACGTGGACTCTCTGGAGCAGGTGGTCTCCGGCCTGCTGCGGGAGAGAGGGCTGACCCTCTCCGCCGCCGAGAGCTGCACCGGCGGCCTCATCGCCAAGCGCGTGACGGATCTGCCCGGCGCGTCGGAGGTCTTTCGGGGCGGCGTGGTCAGCTATGTCAACGACGTGAAGGCCGGCGTCCTGGGGGTGCCCCGGGACCTGCTGGACCGGTACGGCGCGGTGAGCGAGCCGGTGGCCCTGGCTATGGCGGAGGGCTGCCGCCGGATCTGCGGCAGCGACTTTGCCGTGTCCACCACCGGCCTGGCGGGCCCCGCCGGGGACGACCGGGGGAACCAGGTGGGGGACGTGTACATCGCCCTGGCCTGGGAGGGCGGCAGCCTCTGCCGGAAGTTCGCCTGCGGCAAGGGCCGGGGCAGGGACCGGGTCCGCTCCGCCGCCGCCCAGAACGCCTTTGACCTGCTCCGCCGGAAGCTGCTGGGCCTGCCGCTGTGAGCGCCCCGCCGGACCGGCGTAAATTTGGCCCGGCCGGTTGGAAAAGCGGTTGACAAATCCGGCGAAAGCATATAGAATGATGGCGATATGTGAAACTGCGCAGAAAAGGCTGAGTAACCCGTCCGCGCCTGCACAGAGAGCCGCCCGCTTCGGTGGAAGGGCGGAGAGGAGCGCCGGGTGAAGATCCCCTTGGAGCAGGCGGCTGAACGGCCCTTTCGGCCCAGTAGGCTGGCCCGGCGGTGGGCCGTTATCCCACGGCATTTGAGGGGCCGGAGGCTTTGCCCTCCGGCAAGAAGAGTGGTACCGCAGAGGGTGTGTCCCCTTTGTCTCTTTGAGGAGGCAAAGGGGATTTTGTTTTTTTGCTGCCCTGTTGGGGGGGTATTTCGCCGCTTTGCGGCGGAGGGGGAGTTTTGAATTGCCCTTCAGTCTGCTGGTCGGGGCCTACCCGGCCCCGGACCCCGGGTCGCTTTTTGCTCGTGCAAAAAGTGACCAAAAACACGCCCAGGGGGTTTCCCCCTGGGTACCCCCTTTATCGGCAGGCTGTGCGGGTGAAGAGCTGCGAATGCCTCCGAACGGCAGATTCCTTCGGGTTTCTGATCTATGGAACCATCTTGTCCAACTTCGGCTGTCGCCCTCCTCATTCAAATGCCCTGCGGGCGGCCTTGCGGATAGGGGCCTACGGGCTGTTAAAGGGAAAGATTCATCCATATATTTTCGTTCAGTCCTGTAGACTGGCAGAAAGCCCTGCGCCTGTGCGCAGACCCAGTAGGAATGCCTCACTGGTGTACAGCTCCATGACGCGCTCCAGATCCTCCCTCTCCTGACGGCTCAGCTCGTCTTCCAGGAGGGAAATATGCATCTCATACCCCGTCCGATCCGCCTCCCTCAGCCGCGGCCTGATGTAATGGGCGTACAGCCACCGCATAAAGTCCGTCATCGCAATTCTCCTTTCAAAAGATGAAGTTTTCTTCGTCTCATATAGTAACATGAAGAATTCTTCGTGTCAAGAGGAAATAGTATGGAATTACATGAAAGAATCTATGCTCTCCGCAAGGAGCGGAAAGAGAAGCAAATTGAGACCGCAGCGGCTATTGGGCTGACGGTCCGTCAGTACCAGCGGTATGAGGCGGGTGAACAAAAACCTAACTATGATAATCTCTGCGCCCTGGCGGACCATTTTGGGGTCAGTCTGGACTACCTGGCCGGACGCACAGACCAGAGGTAAAGAACCAACAGATGGCTCTATCCCTTCAAGAGGGCGACAGCCGGAGTTGGATCAGATGGTTCCAAAAATCAGAAACCCGAAGGAATCTGCTGTTCGGAGGCATTCGCAGTTCTTCACCCGCACAGGCTGCCCCACAGGGGGTACCCAGGGGGAGACCCCCTGGGCGTGTTTTTGGTCACTTTTTGCACGAGCAAAAAGCGACCCGGGGTGCGGGGCCGGGGAGGCCCCGTCCGGCAGACTGAAAATCAGATCAAACCCACCCTCCGCCCCGCAGGGGCGGAAGAACCGATCATAAAACAATTCACCATTCAGGAGGAAAATTGAGCAATGGATTACAATAAGACCATCAATCTCCCCAAGACAGACTTCCCCATGCGGGCGGGGCTGCCCGCCCGGGAGCCGGCCATGCTGGAGCGCTGGGAGCAGCAGGACCTCTACCACGAGCTGCTGAAGAAAAATTCCGGCAAGCCCCGGTTCGCCCTCCACGACGGCCCGCCCTTCTCCAACGGCAATCTCCACATGGGCCACGCCCTCAATAAGTCCATCAAGGACTTCATGGTCCGCTCCGCCGCCATGCGGGGGTACTACACCCCCTATATCCCCGGCTGGGACAACCACGGGATGCCCATCGAGTCCGCCATCATCAAGGAGCAGAAGCTCAACCGCAAGAAGATGAGCGTGCCGGAGTTCCGCACCGCCTGCCATAACTACGCCCAGAAGTATATCGACATCCAGATGGCGGGCTTCAAGCGCATCGGCGTTCTGGGCGACTGGGAGCACCCCTACAAGACCATGGACCCCGGCTTTGAGGCCGAGGAGGTCAAGGTGTTCGGCGAGATGTACAAGAAGGGCGTCATCTACAAGGGCCTGAAGCCTGTGTACTGGTGCCCCAAGGACGAGACCGCCCTGGCGGAGGCGGAGATCGAGTATCAGGACGACCCCTGCACCACCGTGTATGTGAAGTTCCCCATGGACGACGACCTGGGGAAGCTGAGCCACGTCGGCCGGGAGAAGCTGTACTTCATCATCTGGACCACCACCATCTGGACCCTTCCCGGCAACCTGGCCATCGCCCTCCATCCCCGGGAGAGCTACGCTCTGGTGAAGGCGGAAAACGGCGAGACCTATATCGTGGCCGAGGCCCTGGCGGAGAAGGTCATGAAGGTGGGCGGAATCGAGAACTGGGAGATCGTGGAGACCCACCCCGGCGCGTTCTTTGAGAACATGCTGGCCCGCCACCCCTTCCTCCCCAAGACAAGCCGCCTGGTGAACGCGGAATACGTCACCATGGACTCCGGCACCGGCTGCGTCCACACCGCCCCCGGCTTCGGCGCGGACGACTATCAGACCTGCCTGCGCTACGGCATGGACATGGTGGTGCCCGTGGACGACCGGGGCCGCCACACGGACTACGCCGGGAAGTACGCCGGTATGTCCACCGACGAGAGCAACCCCGTGATCCTGGCCGACATGAAGGAGAGCGGCGCCCTCTTCGCCAGCGAGGAGATCGTCCACAGCTATCCCCACTGCTGGCGGTGCAAGCACCCCATCATCTTCCGGGCCACCCCCCAGTGGTTCTGCTCCGTGGACGCCTTCAAGGACGACGCGGTAGCCGCCTGCGACGATGTACGGTGGCTTCCCGCCTGGGGCAAGGACCGGATGATCTCCATGATCCGGGAGCGCTCGGACTGGTGCATCTCCCGCCAGCGGCGGTGGGGCCTGCCCATCCCCGTGTTCTACTGCGGGGACTGCGGCAAGCCCGTGTGCGACGATACCACCATCGCCGCCGTCAGCCAGCTCTTTGCCGCCGAGGGCTCCAACGCCTGGTATGAAAAGGCGGCGGAGGAGATCCTTCCCGCCGGGTACAAATGCCCCCACTGCGGCGGTACCCACTTCACCAAGGAGGAGGACACTCTGGACGGCTGGTTCGACTCCGGCTCCACCCACTTCGCCTCCATGAAGAAGGATCAGGGCTTCTGGCCCGCCGACGTGTATATGGAGGGTCTGGACCAGTACCGGGGCTGGTTCCAGTCCAGCCTCCTCACCGCCGTGGGGGCCATGGGACAGGGCGCGCCCTTCAAGCAGTGCGTCACCCACGGCTGGACCGTGGACGGCGAGGGCAAGGCCATGCATAAGTCCCTAGGCAACGGCGTGGACCCCGCCGACATCTTCAAGAAGTACGGCGCGGACATGATCCGCCTGTGGGCCGGTTCCGCCGACTACCATGTGGACGTCAGATGCTCCGACAACATCTTCAAGCAGCTTTCTCAGAGCTACCTGAAGTTCCGCAACACCGCCCGGTACTGTCTGGGCAACCTGGACGGCTTCGACGCCGATCAGCTGGTGTCTCCCAGCGACATGCTGGAGCTGGACCGCTGGGCGGTCACCAAGCTGAACGGGCTCATTGAAAAGTGCTTCGCCGCCTATGACAACTACGAGTTCCACGTGGTCAGCCACGCCGTCAACGACTTCTGCGTGGTGGAGCTGAGCAGCTTCTATCTGGACATCATCAAGGACCGGCTGTACTGCGACGAGAAGAACAGCCTGAAGCGCCGCAGCGCCCAGACCGCCCTGTGGATGATCCTGGACACCATCACCAAGCTCTTCGCCCCCATCCTGGCCTTCACCTGCGACGAGATCTGGCAGGCCATGCCCCACCGGGCGGGGGACGATCCCCGGAATGTGGTGCTCAACGAGATGAACAAGCCTTTTGCGGACTACGCTTTGGACGATGACGCCATGGCCGCGTGGGACGGGCTGATCGCTCTGCGGACCGCCGTCAACGCCGCCCTGGAGCAGGCCCGGAACGAGAAGAAGATCGGCAAGGGCCTTGAGGCAATGGTCACCATTCCCGCGGGGAAGGCCGCCGGGTGCCGTGCCATGTCCATGGAGGAGCTGGCCGACCTGCTGATCGTCTCCCAGGTGGAGATCTCCGACACCGCCGCCCAGGTGGAGGTAGCCCCCGCCCAGGGCGAAAAGTGCCAGCGGTGCTGGAAGATCCTGCCCAGCGTGGGCAGCGACAGCGCTCACCCCACCCTCTGCGCCCGCTGCGCCAAGGTGGTGCGGGGCATGGGCCTTGTAGACGCCGCGGATCTCATGTAATGCCGATGGAGGCCGCCGGATCAGGACTCCGACGGCCTCCTATATGATGCGGCGCGCCCGGACGGGGCCGGGGGCGTGGCCGCGGGGGACAGGGATCGGGTCCCGCCGCCGGACGCTCATGCCGCTTACGGTATCCTATGTCGCCCGCCTCTCCGGGGGAACTTGTCCCGGGGGACGGGCGGGGGCTGTCCCGGGACCGATTCCCTGATTTTACGAAGAAGGAAGTGCTGGATATGATCAAGATCGCGCCCTCCATCCTCTCCGCCGACTTTGCCAATCTGGAGCGGGACATCCGCCGGATCGCTACCGCCGACTACGTCCATGTGGACGTGATGGACGGCCTGTTCGTGCCCAATATCACCATCGGCATCCCGGTGGTGAAGTGCATCCGCCCCACCACCAGCCTGCCTCTGGACGTACACCTGATGATCGACCGCCCGGTGCGGTATGTAGAGGCGTTCTGTAAGGCCGGGGCGGACATCGTTACCGTCCATGTGGAGGCGGACACGGAGGAGAACACGGGAAAGGCCCTGGACATCATCCGGGGCTGCGGGAAGAAGGCCGGCGTGGTGCTGAAGCCCAAAACTCCGGCGGAGGCCGTCCTGCCCTTTCTGGACCGGTGCGGCATGGTGCTCATCATGACCGTGGAGCCGGGCTTCGGCGGCCAGTCCTTCATGGCGGACATGATGGACAAGGTGCGGCAGGTCCGCGCCTGGATCACGGAGCGGGGCCTTGCCTGCGACGTGGAGGTGGACGGCGGCGTGGACCCCGTCACCGCCAAAGTTTGCGTGGAGGCCGGGGCCAACGTGCTGGTGGCCGGTTCCGCCGTGTACAAGGCCGAAGATATCCCCGGACGCATCCGGGAACTGAGAGGATAAGAGCTATGGAGTATTTTCCCGCGCCGCTGGAGAAGCTGGTGGAGCAGTTCGCCCGCCTGCCGGGCATCGGCGGCAAATCCGCCCAGCGGCTGGCCTTCCATGTGCTGAGCCTGACGGATCAGGAGGCCCAGGAGTTTGCCGACGCCATACTGGAGGCCAAGCGCACCGTTACCTGCTGTCCCGTGTGTCAGAACCTCACCGCCGGGGGGCTGTGCCCCATCTGCGCCTCCCCCAAGCGGGACGAAACCACCGTCTGCGTGGTGGCGGACCCCCGGGACGTGGTGGCCATGGAGCGGGCCAGGGAGTACACCGGCCGCTACCATGTGCTCCACGGGGTCATCTCCCCCATGAACCATGTGGGGCCGGACGACCTGGAGATCAAGAGCCTGGTGGACCGGGTGGCCCGGGGAGGCATCCGGGAGGTCATCATGGCCACCAACCCCGACACGGAGGGAGAGGCCACCGCCATGTACCTGGCCCGGCTGCTGAAGCCCTTTGACGTGCGGGTGACCCGGCTGGCCTACGGCATCCCCGTGGGGGGACATCTGGAGTTTGCCGACGACGCCACCCTCATGCGGGCGCTGGAAGGCAGACGAGACATCTGAGAATCAAAAAAGAGGCAAAGCCTCTTTTTTGATTCTCCCCATTCGCTTCGCGCCTGTGGGCGCAAATAGGATCAAATCGTTTTTTGGGGGGGCTTCGCCTCACAAAAAAACACGCTGCACGGAGCGCGCGTCGATCCCCGCCCTGGCGGGGTGAGGCGGGAAGCGAAGTGAATTCAAAAAGAGGGACTCTTTCCCACCGGGAAAGAGTCCCTCTTTTTGAAAACTCAGATTCTGGCGACGCCGGTGCGCCGGGCGGCCTCGGCCACGGCCTTGGCCACCGCGGGACCCACCCGCTTGTCGAAGGCCTTGGGGATGATGTAGTCCGCGCTCAGCTCCTCGTCGGAGATAAGATCCGCCAGTGCGTGGGCGGCGGCCACCTTCATCTCCTCGTTGATGTCGCTGGCCCGCACGTCGAAGGTCCCCCGGAAGATGCCGGGGAAGGCCAGGACGTTGTTGATCTGGTTGGGGAAGTCGCTGCGGCCCGTGGCGATGACCTTGGCGCCGCCGGCTTTGGCGTCCTCGGGGAAGATCTCCGGGGTGGGGTTGGCGCAGGCGAAGATGATGGCGTCCTTGTTCATGGTTTTGACCATCTCAGTGGTGACGGTGCCGGGGGCGGATACGCCGATGAACACGTCCGCGCCCACCAGAGCCTCGGCCAGGGTGCCGGACTTCTTCTCCAGATTGGTGACCTGGGCCATCTCCTCCTTGATCCAGTTCAGGCCCTCCCGGCCGGCGTAGATGGCGCCCTTCCGGTCGCACATGGTCACATGCCTGAACCCGCCGGAGAGCAGCAGCTTCACGATGGCGATGGCGGCGGCGCCGGCGCCGGAGGTGACGATCTTTACGTCCTCCTTCTTCTTGCCCACCACCTTCAGGGCGTTGGTCAGGCCCGCCAGGGTGATGACGGCGGTGCCGTGCTGATCGTCGTGGAAGATGGGGATGTCGCACTTCTCCTTCAGCTTCCGCTCGATCTCAAAGCAGCGGGGGGCGGCGATGTCCTCCAGATTGATGCCGCCGAAGCTGCCGGAGATGTTGTACACCGTCTCCACAAACTCGTCCACGTCCTTGGTCCTGACGCACAGAGGGAAGGCGTCCACGTTGCCGAAGGACTTGAAGAGCACGCACTTGCCCTCCATGACGGGCATACCCGCCTCGGGGCCGATGTCGCCCAATCCCAGAACGGCGGTGCCGTCGGTGATGACGGCACAGAGATTGTGGCGGCGGGTCAGCTCATAGCTCTTGTCGATGTCCTCCTGGATCTCCAGGCAGGGCTGGGCCACGCCGGGGGTGTAGGCCAGACTCAGGTCGTCCTTGGTCTCCACCGGTACGGTGGCCACCACCTCGATCTTTCCCTTCCATTCCCCGTGCAGACGCAGACTTTCCTTCGCGTAATCCATGTTGGTTCTCCTCCCATTACCTCAATTTTCCGGTTTTCCCGCGTCCGGAGACGCGGCGCTCCGCTTGTTCACTGTGGGTATCCATTATACAGGAAACGTTTGCGAAACGCAAGACTTGCCGGGAGAAAAAAGAGGCGATTCCTGTTCTTTCAGAAGAAAATATCCCGGGATATGGTTGCGGACCCGCCGGAACTGTGATATGATATACATACGGCGATATGGTTAGATCGCGGAAAAAACGACGCTTTGGGAGGCATCCGTTATGCAGGAACTGGAAAGACAATACCACATCAACTGCGTCCCCGGCGACGTGGGCCGCTACTGCATCCTGCCCGGCGACCCGGGCCGCTGCGAGGCCATCGCGGCGCTGTTTGACGACGCCAGGTTCGTGGGCCAGAACCGGGAGTACCGGATCTATACCGGGACGCTCCTGGGGGAGAAGGTGTCGGTGTGCTCCACCGGCATCGGCGGGCCCTCCGCCTCCATCGCCATGGAGGAGCTGACCGCCATCGGCGCGGACACCTTTATCCGGGTGGGCACCTGCGGCGGCATCGATTTGAACGTCCAGTCCGGAGACATCGTGGTGGCCACCGGGGCCATCCGCTTTGAGCATACCAGCCTGGAGTACGCCCCCATCGAGTTCCCCGCCGTGGCGGATTTCGGCGTCACCGGCGCTCTGGCGGAGGCCGCCCGGGCCATGGGCAAGACCTGCCACACCGGCGTGGTCCAGTGCAAGGACAGCTTTTACGGCCAGCACAGCCCCGAGCGTATGCCGGTGAGCTACGAGCTGCTCAATAAATGGGAGGCGTGGAAGCGCCTGGGGGTCAAGGCCAGCGAGATGGAGTCCGCGGCCCTGTTCGTGGTGGCCGCCGCTCTGGGCGTCCGCTGCGGCAGCTGCTTCCATGTGGTGTGGAACCAGGAGCGGGAGAAGGCCGGCCTGGACCAGTTCATGAGCGAGGACACCTCCGCCGCCGTGCGGGTGGGGGTGGAGGCTCTGAAGCTCATCATCGCCCGGGATCGGGCGGGGAAGTAAGCTGTCCGAGCGAATGTCCGCCGGGAGTCCGGCGTACAAGGTTTTGCCCTGGGGCAAAACCTTGGCGCAAGGGCGAATTCAGTTCGCCCGCGCATTTTAAATCGCTATGGGGCCCCCGCGGGGCCAGCCCCGTGGGGAGTGCGAGGACACCAGCGCCGCGGTCCGGGTGGGGGTGGAGGCTCTGAAGCTGCTCATCGCCCGGGACCGGGCGGGGAAGTAAAATTTCCCTTGACAGCGGAGCCGCTCCCCCCATATAATGGAAGGGTAAAAGGGAGTAGCCAGCGCCTTTTGGGGCGCGGCATCGGCGTCAGTACGGCCTTTGGCCCGCCGCTGCCTGAAATGACGAGACTTTTACGGTACGTTTCTGTGCCGTAAGAGTCTCGTCATTTTTTGTTCTCTCCCCCCATTCGGCCGCCCAGGCGGTCCTGTCAGGAGGTATAGGAATCTATGTCGCTCTTTTCGGATCTCTTTTCCAACGCGCTCAACTTCACCTGGCAGCAGGGGCTGATGATCCTCATCGGCTGCGTGCTGATCTTTCTGGCCATCCGCCGGGGGATGGAGCCGTCCCTGCTGCTGCCCATGGGCTTCGGAGCCATTCTGGTGAACCTGCCCTTCGTGAACACGGAGGCCATCGAGACCCTGTTCAACGCCGGAATCGCCTCGGAGCTGTTCCCCCTGCTGCTCTTTATCGGCATCGGGGCCATGATCGACTTCGGCCCCCTGCTGAGCAACCCCAGGATGTTCCTCTTCGGCGCGGCGGCCCAGTTCGGCATCTTCTTCACCCTGGTGGCGGCGGTGATGCTGGGCTTTGACCTCACCGACGCGGCCTCCGCCGCCGTCATCGCCGCCGCCGACGGCCCTACCAGCATCTATGTGGCCAACTATTTTGACAGCAAGTACCAGGGAGCCATCATGGTGGCGGCCTACTCCTATATGGCATTGGTGCCCATCATCCAGCCCCCCATCATCCGGGCGGTCACCACCAAAAAGGAGCGGATGATCCGCATGGACTACAGCCCCAGCGCCGTGTCCAAAACCACCCGGATCCTGTTCCCCATCTTTGTCACCATCATCGCCGGCACCGTGGCTCCCAAGAGCGCGGAGCTCATCGGCTTCCTCATGTTCGGCAACCTGATCCGGGAGTGCGGCGTGCTGGACAGCCTCAGCCAGTCCGCCCAGCACGAGCTGGCCAATCTCATCACCCTGCTGCTGGGCCTGTCCGTCTCCTTCCGCATGAAGGCGGAGGTGTTCGTCACCTGGGAGACCCTGCTGATCCTGGCTCTGGGCCTCTTTGGCTTCGTGTTCGACACCGTGGGCGGCGTGATGTTTGCCAAGCTGCTGAACCTGTTCTCCAAGAAGAAGGTGAACCCGATGATCGGGGCGGCGGGGATCTCCGCCTTTCCCATGGCCTCCCGGATGGTCCATAAGATGGGCCTGGAGGAGGACCCCTACAACTTTCTGCTGATGCACGCCGCCGGGGCCAACGTCAGCGGGCAGATCGCCTCCGTCATCGCCGGGGGCCTCATCATCACTCTGGTGGAAAACATTCTGTAAGGAGGAGCTGCGGATATGAATACAAAACTGGTCATGGCCTGCCTGGGCATCATGGGCAAGGGGATGCTGGGCATCTTCATCGTGATCGTGGCGATCTGGGGACTGGTGGCCCTGCTGAACCGGGTCACCGGCGGAAAAAAGTAAGACGACAGAAGCCAAAAGGGCCTCCGCGAAGGGCGGAGGCCCTTTCGCTTGTCAACGGCTCCCGCTTTTTGCTCTCAGGCCATGGCGACAGCGCCCCAGCTGGCCAGCCAGCTGCCGCCTTCCAGAATCAGGTCCAGATGGAGCCAGCAGGGGGCGTCCTCCAGCAGGAGAAGGCTCACGCTGACCGAGGCGGACCGGCCATCCTCCGCCAGGGAAATGTCCATGCCGGAGACGACGGCCCCGCCGGATACATCCTCGCCGAAGCCGGTGACCAGGGCGTTTTCCGTCAGCAGATCGGCCACGGCGGTCAGATCGTCCGCCAGCACCGCCGCCGTTACCCGGTCCGCCACGCTCCGCAGGGGGGCGGTGGGGTCGTCCTCCGCCAGGGGGGTGAAGGTGTTCATCATGGCGTTCAGCCGGACGCCGTGGCCCTCGGCAGCCTCCAGGAAGTACCGGGCGGTGAGGCGGTACACGCCCCCCCGGCTGTCCTCCACCAGACGGATATCCGCCTGGGCGTCGTCCCAGTCCGTGCCGTCCCAGGCGCGGAGGACGCCGTCCCCGGCCTCTTCACAGAAGGCGTAGCTTTCGCACCAGGCTTTGGCGTCGGATACTGCCTGGTCCAGGGTGACGCCGGGGAAGTGCCGGATCTCCAGATCGCAGGGGGGCAGATCCTCCGGGGCGTCCAGAGGTTCGATTCGTGCGCTGTCCCCCTCCTGGACCAGCTGGTAGAACTCCTGGTCCACGGAGATGTAGAAGTCCGCCGTTTCCTCCTCTGCGCCGCCAGGCAGGGAACAGGTCAGCCGGAGGAAGTGGGCGGAGCCGCCCTCCACCTGGGGCGCGTCCTTCAGGACGATGGGCGCGCTCTCCTCCGGCGGGAGGGGCGTCACCGGTCCGCTGGGTCCCACCGGCGGGTCCGGGTCAACGGGGACGGCGCTCCATGGCGCGGCCCGCCAGATCCCGAACCCCAGCAGCAGACAGGCCGCCAGTCCGGCCCAGAGCGCCGGCCAATAGCGGGACCTCCGTTCCGGGGGCCGCCGGGCGGCCTCCACCAGTCCGGCGTCTACGCCGCCCAGAGCGCGGAACAGCTTCTCTTCTCGTGTCATAACAGGATCCCCTCCTTTTCCAGACGGCGGCGCAGCTTCTTCCGGGTGCGGAAGAGGCTGGCCTTGACGGTGCCCGCCGGCAGGCGGAAGGCGTCTGCGATCTCCTCCAGAGGCTGGGCGTGCCAGTAGCGCCGGAGGAACAGATACCGGTCCCGCTCCGGGAGCTGCCGGAGAAAGTCCGACAGGACCTCCGCCAGCTCCCGGTCCTCCGCCGCCCGGACCGGGTCCCCCTCCCGGCCGGGGAGGCACTCGCTGAGCTCCTCCAGCACCAGGGGGAGCTGTCCGCCGCCCCGCTTCTCCGCCTGCCGGGCCCGGCAGGCGTCGCAGGCCAGATTTCGGGTGATGGCCCCCAGAAAGGCTCCCAGCTTTTGGGGCCGCTGGGGCGGCATGGCGTTCCAGGCCCCCAGCCAGGTGTCGTTGACGCACTCCTCCGCGTCCCGCCGGTCCCCCAGCAGGTTCATGGCGATGGACCGGCACAGCGCGCCGTACTTCCGGCTGCTGGCCTCAACGGCCAGATGGCTGCGGGCCCAGTACAGGTCCACGATTTGATGATCGTCCACAGGCGATCCCTCCTCTCTCGTGTGGCTCTCACCCTGTATGTCGGAAAGAAAAGCTGTTTGGTTGCGCCCTCCGGCGGATTTTTTCCTGAAATGATAAGGCGCCGGGCCCAAAGGCCCGGCGCCTTGCCATAGGATGTTTATTCCAGGTTCAGCTTTTTGCCCAGGATATAGCTGGTGACCACGTAGAACACGGCGCCAAAGGCCGCGGTGACGGCGATAGCGCTCCAGATGGAAGCGTGGACCGAGCTCCACTGGCCGCTGTACCACAGAAACTGCCGGGGGAAGTCCACATCGATGCGCACATAGAGGTCGATCAGGTTGCCGGTGATGGCGGTGACGGCGGCGTTCAGGGCGATAAAGGCCGCCGCGGACCAGAGCACCCGGTTCTTGTTGGCCAGGTGGCCGATGGCCATGGCCGCGTAGAGCATGAGGTAGCTCTCGGCCATGCCCGCCAGGAAGAACACCAGCAGCTCCACCCAGAAGAAAACGAAGTTGGCGCCGTACTCCCGGTTGAGCCGGCCCAGGGACCGGAAGAACTCTCCGTAGTCCGAGGCGGTCAGAGGCATCAGCAGCAGGATGGAGGCCACGGCCACCAGAACGCTGACGAAGGTCACCGTCACGGCGCAGAGCAGCTTGGAGCCGATGAGCTGCCGGGGGCGCACCGGCAGGGTGTGCATGAGATAGCCCTCGTCCCCCAGGAGCCCCTTGTAGAACCGCTGGATGACAAAGATCACGGCGATGATGAACATGGCCATGAGGATGGCGATGTACACCAGCATGGTGATGCCGGAGATGGTCTCCATGGCGCTGCTGGTGCTGGTGACGAAAAAGTCCAGGGTGAAGCGGTTCACCAGGCCCAGCACCAGGGCGGCGGGCCACACGAAAGCGAACTGCTTGAGCATGGACCGAAAATCGTATTTCAAGAGCTTACCGAACATCAAAGCTCGCCCCCTTCCATATTCTTGGCCCGAAAGACCTGACGGAACAGAGCGTCCACGCTCTTGCCCTCCCGCTCCCGGATGTTGTCCACGGTGTCATGGAGGACGATCTGCCCCTCCTTCAGGAAGATGGCCTCGTCCAGCACCTGCTCGATGTCGCTGATGAGGTGGGTGGAGATGAGCACCGTGCCCGCCTCATTGTAGTTGGTGAGGATAGTGTTCAGGATAAAGTCCCGGGCCGCCGGGTCCACCCCGGCGATGGGCTCATCCAGCAGATAGAGCTGGGCCTTCCGGGCCATGACCAGCACCAGCTGCACCTTCTCCTTGGTGCCCTTGCTCATGGTTTTCAGCCGGTCGCTGGGGGTCACCCCCAGACTGGCGCACATGGACATGGCCCGGTTCCGGTCAAAGTCGGCGTAAAAGTCCGCGAAGAGGTCGAACAGGTCCGTGGCTTTCATCCAGTCCGCGAAGTACATCCGGTCCGGCAGATAGCTGATGATGGCCTTGCTGTGAGGGCCTACCGGCTGGCCGTCGATGGCCACGGCCCCCTCCGTGGGCTGGAGCAGCCCGCAGAGGATCTTGATCAGCGTGGTCTTGCCGCTGCCGTTGGGCCCCAGAAGGCCCACGATGCGGCCCCGCCCCAGCTCCAGGTTCACCCCGGCCAGGGCCTGCTTGTTCCCGTACCGCTTGGTCAGGCCGGTACAGTTGACAAGGATCTCATTCATAGTGTGTTCCCCTCCTTGATGAGTTCGATGGCGTCCTCCCGGGTGTAGCCCAGCTCCGCCAAAATGTTCAGGCAGCCCGCCACGGCCGCCGCCGCCCGCCGCCGGCGGGCCTGGGTGATGACGGCGGCGTCCTCCGTCACCGTGCGCCCGGCGGTGCGGTCCGCCGCCGCCAGACCGTCCGCCTCCAGCTGGGCCATGGCCCGCTGCATGGTGTTGGGATTGACCCCCGCCTGGGCCGCCAGCTCCCGAACCGGGGGCAGCTTGCTCCCCGGGGGATACTCCCCCTTCAGGATGCGCAGAGCCAGCTGCTCCGTCAGCTGCTGCCAGATCGGGCGGTCATCGGTAAAATTCCAGTCCATGGATGTCTCCTTTCCCGATTTGCCTGTACTATTGTATTAGGCACTTAATACAATAGTACAAAAGGAAGAGGATGTCAAGGGGGTAACGAAAAAAAGTTTCGGGAAAATTTATGAGGCCGTCCGCATAGATATGTCCGTGAGGTGGAGCGAATGGAACGAGGCAAGCGGGAGAGACGGATCCTGTCCGGCGCGGCGGAGCTGTTCGACGTGCCGCCGGAGCTGCTGGCGCGGCTGCCCCATGTGGAGACCATGGGGGACGGGGAGTTCTACATGGAGAACCACAGGGGGATCGTGTCCTACAGCGGCGAGGAGATCGACATTGGGGCGGAGGGCATGGTGGTGCGGCTCATCGGCCAGGACCTGGAGCTGGTGGCCATGACCGGCGAGGCCCTGCGGGTCCGGGGAAAGCTGCGCCGGGTGGAATGGGTGGTCTGATATGCTGAAACAGGCGGTCAATCTGCTGAAGGGCCAGGTAACGGGACGCATCGAGTGCGGCTTTCCGGAGCGGGTGCTGAACCTGTGCGGGGAGTACGGCATCCCCTTCTGGGACATCCGGTGGGAGTCCCCGGCGGCCTTTACCTTCACCACCACATGGCGGGACTGGCGGCGGCTGCGGAAGCTCAGCCGCCGGCTGGGCTGCGAGATGAAGGCCCAGCTCTGGCGGGGGGCGCCCTTTTTTCTGGGGCGGCTGCGCCGGAGGTACGCCTTGTGGGTGGGCATGGTCCTGTGCGCCGGGGCCATGTTTTTCGGCTCCTTCTTTATCTGGGACTTTGCCATCGAGGGAACGGAGACGGTGAGCGACACGGAGATTCTCCGGGCGCTGGAGGAGTACGGCGTGGGGTTCGGCACCTTCGGCTACGGGGTGAACTCCTCCACCCTGCGGAATTTCATGCTGCTGGAGGTCCCCCGGCTCAGCTACTTCGCCATCAACGTGAAGGGCTGCCGGGCCTATATCCAGGTCCGGGAGCGGGTGGACGCCCCGCCCCTCATGAGCCAGCGGCAGCGGGGCAACACCGTCGCCGCCAAGGACGCGCTGGTCACCGACATCCTCCCCTGGGACGGGGAGAAGCAGGTGCTGCCGGGGACCATGGTGAAAAAGGGGCAGCTGCTCATCTCCGGCGTGGTGGAAAACGACTTTGCCGGGGTGCGGTACGTCCGGGGCATGGGCAAGGTCTACGGCCGGACCTGGTACACCCTCCGGTGTCAGGTGCCCCTGACCAAGGCCCAAAAGGCGTATACCGGGGAGGAGCGGACGGAACGCGCCCTGCTGATCGGAAAAAAACGGATCAAAATTGATTTTAACAGTAGTCATCCGGGGGATACTTGTGATAAAATAACCAGTTGGAAGCGGTGGGAGCTGCCGGCGGGGGTGGCCCTGCCGGTGCAGACCGTCACCCGGCGGCTGCGGTACTATACCCTGGAGGAGACAGAGCGGAGCCGGGAGGAGGCCCTGTCCCTGGCCAAGCTGGTGCTGACGGCCCGGCTGGAGACCTGCCTGGAGGGCGGCGAGGTCCTGGACCTGGCCTTTGAGAGCCGGGAGGAGGACGGGACGCTGCTGGTGACCCTCACCGCGGAGTGCCGGGAGCAGATCGGCCAGTATGTAGAACTACCAAAGGAGTAAACGAAAGAGATGGAACAAAGGATAGAGATCGACCGGCTGGAGCAGGCGGTGAATATCTTCGGCTCCTTTGACGAGAACATCCGCCTCATCGAGGCGGAGTTCCGGGTGGTGGTCACCAACCGGGACGGGGAGCTGCGGATCAACGGGGAGCCGGAGGACGCCATGCTGGCGGCCAAGGCCGTGAACGCCCTGCTGACCCTCTCCAGCCGGGGAGAGAACATCGGGGAGCAGACCGTGCGCTACGTCATCGGCCTGGCCCGCAGCGGCCAGGAGGATAAGGTCAGCGAGCTGACGGCGGATGTGGTGTGCATCACCGCCAAGGGCCGCCCGGTGAAGGCCAAGACCGTGGGGCAGAAGCGGTACATCGACTCCGTGGGCCGCAACACCGTGACCATCGGCGTAGGCCCCGCCGGCACCGGCAAGACCTATCTGGCGGTGGCCGCCGCCGTGGCCGCCTTCCGGGACAAGCAGGTCAACCGCATCATCCTCACCCGGCCCGCCGTGGAGGCGGGGGAGCGGCTGGGCTTTCTGCCCGGGGACCTGCAGAGCAAAGTGGACCCCTATCTGCGGCCCCTGTACGACGCCCTCTTCGATATGCTGGGGGCGGAGACCTACCAGAAGTACCTGGAGCGGGGGAACATCGAGGTGGCCCCGCTGGCCTATATGCGGGGCCGGACCCTGGACGAC
>CATZRD010000018.1 GCA_958423465.1 uncultured Oscillospiraceae bacterium | reverse complement strand
GTGAACGCTCAAAAATTTATTCTATCTTTTTCGCACAAAATACTTGACATCTGCGCCCCAAGGGGGACTTTTTTGCCGCTTTTTCAGGCAGAACGAAAAATTCGTAGGAATGACCAAAGACAGGCGCTTCGGCGGGGATGTAATTCAACAATTCGGCAATTTCCAGGCAAATTCTCAAAAAACGACGCATTTTTCAACCTTTTGAAGGGCAAAAAATCCCTCCGCCCTGTCCATGGGCGGAGGGACTGCAGGGATCGAATTGTACGGCGGGGACGGAATCACTTCACAAATTGCTCAATGGCGCGGTTCAGCTCGTCGATGGCTTCCCGGTCCTGGTCGTGGATGGCCTCCACGATGCAGTGCTCCAGGTGGTCCTTGAGCACCACCTTGCCGGTGTTGTTGATGGCGGAGCGCACCGCCGCCAGCTGGATGAGCACCTCGGAGCAGTCCCGGCCCTCCTCCACCATGGCCTTTACCCGTTCCAGGTGGCCGATGGCCCGGGCCAGCCGGTTCACCACCGCCCGGGTGTGTTCATGGCTGTGGGTGTGGCCGTGGTCGTGGTCGTGGGGGATGCCGTGCTGGTGCATGTAGGCGTGATCGGCCTCCCGCTCCGCCGAAAGGCCCCCGTTTTCTCTGTAGTCCTGTCCCGGCTCCATGGTCAGATCTCCTTTCCGCCGCGGGTTTTTCTATCAGTATACCAGACCGGCGGCAAAAGCACAAGCCCCACCGGGGGATATGGCCCGCCCTTGACAGAGCGGGGGGAGAAGGGGTATACTCTTGCCAGCATCAGGAAAGGTCCATGAGGCAATGAGCGTTCTGCGTTGATATCCGGATCAGGTAAAAAGGCGGCCTGGCGGGTCCTGAGGACCGGTCAGGTCAGGCCTTTTGTTGCTTTATTTCCGGTATATCAGCGGTGAAAGGACGCTTATTTTTATGGAAAAACGGAATATTCGGCTCCTGTACGCCATGTCGCTGCTGCAGGGCCTTGTGTTTTACGCCCCGGTGGCCACCCTGTACCGCCGGGCGGCGGGGCTGTCCATGCTGGAGATCTCCGCCATCGAGAGCGTGTCCCTGCTCCTCTCCTTCCTGCTGGAGATCCCGTGGGGGGCGGCGGCGGATCGAATCGGCTGCCGGCGGACCATGATCCTGTGCAGCGCGCTGTTCTTCGTTTCCAAGATCATCTTCTGGCGGGCGGACAGCCTGGCGGACTTTTTGGCGGAGCGGGTGCTGCTGGCGGTGGTGACCGCCGGCCTTTCCGGGGTGGACAGCGCCATGCTGTATCTCTCCTGCCCGGCGGAGCAGGCCCAGCGGGTCTTTGCCCGCTACGGGACCCTGGGCTCCGCAGGGATGCTGCTGGCCTCCGCCCTGTACTCCCTGTGCTTCGGGGAAAACTACCGGCTGGCGGGGTTCTGGACCATGGCGGCCTACGGCGGGGCCTTTCTCCTCTCTCTGGGTCTCCGGGAGCCGCCCCATCCCCCGGCGGAGGAGGCGGAAAAGGGCAGCGCGTTTCGGGTGCTCCTGGCGGTGCTGAAGCGGCCCCGGCTGCTGGTCCTGCTGTGCGCCTTCTGCCTCTTTGGGGAGACGGTCCAGCAGGTGACCGTGTTCCTGAGCCAGCTCCAGTATGAGCGGGCGGGCATCCCCGGCGGGCTGTACGGCTTCCTGCTGGCGGGGGTGACGGTGGCGGGCTTTCTGGGCGTATGCTCCCCCGCCCTGACCCGGCGGCTGGGGGAGCGGCGGACCGCTCTGGCGCTGATCGGGGCGGGGGCCGCGGCCTGCGGCCTTCTGGCGGTCACCGGCTCCCCGGCGCTGTCGGTGCTGGCGGTGGCGGCCATGGAGCTGGCGGGGAGCCTGTTCTCGCCGCTGGCCTCTGTGGAGGAGAACCGGCAGGTGCGCTCCGCCTGCCGGGCGACGGAGCTGTCGGTCTACGCCATGCTCGCGGACGCGCTGGCGGCGCTGACCGGGCTGGCCTTCGGCCGGGCCGCCGACCGGGGGCTGCCTCTGGCCATGGCCCTGGGCTGCGGGCTATGCTGCCTGTCGGCGGCGCTGTACCTGGCCGCCGGGGCCGGGAGAGGAAAGATTTCTGCCGAAATTTGAAAAATGTGTTTGCATTTTAACAAGGCATCTGGTAGGATAGTCGAGGAACATTCTTGATAGGAGGTTTTCCCCATATGAAAAAACTGGTCGTCAGCAAGGAGTACCCCTGCAAAGCCTGCCTGAGCTGCGTGCGCGCCTGCTCCGAGGCATTCTATAAAACGTTTGACCCGGATCTGAGCTGCATCCGCATCACCGCCAGGGCAGACGGCGAGCCCAAGGTCAATTCCTGCATCATGTGCGGCAAGTGCGCCCGCACCTGCCCCGAGGGCGCCATCAGCCAGAACGCCAAGGGCGTGTATATGGTGGACAAGAAGAAGTGCGTGGCCTGCGGCAAGTGCGTGGAGGCCTGCCCCATGCATGTGATGGTCCTGGCGCCCCAGGCCGCCGCCGTCAGCAAGTGCATCGCCTGCGGCATCTGCGCCAAGGCCTGCCCCATGGGCATCCTCTCCGTGGAGGAGAAATAAAACACCGTACATAGCGATGAGAAAAGGGAGGACGCTTTTGCCGTCCTCCCTTTTCCAGTATTTACAGCTTGTTCCGGTCCCGCCGGTCCGATATACTTTTTGGCGGGGGAGGAAACAGGTTCCTCCCGATCTTACCGGAAGGAGTGATCCGTATGAAGGGAAGAAAGACGCTGTGCCTGCTGCTGGCCGCGCTGTGCCTGGTCCAGGCCGCCTCCGCCCTGGAGGTCACCGTGGACGGCGAGCCTCTGGCGGGGGAGGCGTTCCTCAGCCAGGGCACCACCTATGTGCAGATGACGGCGCTGCTGGAGGCCCTGGGAGGCTGGGAGACCTGGTGGGACGCCCCGTCCCGCTCGGCGGTGGCGGACACGGACCGGTTCCGCCTGACGGTCCCGGCGGACAGCCGCCAGGTCCTGGCGGACGGATACGCCTACGACCTGCCCGCCGCCGTGCTGCTGCGGTCGGGCCGTACATATGTGCCGCTGCGGACCGTCAGCAATCTGCTGGGGGCCGAGGTGACCTGGCGGGGGGCGGACCTGCCGGTGGCGGTGCGCCGGAACGCCGGAAGGGCCTACACCCAGGAGGACCTGGACTGGCTCAGCCGGATCATCAGCGCCGAGAGCCGGGGGGAGAGCCTCACCGGCCAGGTGGCGGTGGGGAACGTGGTGCTCAACCGGGCGGCGTCGGAGAAATTCCCCGACACCATCCGGGAGGTGATCTTTGATAAGAAAGACGCCGTCCAGTTCGAGCCGGTGGCCAACGGGACCGTCTATGACGAGCCCGCCGCCTCCAGCGTGCTGGCCGCCCGGCTGGCCCTGGAGGGAGCGGAGGCGGTGCCGGGGGACTGCCTGTACTTTTTCGCCCCCGCCCTGTCCCAGGGAACCTGGATCCGTCAGAACTGCGTTTACTACACTACCATCGGCTGCCACCAATTCTACCGGGAACCGTAGATCCCGGACAAAAGGCGCTTTCCCACAAGGGAAAGCGCCTTTTGTCTGAGAAAGAGGTCCGGTCTGCGTTTCGCTACTGGCGGGTCACCTCGCCGGTGGCGCAGTCCACCAGACAGTCAAAGGTGTCGGTGCGCACCTGCCAGGCGGGCAGCAGGCGGGTGGCGGCGGAGGCGCTCCGCAGGGTGTAGACGCAGGTCAGGCCGGTGATCTGGCTGCACACCGCGCCGGTGGCGTTGCGGTAGTCCAGAAACCGCACCAAAGCGGTGACCCGGTCCATCTGCCGCCCCTCGTCGGCCACGGCTTCCGTCAGGCTCACATAGGCGCCGCTGACCTCCGCGAGGACGCCGGAGCGGAAGGTGAAATAGACCTCACAGCCGTAGACCGGGGCCTCCGCCGCCTGAAGGACGGCGGAGGCGGTGCCGCTGCCCTGGGACAGGCGGCGCTGGGAGATCTGGCAGCCGAACTGCCGGCAGAAGCTCTGGAGAAAGCTGTCCGGGTCCTCCACCGGCCGGGACAGGCCGGCGCCGTCGAACCGCCCGCCGGCACGGAACTGGATGCTGCCCTGACCGGCGGTGTAGGTGGTGACGCCGCTCTGCCCCGAGACCTGGGGCTCCTGCCCCAGCAGAAAGGCGGCCATGACGCCCTCCGCACTCTCCTGCCGGGAGAGGGTCAGAGGCGCCAGGGCCGGGCGGGACAGGTCCAGGCCCTCCGCCAGGGAGATCTGGCTGGAGGCGAACAGGGACGTGAGCTGCCGCCGGGTCTCCCGCTCCGTCTGGCGGGCCTGGAGCCGCTGATAGCCCAGCAGGCCCAGCAGAAAGACGTTCAGCAGCAGCAGGATCAGAATGGCGATATTCTTCAGCCGTCGAGTCTCCAAGCCAAAGCCTCCTTTCCAGATCTTTTCCGCCGGTGCGGCGAAAGAAGAGGTTTTTTTTATCCCGCCAGCCAGCGGGCGGACAGAACGCCGGAGCCGTCGTCGGCGTAGCCCACGGTGAGGCCGGCGCCGGGGTAGACGGAGGCTACCGCGGCCGCCTGGACCGGGGGCATCAGCAGCGAGAGGTCCTCCGTGGGGGAGTAGGCCCGGCAGCGGTAGGTGAAGGCGGTGATGGTCCGCCCGGTGACGGTGACAGACAGGGCCTCCAGGCTGCTGAGTTCGCTGGAGGGCTGGTCGAAGAACACATCCCAGCCCAGGGGCTGATAGCCGAAGCTGATCCGCCAGCCGCCGGCGGCAGGCTCCGCCGAGCGGAGCACCAGGGGGGAGGCGCCGGCAGCGTCGGTGAGGGCCGTGGCCAGATGCCAGCAGGCCAGCAGAGCTTCGGCCTGGGTGGGCTCGTCTCCGGCGCAGGGGACCTTGAAGAGAGAGGCGGTGATCTCGCCCTCGCCGGTGTACGACACGGTGCCGCCGGGAGAGAAGCGCAGGGTCCGGGGGGACTCCACCACCACCTCCGTGCCGTCGGTCTCCGGGTAGCGGCTCTGGGTGTGGACGTTGAAGTCCAGGACCTGGAGCAGAGCGGGCAGCGTGTACTGCTCCGGCAGAGCGGACTGGAGCTGGGGCAGCTCGCCGGGCTGGACGTGGAGGATGGCGTAGGGGGTCAGGGTGGTGTAGTTGGTCTCATAGGCGAACAGGGCGCTGTTGGGAGCGAACTGCTCCGCCGTTTCCCGCACCGCCGCCGAGGACAGAGACGTAGCGCAGCGGTAGATGCTGCCCCCCTGATCCAGCAGGTACAGGGTGGCCCAGCTGCCCTCGTGGCAGGAGAGGGCGATGCTCCTGACTGTGAGATCCAGGTCCGTCTGGGTGTCCAGCCAGCGGGCGATGACGGACAGCGGCAGGGGGGTGGGGTAGCTGAGGAACACGCTGGCGTCGTCCAGGGCGTTCTGGAGGGTCAGGTCAGCGGTAAGCCGCCCGGCCTCGGCGGTGCCCACCGCGTCCCGCAGAAGGGGGGCCAGCTGCTCGCAGAGCGGGTCCCCGGGGGAGACGCTGAGCTGGCCGCAGCGCCCGTACTCGTGGTTGGCGGTGATCATCACCCGGACGGCGGGCATGGCGTCGTAGGCGCTGGCGTCCTGCGGGCTGTCGCCGCCCTGGGGATGGGGGGTGAAGAGGGCCTGGACCTGGTCGCTGAAGTGGTTCCGGAACAGGGGGGTGCAGGTGAAGAGAAAAATGGCGGACAGCGCCAGAAGAATCAGCGCCAGATTCTGCAAACGGTCGATCCACTGCTGTTTACGCATGATCCGCCTCCGCCCTTTCCCCGTCCACCGGCTCCTCCGGCTGCCGGATGGGCAGAACGATCCGCACGGTGGTGCCGGGCCCCTCGTGGTCCGTCAGACCGATGGAGCCGTGGTGGCGCAGGATGATCTCCCGGGCGATGGAGAGGCCCAGGCCGGTGCCGCCGCTCTCCCGGGAGCGGGCCTTGTCCACCCGGTAGAACCGGTCGAAGATCCGCTCCCGGTCCTTGGCGGGGATGCCGATGCCGTTGTCGGAGACCTCCATCCAGACGCTGTGGCCGGTGACGCCGGCGTCCACGATGATGGTGCCGCCGTCGGGGGTGTACTTGATGGAGTTGCCCACCACGTTCATCATCACCTGCTCGATGCGGCTGCGGTCCCCCACGATCATGGGCAGGTGCTCGCCGTACCGGCGGACCAGGGTATGCCGGTGGCGCTGGGCGTCCAGCTCCACGGCCCGGCAGACGGACTCGATGGCCTCCCGGAAGGCGAAACGGGTCATCTTGATCTCTGCCCGGCCGGAGTCCAGCCGGGAGAGGGTCAGCAGGTCCTGAACGATATGGGTCATCCGGTCCGTCTCGCTGATGATGATGTCCAGAAAGCTGTTTTCCATGTCCCGGGGAATATCCTCCGTGTCTCGGAGGGTCTCGGCGTAGGAGCGGACGTTGGTCAGGGGGGTGCGCAGCTCATGGGACACGTTGGCCACGAACTCCTTGCGCATCTCCTCGTTTTTCCGCTGGGCGGTGACGTCGTGCATCACGGCCATGAGCCCGCCGTCCTCCCCGTCGGAGAAGGGGGCCAGGTACAGCTCCAGGATCCGGTCCCCCTCGGTCAGCTCCCCGGAAACAAAGTCCGGCCGCTGCAGGCCCATCACCGTGTCCATGGGGAACTGGCCGCCGAAGAGGGCCTGATAGTCATAGAAAGGCACCTCCCGGCCCAGCATCTGGCTGGCGGAGGGATTGCTGGTGAGGATGGAGCCGTCGTTGGCGAAGGCGATCACGCCGTCGGTCATGTGGAGGAACAGGGTGTCCAGCTTGTTGCGCTCGTTTTCCACCGCCTCCAGCGTGTGCTGCAAAACGGCGGCCATGTCGTTGAAGGTGGTGGTGAGAATGCCGATCTCGTCGGTGGATTCCACCTGGATCGGCGCGCTGAAGTCTCCGTCGGCCACCCGCTCGGCCCCCTCGGTCAGCCGCTCGATGGGGGTGATCATGGTCTTGCTGAGGAGGAAGCTGAGGAGCACGGAGATGAGAAGGCCCACCAGCAGCGCCTGGATGATGATGAGGAAGAGCTGGCTGTTCAGGGCGCTGACAGTGTCCCGGTTGTCGTAGATGTAGATGATGAAGGAGCTGTCCCCGCCGATGACGGGAATGGCCACGTCCATATAGCTGGCGGTGATATCGCTCTGGTCGCCCACCCTGGCCTGGCCCTCGGCCACGGAGGCCCGGGCGGTCAGCAGGTTGGAGCTGGCGGGCAGGGCGTAAAAGCTGTCCGCGTCCCGGGAGCCGGCCAGATATTCCCCGGTGCGTCCGTCCAGAATGTAGTAGGTGCGGGTGCTGGCGTTCAGCCCCAGGTCGCCGGCCTTGGCCTCCACCATATCGACCAGCTCGATGGCGGTCTCAGTCCGGTCCAGGCCCGACTGGGCCTTGCTGGTCAGACTCCGGTAGAAATCCTCGGCGTCCGGCTGGCCGCTGCCGAAGACGCTGTTCACCTGCTGGTAAAAGCCGTTGATGTAGAAGCCGGTGACGCTGGTCATCAGAAACGCGCCCACCACGGCCATCAGGGACGTGATCAGCAGCAGCATGATGAGCACCAGCTTCATGTGCAGGCTGCGAAACATGGCGGGACCTCCTTTCCCGGGAGATTGCCGGCTCACTGGGCGGCGAAGTAGTAGCCGGCGCCCCGGCGGGTGAGGATCAGGGCGGGGGACGCGGGATCGTCCTCGATCTTCTCCCGCAGCCGCCGGACGGTGACGTCCACGGTCCGGGCGTCCTCGCCCACATAGCTGTAGTTCCAGACCTGCTCCATCAGGTCGATGCGGGAGTAGACCCGGCCCGGGTGGCTGGCCAGAAAGGTCAGCAGCTCATACTCCCGCTGGGTCAGGTCGATGGGCCTGCCGTGCTTGCAGACCTGAAAGCTGTCGGTGTTGATGGTCAGCCCGCCGCCGGCGGACATCACCGCGGACCGGTCGTCGCCGCCGGACATGGCGGTGCGGCGGATATTGGCCTTGACCCGGGCCATCAGCTCCCGCATGGAGAAGGGTTTGGTGATATAGTCGTCGGCGCCGATCTCCAGGCCCAGGACCTTGTCCTCCTCCTCCTCCCGGGCGGTGAGGATGATCACCGGCACGCTGCTGCCCCGCTCCCGCAGGGCGCGGCACACGTCGAAGCCGATCATTTTGGGCAGCATCACGTCCAGCAGTATCAGGTCCGGGTTGGCGGTGAGGGCCTTGTCCAGACCGTCCTCGCCGTCATAGGCGGTGAGGACGGCGTAGCCCTCCCGTTCCAGATTGAAGCGCAGAATGTCCACAATGCTCTTTTCGTCCTCCACGATGAGGACGGTTTTCTTTTGTTCCATGGATCGTACCTCCGTCTGTCTGCCGCGTCTCACAGGCCCAGCAGCAGCTTGGCCTTCAGCACCACGGCGATGGTCTTGGCGTCCCGGATCTCCCCGGAGAGCACCTGCTCTGCCAGGTCCTGGAAGGGGACCCGCTCCAGGTCCAGAAATTCATCCTCGTCCGGGTCCGTGTCCCCAAAGGTCAGCCCCTGGGCCAGGTACATCCGGATGATCTCCCCGCAGTAGCCCGGAGAGGGGTACAGCTCCCCCAGGGGGCGGATGGAGGCGGCGGAGGCCCCGGTCTCCTCCCGCAGCTCCCGGACGATGGCGTTGTCCGGATCCTCACCGTACTCCAGTTTACCGGCGGGGACCTCCCGCAGGACTTTTCCGTAGGGGTAGCGGAACTGGCGGACCAACAGGGCCCGGCCCTGATCGTCCAGAGCCAGTACGCAGACCCCGCCGGGGTGGTCCACCACCTCCCGGGCGGCCTCCTGTCCGTTGGGCAGCTCCACGGTGTCCCGGTGGACATGGATGATGCGGCCGGAGAAGATCTCCTGGCGGGAAAGGGTTTTTTCGATAAGCTCCATGGCAAGCGCCCTCCTGGATGGCTTCCGCCCTGCGGCGGTCATATTTTGTTTAGTATAGCACAGGACGGGAAAGAATACCAGAAGGAAATTTCCCGTCTTGAAGAACCGGCGGCGGTGTGATATACTGTCAGGGAACACCCGGAGAAAAGGAGGGACGCCTATGGCGGAAAAGAGCGGGATCAAGATCGCCGCCCAGAATCGAAAGGCCCGCCACGACTATTTCGTGGAGGACCGGTACGAGGCGGGCATCGAGCTTTTCGGCACGGAGGTCAAGTCCATCCGGGCGGGGACGCTGAACCTGAAGGACGCCTACTGCATCGCCAAAAACGGGGAGATCTATCTCCACGGTATGCACATCAGCCCCTATGAGCACGGCAATATTTTCAATAAGGACCCGGTGCGCCCCCGCCGCCTGCTGATGCACAAGCGGGAGATCAACAAGCTCCAGGCCTATGTCCAGCAGGACGGCATGGCCCTGGTGCCCCTGAGCGTGTACTTTAGAAACGCCCGGGTCAAGGTGGAGGTGGGCCTGTGCAGGGGCAAGAAGAACTACGACAAGCGGGACGCCGCCTCCCAGCGGGACGCCCGGCGGGACATGGACCGGGCCATGAAAACCTATAACCGGTAACATAAAAAAGGAGATACGACTATGAGCTATCCCATCGTCACCATCCAGCTGGAAAACGGCCAGACCATGAAGGGGGAGCTGTACCCCGACAAGGCCCCCAACACCGTGAACAACTTTATCGCCCTGGCCAACAGCGGCTATTACGACGGCCTGATCTTCCACCGGGTCATCCCCGGCTTCATGATCCAGGGCGGCTGCCCCGACGGCACCGGCATGGGCGGCCCCGGCTATCAGATCCGGGGGGAGTTTTCCGGCAACGGTTTTGAGAAGAACGATCTGAAGCACACCCTGGGCGTGCTGTCCATGGCCCGGGCTATGCACCCAGACAGCGCCGGCAGCCAGTTTTTCATCATGGTGGACGCCGCGCCCCATCTGGACGGCCAGTACGCCGCCTTCGGCAGGATCACGGAGAACGCGGAGGCCGCCGTGGCCGTGTCCCGGGTGCCCCGGAACATGATGAACGACCGGCCCACCAAGCCCCAGGTCATCCGGTCCATCCGGGTGGATACCCTGGGCGTGGACTACCCCGCGCCGGAGAAACACTGATGAGGATCGCTGTGATCACCGGCGCCTCCGCCGGACTGGGAGAGCAGTTCGCCCGGCAGATGAAGGGCGCGTTCCCGGAGATCCAGGGCGTGTGGCTCATCGCCCGCCGGGCGGACCGTCTGGCGGAGCTGGCCCAAAAGCTGCCGCCGGAGCTGAAAACGGAGATACTGCCCCTGGACCTGTGCGACAAGGCGTGCCTGGACCGCCTGGCGGAGAAGCTGGCGGCGGAAAAGCCGGAGGTGGGCCTGCTCATCAACAACGCCGGGTGCGGCTATCTGGGGAACCTGGGGGAGGGGGAGCTGTCCCTCCAGACCAGGATGACGGACCTGAACGTCACGGCCCTCACGGCGGTGACCCATATGACGATTCCCTACATACCCGCCGGGGGACGGATCATCAACGTCAGCTCTATCGCCTCCTTCTGCGCCAATCCCCGGATGACGGTGTATTCCAGCACCAAGGCCTATGTCTCCAGCTTTACCCGGGGCCTCAGCCAGGAGCTGAAAAGCCGGAAGATCGCCGTCACCGCCGTGTGCCCCGGTCCCATGGCCACGGAGTTTCTGGACGTGGGAAAGATCGCCGGGAACTCCAAAACCTTTGAGACGCTGCCCTACTGCGACCCGGAGAAGGTAGTGGCGGGGACCCTGGCGGCCTCCCGGGCGGGCCGGGTGTTCTATACGCCCAAGGGCTTTTACAAGCTCTACCGGGTGCTGGCGAAGATCCTGCCCCACGGGCTGATGGTAAAACTTGCCTGGTGCTGAGGGCAGATCGTTTACAAAATCGACTTGTTTTCCCCCGCGGACTGTGGTATACTCAGTCCGCATATCCGGGGGTGTACCGGTTTCGACGGGGACGAGGAAGCGGGATCAGCGGGCGGTGGCGCCCGGCCACCTGAAAACGGGCAACTTTTATAAATTAAAGAACAACGATTCTTTAGCTATCGCTGCCTGATTGCTGGCAGCCGTCCGACTTAAGAGCACCGCGGCTTAAGAAGGGCGTCGTTTAGCGGTGAACGTGAGTACGGAAAGAGTTGACCGTGCCATGCATCATGACTCTCACCTGACCCCGCGGCGTGACGGCCTGCCGCGGGGAAGGGGAACAGGGCGGATCAGCCGCCCGCAATGACCGTCTGCGCCCGGAGAACATCCCGTGAAATTGTTTTCGGACAGGGGTTCGACTCCCCTCACCTCCACCAACCTGCATTGACAAAAAAGATGCAGGCAAAAATCCCGCACAGTTTTGTGCGGGATTTTTGCTATTTGAACATTAAAATCAGACAAAATCATCGAGGCCAGGGAACAGGCGGGCCTGACCGCAGCGCGGTACATCCTCAACCTGCTCATTACCCGCAGGTTCGTGGAGCGGATCGCCGCGGCGGGCGCCGGGACCCTTCAGGTCAGGCCTTGGGGCGCTGGCGGGGCGGCCGGGCGGGAGCCGTGTGAAAGCCGGTGGTCTTAAACGTTGCTTCCGCCATGACGATCATCAGAATAACAAACGCGGCGAGATAGGCGGGGAGGATCCGAAAGCTGACATGATTTCCGAGAAACCCGTACAGCGGCGGCATAAAGGTGGACCCGGCATAGGCGCTGGCCATCTGGATGCCGATGATGGCCCCCGAATTCTCCGCACCGAAATTGTCCGGCGTGGAGTGGATGATGCAGGGGTAGATGGGGGCGCATCCAAAGCCGATGACGATAAACCCGGCGAAGGTGACAGCCGGCTCCGCCGTGGGGAGCAGCAGCAGGAGGATCCCGCAGGACAGCACGCAGGTCCCCAGACGGATCATGTTCCGGTCGCCCAGCCTGTTCGTCACAAAGCCGCTCAGAAACCGGCCCGCGGTAATGCCGATGTAAAACAGCGAAGCGAACCGGGCCGCGCTCTCCGGCCCGACGCCCTTGACCTCCACCATGTATGTGCTGGCCCAGCCCATGGCGGTGGCCTCGGCGGCGCAGTAGGCGAAAAAGCTGAGCAGCAGGGTAGGGACGCCCCTGATCCTCAGCGCGCCCAGCAGCCCAACGGTTTTTCCGCTCTCCTCCGCCTTCTGCCGGTTGACGTTCCAGACGGGGAGCGTGACCAGCAGGAGCAGGGCGATGCCCAGCTGGATAAAGCCCACGATACGGTAGCCGTTGTTCCAGACGGAGTGCGTCAGGGCATAGCTCATGACGAAGGGGCTGACGATGGTCCCAACGCCCCAGAAGCAGTGCAGCCAGCTCATATGCCGGGAGGTGTAGTGAAGGGCGACATAGTTGTTCAGCGCCGCGTCGATGGCTCCGGCTCCCAGCCCGTAGGGGATGGCAAACACAACGAGCATCCAGAACCGGCTGGAGACGGAAAACCCCAGCAGGGCGACCGCCGTGAGGAATACGCTGGCCACGGTCACGACGCGGGTGCCCAGCTTCCGAGTCAGCCGGTCCGACAGGAGGCTAGATATGACCGTTCCGCCCGATATGATCATGGAGACGATCCCCATGAAAGAGATGGGGACGTTCAGCGCGGCGTGCATGACCGGCCATCCCGAGCCAAGCAGCGAATCCGGCAGTCCAAGGCTGATAAAGGCAATATAGATCAGCGCAAGCAGAAGCATATACATACGCGGCACCCCTTGTCCATCTGGAGTTTTACCTTACTGTATACGCAGCGGCCCGCTTTGTCAAGACCGGGGCTCAGTCTGCGCTCTGTCCGATTACAACGTTCGCCTTCAAAAAGCAAAAGGCCGCCCCTCGCGGAGAACCCTGCGCCGGGGCGGCTTCGGGGGCGCGCCTCTGCCCGGCGCTTCCGGCGGCCCGGGCCGTTTTTCTGATTTTACGGGGATTTTACAGGAAGCGCCTTTCGGATTTTACAAAGGGGGACTATCCTTGAAATGGCAGCCGGGACAGAACGGCGGAGATCCGGCCCCCGGGGCGGAGAAGCTCTCCGCCGCCATGAAGCTCATCACGGACATGGAGCGCATCGGCGACCAGGCCGCCAATATCGCGGAGTGGGTGATCTTTTCCGTCACCGGGAGGAAAGAAGGACGGCGTTCCGGCTTGCTCGAGGAGACCTGATGTGATAGAATGACTGTGATAAAAGGGAGCGCGGCATATTATGAATGGTGAAGGGAAGGTGCTGTCATGGAAGAGCAGGGCGGCTATACGATCAGCGGGGACGAGCTGTTTTTCTTTCATGAAAAACCCGCCGCGCTCCCGCTCTATGAGACGTTCGCGCGGCGGCTTCTGGCAGAGATCGACAATGTGACGGTCAAGGTGCAGAAAACGCAGATCTCTTTTTCCAAGAGGCATAATTTCGCGCTCGTATCTTTCCTGCCGGTCCGCAGGGCGAAAGACAGGCCAAAAACCTACATCACCGTGACCTTTGGCCTGCAATACAAAAAGGAGTCGCCCCGCGTCGACGCCGCCTCCGAGCCGTACCCGAACCGCTGGACTCACCATATGCTGATCGCCTCACCGGAGGAGATCGACGACGAGCTGATGGGCTGGATCAAAGAAGCCGCCGAATTTTCAGCCGGCAAGCGCTGACCAGGAGGGATGGCCATGTGGACCTGTCCAAAATGCGGACGCGAATTCAAAAAACAGAATCAGGACCATTACTGCGGCAAGGCGCCCAAAAACGGTCCAGAAGACTTGCAATCGGCTATAAACGCGTGAGAGGCTTCGCACAAATCATATGCGCAACCTCTGCCGATACTGCGGCGCAGCTCGTGCGTCTCTATAGACAAAGAATAACTTCATATTATTTGCCTCCGTACGGTGTGTTTAGCTTCAATTTGCCGTTAGGTAAGACCATCCAACCAGTAACGAAAGAAACATCGCCGGGTTTATGCTTTCTTGGAATAGTAACCCGGATATTGATTCTTTGCCTGCGAATATCCAATTTTCCCTGCGTAGTCAATTGGCTCTATGTACAATGGCAAAAAGGATGGTGTGGACAAGGCGGGTGGGTGTTTCCGGCAAACCAGCAGCCATCCAGCATCAGGCACTCTTCACAATGAGTCTTGCCCTCGGAGTGGTGCATCCACTGGACCCAATCTGGAAAATCAGTTGACTTTTGTGCAAGAATTGCGCCTGTACATCGCTTATAGTACATTTATCTTTTCTCCTCTCAAAGAATTGTGCATCAATTCTGCTTCTAATGGAGAGAACAACTCGTTTGCTTGGTCAGAAACAAAACCTTTTGGCAACATTGCAATCCCGCCTAACCCAGCAGGAAAAACATGTTCTTGTTTTTGGTATGTTAAAGATTCATTATCTCCGAAATAAATGCACATAAATTTATCTCACTTCCTAACAGGTTATTATAGCGGAAGCCCTGTCCTTTACAACATAAGTAAAATTTGCAACTCAAAGCTGTTGGTGATAGGGTGCAATTTCACGGTTTGTGCGGCTTACCACTGCTGAGATTGGCGCCACCAGTTTGATTGTTTGGCCACAATACTGGAACTCTTTTGCCCTCAACTCTTGAGCCGCTATAAACAAAAAGCATATTAAAATTTCTTTGCTTGATTTGTACTTGCTTTTGGTTGTTTCCGCTCCAACTAAATTACTCTTTGGCGCTCTTTAAAAGCAGGAATTCCATGTCCTCCACGTCTATCTGCGGCATTTTATGTGGTCAACCCCTGTTGTGACATGATTGAGAAATCGTATGGTCTCCTCCCAAATGTAGGCAAACAGGCATATAGGCGCAACGCAGATATTGAGCCGCAATACAAAGAAAAACGTGTGGGGACGTCAGGTGGGCCATTTCTACACTCCCGGAGCCAGAGCGGTGTGCCCTCTGCCCAAACGGAGAGGGCATACGGTATCATGCCCCCTGCTTGGCGAATCTGCCCACCGGGGAAGTGGGAGTGCTGGCCGTCTATACTTCGCCCCCCCGTTTGGCAGGCGAAATCGTCCCGGAGGAAAAACAGTAGACCGAGACGGTTAGTATCTTTAATAAGAAGCGCACCTCAATTTGAGGTATGATAAAGGCCCTGTGCTGTCCCATGAAAGGGACGGCGCAGGGCCTCGCGCTATGTAGACTTACGGCTTTTCTTCTTTCACCATTTCCTGATAACCCAGGCCAAAGGTTTCCATGGCGTCCATGATCGGCCGCATGGATTCTCCCAACTCGGACAGGGCGTACTCCACACGGGGTGGCACCTCGGGATAGACGGTGCGGGTGATGATTCCGTCCTCCTCCAAAGAGCGCAGGCTGTCCGTTAGCACCTTCTGGCTGACACCCTCCAAGTTCTTTTTCAGTTCGTTAAACCGCCACGGGCGGGCGCGGAGGTTGCGGATGAGAAGCAGTTTCCACTTGCTCCCGATCAGGGCAACTGTTGTAGCGACCGGGCAGGCAGGCATTTCTTCCTTTGTCATCATAATAAGACCCCCAAGGAATGTTACATTCAAATTATAGTGTTACATTCGTTTTCTGTCAATGGGTTACAAAAAGGTGACTGGGTAATAAAAAAGTGCGTTCTTGTGGGCCAAGGGCCGCCCCATTAAAATAAAAGCACAGCCAAATATCGGCTGAAAATAAGAAGGAGGTACACATTATGGGACTGAAGAATCTGCTTGGCTGGGGCAAGAGTGCCCAGGCCGCTCCCGCTTCCGCCTGCGGCTCCTCTTGCGGCGCCGGCGATCCCAAGCCTACCGAGGAACCCAAGCCCACCGCCTGCGGCTCTGCCTGTGGTGCCGGCGATCCCAAGCCCGCTGAGCCCCCCAAGCCCTCCGCTTGCGGTTCCGCCTGTGGTGCTGGCGACAAGAAGTAAGGTCATCCCCGCAAACCGCACTCTCCGGGGTGCGGCTCTCAGGGGGCGGACGCCGCCCCTTGAGAGGCATACCCCAGAAAACCCAAGGAGGAAAATGCGATGGAATACTTTGCCTTTCAATGGCATATCACAGAAGCCTGTGACCAGCGGTGCAAACACTGTTACATCTACGCTCTCGGCTCTCACGCCAAGTTCAAAGAAATGGCTCTGAGCGATATGGTCAAAGTCATTGAAAACTGCCAGAGGTTTTGCGAAAAGGCCGGACGGTTCCCCTATTTTTACATCACTGGGGGCGACCCCATTCTGCACCCCCAATTCTGGCAACTTGCGAAACTTCTGAAAGAGCGGGACTTGCCCTTTGCCGTTTTGGGCAATCCTTTCCACCTGACGGACGAAGTATGCCAGCGGCTCAAAGACCATGGCTGCCGGAAGTACCAGCTTTCCCTGGACGGACTGCGGGAAACCCATGACCGTATCCGCCGCCCCGGTTCTTATGATGAAACGCTGGCGGTCATTCCCATGTTGCGCAAGGCAGGCATTGATGTGGCGATCATGGCTACCGTGTCCAAGTGGAATGTGGCGGAGATCCCCGCCCTGGTGGATGTGGTGGTGGAGCATAAAGCGGACATCTTTGCCTTTGCCCGGTATTGCCCCTCTATGGAGGATCGGGACACCACCTGCTCCCCCCAGGAGTACAAGGCGATGATGGAGGCGTGCTGGGAGAAGTTTCAGGCGTATGAGGCGGCGGGGTGCAAAACCTGTTTCAACCTCAAAGACCACCTCTGGACGCTGTTTCAGTATGAAAAGGGCCTGTTTGACCCCAAGGACTACCCAGAGGACGACACGATTTACGGCGGGTGTAACTGCGGCAACTGCCATATGACCATCCTATCGGACGGGGCGGTGTACGCTTGCCGCCGTATGGAGAGCAAGGTGGGAAACGCCCTCACCGATGACCTCTACGACCTGTTTATCAGCGATGCCTACGAGGAGTACCGCCGTTTTGAGAAATTCGAGAAGTGCGCCAAGTGCGAGTTGTGGCGTTTCTGCCGGGGCTGTCCCGCCGTGGCCGCCGGGTATCACGGCAATATGTACGCCCCTGACCCGCAATGCTGGAAGGAGGTCTGACCATGGATATTTTTGATCTGATCCGTGCCCGCCGCTCCATTCGCAAATATCAGAGCCGGCAGATTCCCCGTGAAGCGTTGGAAAAGGTGTTGGAGGCGGGCGCTTATGCCCCCAGCGCCGGGGGCGGTCAGCGGCGCAGGATCGTAGCCATCCATGACCGGGAGCTGTGTGAAAAAGTCGGACGGCTCAATCTGAATGGCTTTGATCGCAGCAGGCTCCTGGGGGGCTATGTCTCAAAAGAACAGCCCAGCAATATTGATGACCCCACGCTGAAAAGCGGCTTTTACGGCGCTCCCACCGTCTGCGCCATCTTTGGGCCGGAGAATTTTCTATACAGCATCCCGGACGCTTTCTGCTGTGCGGAAAACATGGTGCTGGCCGCCACCGAGCTGGGCCTTGCCTCCTGTATCGTAGCCAGAGGGGAGGAGACCTTTGACAATGAACCGGGCCGGGAGCTTTTGCGCCAGTGGGAAGTTCCCGAAAACTTTGTGGCCCGGTGCTTCGTCCTGCTGGGCTACTGCCAGGGAGATTACCCCGCCTCCAAAGAGCGCAAGCCGGGACAGATCAAGATCGTGGAGTGAAAACATGGAACGCATAGAGCAAGTCCAAAACTTGAATAAAATTCTGCTGGCTGAAATGCCGGAGTACCAGGAACAGGCGGCGCAATTTCCAAATGAGGAGACCGCCCAGCGGCGGCTCTTGCGTTCCCTGATGAACGTCCGGCCGCCTATGCCGTTATCCCCGGACTTCCTGGCCCTCCAAGACCAGATTTTGTCCGCAGAAAGGGAAGAAAAGGGCGTGGTGGAGGTTGATACGCTGCCCGTCACCGCCAGCCATCCCCAAATCGCTATCTGGCAGGGGGACATCACCCGCTTAAAGGTGGATGCCATCGTGAACGCCGCCAACTCCGCCCTGCTGGGATGCTTCTGCCCCTGCCACGGCTGTATCGACAACGCCATCCACTCTCAAGCAGGGTTACAGCTTCGGGAGGAGTGCCACCAGCTTATGACCACCCAGGGCCATGAGGAACCTACCGGCAGGGCCAAGCTGACAAAGGGCTATAACCTCCCGGCCCGGTACGTCCTCCACACCGTCGGCCCCATCGTCCGGGGAAGGGTGGCGGAGCAAGACCGCTCAGAGCTGGCCTCCTGCTACCATTCCTGTCTGGAACTGGCGGCAGCGCATGGGCTATCCGGCGTGGCCTTTTGCTGTATCTCCACCGGGGAGTTTCATTTCCCCAACCGTGAGGCCGCTGAAATCGCCGTGAAAACCGTCACCGATTTTCTGCGGCGTGGCACATCCATCCAGAAGGTGATTTTCAATGTTTTCAAGGATATTGACGCACAGATCTACCGAGACCTTCTCGGCGCAAATTGAACGGCTGAAACAGGCCCTTGACCAAGCCGACGCCGTGGTGATAGGGGCCGGGGCCGGCCTTTCTACCTCGGCGGGTTTTGTCTACGATGGAGAGCGGTTTGAGCAGAACTTTGGGGACTTTGGGGCAAGGTACGGCTTTCACGATATGTACTCCGGGGGCTTTTACCCCTACTCCACCCCGGAGGAGCATTGGGCCTACTGGAGCCGCTATATCTGGGTCAACCGTTATGTGGACGCTCCCAAGCCTGTCTATCAAGACCTTCTGGCGTTGGTGGAGGACAAGGACTACTTTGTACTGACCACTAATGTTGACCATTGTTTTCAAAAAGCCGGGTTTGACAAGCGCCGCCTGTTCTATACCCAGGGGGACTATGGCCTGTTTCAATGCTCCGACCCCTGCTGTCAGGAGACCTGGGACAATGAGGCGGTGATCCGTCAGATGGTAGAACAGCAGAGAGATATGCGTATTCCTTCTGACCTGCTCCCCCGCTGTCCTCATTGTGGCAAGCCCCTGACCATGAACCTGCGGAGCGATGACCGCTTTGTGGAGGACGAGGGCTGGCACAGGGCGGCAGAGCGCTATACCGATTTTCTCCGGCGGCACCAGAGCGGGACGGTGCTATACCTGGAACTGGGCGTGGGCTACAACACGCCGGGGATCATCAAATACCCCTTCTGGCGGCTTACCGCCCAAAATCCCCACGCGGTCTATGCCTGTATCAATCAGGGGCAGGCCGTTTGCCCTTCGGAGATCGATCATCAGTCTATTTGTATGAACGAGGATGTTGGAACCATAATGAAGCGCCTGAGCATGGCGTGATATTTGCATTGCTATACTATAAGCAGACCGCCCCTCACCTATGAATCGCGTCATAGGTGAGGGGCGATTTGCTCTGTCAATCATTTGGACTGTGATTTTATTGGTGTTGCCTCTATTGTGCTACACCTTATCAAAGAGAATAAGCAGCTTCAGCAAAGTCATTTGGGCAGCTTTCATCATTACTTATTAGCTCTTAAATTTTCTATCAGTGCCTGATCCAACTTCTCCCACGAAAAGGCGTCCCGTCCGAAATGGCCGTAGGTGGATGTGCCGGAATAGATCGGGGTGCGCAGTTGCAGCTTGTCAATGATTGCGGCAGGTCGAAGGTCAAAGTTGGCCCGTACCCACTGCTCCAGCCCTTCATCGGACATTTTTCCCGTACCCATAGTATCTACTGATATGGAAACCGGATTGGCAACGCCAATCGCATAGCCGAGTTGGATCTCGCACCGATCCGCCATGCCTGCGGCGACAATGTGCTTTGCGATATACCTGGCCATGTACGCCGCACTGCGGTCAACCTTCGTGGGATCTTTCCCGGAGAAAGCCCCACCGCCGTGGCGTGCATATCCGCCGTATGTATCAGCGATGATCTTCCGCCCCGTCAGGCCGGTATCTGCGGCGGGGCCACCCAGAACAAAGCGCCCAGTGGGATTGATGTAGACTTTTGTATCCTTGTCCATCAGCGAAGATGGGATCATCGGATAAATTAAATTTTCATAAATGTCTTACCGAAGGTGTTCTATCTCTACATCAGGATCATGCTGTGCGGACAGCACGATGGCCTCAATGCGAGTGGGCTTGCCATTCTGATACTCGACTGTCACCTGGGATTTTCCGTCCGGCCGAAGATACGGGAGGATTGCTGTTTTCCGCAGGCGGGTCAGTCCGTAGGTCAACAAATTGGCAATCTGGATCGGTAGCGGCATATAGTCCGGTGTTTCATTGCAGGCAAAGCCAAACATCATCCCCTGATCCCCGGCGCCAATATCCTCATACCCCTCGCTTTTTCCTTCTGCAGACTGATCTACACCCATTGCGATATCGGGGGACTGCTGATGAAGAGAGCAGGTGGTGACGCAGTGATCCGTAAAGCCCAGTTCATCGTCTGTGTAGCCGATTTCGCGGATCACAGACCTGGCACACGCTTCGTAATCCACATGCGCCGAGGACGTAATTTCGCCCATGATGTGGACAGCCCCCGGTTCCGCTGTGACCTCGCACGCACAGCGGCTTTGCGGGTCCTGCTTCAGAAGTTCATCCAGAATGCGATCCGCAATTTGGTCGCAGATTTTATCGGGATGTCCCTCAGTGACGGACTCGGAAGTAAATTGCCTAATGCTCATAGAGTGGAATATCTCCTTTGAAATGCGAATTTCTGACCGCACCCATAGATTACTTTTTCCCAAAGATAAAGGTCAGGATATCCATGATGGCCTCCACGATCAGCGAGACGGCGATAAAGGTCCACAGGACGCCGGTAGAGGCAAAGGGATTCATCAGGATCACGGCAGCAAAGATAATGGACAGGAGCGCGCCGATCAGGGCCACATACCAATACTTCTGCTCCAGCCGCCGCAGATCAACTGCCCACTGCAGCTTGCTGATGCCGGTAATCAGGATGATGACTCCATAGAAGACCGTGATCAGTGGGAAGGCCGCGATCAGCCACTGGGTCTTGAACAGGCAGACAAAGGCGGCGCAGAGGAGGAGCAGCCCTTTCATCAGCCCGCTGCTCTGGGCGGCCTCCTCCGGCTTCGCGCGGAAGTATCCGACGACGCCGGCGATGCCCAGGACTGCCAGAAATACCCCAAGGGTCATGATGATGCCGGCGGTAAAGCCCACCGGGTTGATGAGCAGAAGGACACCGATGATGATCTCCGCGATGCAAGACAGAATGTTCCCCGTGTTCCTGTTTACTTTACTCATAACAGACTCCTTTCAAATTTCGCCATATCTTGTTGGCATTTATGGCGCTTTGCTTGTATCAAAACATTCAGCGGTTATCGCCCCAGTAGATCAGGGCCAGCATCCCCGGCCCCGTGTGGGCACCGATGATGGGATCGATGGGTGCGATGTATACTTGGGCGGACGGGTGAATGGAGAGCACCTCGTTCTTGAGAAGTTCGGCGGCAATCGGGTCATCCCCGTGGCCGATGACCACCAGCTTGCCCATCTCCGGGAGCCAGCCGGCGTCCATTCGGGCCATTTGCGCGGCGATGGCCCGCTTACGGCCCCGGGGCTTCTCCACGACTTCCAGCCGTCCCTCGTTGTCCACGTGGAGCATGGGCTTGATTTGGAGGGCGGTGCCCAGCACCGCTGTGGCGGCGGACACCCGCCCACCGTGTTTCAGGTGCTCGAACACATCGACTGTGAACCAGTGGCAGACCTTCAGGCTGTTCTCCTGCACCCAGGAGGCCAACTCCTCGATGGTCAGCCCCTCGGCCTTTTTCCGGGCGATTTCCCGGACGATAAAACCCTGCCCCACCGAGGCACAGAAGGTGTCCACACAGAGGATCGTCCGCTCCGGGTACTTCTCCCGCAGTCCCTCCATGCACATCTGCGCAGATTGGTAGGTTCCCGACAACCCGGAGGAGAGAGGGAAATAGATCAGATCCTGTCCCGCCTCCAACACCGGCTCAAACCAGGGGAGGAAGGCTCCCGGTGGAATTTGGGTCGTATTGGCGAAATTCCCTTCCCGCTGGAGGGTGTAGAACTCCTGAACAGTCAGGTCTCCCCCTGGCCCATAGACGTAGTTTTTCCCGCCCAGCTCTACCTCCATGGGGATGAATCGGACAGGCGGCAAGCCCACCAGCATCTCAGAACAGTGGTCAGCTGTGACGTCTGCGAAAATTTGATAGTCTGCCATGTCCGTACCCTCTCAGCCTTCCGGATGTTGGCTCTTTTCCCAGGTCTCCTCAGCTGTGGGGGTCCAGTTCTCAGCGTAGGGCGTGGTCTTGGCGCACAGGTGCTCGGCGCTCTCCGGGCTTTGGTAGTCGGTGTTCACCGCTCCGGTCTCGGCCACGATCTTGGGCAGGATCTCCGGGTTCTCCAGCATGGGGCAGGGCTTGAGCATATTGTCATTGAAGGGCTGGCCCCGGTGGTAGGCCATGAAGATGGGGCTTTTCAGGGCGTCCAGCAGGGTGACGTCGTGGATGTTCACATTGGAGTAGTGGATGAACACGCAGGGTTCCACGTCGCCCTTGGCGTTGATGTGGAGGTAACGCCGGCCACCGGCAATGCACCCGCCCACATACTCGGCGTCGTTCTGGAAGTCCATGGAGAAGATGGCCTTGGTAGAGCGGAAGTCCCGGATGGCGTGGTACATCTTCATCCGCTGTTCGGGGGAGGGCAGCAGCTCGGTGGCGGCGTCGTTACCCACGGGCATATAGTGGAAGAACCAGACGAACAGCGCCCCGGCGTCGATCATCTGGTCAAAGTAAGCCTCGCTGCTCACATCGTCCACGTTCCGGCTGGTGTAGCAGGTGGAGATACCGAAGGGCAGCTTGTGGGACTTCATCAGGGCCATGGCGTCGTGGACTTTCTGATATACACCCTCGCCCCGGCGGGAGTCATTGGCTTCCTCGAAGCCCTCCAGGGAGATGGCGGGAACAAAATTCTTTACCCGGAGCATCTCCTGGCAGAAGGCTTCGTCGATGAGGGTGCCGTTGGTGAAGGCCAGGAACTCGCAGTCGGGGTGCATCTCACAGATGCGGATCAGGTCGGCCTTGCGGACCAGTGGCTCCCCGCCGGTGTAGATGTACATATAGGTGCCCAGCTTCTTGCCCTGGGTGATGATGGAGTCAATGTCCTCCAGGGTCAGGTTGAGCTGGTGGCCGTATTCGGCGGCCCAGCAGCCGGTGCAGTGCATATTGCAGGCTGAGGTGGGATCCAGCAGAATGGCCCAGGGCACATTGCAGTCCTCCCGCTCAGCGGTATCCTCTTGAATGGCGCTGCCCTTCAGACTGGCATTAAAAAGGAAGTTCTGGAAAAACGCCCTGCGGACTCCGGGATCCAGTTCGTAGAGCCGCAGGATCAGCTGGTACCAGTTGTTCTTCTCCTTAATGGTCTTGCGGACGGCATCACGCTGGCTGGCGTACCAGTCCTTGGGGGTGAACTTGTCCACCATGTCCATGAGCTTGGGGAGGTTTTCCTCGGGGTTCCCCTCCAGATAATTCAGCGCCTGGTTGATGGCGAAATTCTGCATAGCGGTCTTGATCGAACTGTCCATAGTATCCTTCCTTTCTTTTATCCGCTCTCCGTTATCCGCACCTTGATCGGATGTGAGCAAATTATAAAAAGGATTGTCGAAAAAAGCATGGGACAAGATGAGGCTCCCGTCATAAAATGGGACACTTTATTATTTTTGTTACCTTTTACGGCACTAAGGCAAAAATGTCCCTTGAGAGAAGATAGGTGTTTAAATATAGTAGAAAATAATTATGGGGAAATGCGGTTCAATTCAGGAGAGGAAGGGATAAAATGGAAAAAAACATGTCAAGGATTTTGATAGAAACGGTCGTCAAGACGACTTTGAAAAACTTAAAGGAAGACCCGGAGCGGAGTATTCGGAACCTGGTAGATATGGCCCTGCATTTTTCGGACGGACGATTCCAGCAGAGTTTTTTCCAGACGGCGCAGACCATGCTGGAGAATGAGAACAGCCCCTACTACGCTCTGGTGCGCAATCTGATCTCCTATGCAGACACAGAGCATCTGTTCACATTTGGAATGGATTTGGGGTATAACAGCTGCACCTATGGCGCCCAGCAGATCAGACAAAATGAGAAACGGCTGCGTCACAATATTCCGTGGACGATCCTGCTCCAGACGGGCGACCTTTCCCCGGTACAACTTGGGTCGTACAGTACCGCGATCTCTGAGGGGGAGGGACTGGGCATCTACACCTGGATGCTGTTCCCCACTGCCGACCACGAAAAGGTTCTTGACCTGATCCGGGATCACCCGGACAGCGCGTTTTTCCTTTTCTGCGCGCCGGAGGACCTGTCAGCCAGCCTTTTGGACGGCTTTTCGGAACTCAAAAATATCATGCCTGTACTCCACTATCGAGAGGAGCAGACAGAGGGATATGCCCGGCTGCGCGCTCTGGGCGTGCCCTACTGCGCCTGGCTCCCTTACGGAGAGGACGATCTGGCGGCTATTCAGGACGGTGAAGTGTTCCTCGGCGTCCAGCAGGCAAAAGCTGCCTTTACTGCCCTGGTTCCCCGGCAGGGCTGCCCGGAGGAGGTTCGCCTCCAGGTCCAACAAGCGGTGGAGCGGGCACGAAATGAGCAGCACTACCAAACTATTCCCTGGGAGCTGGAGCAGGACAACCAGCGTGTTGACGAGATCATTTCGGATGGTGCCTGCGCCGTGTGCTTTGACCAAGAAGGGCACCTGCTGGACAGCAACGGCAGCCCCATCCGTCCTGACCTGGGTCTTTTTGAGCATGGGTTGACCGAGGTGCTGCGTCTTGCCTGCCCCAAGGAGACGTTGGAGGTGAAGGCGCAATGAACGCTCAGATCGGGGTCGTTGACGCGGGCGGCGGGTATCGCGGGATCTATGCCGCCGGGGTGCTGGACTACTGTTTGGATCATGGCATCCGATTTGACCTGGGGATCGGCGTATCGGCGGGGAGCGCGAATTTGATCTCCTACGCCGCGGGACAGGCCCGGCGTAACTACCATTTCTACGCCGAGTATGGGCTGAGGAAAGAATATGCCGGGTTCAAAAACTTCCTTTTCAAGCGGTCGTTTGTCAATCTGGACTATGTGTATGGGACATTGAGCAATTCAGACGGCGAAAATCCACTGGACTATGCCACCGCGGTCAAAAGTCCTATGAAGTTCTTTGCGGTGGCCACGGAGGCGTTGACGGGCAGGGCAAAATACTTTGATATGTCATACATCTCCCAGGACGATTACAGCGTGATGAAGGCGTCCAGCGCCATCCCCTTCGTCTGCCATCCATATGCGGTTGGCGATACGCTCTATTATGACGGCGCGCTGGCAGATCCCATCCCCATCGAAAAGGCGTTTGAGATGGGGTGCGATAAGGTGGTGGTGCTGCTCACTCGGCCGGAGGATACGGTGCGCACACCGGACCGGGATCTGAAGCTGGCCCACCGCATCCGAAAAAAGTACCCGCTGGCAGCGGAAAAACTGGCACAGCGGGCGAAGCGGTATAACGACAGCGTGACCTTGGCCAAGAGCTACGCGGAGGACGGAAAGGCCCTGATCGTCGCCCCGGACGATACCTGCGGGGTCAGCACCCTGAGCCGGGACGCCGCCGCCCTGCGCCGCCTGTATGAAAAGGGGTATCAGGACGGGGCAAGGATCGTTCCCTTTATCAGCAGAACATAACAAAGTAAAAGCGAGGTGGAGTGTATCGCTCCGCCTCGCTTTTCTCGTTATGAGAGAACAAGGAATGTGCAGGTTCCAGGCTCCAGAGTCACGGTTCCGGCCTTTATCGCTTCTGGCGAGAGGCTGGGCAGCTCCGCCGAGTCGGAGAGGACAAGGGGTCTCCCGTTCAGGCGCATGACTGAGGCGCGCATGGTATCGGCGCTCAAGGTGTACCGCTCCGCCGGTCCGGGGAGTTCTGCGGTCAGCGCGTCGGTCAGCGAGTTGTTGATCATGAGGTACACAACGCCCGCCTTGCCGTCCCTGCGGGAATGGCAGTAGATATGCCTCTCCTTTCCCTGCAGGCCGCCGCAGTCATAGACCGTAGTTCCCATCAGGCGATTCCAGAGCAGAACGGCAAAATAATTGGGGCGTGGCTTGAAGCTGCCGTGTTCCAGGAAGCCATAGTCCGAGGAGGCCAGAGTGTTGTGGAAGATCACGCCGTCCGTGATGGCGGCAAAGCTCCCCAGCTCGTTCAAGGTGCGCAGAACATCCAGATAGGTGGAGGCCCAGGTGTCGCCGCCCCCGCCCGCGTCGCCGGACTCCGTGACCCACATGGGCTTGCCGGGTGCGTAGCGGTCCCGGAGGGGAAGGTGATCCTTGGCGCAATCAGGCGCGACAGCCAGATACTCATCGCTGTGCGCCAATTCCGCCGGCCAGTGGGCGTCGGGCATCATGGAGGCGATGCGCTCCGACACGCCGTTATAATAGTGATAGCTGAACACATCCAGCGGGACTTTCGTGCCGGCCAGCAGCTCATGGGTCGTACAGGTCTTTGCGATGCTGCCGATCCCAGCGCCGAACCCCCGCTGCCCCGGTCGGGCAATAGAGGGATCGCCGGTGGTGCAGGGGCCGACGATCAAGCACCTCGGATAGTTTTCCCGCACCCAGGCGTTGAAAATGTCCTGATCCCTGGCGTAGTCCTCCGGCGTGTACCCCATCGGCGCGCCGGACAGCGCCAGCATATTCGGCTCATTCATAAATTCAGCCGCGCTGATGTCCACACCGTAGTCGTGGCTGATGGAAAACAGTTTTTTTACCTGGGTAAGATCCAACGGCCCGCCGCCCGGATGGTCACCGGCACAGTTGCTGACTGAAACCAGCAGTTTGCCACCCACAGCCTTAACAAAATCCAAAACCCCCAGCCACTGTTCTCTGGTCAGCACACTCTGGTAGCCGTCCGGGGCTTTTCCACCTGTTGTACCCTCAAAGTCGTAGTAGGTCTTGGTGGCCCAGGTCCCGGAGACACGGACCCACGCGCTTCCCAGTTCCTTGGCGCGCCGCCGCAGCAGCGGATCGGACAAGTCGATGGGCGGATAAACCTGCATCAGCTCCCCCATGGCGGTCACATCCCCAAAAGAGGAAATGGGCGGGAAGCCCTCAGAGCCGTCTATCTGCCCCGGCGTGTAGGCTTTCCAGAAGGTCCCGCCGGTGACCTCGGCCATCTCCACGTTGTAGGATATGAGCCGCTTGTCTACCCTGCGGAGGGTGGGCAGCGGCTTACAGGTCAGTTGGATGGTTCTTGACATGGCGGTATCTCCTTTTGGACGAGCGAGGTGCCCGTTTATTGTTGCTCGATCTCCTGATAGACCACGGTGGCCCCGCTCTGGATCAACGTCCTGATTTTGGAAAGAAATTGCTTGGGCGGCATACAATCCTTTGCCAGCAGCCACCGCTTCATGGCGCAGAGGACCGCGTCAGTGAAAAAGTCGATGAAGAATTCATCCACCTGCTCATCGCCAAGGAGACAGGCGAGCCGACTCTTCAAACTTGGGCCGATGTATTCTGTGAAGTGGTCGGAAAAGGAGTTTTGCCCGGTGATCTGAAGGGCTTTTCGATAAAAAGCACGGTTGTCGTAGAAGTAGTCGCAAATCGTTTCGATCAAGTCCCATCTTTCCGGCGCAGAGCCGGGAGCGGGTTCCAACGCGGCGAGAGAAATAAAATCCGTATCAAAGATCCAGTTGACCAGGTCATACTTATCCTTGAAATGGTAATAAAAACTCTTGCGGTTCATGCCGCAGCGCTCGCAAATCTGGGCAACATTGATCTTGTCGAAGGGTACTTCCTCCATCAGCTCCCGCAGGGATGCCGCTAACGCCTGTTTTGTGATATTACTGTCCGCCATCATCACGCCTCCTTTCCCTTACAGAATGCCGGTATGATCCAGCACGATCAGAAGTCCCATCATGATCAGAATGATCCCGCCGGTGAGTTCTGCTTTTGCCTTGTACTTTGCGCCAAAGCGATTTCCGATCTTCACCCCGGCGGCGGAAAACAGGAAGGTAGTAACGCCAATCAGAACTACCGCCGGAACGATGTCTACCTTCAAAAAAGCAAAGGTCACGCCAACGGCCAGGGCGTCAATGCTGTCTGCAACGGCAAGGGGAAACATCGCCTTTGCCGAAAAAGAAGCGTCCAGTTTTTCGACTTTGCCCTGGGCCTCGCGGATCATGTTGATGCCGATGATGGTCAGCAGGGCAAAGGATATCCAGTGGTCAAAGCGCTCGATCGCGCTGCGAAAGCCGCTGCCCAGCAGATAGCCAACAAGCGGCATGATCGCCTGTCCACCGCCAAACCATAGCCCGGCGGATAGTAAGTGCTTGTTCTCTACCTTCTCCACTGACAGCCCCTTGCAGATCGCAATGGCAAAGGCATCCATCGAAAGGCCGACCGCAATGACGAATAGCTCCCCAAATCCCATATCTTTATCCTCCGTCTCTATATCAGGCGGATATAAAAACGACGAGACCTATCCGCCCATTGCAGATAAGTCTCGTCAATTAAGGTGATACCAGGGTCGCCCCAGAATGTTGGCATCACCGCACATATGTGCTGACTACTCCCTTATAAAATGTATTTTATCAGAGACTTCTCCTTTTTTCAATGACAACAACTCAAAAATTCTTTGGACAAAATCGGCAGAATGTCCCAAAAGGTAACAGACTTTGCAATTAGAGAAGAAATGCGACGCTCCGGCTTCTTTGCCCCATGCTTTCTTACTTTAGCCTCACTATAATATTACGCAAATCGTGGAATGGGGAAAACACGATGATCACATCATGTCGAAAACATTTGTTTTGTATCTTCAGCTTTACTTAGACCTTTTCTGAAAAAACAAGGCAAAAAATAGGGGGCAAAAATATGCTTGATGATCCGCAAAAGAGCCAGAAAGCCGCCAAATGGGTGGTTGGAGTCGTATCTGCCTGCATTTTGGTATATCTCGGTCTGCGCCATATAGGGATGATCGCGGAGGCTGTGGGCTGGCTGGCGAATTTGCTGAAGCCCCTGCTGCTGGGCGGGATATTGGCCCTGATCTTAAACGTCCCCATGAGCATGATCGAGACGCGCCTGCTGAAAAAGCTCCGGCGGGGGAAGAGGCCGCTGGCCATTCTGCTTGCCCTAATCCTGTTGGTGGGGATCTTCGTCGGCGTTGCGTTCCTCGTTATCCCCGAACTGCTGGGCGCGATCACCCTGATCGTGCAGATCGCGCGTGATGGACTGGAGCGGCTGGCTAATTTGGACCACACCGGTGCCTTGGCCCAGACGCCGCTTGCGGAGCTGTTCAACAACATTGATTGGCTGGGCCTGAGCGCCCAGTTGGAGACGTGGCTAAAAGACCAGAGTATGGATCTCGCCAGTCACGCCATGGAGGCGGTTGGCTCTGTGGTAAGCGGCATTGTCACGTCTGTCATTGCTCTGACCTTTGCCATTTATATCCTGGCCGGAAAAGAACGGCTGAAACGGCAAGCCTCACGTCTGCTCCGCGTGTGGCTGACCGAGCGGGTAAGCGGCGTTGTGATCCATGTGTCATCGGTCTGCGCGGGCACCTTCAAGCTGTTCATCGCGGGTCAGGCCACGGAGGCCATCATCCTGGGCACTCTCTGCATGGTGGGCATGGCAATCCTGCGGCTGCCCTATGCGCCCATGATCGGCGCGCTGGTCGGGGTCACCGCCCTGATCCCAGTGGTGGGGGCCTTTGTTGGGACGATCGTAGGTGCGGTCATGATCTTGACCGTTGACCCGTTCAAGGCGGTGGTCTTTGTGATCTACCTGCTGATCTTACAGCAGGTGGAGGGAAACGCGATCTACCCCCGTGTGGTCGGCTCCAAGATCAATCTGCCCGCCATATGGGTGTTGGCGGCCGTCACCGTCGGCGGCAGCCTGGCCGGGCCGTTTGGTATGCTGCTCGGAGTCCCCGCCGCCTCCGCCGCCTACGCGCTCATCAAAGAAGCAACCGCCCTCCGGGAGCAGAGGATGTGTACCGCAAAGCAATGTGACTGCCCACCACAGTGAATACCAGCCCAGTCGCCATCATGCGACTTTAATATTTATCCCACGCAAAGTCTGCTACGCCTTAACAAAGAACAAGGCCGCTGGCGGTTCATCTGAACTGCCAGCGGCCTTGCTTTATGCCCTGTTCAAATCCTCTGTCAGCCGCTCTACAATAGCAGTTTTCTGTTTCTCGCTCTCCGCCTGCTTTACAATTCCGCACCCTGTCTGTATACTAAGAGCATGACCAAGGGGGTGAGCGGATGGCAGAGAAGCGGATCTACGCCGGGTACTACAGGCGGTACGACGGCAAGGTGATCTATGTCGTCACCACGGCAAAGGATGCGGACACCGGCGAGGAGACCGTGATCTGGACGCCGTCTCTCTACGCCGACAACCGCCAGTATTTCACCATGAGCAAAAAATCCTTCTGCGGGTATGTTGAGGTGGACGGAAAACGCCAGGCCAAGTTCAAACGGCAGACCTCTATGCGGCTTTCCGACGCTGCGGCCCAGCGGTATGAGGAGGAGGGGCTTCGTGGTCCGGTGCGGAAAAGGTATTCCGTCCCGATGGATGGATACGACACATGGGAACAGCCCCGCACACAAACCTACTACGAATACGCAAAGGCTCTGTGCGAGGGCTACCGTTTCGGCCTGCGGAAGTATCAGCTCTGCGTTTCAGAGAAGAAGTACATCGGGGTTTCAAAAAAGGACTTCCTCGCCTTGGAGCAAGACCTCCGTTTCCTGAGCACCTGCGTGAAAACGGTGCTGAAGGACTACGCCGGATATTTTGACGAGCGGTTCATCCAGGGGTTGTCCATCCGCAAGTATGCCCAGGCTCACAGTCTCAACCGCGGGAGCGTGGATCACCTGCAAAGGAAGTTTTTCACAGCACTGGCCAACCTGCTGAAGGAGCGGGATGAGGCGGAGGGAACGAGCCGCCTTCTGCCAGAGAAATAACTGAGGAATGAGAAGCGAGTGTCTGCCGACAAGGCAGGCGCTCACTTTTTATGTCAGGGCTATGTCAAGTGGGAAATATATCCGGATTAGAAGTGAGGGGATTTCTACACTACGATACCGGAGGTGCAGTATGAAAGAATCCAAGTACAAGTCCTACGACGACCTACCCCTGTTCCTCAACGCAAAATGGGGCCCCCGCGGAAACGCGAAACGTTTTCGTGGGGAGAGGAGGAACAGCGCAATGAGCGAGCCCTGCCGCTTGCGGCGGGGTGATGGATATGGAGCTTGTAACGACGAGGTGCCCAAGGAGAAGTTCGTCCAGTGGGTGGAGGAGCACACGGCGGGAGGTGGCGGTGAGTGAGAAAGCACCGCGCTCCTCTGGGCTGGCCCCGGCGTGATCCTCGGCACTATCGGTTCGCCGTTCCCAATGAGGTGTGGGAGTACAAGCTCCGGCCCACCGAGTTCCTGATTCTCTCCTACCTCTGCTATCGGCTGACCCACGACAGAGGGAGAAAGACGATCAGCTCGCAAACGGTGGCGGACAGTCTCCGGTTGACTGCCACCACGGTGGAGAAGCGCCTCACAGCTCTGGCAGGTAAGGGCCTCGTCACTGAGGACGGCGCTCTCACGCTCGACTGTGAGGCCGGGAAATTTTTCTCTCTCCCCAACGAGGTCTTCCTCCTGGCTCTGCCGCCCTCCGCCTTCCTGGCCTACGCCTACCTCCTCTACTGCGAGGACCGCCGCACCCATCAGTGCCATCCCAGCTACCGCACCATCGCCTGGGCAACGGGACTGTCGCTGAACACGGTGGTGAAGTCGGTGAGCATGCTCGCGGAGAAAAGTCTCATCGCCGTGGAGCGAAGCTGCTGGTTCAATGAGCAAGGGATGAAGCGCAACGGCAACAACGTCTACACCATCCTGCCGACCAGGGTAGCGGTAGAGGATGTCCACCAGCGGCAGCTCCGGCAAGTTGAGTTGGACACGGCTCACTGGAAGGCCAGGCAGGCTCGTGCGAAACGGGAGAGAACGGCGTGAAAGCGGTTGAAAAAAGTGCAGGATAAAGGCAGGTGGTCGCGTTGCGCCCACCCGCCAATCACCCCGCCCCGCAACACGGGGCGGCGCAAGGGGTTCCAGGCTTTTGGAAAGGCAGAAAACAGGTGGTCGTTTTGCACCCCTTGGTGCTGTTGAAGGTGGTCGGAACAGGCAAATTACAGCGAGAAAGCCCACCGTTGTCGCATTTTGCAGGTAGCTGTGGCAGGTGGTTTTTGCCAGAAATGGAGGCAATTATGAGACAGGAAAAGAACGCGCAAAAAATTGAGCCAAAGAAGAAGGAACGCATCGCCGTCTGGCTTTATCCCTCCACGCTGGAGGACATAGACCGGGTGAAGGCAGCGGCCAACTGCAAAAGCCGGAGTGAGTTTTTGGAGAACGCCGCCCGGTTCTATGCGGGCTACGTCTCGGGTGAGGAAGCCACAGCATATCTCCCTGCCGCGTTGGTGGCGGCTCTGGGAGGTGCGATCCAGGGCAGCGAGAACCGTGTCGCTCGGCTCCTCTTCAAGCTGGCGGTGGAGCTGGACATGATGATGAATGTGATGGCAGTGGCCATGGAGGTGGACAAGGACGAGCTGGAACGGCTCCGGGCTGACTGCGTCCGGAACGTGAAACGCACCAGCGGCGCTATCTCCTTCAAGGATGCCGTGGAGCTCCAGCGTGGTGCCCAGTGAGGCCGCACGAAATGATAACAAACTGATAACTCTGCCGCTGACCTATGGCTTTGTGAGATGCGTTGGAGTATGTTTGCGTTGTAAAAAATCCCGCACAGCGGGAGAAGGAGGCAAGCATATGAAAAACAGAAGCAGAGGAAAAGGGGCAGTACTGGTGCTGACCGGGATGTTGGTGGGCACACTGATCCCATCAGCAGCAAACGCGGCAGGAGAGTATCTCCAGGCCGTCCGCAGCTCACAGGAGTTCTTCGTGGACGGCCAACGGGTAGAACTGGAAGCCTACGCCATCGGCGGCCACAACTATGTGAAGCTCCGGGACATCGGCAGGGCGGTGGACTTCAGTGTCAGCTATGACCCCTTCACCAACGCCGTCATCATCGTCAGCGGGATGCCGTACCAAGAGGAGCAACCTACGACGACACCCAGCACCCCATCTCCACTCCCTGCATCCAACACCGACTATGCCGCCCAAGCCAGCCCTACCATCTTTACCGATGAACTGACCCAGCAAGCCTACCACGGTATCCGGGATACCATCCTCCACCGGGAGGAGATCATCGCCGGGACCTACCAGCCTGTCCCCATTGGTGAAGTCCAACGGAACGGTCCTGTAGAGCAAGCCGCCATTGTCCTGGGTAGGTGCCCCATCTATGAAATCGTCAAGGGCGCAGATGGGCAGACGGTATGCAACACCCGGTACGTTGAGAACTATGAGCCGGCCAGGGAGCATACCCAAGAATTCATCGACGGCCTCTCTGTACTGAGCGACAGGGAAAAGGCAGAAAAGATGGTGTGGTATGTCTGCGACCGCATGACCTACGAGGTCAAATACCCCGGCCCCGGAAAGGTGCTGTCCCAGGACGGCGTAGTCCCCGGCTGCTGTATGGCCTACTCCTACGCCTTCCAGTTCCTCTGCGATAGGGCTGGCATCCCCTGCGTCTTGGTCTGCAACGACATCCATATGTGGAATCAGGTCTACTTGGATGGCCAATGGTGGCTCGTGGACGTTACCGCCAGCGACGCTGGGGATGAGACCGCCCACAGGGGATCCAGCAACTACAGTCCCTTTTATGAAATCGACACCTACTGGGGCGCAAGCACAGTGGACGGCTACCCGGAGATCACCGCCTTCGCCAAGGAGCTACTGGTCCCCGGCTCCACGAAATAGAATGCTACACCATATCAAAGAGGAACAAATCCCACATGAAAAACTCCACCTCAAATGATAACTTTCTGATAACACTGCCCCGGCCCGGTGGCTTTCCGGGCCGGGGTGTGGTATTGTGCCTTGTTGCAAAGGGGGCACGCATAATGCTAAACCATATGAGAGAACTGCAAAAGAGGTTCACTCCCATGCCTGACCACACTGAGGAGCTGATCAAGATCGAGCAGATATTCAATGAGCTGAAGCCTAAACTGGAATGCGGCGGCGCCCGTCTCCGCTGCCTCCTGGATGTGGAGAAGAAGCTCCGGGAGGAAGTGGCCGAGGAAAACTTCGCCGCCGGGTTCGCTCTGGGCTGGGAAATCAGGAAAGAATTGCAGGATGCCGGAGTTCTCTCCGCACTCGGTGGGGAGGACTCCGGTACTGTTATACCAGAAAGGAAGTGACAAGCATGGCAAAACGCAGGCCCTCCGGGGACGGCATGGTACGCAAACGTGACGACGGCCGCTGGGAAGGCCGCATCGTGGTGGGCCACAAGGAGAGTGGCGATCCCATCTTCCGCTACGTCTACGCCGACACCCAAAAGGAACTGACCGCCAAGCTGCGGCAGAAAATCGAAGCCTATCGTGGTGTAGACCTCACTGAACAGAGCGGCATGACCCTCTCTGAGTGGCTGGATCAATGGCTGGAAAGCGTGGGGGGAACGATCAGACCCACTACATTCGCTCGATATCGCTACACTGCAGAGAAAATCCTTAAGCCGAGCCTGGGGGACAAAAGATTGTCTCAACTGATGCCGAGAGACATCCAGCGGTTCTATGACAAGCTGGCAACAGAAGGCCGCCAAGATGGGCGAGGTGGCCTTTCCAGCGGTACGATCCACGGCATCCATGTCGTATTTCATGGTGCGCTAAGAGCGGCGCAGGAGGCCAACCTCATTGCTCAAAACCCCACAGAGAAAGCAAACCCGCCAAAAGCATCTGCCCCATCAAAAAACATACTCAATGAGGAGCAACTGGAGCAGTTCATGGAGGAAATCAAAAAGGATGAAATCTGGCACGACTTCTTTTATACAGAACTGACCACTGGCCTGCGCCGGGGCGAGATATGTGGCCTCAAGTGGGAGGACTTCGATGAAGTCGGCGGTACACTGAAAGTTAGGCGTACCGTCCACAAGGAAAAGGGTGGCAAGCTCACCACATGGGATACCAAGACAGAGGCTGGAGCCAGAACCATTATTCTGCCGCCCAGCACAGTAGAGGTCCTACAAGAAAGGAAACATACAGCATTGACGGAGTGGATATTCCCAGAGCCATTAAAGCCTGAAAACCCTATCAACCCCGGTTCCGCATACCGTCATTTGAAAATTCTGCTGAAACAGGCGGGGCTGCCCAATATCCGCTTCCATGATCTCAGGCATACTTTCGCTACCCATGCCCTTGCCTCCGGGGTAGATATCAAGACCCTGTCCGGCATCTTGGGCCATACCAGGGCGGCGTTTACACTGGACACCTATACCCATACCACTGGGGATATGCAGAAGCGGGCGTCGGAGATCGTGGGTGATTTCCTGACAGACATTTTCGGAGAGGAGCTGAAACCGTGGGAAGAAAACGCAAAAATGGCGAGGGCACAGTCCGCCTGAGGAAAGATGGCCGTTGGGAAGGCCGGGTGGTCATTGGCTACGATGACAAAGGTCTCCCTAAAACCAAGAATGTGCTTGCCAAGACCAAGGGTGAGTGTGTGGAAAAGCTCAAGGCGTTAAAAGTAACCATTGTCCCCATGACGCCAAAAACCACCAAAGCTGGCATGACCTTTGGAGAGTGGCTCCAATTTTGGTATGTGAACTACTGCAAACCGGGCGTCCGCCCCAGTACCCAGCGGTGTTATGAGGGCTTCATCCGCCTGTACCTCATCCCTCAAGTGGGAGATGTCCCGCTGAACAAGCTGACGCAGAAAGATTTGCAGGAATTTTTCAACTGGATGAAGATGGACGGGAGAAGCAAGGACAGGGACTCTAAGGGCGAGGGATTATCCAGCCAGATAGTCCACAACTGCCACAGCCTCTGCTATAAAGCGCTGGAAAAAGCGATTGCGGAAAACCTGATCGTGATAAACCCGGCAGTGGGGTGCAAACTGCCTCCGCTCCGAAGGAAGGAGATGCAAGTCCTCTCCAGAGAGGAAATGCAAAAGCTGCTGATCCAAGCGAAGGATGAGGGCTATTACGAGATATTCCTTCTGGAGCTGACCACGGGCCTCCGTGTGGGAGAACTAATGGCGCTCCAGTGGGATGACCTGAACTTTACCACTGGGGAACTGCGGGTCAACAAACAGGTCTACCAGACAAAAGGAGAACTGACCGTATCCCAGCCCAAGACCAAAGCCGCAAACCGGACCGTGATCCTTCCACCTGCGGTGGTGGAAGTGCTGCGGGAATATAAAAGGACAGTATCCTCGCGATGGCTGTTTCCATCTCCAAAGAAAGAGGACGCCCCTTTAGCTCCATCCGCGGCCAGTCACCGGCTGGCCCTTATCCAAAAACACGCCGGGTGCAAAAAGGTTCGCTTCCATGATCTGCGCCACACCTTCGCCACCAACGCCTTAGAGCATGGGATGGACGTAAAAACTCTGTCCACCATCATAGGCCATGTATCCAGCGCCACGACCCTGAACGTCTATGCCCATGTTACTGACGATATGAAGAAAGAAGCGGCGGTGAAGATCGACCAAGGCATCGCCAAGGAAGCCCCTCCTGCAGATACGCCCCAGGCAGAGGTCAGTCATACGATGACAGACTTCAAGCCACAGAGAGGAAAACGCCGGTACTGGGGGAGCGGCGACTTGGGCCAGCCCAAGGGCGAGGGCCACCGCTGGAACGGAAGGTATTCCATTAAGTGGCCCGATGGAAGGAAGGAGACCCGAAACATCTATGCCGACACCAAGGAGGAGTGCGAGCGGCTCCTGGCGGAGATGATAGCCAAAATGAAAGTGGAAGTGGCCACCGAAAAAAGACGCTTGGAGGGTGAAGCCAAAGCAAGCTGACCAAGATGACAGCCCCACCGGGAGCAGAAACCCGGTGGGGCCGTTTTTCTCTGTCTGTGGGCAAATATGTGGTCAAGGCTCCGTCGTCCTAAATGAGCAAGCCGAAATGGTCATAAAAAGTGCGGCTTGTCAGCCATTTGTGGAGATGTTGAGAGGTGAAAATCGGGAGAAACCCGAGGGCGGGCGTGTGCGCTGGTAGAAACAAAGAATAAAGCCATAGTATAAAAGAGCTCGCTGAGACTGTATTAAAGGTTCTGGCGTAAGAGATGTAGCATAGCAAAAATCAAACTTCTAATGCAGAAAAACCGACTGAAAAGGCGGCTTTTATGCGATTTTTGCAATAAGCGGTTAAAATCGATTTTTCATTGAAACCATTGCGGCAGAATGGGCTAGAGGAAAAATAACGCCGGATTGAGATTATCACTCCCGCTCAATTTCAGCTTTATCCACTCAATACAAATAAATATTCTTGATACTCTCTATTGTTTTGAATCTCCTATAAATGAGTAAATCTGTAGGAATGCACAAATTCGTTCTTTCCAAAATGGATAAACCACCACAATTCGTCTCTGCCCCGTGGAATCTTACCTCCAATTTTGTGCAACTCGCCAGTTTTGCTCATTTATAGGAATCTCGATATCTGTTCTTCAAATATGCGCTTACTTCCGTGTGGGATAAGCGATAATTTTTCCATCCTTTGCCTTCCAACTGGAAATCCAGTGGTATGCCTTAAAGGCGTTCAGGATGGCCCGAACTTCCGGTACATCGGAGAATTGGGGCTTCTTATTTTCTGTGCATACGATTTCAAAGTTGCTATTCGTCAAATATGGCCGCAGGGTAAGAAGCCGACTTTCCGTCAACACATTCAGACAGGCAGCATAGACCTTCGGTGGAATGAATTGCTCATGCTCCGCCACATCAGCGACCAAATCTGCATGCTCTTTGGTATACTTCAAAAACGCAGATTGGACACTGGGAGACTCTTGGGCAAAGGATTCCAGCAAAAGTGGGATATCCTTAGGATCGAGGTGGGCTTCTACAATGCGGGCTCGAACAGCAGCAGAGAAGGTTCTGCCCCGCAGAGGAACGGGTTTCGAAAAGATGAACAAGATCTTTTTGGCAGAATCATCGCTCATCCGGGAATCCTCCAAAAGGCTTGCCAGTTCCGCCTCTTCCAGTTGAATCTCATTGGCATCCATCAACTCTATCAAGTCCTCTACACCTTTTGGCAAGATGAAGTTGTTCCACAATTGCGGATAATACTCTTTAACTACCTCAGCATTTTTGATTGTGACAGGAACGATTCCCACTTCCAGGACGATTTTCATCCGTTCGTCAGGAATATCATGGAATGGAAAGGAACTCTGGTAGGAGAAAGTCATACCTTCCAAAGCGGCTCGGTAGCGTTCCAATGAGAGAGTCTTGCTGACAAGAACCGCTTGACGCAGCTTGTCTGCCTGATCACCTATGCGCTCGTTCAGATGATCAAAATTCCAGTCTAAAGGCGTGCAACTACTGTTGATGAAAGCAGACAGTTCCGGCGAAAGGTTGTCCGTGTCCTTACCAGACTCGACAAAGTAATCCGCCATATTCTGCCAAGTATACGCAATGCGCTGGCTTTCTATCAGCGCAGGCCAGAGTGTGCGTGAGGTCACGTTGTTGATATCCTCCAGGACTGTGTCCATCCTTCGGATATATTCCTCTTTTTGCGATTCAGAGAGGGTTTCACAATTTAGAAAGTCAATAACAGCGGCTTCACTGTCAGAAAATCGGGCAACATTCTCATGAAGAATTGCATCGGCGTAGGCATCCATTTCTTCCCGCACACGCAAGGACAGTGGTTCCTCCGGATGGAGGTGAATATAGCTATAGCTGCGGCTCTCCACCTCGACGGGTGGGACGTTCCAAAAAACGGCCATAGCCGTTTTCAGCACGGAGAGATTCAGCGTGTAGAGATTTTCCCTACAGATTTCTTGTACCAGAGAGATATCTTCATTTCGATAATCTATCTGAGAAAATTGAACGTTCAATGCCTTTAACGCTGGAATCAACCGCCGAATGTTTGGGTGGTCTAGCTGGAGAAATTCTGGATCGGCAGAAATCTTTCTGGTCAACCAGTTCCCTGAATTGATATTTTTGAGAAACTCCGAAGAGAAAAAATATAGACTATCCAGGATAAAGAGCCGCCACTCACCCTCCAAAAGAATCCGCTCGTTTTCGCACCATATACGGAACCACCTTGGCTGTTCTCGATACAATGCGCGGATGAAGCGAAAGGCGCGAGTGGATCGCCGCCCTGTGCGCCAGAATGCAGCAAAGAAATGATAGGCACTTAGATCATTTGTGCTGCTTTGTAGAAAGGTACTGAGTTTTGAATCATTGTTTCTCAGGAGATAGGCCAGCAAATCGAAGTTCCGTACCTCACGGAGAGAAAAATCGGCTTCTTCTAAGCGTTCCAATACTGCATCCGGTCGATCCAAATGGTATTCCTGTGCCAGAGATATGCGATCCGCGATGGACAGGAGAAAATTCCGATCCTGTGCGGTGAGGCTGTTGGGATAGAAGTAGCTGACATAGGCGGCATAGTTCTCGTCAATATAGCCGTTTCGTATCAGATATTTCAAAAGGCAGAAATTTTTGCTGTTCTGGATTTTGGACAGATAGTTCTCCGGCTCATAAGGAGGAAGTTCGGGGGACCAGAAAGCATCATCTTCGTCTGGTTCAAAGCACAGAAGAAGTTCCCGTAGATTCATGGTGGATAATTCCGTCTGAGTTGTTTGCAAGCGTCGAAGTTCCACGGTAATCTTTTTTTGGCGCTGGATATCCTGATACTCTATGTTTCGTTTGCGTTGGGCATACTCCGCATTGGCTTCCATTTCCGCCCGCTTTGACACTACATCCAAGGAGGTTGTGTGTTTACTCCAATAACTGGAATAGTAATGATCATAATAGGTAAATTCCACCGCATCGGGTTTTTCTAGAATCCTTCGAACCAGTTCCGTACGACTAAAATTGGATGTATTGACTCCGTCAATAGTAATTCCACTCTCTGAGAGAGGGAAATAGAGCGCGTTTAGGTCATCTATGGACTTCAGTGATTCGTTTTTTGCATTTTCAAGCTGGCGGTGGAGTTCCTGAATTTTGGGATCAAGCTGAGCTTTCCTTTCTTCCTGTAGCCTTTTTTTCTGCTCAAACAACGCATATACATATCCCCTGCCTTTTTGTAGTAGATCAAAGTCTCCAGGGTAGAGATTCTTGTAGATAACCATGGCCAGTTGACGGTCTGGTTTAGTTGTCAAACCACTGCCGCTAAGACGTCCGCGATAGACGATATACTCGTTAACAATGTTGGAAACCAGACGCATATCGCCGAGATATAAAGACACGTCCTGCAAAAACCGCTTATTAAAAAGTCCCTCGAAACCGGCCTCCTTAAATCGCTGCAAAAGTTGATCGCAGGAATTGGAGGCATCCACAACGGGCACAACGGGGATAATAAAATCGAAGAATTTGCTTCGGTCCGGGGCAGTAAACACATCATCCCGAATGAGGTAGAAAAACCGTAAGGGTTTTTTCCCTTGGCGCAGTCCTTGCTTTTCGCGGCTGTATGCTAAATCACTGATCTCTCGGAGCTTTTCAAAGATAAGGGTCACATCGTAACGGTCCAAGTCCTCAAAAATAATGGCATCAGCATCAGCTTGGTCAAATAAATAGAGGACATTGTGTAAATATTTATCAAAATACGTATCTTCCTCAGCATTGAATAACTCGATGCCTACGAGCCCCTTTAAATCCACTTTCTTGAATAATATCCGAAATGGATAAGTTCGTAGGATGTAGAACATTCCGCTACCCAGCAAAATCAGAAGAAAGCCAATGCCGATCAGACGGCCGTAGGGATTGGTGGTGATCAGCAAAAGAGGCTTTATCCAACTCTCGGCTAGATTTGAAACTGTAGAACACCACTTTTGAAACTGAAAAACGTATATCCCGGATATAGTAAGGGCCAATATGGCAAGCACCACCAAGAGGTGATAGCCCCAGGGGATTTTATCTTGCAATTGAGCATAGGAAGGAGGCAGCCTTTTTTCGGGAATCTGATGAAGGAGCTGATTGATGATTTTTCCTTCCAGAATGTTTACTATTTTGGTCCGGTCAGATGAATCGCTAACAGACTGCCCTTGTTCTTCAAACCGAGCCAGGGAGATATGGATAAAGGTCCGCTCCTTGTGAATATTTTCGTAGCTACGGATTACGCTGCTTTTTCCGGAACCGTAAGAGCCAGTAAGGGCGATATTACGGATTTCACGGCGAGAAAATACATGATCCAATGCTTCCTTGTAATGGCAAAGATCAACTGCATCATTGGGCGTCAGTGGCCGAAATTGGTTCTCTAATGGCAAAAATCTCGTCTCCTTTTTGCGTGCTTGCGCAGTACCTCAACTTTGTAGAATTTTAGCAATACAGTTCGGATACATGGCAGGTTTTATTATTATCATCATGCTGAAACATTCGATACCATTGCACCAGCCTTAACATAAATTCAGGAAATAGCCATGCTCGGAACATTTCAGCAATCTCTGGATGCGCTGTCGTCCCACCACCCTTACTGCGGCTCGTCCGCATTCCTAATGCATGGGTAGTATTGATCCATAATGAAGGTGTCAGCGTGGTGCTGGTGGTGTGTACCATGCGGATCAGTTCATCACAAGCATCTTCCTGAAACTGTGGGTTATAAATTTTCTCCCAAATCCGCAGGTACTCAATTGTGGTGTTGCTCCGCATCCAACTTTGAATAAGATAGCTTGGACTGGATGTTTTCGTTTCCTTGGCAATTTCCGTCATGGAAACATAGGGATTGACCCGTATATCTTCAATACGCATTTTTTCACCAAGAGGCGATGGGAGAAATCCTGGGATCTTTTTGGTGTCCAATTGTTCAAACAGTTTTTCAGAGAACTCGTCCGCTTCTGTTTGAGAGATGAATCCTTTCTTTACTGCACGCCGGAAAGCCTTCTCTGTGGATATCTCATAAGTCCACAGCGCTTCAATTTGCGCTTCTCGATCCGTCATGGTAAACTCCCTTCTCCGGACAAACCTACAAATAAGGATATTATACCATACCTTTTGCTACAAAGATAGACTCAATTCGGCAACAATTCAAAATATTCTGTGTTTTGCAGCTCAATTTGTAGGCTGCCATCTGAATGGATTAAAAAAGTGTCAATCTGCTCTTTGATCTGATCTTCATTGAATGTACTCATACCCAGTTTCTTACAGATAAGATCTTTAATCCTTTCTTCTGAGACAGAGGGCGAATGCTTGCAAAACATCTTTCCATGCTCCACACGGTTGGCACAGCGCCAGACAATTTCGCCCGAAGGCCGGGTAATGCGCCGATAGTTATGATTGCACTCCGCACAAACCAAAAGGCCACTTAGCACACACTGGGAGTTGTACCGAGTGACCTTTCGCTTATTGGTATCTTCATCGATATTGCTACGCTTACTCTTTTCACCTTGTGCCAGGAAGAAATCATCGAAGCTGACGATGTAGCCGACGTACTTCTGATTGGAGAGCAAATTGCTGAGCACCGGCTGCGTCCAACGGTCTTTACCCTTGGGAGATGGTATCCCTTGCTCAAAAAGAAAATCAGCAATCCCGCCCAGGCTCATGCCGGAGAGGTATTGCTGATAGATGGTCCTGACGATATTTGATTTTACCGGATCAACAATGATTCGGCCATCAGGCGAAGACATGAATCCATATAAAAGTGACATGAGGGTAATTCCTTTCTAAACTTACAAATAATCATATTTTGCTACAACTGCATTGTTACCTATATGTGGATTAAAATGGTCACATTCTCTGGTCATAGACCATCCACACGGCTGTTTGCGTGGTATCTCCGAGTGTTTTTCTCAGATAAAAGAAGAAACCTGCCTTTTGATTTACTCAAAAAACAGGTTTCTTTCGCTGGCTTTATGCTATAAAAAGACTTTTTGGCTTAAACCCATTGTGCCGCAACGAACTTGACCGTCTGCATTACAAACCGGCGGCTGTCAATATCCTTTTGGTTTCTTCCCTGTCCTTTTCAATCAGCGGGCGCATACTGTCCTGGTACCTTGATAAATCGGCATCCTGCAAGCATGACAAGATCCTTGGGATATACTGCGGCTTTGCCAAGCCTACCTGAGCAAGAGCCTTGATACACTGTCTGGCTGTAATCAGTTTTTCATCTGTGATATGTGTGAGAAAATCAGATATGATCGCATCAAAACGGTTTTCCTCATCCCACTGAGCATTTGCCGCAAGAATATACAACGCTCGATTTCTTACCAATGATTTTGGATGGTCGAGCAGCGAGGCGAAGTCATCAAAATATTCGTACCATTCATCTGTTTCTTGACTTTCTGATATGATTTTATCAGAAAGAGCGCAGGCATATTTATCATCTTTTGCAGTTAACTTCGCAACGATAGCTTCCTTCATCGTTATCAGCCCCCACAGCTTCCGATTTGACACTTCCTCACAGCAAGTATAGCATATCATTGGAAGGAAGTATAGGGCAAAGAAAATCGACAAACTACTTGTCGAAGCTTGTCGATTTTTGGCTCCATGCTATAAAAGGACTTTTTACTTTTAAAACCTTTGCGCCACAAACTGCTATTTCAACTCATAGCTCCAGCTACTGCCGTCTTTATAGTAAAAGAACTCGCTGAGGCTATCCTCTCTGAACACACGAAGCATATCCATCATATCTTCTGACGCGAGGCGCAAATCAGGGACATTTTCTATCTCCTCCCACCAAACCTCCCCTTCATCGGAGGAAAGTAGCGTGCCAAAAAAGTGTTCCGCCCGGTAGAGCAGCACGACATAACGGAGACCGTCATCGTACCAGTCCTTGATGCCGCATAGTTGTGGTGATAGAATGGTCAACGCGGTT
>CATZRD010000017.1 GCA_958423465.1 uncultured Oscillospiraceae bacterium | reverse complement strand
TAGAGCACGAAGGTCTTTAAGCCCCGGGCCAGGCCCTCCTTCACCGCCAGCAGCATATCGGTGTCGTCCTTCTCCACCGGATGCCGCAGCACGTTTTCTCCCTCCGGCGTCCGGCCCAGGGAGTCGAAATCCCCCACGATCAGGTCCGGCCGGATCCCCCGGCGCTCCAAATAGTACAGCCCCCGGTCCGCGGCGATGACCAGCCGGGGCCGGTGGGGCGCGAAGCGCAGTTCCCCCGGCTCCATGGCCCCCACGATATAGCAGACAGGCTCCATGTTCCTCTCCCCCGGTTCCCAGCGGGAGGGGCCTTTGCCGCCCTCCCGGTTTTTTATCAGGATAGCGCCCCGATCCGCCGTTGTCAATGGGGATCCGTTGTGGTATACTGGTAAAAATACCCCTCATCCGGATGTTCCGGCCCGCCGCCGGCGGGGGAAAGGAGCCTTTTATGGCCGTTACCATTCGATCCCTGGGCCTTCAGGGCGTCACCGGCTACCCGGTGGCGGTGGAGTGCGCCCTCAGCGGCGGTCTGCCCGCCTTCGACGTGGTGGGGCTGCCCGACGCCGCCGTCAAGGAATCCCGGGAGCGGGTCCGGGCGGCCATCAAGTGCTGCGGGGCGAAATTCCCTGTCAGCCGCATCACCATCAATCTGGCACCCGCCGCCCTGCGAAAGGAGGGCACGGTCTACGACCTGCCCATCCTCATGGGCATCCTGGCGGCCCAGGGGGACATCGACCCGCCCGGCGAGGAGGCCGCCTTTCTGGGGGAGCTGAGCCTCACCGGGGCCCTGCGGCCGGTGGCCGGCGCCCTGCCCATGGCCATGGCCGCCCGACGCTCCGGAATCCGGGAGCTGTACGTCCCGGCGGAAAACGCCGCGGAGGCCGCCCTGGCGGAGGGGCTGACCGTGTATCCCGTGCCGGACGTGGCGGCGCTGCTGGCCCATCTCCGGCGGGAGCGGCCCATGGCCCCCGCTCCGGCCTGGTCCCCCCAGCCCTCTCAGGCGGGCGGTCCAGACTTCGCCGAGGTCATGGGCCAGGAGAATGTCAAGCGCGCCCTGGAGATCGCCGCCGCCGGGGGGCACAACATCCTGCTCATCGGCTCGCCGGGGGCGGGCAAGTCCATGCTGGCCCGGCGCATCCCCTCCATCCTGCCGGACATGACCCAGAAGGAGGCTCTGGAGGCCACGGAGATCTGGAGCGTGGCGGGGTTGACCGACAGCAGCCATCCCCTTCTCACCAGCCGCCCCTTCCGCAGCCCCCACCACACCGCCTCCGCCGCCGCCCTGGCGGGAGGCGGGGCCTATCCCAAGCCCGGGGAGATCTCTCTGGCCCACAACGGCGTCCTCTTTCTGGACGAGCTGCCGGAGTTTCAGCGGGACGCCCTGGAGGTCCTGCGCCAGCCTATCGAGGACGGGGTGGTGACCATCACCCGGGCCGCCGGGTCCATCCAGCTGCCCAGCCGGTTCATGCTGGTGTGCGCCATGAACCCCTGCCGGTGCGGCTGGCGGGGGCACCCCACCAAGCGGTGCACCTGCACCGATCAGATGGTGGAAAAGTACGTCAGCCGGATCTCCGGCCCCCTGCTGGACCGGATGGACCTCCACGTCCAGGTGCCGTCGGTGGAGTTCGACGCCATGCGCCGCCGGGAGTCGCCGGAGCCCTCCGCCGTCATCCGCCGGCGGGTCAACGCCGCCCGGGAGCTGCAGTCTAAGCGCTACGCCGGTACGGAGGTCTCCTGCAACGCCCAGATGACCCCCTCCATGGTGGGCCTGTACTGCCAGCTGGACGACCGGGGGGAGCGGCTGCTCCGCGGCGCCTTCGACCGCATGGGCCTCACCGCCCGCAGCCATGACCGCATCCTCCGGGTGGCCCGGACCATCGCCGACCTGGAGGGGGAGGAAAGCATCTCCGCCGCCCACCTGGCGGAGGCCATCCAATACCGCAACACGGATATCCTGCGGGGATAAGCAAAACAGAGGAGAGGGCTTCCGCCCTCTCCTCTGATCTTTATTTCTTGCCGCCCTTCAGGGCCTTCATCCGCTTTTCGTGGTCCAGGATCCGCTTGCGGATCCGCAGGTTCTTGGGCGTGACCTCCAGCAGCTCGTCGTCGGCCAGGAACTCCAGGCACTGCTCCAGGCTCATCTGCCGGTAGGGCACCAGACGCAGGGCGTCGTCGGACCCGGAGGCCCGCATATTGGTCAGCTGCTTCTTCTTGCAGACGTTGACGGTGATGTCCTCCTGCTTGGGGGAGACGCCCACCACCATGCCGGCGTAGACGGGCACCCCCGCGCCGATGAACAGCGCCCCCCGCTCCTGGGCGTTGAAAAGGCCGTAGGTGATGGACTCGCCGGTCTCAAAGGCGATGAGGGAGCCGGTGTTCCGGCGGCTCAGCTCGCCCTTGAAGGGGGCGTAGCTGTCAAAGACGGAGGCCATGATGCCCTCGCCCCGGGTGTCGGTCAGAAACTCGTTGCGGTAGCCGAAGAGGCCCCGGGCGGGGACCAGGAACTCGATCTTCATCCGCTCGCCCACGGGGGTCATCTCCACCATGTCGCCCTTGCGGGAGCCGATCTTCTCAATGACCGCCCCCACGCTGTCGGCGGGCACGTCCACCACCAGCCGCTCGATGGGCTCGCACCTGACCCCGTCGATCTCCCGGTACAGGACACGGGGCGGGGAGACCTGGAACTCATAGCCTTCCCGGCGCATGGTCTCGATGAGGATGGAAAGATGCATCTCGCCCCGGCCCGCCACGTTGAAGGCGTCGGTGGCCCCCTCGATCTCGCTGACCCGCAGGGACACGTCCTTCAGCGTCTCCCGGAAGAGGCGGTCCCGGATCTGCCGGGAGGTGACGAACTTGCCCTCCCGCCCGGCGAAGGGGGAGTCGTTGATGGAGAAGGTCATCTCCATGGTGGGGGCGGAGATCTTCACGAAAGGCAGAGGCTCCGGGTCGCTGACGGCGCAGATGGTGTCGCCGATGGTGATGTCGCCGATGCCGCTCATGGCGATGATGTTGCCAGCGGTGACTTCCGTCACCGGCTTCTTGCTCAGGCCATCGAACTCATAGATGCTCACGGCCTTGGCCTTCTTGGGGGCGGCGTCTGGATCGTGGTAGTTGCACACCGCGATCTCCTGGTTCTGCCGGATGGTCCCCCGCTCGATGCGGCCGATGGCGATGCGGCCCACGAACTCGTTGTAGTCGATGGAGCTGACCAGCATCTGGAAGGGCTGCTCCACATCCGCCTCCGGGGCGGGGATATAGTTGAGGATGGTCTCAAAGAGGGGCTTCAAGTCCGTACCCAGGTCGTCAGGGTGGTAGGAGCAGATGCCCTGGCGGGCGGAGCAGAACAGCATGGGGCTGTCCAGCTGCTCCTCGGTGGCGTCCAGGTCCAGCAGCAGCTCCAGCACCTCGTCGATGACCTCGTGGATCCGCTGGTCCGGGCGGTCGATCTTGTTGACCACCACGATGACCCGGTGGCCCAGCTCCAGGGCCTTGCTGAGGACGAAGCGGGTCTGGGGCATGGGGCCCTCGGCGGCGTCCACCAGCAGGATGACGCCGTTGACCATCTTCAGGATGCGCTCCACCTCGCCGCCGAAGTCGGCGTGGCCCGGGGTGTCCACAATGTTGATCTTGGTGTCCCCGTACTGGATGGCGGTGTTCTTTGCCAAAATGGTGATGCCCCGCTCCCGCTCCAGGTCGCCGGAGTCCATGACCCGGTCCACGGTCTCCTGGTTCTCCCGGTAGACGCCGCCCTGCTTAAGCATCTGGTCCACCAGGGTGGTCTTGCCGTGATCGACGTGGGCGATGATAGCTACATTGCGAAGTTTCTCGTTGCGCAAAATGAAAACCCCTTTCTTGGGTCAGAATTCTCCCGTAAAATTTCAACTGGCTTATTGTATTACATTCATCTGCGGTTTTCAACCCGCAATCTTGACAATTTTCCTCTTTCCCGCAAAAAATTTTACGGCGATCCGGGGCAAAAGTCCCCTCTCCCCGTCTTGACCCCACCGGCGGAGGCGGTATATACTGGTCATGATACCGTCAGGGACAGCCTGCCCCTTTTGGGGCCGGCCTATCCCCAGGGACCATCCACCACATACAGAAAGGATAGCGCTATGGGAGAGATGACATACGTTACGCTGGGCGCCACCGGCATCACCGTGCCGAAAAACGGCTTCGGCGCGCTGCCCATCCAGCGGATCAGCCGGGAGGATGCGGTGGCGCTGCTGCGCCGGGCCTACGACGGCGGCATCCGCTTTTTCGACACCGCCCGGGCCTACACGGACAGCGAGGCCAAGGTGGGCGAAGCCCTGGGGCCCGTGCGGGACCAGGTCTATATCGCCACCAAAATGCCCCGGTTCACCGTGGAGGAGTTCTGGGAGGATCTGGAGACCTCTCTGGCCCAGCTGGGCACGGACTATGTGGATCTGTGCCAGTTCCACAATCCCCCTTTCTGCCCCAGGCCCGGCGACGGCACCGGGTTGTACGAGGCCATGCTGGAGGCCAAAGCCCAGGGCAGGATCCGCCACATCGGCATCACCAACCACCGCATCCATGTGGCCCGGGAGGCCGTGGAGAGCGGGCTGTATGAGACGCTGCAGTTCCCCTTCAGCTATCTGACCAGCGATCTGGAGCTGGAGCTGGTGCGCCGGTGCAGGGAGAAAAACGTGGGCTTCATCGCCATGAAGGGTCTGGCGGGCGGGCTGATCAACAACTCCGCCGCGGCCTACGCCTACATCGCCCAGTTTGACCATGTGCTGCCCATCTGGGGCGTGCAGCGGATGACGGAGCTGGAGGAATTCCTGTCCTACCAGGACCATCCCCCGGTGCTGGACAAGGAGATGGAGACGTTCATTGAAAAGGAGCGCCGGGAGCTCAGCGGCAACTTCTGCCGGAGCTGCGGCTACTGTATGCCCTGCCCCCAGGGCATCGAGATCCGCCAGTGCGCCCGGATGGGTCTGATGCTCCGCCGGGCCCCGGCCCAGGCCTGGCTCACAGAGCATTGGCAGAAGGAGATGGCGAAGATCGACTCCTGTATCCACTGCGGCCAGTGCGCCGCCAAGTGCCCCTACGGTCTGGACACCCCCGCCCTGCTGGCGGAAAATCTGAAGGACTACCGGGAGGTCCTGGCGGGAAAGCCTCTGTAATCTGCCGGGGGGAGTTGACAAGCCCCGCCGGGTCGGCTATAATAGGTACGCTGCGGCGGACGTCCGTTTTCGGGCGGACGTCCGCCGCAGCGTCATATCCGCGTCTGTAGCTCAGCAGGATAGAGCGTCCGCCTCCTAAGCGGAAGGCCAGCGGTTCGAATCCGCTCAGGCGTGCCACGCCGGAGCAAGCGTCCTGTCGCTTGCTCCGGCTTTTTTACAAAAGTCAGAGCGCGCTGAGTGCCGCCGCAGGTCTTTATGGCCTGCGGCGGCTTTGTATTCTTCCCCGGAGTTCTATTCCCTCTGGGACAGGCATAGGCTCCCTGTGGGTGATAACATGAACAAGAAAAAATGTCTGACGGTCATTGCCGGTTCTCTGCTCATCGTCGGCCTGCTGGCCCGGCGGTCAGCCGCCGCTCTGGCGGTCCAGGACGGGCTGCGCCTGTGCGCCGAGGTGGTGATCCCCTCCCTGTTCCCCTTTATGACGGCGGTGTCCCTTCTGCTCCAGCTGGGGCTGGCCGGATATTTGCAGCCGGCCCTCTCCCCGCTGATGGGGCCTCTGTTCGGCATGTCCGGCGCGGCGGCTCTGCCTCTGCTGGCGGGACTGCTGGGGGGATATCCCGCCGGAGCCCAGGCCGCGGCGGGGCTTTACCAGCAGGGCCACCTGCAGAAAAAGGAGGCGGAGCTGCTGCTGGGCTTCTGCGACAACAGCGGTCCCGCCTTCTTCCTGGGGTTTGTGTCCGCCGCCCTGGGGGATCCCCGGGCGGGGGCCTGGCTCTATGGCATCCATGTGCTCTCCGCCCTTCTCACCGGGATGATCCTCAGCCGGCTCTGCCGGGACCGGGGGAGGCCCCTGCTGGGAGACGGCTGCCCGGCAGCCCCTCTCTCCCTGTCCCGGGCGGCGGCCTCCGCCGTCACAAAGACCGCCGCCGCCATGTTCCAGATCTGCGCCTTTGTGGTGGTCTTTCGGGCCGCGGCGGCTCTGCTGCCGGCCTGGGTGCCGGCCTGGGCGGTGGGGGCGCTGGAGATGGTCTCCGGCATAGCGGCTCTCCCCGCCGGACGGAGGGGCTTTGTGCTGGCCTCCGCCCTGGTGGGCTGGGGCGGGCTCAGCGTCCACTGCCAGGCCATGGCGGCGGCGGAGGGCCTGCGCTTCACCTGGCACCTGCCGGGAAAGCTCCTGCAGGCGGCGCTGGCCGCTCTGCTGGCTCTGGCGGCGTCGCCTCTGCTGTACTGACGGCGGACCGTCAGCGGCTTCCGGCCCGCTCCTGTTCCAGCGCCCGGGTCAGCCACTTGCCCCGCAGCAGCCGCGCCAGGAACAGCACGCCCCGGACGCATAGCTCGCCGCACATGGCGATCCACACGCCCCGCAGGCCCAGTCTGGGGGCCAGGAGCAGAGAGGCGGTGATCCGCACCCCCCACATGCTTGCCAGATTCATCACGCTGGGGACCAGCGTATCCCCCGCCCCCCGCATGGCCCCGGCGGCCACGATGGACGCGCCGAACAGCGGCTCGGCAAAGGCCTCGATGCGCAGCACCCGGCTCCCCAGCTCCCGGATGGCGGCGTCCGCCGTCAGCATGGTGAACACCGCGGGGGCCAGGGCGTACAGCGCCGCGCCGGACAGGGCCATGACCGCCATGGAGAGGAATACCGTCAGCCGGGCAAACCGCCGGGCCTGCTCCCCCCGGCCCGCGCCGATGCTCTGTCCCACCAGCGTGGTGGCGGCGCCGGACATACCGTAGGCGGGCATATAGCACAGGCCCTCCGCCGTCACCGCCAGAGAGTTGGCGGCCACGGAGACCGTCCCCAGGGGAGCCACGATCCGGGTGGTGGCGATCTGCGCCCCGCACAGGACGATGTGCTCCAGGGCCATGGGGGCGGCGTACTTTACCGCCAGGCGCAGCTTATCCCTCTCCGGCCGCCAGGAGTCCCCCCGGGTCAGCCGCAGCCGGGGGGACCGGACGCACAGGGCGTACAGCATCAGCGCGGCGGTGACGGCCTGGGCCAGGGCGGTGCCCAGGGCGGCCCCCGCCACCCCCAGCCCCGCCCCCGGGATCAGCAGCGTCCACCGTCCCAGGGTCAGGGTGCGGTTGGGGAAAATGAGCAGGGAGTTGAACAGCACGTCCAGGCCGCACATCCCCGCGTTGAGCAGGCTGGGGGTGCGCATATTCCCGCTGCATTGGAGCAGATTGCCCGCGGTGGAGCGAAGCTGCCCCGCCGGCAGGGCCAGAGCGTAGATCAGGAAGTACCGGGAAGCGCCGCCGGTAACGTCCGGCCCGCCCCCCAGCCACACCGGCAGTCCGCCGCTGATGGCCGCGGCGGCGCCGGATAGGACCAGGCTGAACAGCCACGTCACCAGCAGGGCCTGACGGACCAGCTTCCGGGCGGCCACGTCCTCCCCCGCCCCCACCAGATGGGCCAGCTGCACGGAAAAACCCGTGGCCGCCGCCAGGCACAGCCCGTTGATGAGCCAGGTGGTGCTGGACACCAGGCCGATGGAGGCGGTGGCGGCGCCGCCCAGACTGCCCACCATGGCCGCGTCGATGTACTCCATGGCGATGGTGGTCAGCTCCGCCACGATGGCGGGGATGCTGAAGCGCACCACCAGGGCCAGCTGGCCTCTCCAGGTCAGCTCCTCCCCCTGGCGCAGCAGCGCGGCCCAGTCCTGTTTCCCGGTCATGTCCCGTTTCCTCCTCCGTTCCCGGACGGTTCTCAAAGAGCATAGCACACCCCCAGAGCCGCGGCGGCCCGCCGCCGGCTTTGGGGGCGTGTTTGATGAAGGCGCGCCCTCCCGGTCAGCCAAGCTGGACGATCCAGCCCATGTCGTCGGGACGGGTGCCGGTCTGCATCCCGTAGAGGGTGTCGTAGAGCCGCTGGCTCAGCTCGCCTACGCCGCCGCCGTTCACCACGATGTCCCGGCCCTTGTACTTCAGATAGCCGATGGGGGAGATGACGCAGGCGGTGCCGGTGGCCCAGGCCTCCTTCAGGGTGCCGTCCTTGCTGGCGGCCTCGATCTCGTCGATGGAGAGCAGCCGCTCATGGACGGTATAGCCCCACTTCCGCAGCAGGGTGATGGTGCTGTCCCGGGTGACGCCGGGGAGGATGGACCCGCCCAGAGGCGCGGTGATGACCTCGTCGCCGATCATGAAGAAGGCGTTGGAGGTGCCCACCTCCTCCACATACTTGTGCTCGTGGGCGTCCAGCCACAGCACCTCCTTGCAGCCGTTCTCCAGAGCCTTCTTGGTGGCCCGCATGCCGCCGCCGTAGTTGCCGCCGCACTTGGCGAAGCCGGTGCCGCCCTTGGCGGCGCGGATGTACTCGTCTTCCACATAGATGTGGCTGCCGGTGAGGCCGCCCCGGTTGATGTCGTAGTAGGCACCCACGGCGCACAGGATGATGATGAACAGGCAGTGCTTGGCGGGCTCCACGGAGAAGCTGACCTCGTCGGCGATCATGTAGGGGCGGATGTACAGGGCGGTGCCTGGGTGGGAGGGGACCCAGTCGGCGTCTTCCCGCACGATGGCCTTCACCGCGTCAACGAACAGGTCCTCGTCCAGAGGAGGAAAGCACATGCGCTCGCCGGAGCGGTTGATGCGGGCGGCGTTCATGTAGGGGCGGAAGAGGTTGATCTTCCCCTCGGGGGTCAGATAGGCCTTCATGCCCTCGAACATCATCTGGGCGTAGTGCAGCACGGCGGAGCCAGGGTCCAGGCTGAGGGGACCGTAGGGGACGATCCTGCCGTCGTGCCAGCCCTGGCCCTCGTCGTAGTCCATCATGAACATATGGTCGGTGAAATACTTGCCGAAGCCCAGATTGGTCTGATCCGGCTTGGGCTTGGGATGACTGGTGCGGGTCACGGGGAATGTGTAGGACATAGTAGCTGCCACCTTTCTTTTATTGGTCGTTGGTCGTCTTGAAATACAGTTCCGGCCGCCGGTCCCGGAACACATTGATGGAGGATCGGATCCCCCGGATGACGGAGAAGTCGGCCTCGGCGGTGATGGTCTCCTCCCTCTCCCCGGCTCTGGCCAGGTACTCCCCCCAGGGGTCGATGACGGCGCTGTGTCCGCCGCAGCCGGTGTCCCTGGCGGCGCTGTTGCACAGGGCCAGGAACATCTGGTTCTCGATGGCCCGGGCCCGGGCCAGGGTGTCCAGGTGCATGGTCCGTTTCGCGGGCCACTGGGCGGGGACGAACAGCAGCTCGATCCCCTCCAGGGCCAGGGTCCGGGTCAGCTCCGGGAACCGGATGTCGTAGCAGATGATGAGGCCGCAGGGATGGCCCTCCAGCTCGAAGCGGCAGAGGCTCTCCCCTGCCCGGAACCTCTCATGCTCCCCGGAGGGGGTAAAGAGATGGGTCTTGTCGTACCGGGCCGCGACAGCGCCGGACCGGTCAAACACGTAGGCCGTGTTGTAGAAGCCGTCCTCTTTCCTGTTGGCCACGCTGCCGCAGACGATGTTCACGTTCAGCTCCCGGGCCAAGGGGGCGAACACGGCCCTGGTCCGCTCCCCGTCCCGGTCGGCGGAGGCCTCCAGATCCGCCGGAAAGAACCCGGCGTTCCACATCTCCGGCAGCACGATCACGTCCGGGCGGTCCCGGTCCGCGGCGGCGCGGACCATGGCCTCCGCCCGGGCGAAGTTCTCCTCCGCCGCCCCCAGGACCATATCCATCTGTATACAGGAGATCTTCATACGCTCACCCGGCATAGTCCCGGCCGGCCTCCAGGGCCTTCATGTTCAGTCCCACCAGCTCCGCCTTTTTGGCGGGGACCAGCTTTTGGACCGTGATCTCGGTGCCGGCGAAGCTCAGCTCCGGGTTGTTTTTCAGCACATGGCCCATGATGATCATGTTGGCCAGGGTGGGCACCCCGGCGTCGTTCGCCATCTGGGTGGCGGGGATGTAGTAGACCTCCACGTCAGAGCGGGCCACCTTCTCGCCGATCAGGGTGGAATCCACATAGATCTGGCCGCCGGGGACCACCGTATCCGCGTACTTCTGGAGGGAGGGCAGGTTCATGACGATGAGCACGTCGGGATGGGTGACGATGGGAGACCCGATGGGGTCGTCGGAGAGGATCACATTGCAGTTGGCGGTGCCGCCCCGCATCTCCGGCCCGTAGGAGGGCAGCCAGCTCACCTGCAGGTCCTCCAGCAGGCCCTTGTAGGCCAGGAATTTTCCGGCAAACAGGATGCCCTGTCCGCCGAAGCCGGCGATCAGGATCTGGGTGGTTTTCATTTCGCCTCAGCCTCCTTTGCAGCGGTGCGGTCCTTGTAGACGCCCAGGGGATAGTAGGGGATCATGTCGCTCTCCACCCACTCCAGAGCCTTCTGGGGGGTCATGCCCCAGTTGGTGGGACAGGCGGAGACCACCTCGATAAGGGAGAAGCCCTTGCCCTCCACCTGGTTCTGGAAGGCCTTTTTGATGGCCTTTCCGGCGGCCTTTACGTTCTTAACGTTGTTCACGGCCACCCGGGCGATGTACTCCGGTCCCTCCAGGGTGCTCAGCAGCTCGCAGACCCGGATGGGCCAGCCGCAGTGGTTCACGTCCCGGCCGTAGGGGCTGGTCTGGGTCACCTGGCCGGGGAGGCTGGTGGGGGCCATCTGGCCGCCGGTCATGCCGTAGATGGCGTTGTTGACGAAGATGATGGTGATATTCTCGTTCCGGGCGGCGGCGTGGACCGTCTCCGCCATGCCGATGGAGGCCAGGTCGCCGTCCCCCTGATAGGTAAAAACGATGTTCTCCGGGCGGCAGCGCTTGATGCCGGTGGCGGTGGCGGGGGCCCGCCCATGGGCCGCCTCGATCATGTCGCAGGCAAAATAGTCGTAAGCCATCACCGCGCAGCCCACTGGGGCCACGCCGATGCACTTCCCCTCGATGCCCAGATCGTCGATGGCCTGGGCCACCAGCCGGTGGATGATGCCGTGGGGGCAGCCGGGGCAGTAGTGGAGGGGCGCGTCGGTGAGGGCGTGGGGCTTCTGAAATACGATCGCCATATCAGTTCTCTCCTTTCTCCGCCCTGCGGATGGAATCCAGCACCTGGTCGGGGCTGGGGATCATGCCGCCGCAGCGGTTGCAGAGCGCGACGGGGCGGGTACACTCCGTGGCCAGGCGGATGTCCTCGATCATCTGGCCCATGTTCAGCTCCACGGAGACGAAGGCCTTCACCTGGTCCGCCGCCTGCCGCAGGGCCTTGGCGGGGAAGGGCCACAGGGTGATGGGCCGGATCAGGCCCGCCCGGATGCCCTCGCTCCGGGCGGCGGCTACGGCGTTTTTCGCCACCCGGGCGGCGATGCCGAAGGCCACCACGCAGACCTCCGCGTCCTCCATCCGGTAGGCTTCGTACATGACCTCGTTGTCCTCCACCAGCCTGTAGCGCTCATAGCGCGCAAAGTTGGTGCGCTCCAGCTCGTCGGGCTTCAGGTAGAGGGAGTTGACGATGTTGTGCCTGCGCTTCATCTCCGTGCCGGTGAGGGCCCAGGGCTTGTCGTAGGTCTCCACCTCCACGTCCTCGAAGGAGATGGGTTCCATCATCTGGCCGATGGTGCCGTCGGCCAGGATCATGGCAGTCATGCGGTACTTGTCCGCCAGGTTGAACCCCTTGACGGTGAGGCTGGCCATCTCCTGGACGGAGGCGGGAGCCAGCACGATCATGCGGTAGTCCCCGTGGCCGCCGCCCTTGGTGGCCTGGAAGTAGTCGGACTGGCTGGGCTGGATGCCCCCCAGGCCCGGGCCGCCCCGCTGGACGTTCACCACGAAGGCGGGCACGTCGCTGCCGGCTATGTAGCTCAGGCCCTCCCCCTTCAGGGAGATCCCGGGGCTGGAGGAGGAGGTCATCACCCGCATCCCCGCGGCGGCGGCGCCGTAGACCATGTTGATGGAGGCGATCTCGCTCTCCGCCTGGAGGAATACGCCGCCGATCCTGGGCATCTTTTTGGCCATGTAGGCCGCCACCTCCGTCTGGGGGGTGATGGGGTAGCCGAAGTAGTGGCGGCAGCCCGCCCGGATGGCGGCCTCCGCGATGGCCTCGTTCCCCTTCATCAATACTCGTTCTGCCATAGTCTCCTCCTTCTCACTTCTCCACGGTGATGATGCAGTCCGGGCACATGGTGGCGCAGAAGGCGCAGCCGATGCAGGCGTCCTGATCCGTCATCACCGCGGGGGAATAGCCCTTTTGGTTGATCCGGTCCCTGGCAATGGCCAGGATGTGCTTGGGGCAGGCCTCCACGCACAGGCCGCAGCCCTTGCACAGATCCGTTTGGAAGGTTACTTTTGCCATACTGTTTCCTCCTTATCTCTCCACTGTCCGCAGGACGCGGGCGTGTAAAAATGCTCTTGTTATGCCAGCTCCCGCCGCATCACAACGATGGTATAGCCGCCGCCGTCGGTCTCCACCCCGGTGGGGGCGAAGCCGTTTTTCTCCCAGAACCGCTTGCTCTGGGGATTTCCCTTCACCCGGCCCAGGCGGACGGAGGAAAACCCCCGGTCCTTCAAAAACGCCAGCAGCTCGCCGATAAGCGCCGTACCCTCCCCCTGTCCCTGGACCGATGGGTCCAGAATGAACCAGCCGATAAAGGCCGTCGACCGATCGGGATACCCGGTGATGAGGTCCAGGGCGGCGGTCAGGCGGTCACCCTGATAGTAGCCCAGAAAATATTTGTCGTCAAGGGTCTTGCGGGGCGGCAGGGCCGTCAGGTCCCTTGTAAGATTTCCCAGCGTGGGCCTGGTGTGCATATGCTCATAGTAGAGGGGGTTGCCCCGGGCCAGGGCCAGCAGGTCCGGCATGTCCGCCGCCGTCAGAGGCCGGACGGCATACCGGGCGGATATGTTCTCCATGGGCAGCATAGCGCCTCCTCTCAGCCGAAGATGGGCCTCGCTTTGGGCGGGGCCTTCTGCTCCGGCAGGTCGAAGTACTTCTTTTGCAGCTTCATGGGCAGCAGGTTTTCCACCCGGCCCGCCAGGTCCGCCGCCAAGCGCTCCTCGGCGCAGGTCATCCACACCGGCAGGCCACTGAGCTCGCTGAGCCGTTCCATATAGGGGAGGGCTTCCAGCACCGTCTCCGCCGTGGTCTCGTGGGCCAGGTTGGCGTTGTTGACGATGCAGGTAAAGGGCAGGCCCCCGGCCTTCTCGATCTCCCCCATCACCTCCAGGGCCTCCTCCGGCGTCCGGGTCAGGGGGCGGCAGGGGTTGGCCACAAAGGCCATGCGGAAGTTCCCCTCCTCCAGGAGAAAGGGGGTGTACCGGCCCAGGGCGTAGGCCCCCCGGTCGTCCCCGCCGATGTCCATGACGGCGAAGAGGCTCCGGTCCTCCACCAGGCGGTAGGCCTCCGCCGGCAGGGCGGGCAGGTCCACGTTGGAGTTGGCGAACTGGGGGGAGATGAGATCGACCCCCGCCGCCGTCAGCTCAGGCGCGCTGTCCTTGGTGCGGAAATAGGGGTTCACGATGTCCAGGTCCGCGATGGCGGCCCTTTTGCCCTCCCGGGCCAGGAGCAGGGCGTAGTTCACGGCGATATTGGTCTTGCCGGAGCCGTAGTGCCCGGCAAAGAGAGTCACTCGTTTATGGTCCATAGTCGTTTCCTGTTACAGTTTGCCGCGGATGATCTTCCCGCTGGTGGTCTTGGGCAGCTCGTCCCTGAACACGATGATGCGGGGGTACTTGTAGGGGGCGGTATGCTGCTTGACGTAGGTCTGGATCTCCTTTTTCAGCGCCTCGGTGCCCTCCGTGCCCTTCACCAGCACGATGCTGGCCTTGACCACCTGGCCCCGGATGGGGTCGGGGGCGGCGGAGACGCCGCACTCCAGCACATAGGGCAGCTCCATGATGACGCTCTCGATCTCGAAGGGCCCGATGCGGTAGCCCGAGGATTTGATGAGGTCGTCCACCCGGCCCACATACCAGAAGTAGCCGTCCTCATCCCGCCAGGCGGTGTCGCCGGTGTGGTACAGTCCGTCGTGCCAGGCGGCGTCCGTGCCCTCCGGATTGTTGTAGTAGCCCCGGAACAGGCCGCAGATATCCGTTTTCTCCGCCCGAATGACGATCTCGCCCACCTGGCCGTCGGCCACGCTGTTCCCATCGCCGTCCACCAGATCCACCGGGTACAGGGGGACGGGCTTGCCCATGGAGCCGGGCTTGGGGCTCATGCCCACGAGGTTGCCGATCATCACCGTGGTCTCGCTCTGGCCGAAGCCCTCCATCAGGCTCAGGCCCGTGGCCTTCCGGAACTGGTGGAACACCTCCGGGTTCAGGGCCTCGCCGGCAATGGTGGCGTGCTGGATGCTGCTCAGGTCGTACCGGCTCAGATCCTCCTTGATGAGCATCCGGTACATGGTGGGCGGCGCGCAGAAGGTGGTGATATGGTACTTGGCGAACATGGGCAGAATGTCGGCGGCGTCAAAGCGGTCGAAGTCGTAGACGAACACGGCGGCCTCGTTGAGCCACTGGCCGTACAGCTTGCCCCACATGGCCTTGGCCCAGCCGGTGTCGGAGATGGTCAGGTGCAGGCCCTCCGGGTCCACGCAGTGCCAGTATTTGGCGGTGATGAAGTGGCCCAGGGGATACTTGCAGCACTGGACCGCCGCCTTGGGGAAGCCGGTGGTGCCGGAGGTGAAGAACATGAGCATGGGGTCCTCGCCGCAGGGGGCGTCCTTCTCCCGGATGAACTCGTCGGAGTAGAGGCGGAACTCATTGTCGAAGTCGTGCCAGCCCTCCCGGCAGCCGTCCACCATGATCCTGGTCATGTCGGGGAAGTTTTGGGCGGCCTCCTCCGCGTGGCGGGAGACCTCCCCGTGGGCGGTGCAGACCACGGCGGAGATCCCGGCGGCCTCGTAGCGGTACTCCAGGTCGTGGGTCATCATCTGGTTGCTGGCCAGCAGCGCCACCGCCCCCAGCTTGTGCAGGCCCAGAATGGCAAACCAGAACTGGTAGTGGCGGCGGAGGATCAGCAGCACCCGGTCCCCCCGCCTGATTCCCAGGGCCCGGAAATAGTTGGCGGCCTTGCTGGAGTAGCGGGACATATCCGCGAAGGTGAAGTAGCGCTCCACCTTGCTGCGGTCCACGTGGAGCATGGCCAGCTTGTCGGGTTTCCGCCGGGCCAGGCCGTCCACCACGTCGAAGGCGAAGTTGAACCGGTCCGGGTCCTTGAAGCGGATCTTCTCCAGGGAGCCGTCCTCCCGCTCCTCCACGGAGAGGAACTTCTCCCAGATCCGCGGCTCCCGGTCCGCCGCCTCCGGGGCCTTCCGCCGCTCCAGTTTCTTCTCCGGGACCGGCAGGGGCTGGACCTGGTCGTCCCCCTCCAGAACGATGGCGTAGAACACGCAGTCCCGGCCGCCGGTGGCGATCATGCCGTGGGGGGCGGTGGAATTGTAATAAATGGTGTCCCCGGGGTTCAGGATCTCGATGTGCTCCCCCACCTGGACCTTCAGCTGGCCGGAGAGGACGATATCGCACTCCTGGCCGGAGTGGCTGGTGCAGTCGATGGGCCGGAGCTGGGCCTCGTCGCTGTACTGGGCCACCACATACAGGGGCTCCGCCACCCGCTTTTTGAACCGGGCGGCCATGTTGTAGTAGGTCATGCCGTTGGCGTGCTCGATGTGCTGGCCCTCCCCCGCCCGGGTAAGGGTGTAGTTGGAAAGCCTCGGGCTGGCGCCCTCGATGATGTCGGTGACGTCCACGCCCAGGGCCTGGGCGCAGCGGTAGATAAAAGCGAAGTTCAGGTCCCGCTCCCCGGCCTCGCACAGCCGGTACTCCTCCGCGGTCACGTCGGTGAGCCCGGCCATCTGCTCCGGCGTCAGGCCCACGATCTCCCGCAGCTCCCGGATCCGCTGGGCCATCTCCCGCAGCTTCAGGTCCAGTCCGGCGGTCATTTGCTGTTTCATGGCGTTTCCTCCTCGCGCTCTCCGCGCCTGGGGCAAAACAAAACTCGCCCCAAAGATATGGTGATCTTTGAGACGAGTATTTCTATACCCGCGGTACCACTCAAATTGCGTTTCATCCGAAACGCCCCTCATCGGGCTCCGGCAAGCCCTGCGCCTTGACGCGGCCATACGGGAAGGGTCTAATCCCGGCGTCGCCGCCGGTTTCTTCCTTCCGACTCAGGAGCTACCTGCTCAGGTTTCGTTTTACCGGCTCGCACCAGCCGCCGGCTCTCTGAAAAACTACCTCCCAAGCCCTCTCCGTCACAGTCTTTGGGGCGGCCTCATGGGCCGCTATAAAATTGTGGCACTATCTTACCATATCTGTTGGCAAATGGTCAAGAAGAAATTTTTGCTTTTTTGCCCCCCAGGGGGGCGGCAGTCCTACAGTCTGTTCCGCATGATCTTCCCGCTGATGGTCTTGGGCAGCTCGTCTTTGAACACCACGATGCGGGGATACTTATAGGGGGCGGTGTGGTGCTTCACATAGTCCTGGATCTCCTTTTTCAGCGCCTCGGTGCCCTCCACGCCCTTCACCAGCACGATGCTGGCCTTGACCACCTGGCCCCGGATCTCGTCGGGAGCGGCGCTGACGCCGCACTCCAGCACATAGGGCAGCTCCATGATGACGCTCTCGATCTCGAAGGGCCCGATGCGGTAACCGGAGGACTTGATGACGTCGTCCGCCCGGCCCACATACCAGAGGTAGCCGTCCTCATCCTGCCAGGCCACGTCCCGGGTGTGGTACAAGCCGTCGTGCCAGACCTCCGCCGTCTGGGCCGGGTCGCCGTAATACCCGGCGAAGAGGCCGCAGGGGACGCCGTTCTCCCCGCCGGCGCGGATGCAGATCTCGCCGTTCTCGCCCCGGGCCACCGGGTTGCCGTCGCCGTCCACCAGCACCAGGTCATAGGTGGGGATGGGTCTGCCCATGGAACCGATCTTCTGCTTGTTGCCCACCAGATTGCCCACGGTCAGGGTGGTCTCCGTCTGGCCGAAGCCCTCGTAGATCTGCAGGCCGGTCTGGGCCTCGAACTGGCGGAACACCTCCGGGTTCAGGGCCTCGCCGGCGGTGGTGGCGTGCCGGATGCTGCTCAGGTCGTACCGGCTCAGATCCTCCTTGATGAGCATCCGGTACATGGTAGGCGGCGCGCAGAAGGTGGTGATATGATACTTGGCGAAGAGAGGGAGAATGTCGGCGGCGTCGAACTTATCGAAGTCGTAGGTGAACACGGCCCCCTCGCACAGCCACTGGCCGTACAGCTTGCCCCACAGGGCCTTGCCCCAGCCGGTCTCGCTGATGGTGAAGTGCAGGCCGTCGGCGTGGACGCAGTGCCAGTATTTGGCGGTGATGTAGTGGCCCAGGGCGTACTTGTAGTTGTGGGCGGCGATCTTGGGATAGCCGGTGGTGCCGGAGGTAAAGAACATGAGCATCAGGTCCTCGCCGCAGGGGGCGTCCGCCGTCCGCTCGAACTTGCTGCGGTACATGGTGTACTCCTGGTCGAAGTCCCGCCAGCCCGGGCGGCTGCCGCCCACCAGGATCTTGGTGGTCAGAGTGGGACTCTCCGCCTCCGCCAGCTCCACCTGACGGGCCGCGTCGCCGTCGGCGGTGCAGACGATGGCGCTGATTCCCGCAGCGTTGAAGCGGTAGGAGAAGTCGTGGGCCTGAAGCTGGTTGGTGGCGGGGATGGCCACGGCCCCCAGCTTGTGCAGCCCCAGAATGGCGAACCAGAACTGGTAGTGGCGCTTCAGCACCAGCATCACCCGGTCCCCCCGTTTGATCCCCAGGGCCTTGAAGTAGTTGGCCGCCCGGCTGGAGGCCCGGGACATATCCTCGAAGGTGAAGCGGCGCTCCGTCTTGTTGTGGTCCAGGTGGAGCATGGCCAGCTTCTCCGGATACTTGGCGGCGATGGCGTCCACGCAGTCGAAGGCGAAGTTGAACTGGTCCGCGTTGGGGAATTCCAGGGACTGGAGCACCCCGTTGGCGTCCTCCACGGCGTGGATAAAGGGCTTGACCACGTACTCCTCGCTGGTACGGGCCTGGACGATGGACTGGCGCACCGCCTTCTCGTCGGTTTTCTCGCCGGAGATGACCACGGCGCAGAATACGCAGGGCGCGCCGCCCACCGCGATCATGCCGTGAGGGGTGGAGGAGTTGTAGAGGATGCTGTCCCCCTCCCCCAGGATCTCCGTGTGCTCCCCCACCTGGACCTTCAGCTGGCCGGAGAGAACGATGTCGAACTCCTGGCCGGAGTGGGTGGTGAGGTGGATGGGGCGGTGCTGCTGGCTCTCGTCGTAGTCGTAGGTCACATAGTACGGCTCCGCCAGCTTGTTGCGGAAGAAGGGGGCCAGGTTGCTTATCTCGATGCCCGGCTCCTTGGCGGTCTGCTGGCCCTGGCCCTTCCGGGTGACGGTATAGCTGCTCAGGTGGGCGCTGTGTCCCTCCAGCAGGTCGGTGATGCCGATGCCGAAGGCCAGGGAGCACTTGTGAATAAAGGTAAAGGGCAGGTCCGCCGCCCCCGCCTCATAGGCCCGGTACTGGTCGGGGGTGGTGTCGGTCCTGCGGGCCATCTCCTCCTGGGAGTAGCCGCAGATCCCCCGCATCTCCCGGATACGGAAGGCGATCTCCAGAAGCTCGTTTGCCACACGGGTAGGTTCCATATGCTGATCCTCCTACGGCGCGCCGGACGGGCGGCGCGGATATTGTGGTGAATAGAAAAACAAAAACCCGTCCCAAGAGGTTTCTCTTGAGACGAGTCATAACCCAGTTATGTACCCGCGGTACCACTCAAATTGCGCTCCCGGAGGAGACGCCCCTTCAGGCTCCAGCAAGCCCTATGCTCTAACGCGGCAGTCACGGGAGGCGTCTACTTGCCCATCAGGGGGTTCGGACCTCCAGCTCGGAAGGGATGGGACACATGAGACCTCCTGCCGCCGGGATCTCACCGTCCCCGGCTCTCTGCGGGCAGAACCTTCTCGTCCGTCTTCGTCATCGCTTTTCTATTCACTTGCTTTGCAGTTTACACGCCCCGCCCCCATTTGTCAAGGAATATTTTTTCATCCCCCGTGAAAGTCCCAAAAAATGCAAAAGCATCTTCCCACATCCGCCGGCGCGTGGTACAATAGAGAAAATCCCATCTGAAAGAAAAGAGAACCGTGCCATGAGACGACTGCTGGCCTCCCTGGCCATCACCTTTTCCACCTACTCCCGCATCCCCATGCCCCAGGTGGAGTGGAGTGAGGACAATATGCGCCACACCCTGTCCCTGCTCCCTCTGGTGGGGCTGGTCATCGGCGCTCTGTACTGCCTGACGGACCGGCTCAGCGCCCTGCTGGGGTTCAGTCCGCTCCTCCGGGCCGCTCTGCTGACGGTGCTGCCGGTCCTGGTCACCGGGGGCATCCATCTGGACGGCTACTGCGACACCGTGGACGCCCTGGCCTCCCACGCCCCCCGGGAAAAAAAGCTGGCCATCCTCAAGGACTCCAGCGCCGGGGCCTTCGCCGTCATCTGGTGCTGCGTGTGGTTTCTGCTGACCTTTGCCCTGACGGCTCAGGCGGTCTCCGTCCCCACGGTGGCCGCGGGCTTCGTCCTCAGCCGGACCTTCGCCGCCTGGGCCATCCAGCGCCTGCCCTCCGCCCGGGCGGGCATGGGGGCCACCCTGAAATCCGGCAGCCGGTTCCCCTGGTGGGTCCTGGCCCTGTATCTGCTCCTCTGGGCCGCTCTGGTCCTCCTGTGGGGGGACCTTATCGCCGGCGGGGCGGCCCTGATCGTCATGATCGTCTTTTATTTCATCTACCGCGCCATGGCCCTCCGGGAGTTCGGCGGCTTCACCGGGGATCTGGCGGGCTGGTTCATCCAGGTGGGCGAGCTGGGCCTGCTGGCCGCCGTGGTGCTGGCGGAGAGGGGGGCGGCCCTGTGGCTGTAACGGTGCTGCTCCTCCGCCACGGCCAGACCCAGGGCAACCTGGAGCGGCGGTATGTGGGCTCCACGGACCTGCCGCTGTGCCCCCAGGGAATTGCCGCCCTGAGGGGACGGCGGTACGCGGCGGACCGGCTCTTCGTCTCCCCTCTGCGGCGCTGCCGGGAAACGGCGGCGATCCTCTTCCCCGGTCAGGATCAGGAGGCGGTCCCGGACCTGCGGGAGTGCGCCTTCGGCGCGTTCGAGATGCGCACCTACGGGGAATTGAAGGATGACGCCGCCTACCGGGCCTGGCTCGGCTCCGGCGGGCAGGAGGCCCCTCCCGGCGGCGAGAGCATGCCGGAGCAGCGGGAGCGGTCGGTCCGGGCCTTCCGGGGACTGATGGCCGCCTGCGGCGAGGGCGAGACCGCCGCTCTGGTGGTCCACGGCGGCACCATCATGTGCCTGCTGGAGGCCCTGGAGGCCACCCATCAGTTCTACGCCTGGCAGTGTCCCCCCGGAGGCGGCTTCCGCTGCCGCTGGGACGGCGAAGCCCTGCGGGTAGAGGCGGCGCTGTAGGCCCGATTTTTCGGTATCATGCCTATTGAAATCGTAACATAAACGAGGTATACAGCCATGAAGTGGTTAGCTCTGCACATCGACACTTCCCCCGCCGGCCTGCAGCCGGTGTGCGACGCCCTCAGCGCCCTGGGCATCGACGGCCTGGTCATTGAGGACGAGGGGGATTTCCGGGAGTTTCTGGAACAGAACCGCCAGTATTGGGACTATGTGGACGAGGAGCTGGACCGGTCCATGGCCGGCAAGTGCCGGGTCACCTTCTACGTCCCCGACGACGAGGGGGGCTTCACCCAGGTGGCGGCGGCCCGCATCGCCCTGGCGGAGCTGAAAAAGCGGCGTCCGGACTGCGCTCCCCTCATCATGACCATGGACGGCGTGGAGGACGCGGACTGGGAGAACAACTGGAAGCAGTTCTACAAGCCCATGGAGATCGGGGAGCGGCTCATCGTCATCCCCGACTGGGAGGAGGCGGACCCCCATGGCCGGGTGGCTCTCCGGCTGAACCCCGGTCTCACCTTCGGCACCGGCAGCCACGCCACCACCCGGCTGTGCCTCCAGGCCCTGGAAAAGCGGGTGCGCCCCGGTATGCGGGTGCTGGACCTGGGCTGCGGCAGCGGCATCCTCTCCATCGCCGCCCTGCTGCTGGGGGCGGACAGCGCCTTCGCCTGCGACATCGACGAGAAGGCGGTGGGGGTGGCCTATGAAAACGCCGCTCTCAACGGCGTGGACCGGGCGCGGTACACCGTCCGGGCCGGGGACGTGGTGCTGGACGAAAAACTCCGCCGGGAGATGGGAAGCGGCTATGACATCGTAGTCGCCAACATCGTCGCCGATGTGATCATCGCCCTGGCCCCCACGGCGGGACAGCTGATGGCTCCCCACGGCGTGTTCATCTGCTCCGGCATCATCGACGACCGTGCGGAGGAGGTCCGGGGCAAATTGGAGGAGGCGGGCTTCACCATCCAGAAAGCCAACGCCTCCGAGGGCTGGTACAGCTTCGTCTGCCGCCGGGCGGACAGACAGTGAGGAAGGAGAAACGACATGGGATACAAACGGGATTTTACCATTGGCATGAAGGAAACCCAGGCGTTCTATCTCTATCTGGTGCTCTCCTCCTGGTGGAAGGGCATCCTGGCCTTCGGCGTGGTGGGAGGACTGGTGGGCTGGATGTACCAGTCCTGGATCACCAAGAGCTGGCCGGGAATGAAGGGGCTTCCCTTCCCCCTGCTGCTGGGCGTGGCCGCCATGGGCGTCGCCGCCCTGGTCCTGATCCTCTCCACCCGGCAGAAGGTCCGCTCCCAGGTCCGGAAAAGTGGCCGGGAGACCTATGTCCAGCACCTGGAGATCGACGGTTTCGGCATCCACGTCACCGTGGGCAAGGATAACGCCAAGGTGAATTTCGACCAGCTCTATCAGGTCCGGGAGACCGGCCGGGCCTTCTACATCTTTCTGTCCGCCAACCAGGCCTGGCTGCTGCCCAAGGCCCAGATGGAGGACGCCGCCGCCGAGTCCGCCCAGCTGCGGGAGATCTTCCGCGCGGTGGTCCCCAGCAAGCAGCTGAAGCTGAAGAAGTAGGTCCTTATGTATCATGAAAAGTCAGCGCCGGGGCTATGCCCCGGCGCTGACTTTCGCCTTATTTGTTCCCCGTACCCTTGATCTCCAGAGACGCCGTTTTCCCCATGCCCCGGGCGTCCAGAAGGACCACATCGTGGAAAACCGATTCCTCCGGCGCACTGTAGGCCGTCCGCTTCACGGTCCCGTCGGAGTACCGCTCCTCCACCAGGAGCCAGACGGCGTCCTCCTCCGGCGTCACGGCGGGCAGCTCCCTGCCCAGGGGGACGCTGTCGCTGCGGAGCAGGGTATCGTCAGCTTTGAACTGGGCGACGGTCAGCTCCTCCAGCCGGGAAACCATTTCGATATGCACCGTGACGGATACGCTGTCCTCGCTGACGGTCTCGCCGTTTTCCGTGGAGGTATAGGTCGCCGTTTCCGTGGTGCTCATGCCGCCGGCCCCGCCGTAGCTGTTGCCGCTGCCGTCCAGGTAGACCGTGCCGTCCTTGCTCTGGTACACCCGGTAAGCGTGCCAATAGCCCGTATTCTGGTTAGGGTCCCAGTTTTTTGCCCCCAGGGGCGGCCCCATGTACACCGTGCCCTCGATCTCATCCCGGGTCCCCTGGTCGGCTGCGGTGGTGTGGAACGCTCCTCCCCCCATGTTGGAGACGCATCGGGTATAGGTAGAGACGCTCTCTCCGGTCCCCCGGAAGATAAAGAGGGCGTACCCCTCCATTCCGGGGAAGCGCTCCATCTCCCGGTCAAACACCAGCACCTGCCGGGGGAAGGAGAAACTGCCGCATTTCCCGGTATCCAGGGTCTCCGTCCCCAGCTCCGTCAGGTGGGGGTTGTCGTAAAAGTCCTTTCCGGCGCCGCTTTCGCTGTAGGTCATGAAAAATCCGCAGAACCGGTCCTGCGGGTCCTCCGCCTCGGGCCGGGCCAGGGAGCACCCCGCCAGCAGGACCGTCATCCCCGCCAGCAGCAGGGCAAAGAGCTTATTCCTCATATTCATCCTCCAATCTCCCGTCGAAGCGGAGGATATCCCCCACGTCGCAGTCCAGATAGTAGCAGATTCGGTTGATGGTGTGGAACCGGACGCCGCTGGCCCGGCCGGAGCGCAGGATGGAGAGGTTGGCCTCGGTGATGCCTACCTTGGCGCACAGCTCCTTGCTGGTCATGCCCCGCTCCTTCAGCACCTCGCTGAGATGTACGGTAATGGCCATGGCGTCCCCCTCATATGATGGAGTCGTTGTCCGCCTTCAGCGCCCGCCCCTGCTGGAACCACTGGCACAGCAGATACAGCGCCGCCGTCACCGCCAGGGGGGTCAGGCTCAGCCGGAGGTGGAAGCTGGTGCTGGCAAGGGACCTGAAGAGCAGCAGCTGGACCAGCCCCGCCAGCAGCTCCAGCAGCGCCGCCGCCCCGGCGGCCCGGCGGCACAGTCCGGCGGTGCGGCCGCAGAGGGCCAGGGCCTCCTCCCCGAAAGGGTCCGTCCCCATCCGGCCCGCCAGCCGTCCGCCCCAGAACAGGGCCGCCGCCCCCAGCAGGCTGGGCAGCAGCTCCAGCAGGGCCAGCAGCCCCTGGACCGCCACTGTGCGCTCCGCCGTCTCCCGGGCCCCGGTATTGGCGGCGCGGACCGCCTCCGCCCCCGCCTGCCACTGGGCGAAGCCGTTCCATACGGCGGCCAGGGCCATAAAAACGCCGCAGACGGTCAGCAGGACCCCCAGGGCGGCGGCCAGCCGCTCCCGGGGCGCGTCCGCCAGGGCCCCCAGAAACCGCAGGACCACCCAGGCCAGCAGGGCCGCCGCCGTCGTGGAGAGGGCCGCCGCCGGCAGCAGCCAGCCCAGACTGCCCCCCAGGGTGGGGTTCACCGCGTAAAACACCGCCGCGAACACCAGGGGGACCGTCAGCGGGAGCAGGGCGTCCGCCCACCGCCGCTTTGTCCGGCCCAGCAGCAGCCAGACCGCCGCCGCCGGCGCCAGGGACAGCGCCGCCGTTACCAGCCAGGCCAGGGCGTCCCCGCCGGCGCCGCTGAGGCTCATGTCCCGCAGCCACCGGCCCAGAGCCGTCACCGGGCGGGGTCCCTTCCCCTCCAACAGGGCCAGGGCCGCCGCCAGCGCGGTCAGCGCCGCCCCGGCGGTCATGGCCCGCCCCAGGGCCTTATCGTTTTGATCCATATCGCCGCCTCCTATCAAAATTATCGTACAACAATAATCGCATGGCCCCATCGTACCACATGAATTATCGTTTGTCAATAATTATTTGAAAATTTCCGTCGGACCGTCAAAATAGTTCGTTTGTGAACGATGTGTAAATTTGACAGGATGCCGCTTGACATTTCCGTCTGATTCCCGTAAAGTAGCGTCTGTTATAGAAGATGTATCGGGGAGGACCATCCATGCTGAAACTAGAAAACATCGTCAAGGTCTACGAGACCGCGGGGGAGAACGTCACCGCCCTGCGGAGGGTGGACCTTTGCTTTCGGGAAAATGAGTTCGTGGCCATTCTGGGCCACTCCGGCTGCGGCAAGACCACTCTGCTGAATATCATCGGCGGCCTGGACCAGTACACCAGCGGCGACCTTGTCATCAACGGCCGGTCCACCAAGGAGTTCAAGGACGGCGACTGGGACACCTACCGCAACCACTCCATCGGCTTCGTGTTCCAGAGCTACAACCTGATCCCCCACCAGAGCGTGCTCAGCAATGTGGAGCTGGCCCTGACCCTCTCCGGCGTGGGCAAGGCGGAGCGCCGCCGCCGGGCGGCGGAGGCCCTGGAAAAGGTGGGGCTGGCGGACCAGATGAAAAAGCGGCCCAACCAGCTCTCCGGCGGCCAGATGCAGCGGGTGGCCATCGCCCGGGCGCTGGTCAACGACCCGGACATCCTGCTGGCCGACGAGCCCACCGGCGCTCTGGACAGCGAGACCAGCGTCCAGGTCATGGACCTCCTGGCGGAGATCGCCCGGGACAAGCTGGTCATCATGGTCACCCATAACCCGGAGCTGGCGGAGCGGTACGCCACCCGCATCGTCCGGCTGAAGGACGGCCAGGTGGTAGACGACAGCGCCCCCTTCTCCGGCGAGGAGGCGGCCCCCGCCCCGGCGGCGGTCCGGCAGAAGAAGCCCTCCATGTCCTTCTTCACCGCCTTTTCCCTGTCCCTCAATAACCTCATGACCAAGAAGGGCCGCACCATCCTCACCGCCTTTGCCGGGTCCATCGGCATCATCGGCATCGCCCTGATTCTCTCCCTCTCCACCGGGATCAACACCTACATCGAGCAGATCCAGGAGGATACCCTGTCCAACTACCCCATCACCATCCAGGCGGAGACCGCCGATATGTCCGCCATGATGACCTCCTTCATGGGGGCCAACCGGGAGAAGGAGCAGGAGCCCCGGGAGGATGGGAAGGTCTACGCCTCCAACGTGCTGTTCGACATGGTCAACTCCATGCTCAACGCGGAGACCTCCACCAACGACCTGAAATCCTTCAAGGCGTATCTGGACGCCGGCGGCGGAGGCATCGCCGACATAGCCAGCATCCAGTACAGCTACGACTTCGACTTTGACGTCTACACCCAGGACGAAAACGGCGAGATCCTGAAAAGCGACGTGATCCAGCTGATGCAGGACGCCATGACCACCATGTACGGCGGCGACTACTCCTCCTACTTCGCCTCCATGGGCTCCATGTACGAGAGCATGGACGTGTGGGAGGAGCTGCTGGCGGGGGACGACGGCCAGCTGGTGGCCGGGCAGCTGGAGGACCAGTACGACCTGCTCTACGGCAAGTGGCCGGAGCGGTACGACGAGGTCATATTGTTCGTGGACGCCAACAACGAGATCTCCGATCTGATGCTGTACGCCCTGGGCTACATGCCCAAGGAGGAGATCGACCGGATGCTGACGGACATGAAAAACGGCGAGACCATCGGCATGGATACCGACGGCTGGACCTACGAGGAGCTGTGCGAAACCAGCTTCAAGCTGCTGCTCCCCGCCGAATACTACCAGTATGATGCCGCTGCCGGCAGCTACACCGATATGTCCGCCACCGAGGCGGGGATGGACTTCCTCTACAACAGCGACGACGCCGGCATCCGGCTGAAGGTGGTGGGCGTGGCCCGGCCCAGCGAGGACGCCACCGCCGCCATGGTCCACGGCGCCATCGGCTATACCAGCGCCCTGACCGCCTACGCCATCCAGACGGCCAATGACACCCAGATCGTCTCCCAGCAGCTGGCGGACCCGGACACCGACGTGATATCGGGCCTGCCCTTCGCCACGGAGGACTATGTGGAGCCCACCGCCCAGGAGAAGCGGGAGGCCATCACGGAGAGCCTCTCCTGCCGCTCCGAGAGCGAAAAGGCGGAGGCCTATCTGGACGCCATGAGCCAGCCCTCCGACGAATACGTGGACGGCGTGGTGGCCCGGCAGATGGAGGGCATGACCCGCCAGGCCATCGAGGAGATGATCGTGACCCAGTACGCCGATGAGATGGGGGTGGACGGGGACACCGTCAGATCCTACATCGCGGACATGGGGGACGAGGAGCTCTTCGGCAAGGTGGAGGAGGCCATGGCCCAGCAGATCCGGGAGCAGTACGCCCAGGGCGTCCGGCAGCGTCTGGGGGCCATGAGCATCGGACAGCTCTCCGGCGCGCTGGACCTGACCATGAGCGGCGGCACGGACGCTTTGGCCGCCGCCGGGATGACGCCGTTCACCGACGGGCAGTACGTCTACCTCTACGACCACTACATGCCCCCCACCGTGTCGGACTCCACCTATGAGGAGAATCTGGACCGGCTGGGCTATGTGGATCCGGATTCCCCGGCCACCGTCAGCATCTACGCCACCACCTTCGCGGAGAAGGACCGGATCGCGGACCTCATTGGAGCGTACAACGACGGCGTGGACGAGGAACAGCAGATCGAGTACACCGACTATGTCGCCTTGCTCATGAGCTCCATCACCGACATCATCAGCGGCATCAGCTATCTGCTCATCGCCTTCGTATCCATCTCTCTGGTGGTATCCTCCATCATGATCGGCATTATCACCTACATCTCCGTGCTGGAGCGGACCAAGGAGATCGGCATCCTCCGGGCCGTGGGCGCCAGCAAGCGGGACGTGAGCCGGGTATTCAACGCCGAGACCCTCATCATCGGTCTGGGGGCGGGCCTCATCGGAATCGGCGTGACGCTGCTGCTCATCGTGCCCATCAACGCCATTCTGCTCCACTACACCGGCATCGAGGGGCTGAAGGCCGCCCTGCCCTGGCAGGGGGCGGCGATCCTGGTGGCCATCAGCGTTCTGCTGACCACCATCTCCGGCCTGATCCCCTCCCGGGTGGCCGCCAAGAAGGACCCCGTAGTGGCCCTTCGGACGGAGTAAGGCCGGTACCGGACAAAAAGCGCCGCGGCGGGCACATGCCCGCCCCGGCGCTTGCCGTCTTTCTTTGTTCTTACGGCTCTCGTCCAAGCGTCTCAAGCTGGAGAACATCCGCCACATTCCCGCCCAGAATCAGCGCTTTGGCCCCGGGGCCCACGCCGGGCAGCGACGCCAGCGGGAGGGCCGTGTCCGGGCCGTCCACCAGAATCAGAGAAACGGCCGGCTCCCCCTCTGCGGCAAAGGTCCCGTACTGGTCCAAGCTGTCCTCGCTGTCCCAATAGGCGAGAGCGTGCTCCCCGTCCGTCCGGGCCGGTTCCCCCAGGGCGGCTGTGATATCCCTCCGCACCGGCTCCAGGTCCGCGTCCCCGGCAAACAGCCATGTAACCGCCTTGAGGCCCAGGTCCCCGGTCTCCCCGTAGGACCGGAACCAGAAGCAGACGTCGGCGGCAAGGCCGGAGACACCTGCCTGTTCCATCAGAAAAAGCTGATCTGTAACGCCCTTGATCTCCTCCGCGGACGGGTCGGAGACCCGCGTAAACTGTTTCTCCGTGAGATTCAGGGCGCTCATGACCTCCTCCGGGGTCATGTTCCACCGGGTCCCCGGATAGACGAAGATCCCGCCGCTCTTTATGCTGTCAAAGGACAGCTCCCTCTCTCCGCAGCCGGTCAGGAACAGCAGCAGCGCCGCCAGCAGCGCCAGCTTTCCGTATCGCTTCATGATAAGCCTCCTTTCCTCCATCCGTGCCCGCCCTTCTTTCCATATCCATCATACCAAACGCCGTTCCGGTTGTCAACGGCGCATAGGGTGTGCATAAATTTTCATCTTGACATTCCCTGCCCTTTCCGGTATGATGTTCAGGATAAAATTTCCCGGCCCGGGACAGAGGGGAGGAGTCGGCGTGGAGTTTCTGCTGAAAAACGCCAGAGCGTTCGCGGACGGCGCGTTCCGTCCCGTGGACCTGTTTCTCCGGGGCGGCCGTATTGTTTCCATGGGAAGGGACCTCTCCTTCCCCGCCGCCAGAATCATCGATCTTCATAACGCCGCTGTTTTTCCCGGTTTCGTGGATGTGCATGTACATCTTCGAGAGCCGGGATTTTCTTATAAGGAGACCATCCGCACCGGGACTCTGGCCGCCGCTCACGGGGGCTTCGCCCATGTGTGCTCCATGCCCAATCTCTCCCCTGTCCCCGACAGCCGGGAAACGCTGGAGGCCCAGCTGGCCACCATCCGCCGCTCCGCCGCCGTCCACGTCCACCCCTACGGGGCCATCACCCGGGGGGAGCAGGGGGAGGCGCTGGCGGATCTGGCGGCCATGGCCCCCGACGCGGCCGGGTTCTCCGACGACGGCCGGGGGGTCCAGAGCGAAGCCATGATGGGCGCCGCCATGGCCGAGGCCAGGCGTCTGGGGAAGATCGTCGCCGCCCACTGCGAGGACAACAGCCTTCTCCGGGGGGGCTATATCCACGACGGGGCCTACGCCCGCGCCCACGGCCACCGGGGCATCTGCTCCGAGAGCGAGTGGGGCCAGATCCAGCGGGACCTGGGTCTGGCGGAGAAGACGGGCTGCGCCTACCACGTCTGCCACATCTCCACCAAGGAGAGCGTGGACCTCATCCGGCAGGCCAAAGCCCGGGGAGTGGACGTGACCTGCGAGACCGCCCCCCACTACCTGGTCCTCTGCGACGAGGACCTGCGGGAGGACGGGCGGTTCAAGATGAACCCGCCCCTCCGGTCCCGGGAGGACCGGGCGGCCCTCATTCAGGGCGTCCGGGACGGCACCATCGACATGGTCGCCACGGACCACGCCCCCCACAGCCGGGAGGAGAAATCCCGGGGCCTGGAAAAAAGCGCCATGGGCGTAGTGGGGCTGGAGACGGCCTTTCCCGCGCTCTACACCCATCTTGTGAGGACCAATGTCATCTCTCTGGCCCGGCTGGTGGAGCTGCTGCACGGCGCCCCCGCCCGGCGGTTCGGCTTCGGTACGCCGTTGGCGGTGGGCCAGCCGGCGGACCTCGCCGTGTTCGACCTGGACCGGCGCTTTACCGTGGACCCGGAGCAGTTCCTCACCATGGGCCGGGCCACTCCCTTCGCCGGGATGGAGCTTTTCGGCGTATGCACGCTGACCATGGTAAACGGGAACATCGTATGGCAGGAGGAGCGCATATGAAGCAGGTGGTCTATACCGTGGCGGCCAACCGCCCCCTGACGGCGGACGTGTGGGAGATGCGGCTCCTGGGCGACGCCTCCCCCATCACCGCCCCGGGGCAATTCATCAACATCAGGCTGGAGGGGTTCTTTCTCCGGCGGCCCATCTCCGTGTGCGACTGGGACCGGGAGGGACTCACCATCGTCTACAAGGCCGTGGGCAGCGGGACCCGGGCCATGGCCGCCATGACGCCCGGCGAGAAACTGGACGTTCTCTCGGGACTGGGCAACGGCTTCGACGTGGAAAAGTGCGGCAGCCGCACTCTGGTCATCGGCGGCGGCGTAGGCACGCCCCCCATGTACGGCCTGGCGAAAGCTCTCCTGGCGGCGGGAAAGACCCCCGTGGCCGTCCTGGGCTTCAACTTCAAAAGCGAGATCTTTTATGAGGACCGGTTCAGGGCCCTGGGGATCGAGACTCTTGTGGCCACCGCCGACGGCAGCTATGGCGTCCGGGGCTTCGTCACCCGGGCCCTGCCGGAGCGCTACGACTACTACTGCGCCTGCGGCCCGGAGCCGATGCTGAAGGCGGTTTGGGCCGCCGCCGGGACCTCCGGCCAGCTCAGCTTTGAGGAGCGCATGGGCTGCGGCTTCGGGGCCTGCATGGGCTGCTCCTGCGAGACGAAATACGGCGGCAAGCGGATCTGCAGGGACGGTCCGGTGCTGGAAAAGGAGGAGATCCTGTGGTAGATACGTCCGTCACCCTGTCCGGCGTCCGGCTGGACAACCCGGTGATTCCCGCCTCCGGCACCTTCGGCTACGGCTATGAGTTCGCCCAGCTCTATGACATCAACTGTCTGGGGACCTTCTCCTTCAAGGGCACCACCCGGGAGCCCCGGTTCGGCAACCCTACCCCCCGGATCGCCGAGTGCGCCGCCGGGATGCTCAACGCCGTGGGCCTCCAGAACCCCGGGGTGGACGCGGTCGCCGCCGAGGAGCTGCCCCGGCTGGGGGAGGTCTTTCACAAGCCCGTCATGGCCAACGTCAGCGGCTTTTCCATCGAGGATTACGCCTACACCTGCGAAAAGCTGGACCGGGAGCCCCAGGTGGGCTGGCTGGAGGTGAACATCTCCTGCCCCAACGTCCACAACGGCGGCATGAGCTTCGGCACCAGCCCCGACATGGCGGCGGCGGTGACGAGGGCGGTGAAGGCCGTCACCCGCAAGCCGGTGTACATGAAGCTCAGCCCCAACGTCACGGACATTACCGCCATCGCCCGGGCCTGCGAGGCCGCGGGGGCCGACGGCGTCAGCCTCATCAACACCCTCATGGGGATGCGCGTGGACCTGAAGCGCCGCCGCCCGGTGCTGGCCAACGGCACCGGCGGGCTGTCCGGCCCCGCCGTGTTCCCGGTGGCTCTCCGGATGGTGTACCAGGTGTACGAGGCGGTATCCATCCCCATCATCGGCATGGGCGGCGTCAAATGCGCGGAGGACGTCATCGAGATGATGCTGGCGGGGGCCACGGCGGTGGAGGTGGGGGCCGCCAACCTGGTGGACCCCTTCGTCTGCCGGGACATTATCGCGGATCTGCCCCGGGTCATGGAGCAGTATGAGATCAACGATTTAAAAGACATCATAGGAGGAGCGCACCATGGGTAAGGACGTGATCATCGCCCTGGATTTCGACAGCAGGGAGAAAACCCTAGCTTTTCTGGACCGGTTCACGGAGGAGAAGCCCTTTGTGAAGATCGGCATGGAGCTGTTTTACGCCGAGGGACCTGCCATCGTCCGGGAGATCAAGGCCCGGGGCCACCGGATCTTTCTGGACCTGAAGCTCCACGACATCCCCAACACGGTGAAAAAGGCCATGGCGGTGCTGTCCGCCCTGGACGTGGACATGGTGAACCTCCACGCCGCCGGCGCCCGGCCCATGATGGAGGCGGCGCTGGAGGGCCTGACCCGGCCCGACGGGTCCCGACCCCTGCTCATCGCCGTCACCCAGCTCACCTCCACCAGCCAGGAGCAGCTGACGGACGAGCTGCTCATCCCCCAGGCCATGGCCTTTACTGTCATGCACTACGCCCGGAACGCCAGGAAGGCGGGGCTGGACGGCGTGGTGTGCTCCCCCCTGGAGGCGGAGACCGTACACAACGCCTGCGGCAGGGATTTTGTCACCGTGACCCCCGGCGTCCGCTTCGCCGGCGGGGACGCGGGGGACCAGAAGCGCGTCACCACCCCCGCCCGGGCCCGGGAGCTGGGCAGCGACTACATCGTGGTGGGCCGGCCCATCACCCAGGCGGATGACCCCGTGGCCGCCTACTGCCAGTGCGTCAGGGAATTTGTGGGATAAGGGGATACGAAATGCATTGGGATACCATCTTATTTGATCTGGACGGCACGGTGACGGACCCCAAGGAGGGCATTACCAAGGCCGTGGCCACCGCTCTGGCCCGCTTCGGCATCCACGAGGACCCGGACAGCCTGACCAAGTTCATCGGCCCGCCTCTGGACGAGTCCTTCCCGGAGTTCTACGGCTTTACGCCGGAGCAGACGGAGGAAGCCACCGAGTATTTCCGGGAGTACTTCTCCCGCCAGGGCTGGCATGAGAACGTGCCCTACCCCGGCATGGCGGAGCTGCTGAGAGACCTGCAAGCCGCCGGGAAACAGCTCATCATCGCCACCTCCAAGCCGGAGGTCTTCGCCGTGCGGATTCTGGAGCACTTCGGTCTGGCCCGGTACTTTGCCCATGTCTGCGGCGCGCCTCTCCACGACCAGCAGGGGGCCAAAAAGGCCGTGGTCGTCCGCCAGGCCCTCCGTCTCGCCGGCGGGGACCTCAGCCGGGCGGTGATGGTGGGCGACCGCCGCCACGACGTCGCCGGTGCCCACGAGGCGGGCCTCAAAGCCATCGGCGTGCTCTACGGCTACGGCGACCGGGCGGAGCACGTCTCCGCCGGGGCGGACTATATCGCCGAGGACCTCGCCGCCCTCCGGAAGCTGCTGCTGGGGGAATGACCCCGGTCCGGAACCCCCGTCCATGGGAAAACGATACAGAAAAAAGGAGCCTGCTATGGAAACCATCCAAACCCTCATCGCGAAGGATCTTCTCAAGATCAAAGCCGTGTTTTTCCGGCCGGAGGAGCCCTTTATCTGGGCCAGCGGCATCAAAAGCCCGGTCTACTGCGACAACCGCCTGACTCTCACCGCCCCGGAGGTGCGAAACGACGTGGAGAACGCTCTGGCGGAGACCATCCAGCGGGCGTACCCGGAGGCGGAGGTCCTTATGGGCACCAGCACCGCCGGCATCGCCCACGCCGCCATCGTGGGCCACATCATGGGCCTGCCCATGGGCTACGTCCGCTCCGGCAGCAAGGACCACGGCCGCCAGAACCAGATCGAGGGACGACTGGAGCCGGGACAGAAGGTGGTGGTGGTGGAGGACCTGATCTCCACCGGCGGCAGCGTCATCGAGGTGGTGAACGTGCTGCGGGAAGCGGGCGCCGACGTGCTGGGAGTGGTCAGCATCTTCACCTACGGCATGAAGAAGGGCCTGGAGCGCCTGGCGGCGGCGGACGTACAAAATGTGAGCCTTACGAACTTTGACGTCATCGCCCGGGTGGCCGCCGAGGAAAACTACATCAGACCTGCGGACGTCGCCCGGCTGCTGGCCTTCCGGGATGACCCGTCCGATGAAAACTGGATTGGAGGAAACAAGTAACATGAGAAGTCTGATCAACATTCTGGACCTGTCCACAGCGGAGATCGACGAGCTGGTAGCGGTCGCCGGCAGGATCATCGACGATCCCGCGGCCTACGCCCACAAGTGCGACGGCAAGATCCTGGCCACCCTGTTCTTCGAGCCGTCCACCCGCACCCGCCTCAGCTTCGAGTCCGCCATGCTGAGCCTGGGCGGTCAGGTGCTGGGCTTTTCCGAGGCCGCCAGCTCCTCCGCCGCCAAGGGTGAGAGCGTGGCGGACACGGTGCGCACCGTCTCCTGCTACAGCGACATCATCGCCATGCGCCACCCCAAGGAGGGCGCTCCCCTGGTGGCGTCCATGAGCGCCACAGTGCCCGTCATCAACGCCGGCGACGGCGGCCACAACCACCCCACCCAGACCCTCACCGACCTTCTGACCATCCACCACGAGAAGGGCCGGTTCAGCGACCTCACCGTGGGCTTCTGCGGGGACCTGAAGTTCGGCCGCACCGTCCACTCCCTTATCAGCGCCCTCAGCCGCTACAGCGGCATCAAGGTCATCCTCATCTCCCCGGAGGAGCTGAAGCTGCCCAGCTATGTGAAGAAGGAGGCGCTGAAGAAAACCGGCATCCCCTATGAGCAGACCACGGACCTGGAGGCCGTGATGCCGAAGCTGGACATCCTCTATATGACCCGGGTCCAGCGGGAGCGGTTCTTCAACGAGGAGGACTACCTGCGCCTGAAGGACAGCTATATCCTCACCCCGGAGAAGCTGAAAAACGCCAGGGAGGACCTGTGCATCCTCCATCCCCTGCCCCGGGTCAACGAGATCTCCGTGGCGGTGGACAAGGACCCCCGGGCCTGCTACTTCAAGCAGGTGCAGTACGGCAAGTATATCCGCATGGCCCTTATCATGAAGCTGCTGGGCATCGACTGAGAGGGAGGAGTGAAACTATGATCATCGACGCTATCAAAAACGGAATCGTCATCGACCATATCACCGCCGGAAAGGCCATGGAGCTGTATCAGATCCTGGGCCTGGGCGAGCTGGACTGCACCGTGGCCATCCTGAAAAACGTGGTCAGCGGCAAGCTGGGCCGGAAGGACATCATCAAGATCGACCGCATCCTGGAGCTGGACTGGGATCTCATCGGCTATGTGGACCCCAACATCACCGTGAACATCATCAAGGACGGCCAGCGTCAGGAGAAGCGCCAGCTGAAGCTGCCGGAGACCATCACCGGCGTCATCCGCTGCAAGAACCCCCGGTGCATCACCTCCGTGGAGCAGGAGCTGCCCCAGGTGTTCACCCTCACCGACCGGGAGAACCGGGTGTACCGCTGCCTCTACTGCGAGACCCAGGCCTGATACGTTTTCTTATAAGAAAACGTATCCAAAAAGAATTTTTCCGCGCTGCCAAGTCCCTGCTCCACAGAGTCTTGCGCGCGGCAACGCGGGTCCTGTTCTATTCGAAACACCGCTTGGAAAACGCCCCCGCGAAATTTTTCCGGAGGGACTGGCAAAACCGTATAAAAACGCCTCTGACTGCGCACAATGCGGTCAGAGGCGTTTCTCCCCTCAGGAGAGCGCCATCACATCCGCCCCACAGGAGCGGAGGGATGATGAAAGGAAGTCGCGTATGGAAAAAAGAGGCAAGCGGCAGGCTGCCTCCATCTTCGGCGGCATGGGCTTTTACATAGCCCTGCTCGTCTGCGTGGTCGCAGCCGGAGTGGTTGGCTATGTTGCCCTGTCCAGAGAGGAAACCGCGCCCCAGGAGGGTCAGGATCAGACGGTGACCGTGGATCAGACCGACCCGGGAGATAAGGCCCCCGTCTATCAGCAGAAGGAGGAGGACGCTCCCGCCCGGCCCGTCTCCGGGCAGAAGCCGGCGGCGATCCCCTCCCTCCCCTCCGACCTGGAGACGGATACCCCGGCCCAGCCCACGGGCCAGCTCCAGGAGCCGGTGAGCGAGGTGGTGTCCATCCCCCAGGCCCCGGCGGCGCCCGCCAAAGCGGAGCGCCGGACCGTATCCGCCCCCCTCAGCGGGGAGACGGTAGCGGTGTTCTCCCTGGACCAGCTCACCTATGACGCTACCCTGGGCGACTGGCGCACCCACGACGGCGTGGACATCCAGGCCGCCGCGGGCACCGAAGTGACGGCTGTCGCCGCCGGCACCGTACAGTCCGTCACTGACGACGGGCGCATGGGTCCCACCGTGGTCATCGACCACGGCGACGGCACCGTCACCACCTACGCCAGCCTGCAGGTGGACCCGCCGGTGCTGGCGGGGGATCATGTGGAGGCAGGAACGGTCATCGGCACCGTGGGCAACACCTCCCTGACGGAGGCGGCCCTGGGGGCCCATCTCCACTTCTCTGTGTCCAAGAACGGCCAGGCCGTGGACCCGGCGGAGTATCTGGGCTAGCAGATCCCCCAAAAACCGCGCCGGTTTTCCCCGGCGGGCGCGGACAAAGTGACTTCAAAAAAAGAGGCGCCTTCCCCGGGGGAAGGCGTCTCTTCTTTCGTTATTAATAGGGCAGGAACGCGAGGTCCATATCCACCTTGCCGCTGATGCCGGGCACCGAGCCGCTGTCGGTGTACTGCCAGATCCGGTAATCGTAGTACATACCGGGCTGGGAGGCGTACTGGGGATACCAGAGGTCGTAGTCGGTGAGGCGGCTGAGATCGTACATGGTGTAGGCCACCTCCCGGCCGCAGTAGATCATGGGGGTGAACCACTCGTCCTCCACCGTCTGGCAGAACGTGATGGCGCAGTCGGTGAGGGTAACGGAGTCGATCCCGGCGGTGCGGGCGGTCTTGGACGGCGCGATCTCCCAGTCGTAGACCACCGGGTAGTCCAGGGAGATCTGGTTGTCGATGAGCTTGTCCAGGACGAACCGGGCCTCCTCCTCCGCCTCCTCCGTGGAGATGGCCTGAGAGTAGAAGTAGACTCCCACCTTGATTCCGTTGGCCTGGGCGCCGGTGATGTTCTGGAGGAACTTCTGGTCCTCGTAGATGGCCCCCTCGCTGTAGCCCCGGCCGCCTACCCGGATGAAGGCGAATTCAATGCCGGCGTCCGCCACCTTCCGCCAGTCGATGTCCCCCTGATGGGAGGACACGTCGATGCCGATGGCGGTTTGATAGGCCGGGTCGTTGTAGTACATGAGGCTGCCGTCCTTGACGAACAGGTTCCGGTCATAGGGCGCGGCTGGCACGTCCCACTTGACGGGGATGGTCTTTTTGGCGTACTCGATGTACCCGGACCGGGCGGGGTCGTTCTTCTCCTGATACTCCCAGCCGCTGACCCGGGAGACGATGGCCGCCACTTCGGAGCGGATGATGGTGCTCTCCGGGTAGTAGTACCGCTTGCCGGCGGACACGGTGCCGTTGAGGATGCCCTCCTCATAGAGGGCCAGCAGGTAGCCGTCATCGGCGTCGGCGAAGGGGCTGGCCCCGGTGCGGTAGTCGAGGCCCATGGCCACGGCGGTGATCCGGGCCACCATGGACCGGGTGATGGGGGCGTCCAGGTCCTGGATCTCGCCGGGGGCCACGCAGCCCAGGCGCTCCGCGGTCATCAGATAATTGGCCGCCCAGTGGGCCCCCAGCGCCACGCTGCCCAGGTCCTCCTGGCCCGCGGCCAGCAGGATCAGCTTCAGCGCCTCGCCGCAGGTGAGCTCCTGATCCGGCCGGAAGGTACCGTCGGGATAGCCGCTCATGACGCCCTTATAGCTCAGCTCCCGCACCGGGGCGAAGAACCAGCTCTCCGCCGTCACGTCGCTGTAGGGGTTGACCCAGGCGGAATAGTCGATCTCCGGCTTCTGGGGGGCGGCCTCCCCGTCCCACCGGGCGGTGAGGGTCAGGTTGTCGCCATAGGCTGTCTCCACGCCGGTATACTGCTGGCCGAAGCTGTCGTACCAGCCCAGGAACCGGCGGCCCGTCAGGATGGGGACGGGCAGCTGGCCGTAGGGCTGGCCCACCGGGTAGAAGATGGTGGTGTTCTCCAGCTGGCCGCCGCCGGCCTCAAAGTGGATGTAGCAGTATTCAGAGACCAGGCAGCCGTCATAGTCGCCGTAGAGGAACAAAGACGCCTCCCGCAGCCGCCGCTGGGCCAGATGGTCCTTCACCGTCGTGCCCTGGTGGCACCAGGTGGCGATGGCGTTGACCACCTCCACCTCCGTATAATTCTCGATTCCCTGGAGCAGATAGGAGAAGAACCGGTAGTCCGGGCGCATCCACTGGGTCCCCAGGTTGTAGGTCATGGAGACCATGGCGTCGAACTGGTACTGGGTCACGAAGATCCCGTAGTCCATGAGCATGCGGTTGACGCTCTCCTCCTTATCCGCCAGCGCCTGGCGCAGGAGCCAGTCCGCCTCCTCCTCCGTGATGCCGTAGGGGTAGTCGGCCAGCTCCACATTGGTCCCATAGCCGATGTACCATTTCCCATTGTCCTCATAGGCCTGATCGCGGAAGCCCTCGTACTCCTTGATCAGCTCCACGCACGCCTCGCTGGCGGCAAAGGTCTCCACCGCCAGGGCCGGCGGTGAACTGAGGGTGAGCAGGAACAGGGCGCACAGGCACAGGGATGCTATCTTTTTCATGGGTCCTCTCTCTTTCTCCGGGTTTTGTCGAACGCGGTCGATACTGTGGGGATAGTTTACCATAACTTAGCACAAATGGGAAGCGGAAAACCATGGAAATCCGCAAAAAATTATGGGCCGCACAGGCGGCCCATAACTTTTTGCCTTATGTGTTCGGTCCTGGCTGCTGCTCCATAGCCGCCAGCTCCTTGCGAAGGACAAAGAAGCACACGATGGCGGACACGGTCACGGAGATGAAGTCGCTCACCGGCTCCGCCAGGAACACGGCGAACACCTTGTTCTCAAAGAACCGGGGCAGCAGGTAGATCAGCGGGATCAGCAGGATCACCTTCCGCAGGCAGGCGATGAACAGGGACGCCTTGGCCCGCCCAATGGACATCATGGTCTGCTGCACGGTCATCTGGATGCCGAACAGGCCCATGGAGCCCATGTACAGCCGCAGGGTCCACACCGCCGTATCCAGCAGCTCCGGCTCGTTGTTGAAGATCTTGATGAAGAATGCGGGGAACAGCTCCACCAGCGCCCAGAAGCTCATGAGCAGCACCATGCTCACCCGCAGCAGAGCCCAAAACGCCTCCTTCACCCGCTGGCCGTTTCTGGCCCCGTAGTTGTAGCTGATGATGGGCTGCGCCCCCTGGCCCAGGCCCTGGGTGGGGATCCAGATCATCTGCATCACCGTGCTGGCCACGGTCATGGCCCCCACGGGGATGTCCCCGCCGTAGCGCTGGAGGGAGGAGTTGAAGGCCACGTTCACCAGAGCCTCGGTGGTCTGCATAATGAAGGGCGCCAGGCCCAGGGCCAGCACCGGCTTCATCAGCTGCCACCGGGGGCGCAGGTTCTCCCGCTTCAGCCGCAGCTTGGTAGCGTCCCCCATGAGGAACCGCACCACCCATATGCCGCTGACCGCCTGGGAGATCACCGTGGCCAGGGCCGCGCCCTGGACCCCCATGTGCAGCCCGTAGATAAAGATGGGGTCCAGCACGATATTGGTCACCGCCCCCAGAAGCACCGCCTTCATGCTGAAGCGGGTAAAGCCCTGGGTGGTGACGAACATATTCATGCCCAGGGCCATCATCACAAAGAGAGAGCCGCTGGCGTAGATGCGCATATAGGGCAGGGCGTACACGATGGTCTCCTGGCTGCACCCGAAGAGCCACAGCAGCTTCTCGCCCCAGACCCAGAAGGCCGCCGTCAGCGCCAGGGCCGTTCCGATCAGGCAGGTGAAGCAGCTGCCCATGATGGCCTCCGCCTGGTCGTCCTTCCCCTCTCCCATGGCGATGGCCGCCCGGGGCGCGCCGCCCTGGGCCACCAGCATGGTGAAGCCGCTGATGAGATAGATCACCGGAAAACACAGTCCCACGCCGGTCAGGGCCACCCGCCCCACCTCCGGCATATGGCCAATGTAGATCCGGTCCACGATATTATAGAGCAGATTCACCAGCTGGGCCACCACTGTGGGCGCCGCCAGCTTCAGCAGCAGCTTCCCCACTGGGGCCGTCCCCAGCTGGCTGGAGATATCGTTTTTCTGTGGCTGCGTGGACATGTCGTTTCTTCCTTTCCCGGGGAGTGCCCCCGCAGAAAGGCAGTATACCACAGCCTGCCCCGTTTGTCACGCCCTTTTTGTTCGTTTTAGAACTTTTTTGCGTCCCGGCGGGTCAAAAGAGCGGCGGCAAAACATCTCCGCTGTTGACAGATGTAAAACTTTTTTAGAGAACATAAACGCATATTAGGCGCTTGCCTCTGGCCTTTCGGCCATGGGCGGGCGCTTTTTTATTTCCTCTGGAAATTTGACGGAGTAGACTTTCAAAAACAGTTATTCGTGAGTAAACAGGCGGAGGCACATTACCTCCCCTTTGAAAATCGAATAGCAGCCGTCAGAGAGATACCTGCCGCAGAGGATAGTATGCCATGATAAGAGCGTGCCCTTTGCTCAAATCGCGCACAGCGCCGGCAGCGAAAACTCGGCCAGAGTTGGGCGTGGAACCGTATGGCGGCCTGTGCTACATATCCCGTTCATTCGGGGTGTGAATTTTCAAAGGAGGTAATCGACTATGTACTACGCCAAGAGAAAACGCCGAAGGGGGTGCCGCCATGAAAAGGCTCAAAACGGTGGACGCGGACACGCTGCTCTGCCAACCGCTTGAAAAGCCCTGTTTCGTGGTGGACGGTCTGCTCCCCACCGGCTTGAGCCTGTTCTGCGGGGCGCAGAAGATTGGAAAAAGCTGGCTCATGCTCAAGCTGTGCCTGTGCGTGTCGGAGGGCAGGCCCCTGTGGGAGCTGCCGACTACGCCGGGGGACGTGCTGTACCTGTGTCTGGAGGATACCTTTTACCGCGTCCAGGACAGGCTTTTCAAGCTGACGGATACGGCGAGCGAACGTCTGCGCTTTGCGGTGGCAAGCTGCAAGCTGACGGACGGGCTGGTGGGACAGCTTGAGGAATATCTCAAGGAGCGCCCCGGCACCCGGCTCATCGTCATTGACACCTTGCAGAAGGTTCGTACCGCGTCCAAGGACAACGCCTATGCCAACGACTACGGGGATATATCGCTGCTCAAGGATTTTGCGGACAGGCACTCGCTGGCGGTGGTGGTCGTCCACCATATCCGCAAGCAGGGCGACAGCGACATCTTCAACCGGGTGTCCGGGACGACCGGGCTGACGGGCGGCGCGGACGCCACCTTTGTTCTGGAAAAGGAACACCGGGCCTCGGACACCGCTGCCCTCTACGCCATCGGCAGGGATATTGAGTACCAGGAATTTACCCTCCGTTTCCGTGATTGCAGTTGGGAACTGGTGGAGCGGAAATCGCAGGTACAGCTTGCGGCGCTGGAAGTGCCGCCTGTTCTTTTTCGGCTGGTGGCCTTTATGGAGGGCAGACGGGAGTGGAGCGGTACGGCTACCGAACTGCTGGAGCGGATGGGGGAAACGGACACCGCCCCCACCGTCATTACAAAACTGCTGAACGAGTATCACGCGACAGTTCTGCGGGAGAACAACCTCCGCTATGCCTACCATCGGACAAAGACAGGGCGGCGGATCGTCCTCTCGCGGGGTGACGGTGGTGACAGCGGTGACAGTGATTTTGGGATGCCCCAAAACACGGGAGCCGCCGTCACCGTCACCCGGTGAACCGCTGCGGGCGCGGCGGTTCACGCAGGGCGCAGCCCTGCAAAAAGGGAGTCCAGAGGGAACGTCTGGCACACGGCCTTGCTTGCAAGGTGTAGTGTGTTACACCCCGGAAACGCAGTCGGAAAAATCGGAGATTTTTTCGACCGCGGGGGTGGCGCTTTACGAGCCGAAAGGCGAGGAAAGCCCGCCCCCGCATTTTGCGTTTCCGGGGTGTTCTCCCGGCAGGGTGACAGCGGAGGGGGGTATCTCAAATTACCTGTCACCACCGTCACCGCTGTCACCCTGCCGGGCGGACGCACCATCAATCTACCCACACATTTCGATAGGAGGGACAGCGCCATGCCTTATGCGATCCTGCGCTTCCAGAAGCGCAAGGCAGGCTCCGTCGCGGCCTGTGAGCGCCACAACGAGCGGAAGAAGGAGGCGTACAAGAGCAACCCGGACATTGATACCCAGCGTTCCAAGGAGAACTATCACCTTGTCGCCCCGCCCCGGTACACCTACAAAAAGGAGATCAACCGCATGGTCGCGGCGGCGGGATGCCGGGTGCGCCGGGACAGTGTGATGCTGGTGGAAACCCTCATCACAGCATCGCCGGAGTTTATGTGCAGTCTATCATTAGCGGAACAGAAAACCTATTTTACAAAGGCCCTGGACTTTGTTTCAGAGCGTATCGGGAAACAGAATATCATTTCCGCCGTGGTGCATATGGATGAGAAAACGCCCCATATGCACCTTTGCTTTGTCCCCATCACGCCGGAGGGAAAGCTGTCGGCTAAAACCCTGCTGGGAAATCAAAAGAGCCTTTCAGAGTGGCAGACCGCCTACCATGAGCGTATGTCGGCAAGCTGGCCGGAATTGCAGCGTGGGGAGTCCTCCATGATTACCAAGCGAAAGCATATCCCCACCTGGCTGTTCAAGCTGGGCGGCAGGCTGGATAAGCAGTATGGCGAGATCATCAAGGCCCTCTCCGACATCAACGCCTTTAACGCCGGGAAAAAGCGGGACAGGGCGCTGGCGCTGCTCTCCGCGTGGCTCCCCGATGTGGAGAGATTTTCAAGGGAGGTCGGCAAGCAGGGCGATTATATTGAAAGCCTGAAACGACAGGTCAGGCAGTCCTCCGATTTTGCCGACTATATGCGGGAGGAACGGTATGCCGAGGAACTAAAGGTGCAGGAGGCCAACCGGCGGATATTTGAGTTACAGCGCACCAATCAGCAGATGGAGCGGCTGTTGAGGAAGATACCGCCCGAAGTGCTGGCGGAAATACAGAAAACCGGCAGAAACAGGCCGCGGGAGAGGTAGCAGGATGAAAAAGCAGAAATTGACAGTGTTGAAAATAGCGGAACTTCACCCGTTCCCGGATAATCCTTTTCATCTGGTGGAGGACGAGCGGCTTATGGAGCTATCGGAGAGCATTAAAGAATTTGGCATGACCGCGCCGGTCATCACCCGCCCTGCGGAGGATGGGAACGGCTACGAGGTCATAGCGGGACAGCGGCGCATTCGGGCGTCGGAACTGGCGGGGATAAATACCGTCCCCGCCTTTGTTCTGCCCTTAGACCGGGATCAGGCCATCATCACCCTTGTGGACAGCAACATCCAGCGGGAGAACATTCTCCCGTCAGAGCGGGCCTTTGCCTATAAGCTGAAACTGGACGCTATGAAACGACAGGGCTACCGTACAGACCTAACATTGTCCCAAGTTGGTACGAAGTCGCGAACGGATGAAATCGTGGCAAAGGGCTTTGGCGTCAGCAAGTCCACGGTGCAGCGGTTTATCCGTCTGACGGAGTTGTTGCCGTCTATTTTGCAGATGGTGGACGAGGGCAGGATCGCCCTCACGCCGGGGGCGGAGTTGTCCTTTTTGACACAGGAGGAACAGGAAAATCTGCTCACCACGATGGAGAGCGAGGATGCCACGCCCTCACTGGCCCAGGCCCAGCGCATGAAGAAGCTGAGCCAAGCGGGACAGCTTGATATGGACGCTATTTTTGCCATTATGACCGAGGAAAAGGGCAACCAGCGGGAAACCGTCAAAATCGGTATGGACAAGCTGCGGAAGTATTTTCCCAAGGGGACTACGCCCCAGCAGGTAGTGGAAACCATCATCCGCCTGTTGGAACGGGAATTGCAGAAAAAACGGAACCGGGACAGCCGGTAGTATTGGAAAGGAGCGAAGCAATTTTATGAAAGATATTCAGAGTGAAATCAAACAGGAAATTGCGGTGCTGTCCACCAGCGGCAGCGGATATACGAAGGAACTCAACCTTGTATCGTGGAACGGTGCAGAGCCGAAGTACGACATTCGGAGTTGGTCGCCCGGTCGGGAGAAATGCGGCAAGGGCATTGCGCTGACGGAGGTTGAGGCGAAAAACCTGTTTCTGGCCCTGCGAAGTCTGTTTTCAGAATGACGTATTGAGAGGGGGAACGCCTGCGGGCGCTCCCCCTTTCCGTTTGATGGGAGGATACGGCTATGGCGAGAAAGACAGTTCACCCGAAGATAAAGGTGCAGGCGGTCTATACGGGAAACAGGGATATGCGGGAGGTTTTTATCTCCCTGCTGGTGGATGCGGTACGCCGGGAAAATCATTCCGTTCGCACCTTTGAGAATGTAAAAGATACGCAATACAATGAAAACAGAAAACAGGAAAAGGAGGTCATCTGAATGGGCGTTTTACGGACAGCCCTCTACTGCCGCCTGTCGAAAGACGATATGGCGCAAGGGGACAGCGAGAGCATCAAGACGCAAGAGTTAATATGTAAAGGGTGGTTTCTCCCACCTAATACATATGACTGCGGCT
>CATZRD010000016.1 GCA_958423465.1 uncultured Oscillospiraceae bacterium | reverse complement strand
TCACCACGGCAAAGGATGCGGACACCGGCGAGGAGACCGTGATCTGGACGCCGTCCCTCTACGCCGACGCCCGCCAGTATTTCACCATGAGCAAAAAATCCTTTTGCGGATATGTTGAGGTGGACGGGAAACGCCAGGTCAAGTTCAAGCGGCAGACCTCCATGCGGCTCTCCGATGCTGCGGCCGAGCGGTATGAGGAGGAGGGATTTCGCGGACCGGTGCGGAAACGATATTCCATCCCGGCGGACGGATACGATACATGGGAGCCCCCCGTCCGCACACCTACTACGAATACGCAAAGGCTCTGTGCGAGGGCTACCGTCTCGGCCTGCGGAAGTATCAACTCTGCGTTTCAGAGAAGAAGTACATCGGGATTTCAAAAAAGGACTTTCTCGCCTTGGAGCAAGACCTCCGTTTTCTGAACACCTGCACGAAAACGGTGCTGAAAGACTACGCCGGATATTTTGACGAGCGATTCATCCAAGGGTTATCCATCCGCAAGTATGCCCAAGCTCACAGTCTCAACCGCGGGAGCGTGGATCACCTGCAAAGGAAGCTCTTCACAGCGCTGGCCACCGTACTGAAGGAGCGGGATGAGGCGGAAGGCATGAGCCGCCTCCTGCCGGAGAAATAACAGAAGAATGAGAAGTGAGTGTCTGCCGACAAGGTAGGCACTCATTTTTTATGTCAGGGCTATGTCAAGTGGGAAATATATCCGGATTAGTAGTGAGGGGAATTCTACACTACGATACCGGAGGTGCAGTATGGAAGAATCCAAGTACAAGTCCTACGACGACCTGCCCCTGTTCCTCAACGCAAAATGGGGCCCCCGCGGAAACGCGAAGCGTTTTCGTGGGGAGAGGAGGAACAGCGCAATGAGCGAGCCCTGCCGCTTGCGGCGGGGTGAGGGATGTGGAGCTTGTGACGACGAGGTGCCCAAGGAGAAGTTCATCCAGTGGGTGGAACAGAGCACGGGAGGTGATGGAGCATAAGAAAACGCCATGTCACTCTGGGCTGGCCTCGCCGTGACCCTCGGCACTATCGGTTCCCTGTGCCGAATGAGGTGTGGGCGTACAAGCTCCGGCCCACCGAGTTCCTGGTCCTCTCCTACCTCTGCTACCGGCAGTCGCATGACAGAGAGGAAAAGATGCTCAGCGCGCATGCGGTGGCGGACAGTCTCCGGTTGACTGCCACCACGGTGGAGAAGTGCCTCACAGCTCTGGCAGGTAAGGGCCTCGTCACTGAGGACGGCGCTCTCATGCTCGACTGTGAGGCCGCAAAGTTTTTCTCTCTCCCCAACGAGGTCTTCCTCCTGGCCCTGCCGCCCTCTGCCTTCCTGGTCTACGCCTACCTGCTCTACTGTGAGGACCGCCGCACCCACCAGTGCCACCCCAGCTACCGCACCATCGCCGGAGCAACGGGCCTGTCACTGAACACGGCGGTGAAGTCGGTGGGCATCCTCGCAGAGAAAAGTCTCATCACTGTGGAGCGAAGCTGCTGGGTCAACGAGGCGGGTCTGAAGCGGAACGGCAATAACGTCTACACCATCCTGCCAACCAGGACGGCGGTGGAAGATGTTCACCAGCGGCAGCTCCGTCAGCTGGAGCTGGATGCCCAGCACAGACGTGCGCTCCAACGGCAAGAGAACAAGGCTCGCCGCCCCCCCCACAACGGCCCCGTGTGCCCCTCCCAGCTATACAGAGGGGTAAGAAGACCCCGCCCGACCTGCGAGGGGCGCAAAGAGGCTGTTTGGATGAAAGGCAGAAGAAAGCCTACCACGTCTCCCCGCAGTGTGGGTATCAACCTCAGCACCCCTTCTCCCAGGCCCTCGTTACCCACCTATAGGTGGGGCAAGCAGAGCGTTTGGCTTGCCGCGGGCGGCAGCCGAACGCTTTTCTGCGGGCTGACGCCCACACCCACTGATCGCGAAGGGGGGAGCAGCCTGTCGTGTTTCCCCCTGTGAGCCGTTGTGTGCAGGTTTCCCAGCAACGGAGGGTAAACACCCGCCCCTGGGTCCACAAGCACGACGTGAAGGCTGTATGGGGCGTGTTCAAAAGACCTATATAGACAGAGATTTTCCCAGCGTCAGGCAAATGATAACAAACTGATAACTCTGGCCGTTCCCTATGGCTATCCTCCCCAATTTCTGGTATGGTGTCGTTCCGCGCAAGCGGACGGCGCCATGCCAATTTTTTATGCGGAGGTGAACTTTCATGACAACTCGAACCAGAAACCAGGTCATCGCATTCCGGGTGACTCCGGCGGAGCGGCGGCAGATCAACGTTAAGATCAAGCAGTCCGGTCTGAGCCAGCAGGCGTACCTGCTCAGGGCCGCCCTAGACCAGCCTATCCAGGTGGTGGAGGACCTGAAGCCGATCCTGGCGGAGCTGCGCGCCTGCGGCAGAAACCTGAACCAGCTCACGGTCCTGGCCCACCAGGGCCATGTCCACACGGTGAATCTGCGGGCGGCGGCAGACGCCCTGAGCAGGACCTACGACGCGGTCAACGCCCTGCTCACACAAAAGAGGTGATATCTCGTGGCAACGTGTAGCTTCATCAGAGAAACTAAACAGACGGCCGGATCTATGGCGGGCATCATCCGCTACGTGTCCCAGGATAAGAAAACGCTGGGCGCGGACGGCAGGCGCTATCTCACCGGCGTCAACTGTCCGACAGAACTGGCACAGCAGGCCTTCATGGCCACCAAAAACCTGTACGGCAAAGCAAGCGGGGCATTCTTCTACCAGTATGTTCAATCCTTCTCGCCCCAGGAGGACGTCACCCCTGCCGAGGCCCACGAGATCGCGCTGGAGCTGGCGGAGCGGTTCTTCCCCGGCTGCGAGGTGCTGGTGGCCACCCACTCGGACGCGGCGCACCTCCACTCCCACTTCGTAGTCAACTCCGTCCACCCGGATACCGGGAAGAAGCTGCGATTCACGCCAAAAACGCTGGAGCAAATGCGGCAGGTCAGCGACCGGATCTGCGAGGCGCATGGACTTACTACGCTGACGCCCTACCAGCAGGACCGGAAGACAGCGGGCCTGCGCACCGGCGAGTACCGGGCGGCTGTTCGGGGGGAGAGTTGGAAGTTCCAGCTTATCAATGCGATAGAAACAGCGATGACGCGAGCAAGCAGCAGGGAGGACTTCATCCGGGAAATGCGGCGGAGGGGGTATGAGGTGCGGTGGGAGGCAGGCCGAAAGAGCATCACCTACACCACCCCCACAGGTATGAAGTGCCGGGATGACAAATTGCACGAACGAAAATTCAGAAAGGAGCAGATGGAGCATGAATTCAGAATACGGCAGCGAGCAGCACAACAGCGCATTATCCAACTTAAAGCAGCGGGCACAGGCGCTCCCGACGATGACAGACCAGCAGCCCAACGTCCTCTATACGATGCCCATGCAGACGGTGGAACGGCTGGAGGAGGTGCTCCGGAGAACGCTGGCATTGCAGGAGAATATCCGCACATCCATGGAGACACTTGCCACCAAGGAGAGCCTGGAGCCCATGGCGACCTCGGAGGAGCTGCTGGACTGGGTGAATCAGATACAGGAGCTCAACCAGGAGACATATCAGTCCATGGGGGAAGTCCTGCACGGGATGAAGGAAGAGAACCGACAGACTGGGAAGAAACGAGACGAATTTACTGGAAAGCTATCCAGAATGGAGGAAGATTTCCGAAGGAATTGGGATGGGAGGATGCGGGAGTTAGAGAGGAGCAGTCTCAAAATCATCCTGAGTTCGGCGGGGATATCGATGCTCGTCAGTGTCCTGCTGTGGATGCTGCTGCGGTAGCAAATGACATTCTCCGGCTGCTGTCCCAACTGGAGGGAGGCGTGTCGGAACAGACGATAGACAGCACCACACGGCACTATCATGGCGACAGGAAGCGGCGCTCCAGAGAACGGGAAAAGAAGATCTCCATGGGCCACAGGGCGGACGACCACGAGGAACAGGGGCAGAAGATGATGTAAAGCGGGCGGGGGCGGTGTTCTGAAAAAGCGCCGTCCCCGCCTCAAAATTTGCTACACCTAAACAAAGAAAAGAGGCGCTTCCCGCCGCGCCCCAAAAAGTTATCAGTTTGTACACCTTTGGCTTCCGCTTTTTTGGTATGTGTTGTGGCTACCAAGAATCGAAGGGAGCTGATACGAATGAGGAGAACGTTGGAAGATATCTACTACGGAAACATCATCCCCTGCGACAGGCAGATAACGCCCGGCTCAAATCTGGAGCGGTCCATGGGGCAGGCACAGAAGTGCGAGGAACAACTGCTGGGCCAACTTGAAGGAACGCAAAAGTCTCTGCTGCTGGATCTGGTGAACGCTCAAAATGAGATCTACAGCACGATGGCGGTTGAGAATTTCATCCTGGGCCTTCGGCTGGGGATGCGGCTGGCCCTGGAGGCCCTGGATGAAAACGACGGTGAACTGACCGCGGTGGAAGATGGGAGGCGAGGATTATGGCAAAACGCAGAGCCAACGGCGAGGGCAATATCCGCAAACGAAAGGACGGCCGCTGGGAGGGACGGTACACAGCGGGCTATGACCGGCAGGGCAAGCGCATCATCAAAAATGTCCTGGGCAAGACCCAGGCCGAGGTAAAGTCCAAACTGACTCAGGCGGTGGAGGCGGCAAAAGTCCTGGATGTGGCCCGGACAGATGACTACACCGTCCTGACTTGGCTGAGGACTTGGTACGAACTCTATTCCAAGCCCAACGTCCGGCCATCCACCGCCGAATACTACCGCCGCAGCATTGAGCTCCATGTGGGGCCTCGGATCGGGGACATCAAGCTGAACCAACTGACAGGCCGAGATTTGCAAAAACTATACCGTGATTTATTGGAGGGCGGCAGACTGCGGAAGGAGCAGAAGGCAAAGCGGCCCGGCCTGAGCAGCGCCACTGTTCGTGGTATCCACATGATGCTCCACAATGCCCTGGACCGGGCCAAAGCCAAAAAGGAAAAACTGATCCTGAACAACCCCACAGAGGACTGCATCATCCCCAAACTGGAAAAGCAGGAGATGAAAATACTCAAACCGGAGGATATGAAAGCCTATCTCACCGCCGCTGAGGAATACCACGTCCTGCCCATGTTCTACCTGGAGCTGACCAGCGGCATCCGCAAAGGGGAACTGACTGCCCTTCGCTGGGATGACCTAAACATCCAAGAGAGAACGATCTCTGTAAGCAAACAGGCCATACGCCGCCCCAACGGGGAACTGGTAGTAGACCGCCCCAAAACAGAGAACTCCATCCGCATGATCTCAATTCCCAAAGAAGCGGTAGACCTTCTGATCCAAGAGCATGAAAAACACCCGGACAACCCGTATATGTTTCCCTCAACCAGAACGGGAGGCATGTACAACCCTGACTCAGTGGTCAACCTCCACAAGCGGATCCTCAAAAAGGCCAACCTGCCCCACATCCGCTTCCACGATTTAAGGCACACCTTTGCAACCATGGCGCTCCAGAATGGGGTAGATGTGAAAACAGTGTCCTCCATGCTGGGCCACTACGACGCGGGATTCACCCTCCGCACCTACACCCATGCCACCAGAAAGGCCCAGAATGACGCCGCAGAAAAGCTGGGCAGCTTCATGATGCGGGTCATGTAATCCAATACTGACAAAAGGAGCAGGCAGCGTCTCAAAATCCGTTGGGTGCTGCCTGCTCCTTTTCGCTCCAAATTCCCGTGTGGGTCAAATTGCGGGTCTTGCCCTCTTTTCACTAAGGGAGAGCGACGTAAAACACATATGGCAGAATTGATATTTGTGGGTCAAAATACAGAAAAATGCGGGTCAGCAAAGTCTCGAAAAAGTTGAAAAAAGAGGAGAAAGTCATTAACTTTCGCCTCTTTTTGGAGCTACTGATGTGACTCGAACACACGACCTGCTGATTACGAATCAGCTGCTCTACCGACTGAGCTACAGTAGCGTATTTAGTTTTATTGCAGCCCCGTCTGGTAGTTACGAATCAGCTGCTCTACCGACTGAGCTACACCAGCATACCTATTTAGTTCGTCTGTCTTCATTTGCGCTAATGCTACCTTATCAACAATCAAAGACCTTCTCATTACGAGTGAGATGCTCTGCCATTGAGCCACATCAGCAGATCGGTCCGCGGGAACAGCCCTCCCGGCGGCAACGAGTGCAGTATAGCATATTCGGAGCCGTTCGTCAAGGTGCGTTTCGCCGCCATTTCGCGAATTCCCGCCGGAAGCCGGCGCGCCGCCGCCTTTCTCCTCTGAAAATCGTGGAAATCCACGGAAGAAAATTGACGAGCCGGAAAAACTGTGCTATAGTAAATTTGTATGTGCATAGGCACAGGATACCCTCAGCGGAGGAGGGTACATACGCAACCGAATCTAAGTGGAAAGAGGAAACACTATGTATCGGATCGTAAAGAAAAGAGAGTTGAATCCCACCGTCACCCTGATGGAGGTGGAAGCTCCCGCCGTGGCCCGCAAGGCGGAGCCGGGCCAGTTCATCATTCTTCGGGTGGATGAAAACGGCGAGCGCATCCCCCTGACCATCGCCGCCTACGACCGGGAGAAGGGCACCATCACCATCATCTTCCAGATCGTGGGCGCCACCACGGAGAAGCTGAACCACAAGCAGGAGGGCGAGTACCTCCAGGACTTCGTGGGACCCCTGGGCAAGGCTACCGAGACCGAGGGGCTGAAGCGCGTGGCTGTCATCGGCGGCGGTGTGGGCACCGCCATCGCCTACCCCGTGGCCAAGAAGCTCCACGACGTGGGCTGCCATGTGGACCTGATCGTGGGCTTCCGCAATAAGGACCTGGTGATCCTGGAGGATGAGTTCCGCGCCGCCTCCACCAATCTCATCATCGGCACCGACGACGGCTCCTACGGCAAGAAGGCCCTGGTCACCGACCTGCTGAAGGAGCAGATCGAGGCCGGCGCCCAGTATGACCGGGTCATCGCCATCGGGCCGGTCATTATGATGAAGTTCGTGTGTCTGCTCACCAAGCAGTACAATATCCCCACGGTGGTCAGCATGAACCCCATTATGATCGACGGCACCGGCATGTGCGGCGGCTGCCGCCTCACCGTGGGCGGCGAGACCAAGTTCGCCTGCGTGGACGGGCCTGAATTCGACGGGCACCAGGTGGACTTCGACGAGGCCATGGCCCGGGGCGCCATGTACCGGGATTTTGAGCTTCACGCCCGGGAAGAAACCTGTAATCTGTTCAAGCAGGAGGTAAAGTAACATGCCCAATATGTGTCCGCATAAGAATCCCATGCCCCATCAGGACCCGGTGGTCCGGGCGGGGAATTTTGACGAGGTGGCCCTGGGCTACACCAGAGAGCAGGCCATCGACGAGGCCCAGCGCTGCCTCCACTGCAAGAATATGCCCTGCGTCTCCGGCTGCCCGGTGCAGATCCATATTCCCGACTTTATCGCCAAGGTGGCGGAGGGCGACTTTGAGGCCGCCTATCAGATCATCGCCGCCGACAGCGCCCTGCCCGCCGTGTGCGGCCGTGTGTGCCCCCAGGAGACCCAGTGTGAATCCAAGTGTGTCCGGGGCATCAAGACCGAGGCCGTGGGCATCGGCCGGCTGGAGCGTTTCGTGGCCGACTGGCATAACGCCAACGCCTCCGAGAAGCCGGAAAAGCCCGCTTCCAACGGCCACAAGGTAGCCGTCATCGGCTCCGGCCCCTCCGGCCTCACCTGCGCCGGGGACCTGGCCCGGAAGGGCTATGAGGTCACGGTGTTCGAGGCCCTGCACCTGGCCGGCGGCGTGCTGGTCTACGGCATCCCCGAGTTCCGTCTGCCCAAATCCATTGTCCAGAAGGAAGTGGACGGGCTGAAGGACCTGGGCGTGAAGATCGAGACCAACGTGGTGGTGGGCCGGTCCATCACCATCGACGAACTGATGGAGCAGGAGGGCTTCGAGGCCGTGTTCATCGGCTCCGGCGCGGGCCTGCCCATGTTCATGCACATCCCCGGGGAGAACCTGAAGGGTGTCTATTCCGCCAACGAGTTTTTGACCCGCATCAACCTGATGAAAGCCTACAAGGACGGCAGCGACACCCCCATCATGCCCCTGAAGGGCAAGAAGGTGGCCGTGGTGGGCGGCGGCAACGTGGCCATGGACGCCGCCCGCTGCTCCCGCCGTCTGGGGGCCGAGGTACATATCATCTACCGCCGCAGCGAGGCGGAGCTGCCCGCCCGTAAGGAAGAGGTGGAGCACGCCAAGGAGGAGGGCATCATCTTCAAGACCCTCAACAACCCTGTGGAGATCCTGGGCTACAACAATCCCGAGGACAAGCGCGACCCGAAGAACGGCTCTGTCACCGGCATCCGGTGCGTGGAGATGGAGCTGGGCGAGCCCGACGCCTCCGGCCGCCGCCGTCCCATCGTCAAGGAAGGCAGCGAGTTCGAGATGGAGATGGACTGCGTCATCATGGCCCTGGGCACCAGCCCCAACCCCCTCATCAAGTCCACCACCAAGGGGCTGGAGATCAACAAGCGGGGCGGCATCATCGTCAATGAGGACGGCCTCACCAGCCGGGAGGGCGTGTACGCCGGCGGCGACGCCGTCACCGGCGCGGCCACCGTGATCCTGGCCATGGGCGCGGGCAAGACCGCCGCCCGGGCCATCGACGAGCACCTGTCCCAGAAGTAGGAACACCCCTCGCGGCAAGATGCCCGGAGCCGGCGGCTTCGGGCATCTTCTGCCGCTTGCTCCGGGGGGACAAATTTTGGGGGTTTTCCGGGAAAAAGCTGTTGCGCCGGAGGTCCCTCCGGGTCTATAATAGGGGACGCGCCCTGAGCGTCACTTTCGGGAGAAGGAGAGTTTCCATGAAGATCTTGCTGGTCTCCGACAAGGAAAGCCCCTATCTGTGGGATTACTACCAGCCCGGCCGGCTGGACGGGATCGATCTGATTCTCTCCTGCGGGGATTTGAAATCCCGCTACCTGCAATTTCTGGTGACCATGGGCCGGGCCCCCCTGCTGTACGTCCACGGAAACCACGACGTGACCTATCGCAGCGACCCGCCGGAGGGCTGCGACTGCATCGAGGACCAGCTTGTCACGGTGAAGGGCCTGCACATCCTGGGTCTGGGGGGCTGCCCGGTCTACAACGGCGGGCCCCACCAGTATTCCGAGCGGCAGATGGCCCGCCGCATCCGCCGGCTGAAGTGGAAGCTGTGGCGGGCGGGCGGGGTGGACATCGTGGTGACCCACTCCCCCGCCAAGGGCTACGGCGACGGGGACGACTACGCCCACCGGGGCTTTGAGGCGTTCCTGCCCCTGCTGGATCAGTACAAGCCCCGATATATGGTCCACGGCCACGTCCACCTCAACTACGGCATGGACCGGCCCCGGGTCCTCCACCGGGGAGACACCACCATCGTCAACGCCTGCGAGCGGTATATCATCGAGATCTGAGCATCCAGCGCCCAAACTTACGTCAGTGTAAGGTTGGGCGCCCTTTTGTAAGATAAAGCCATGGCGCGGGCGGCCGCCAGCGGCTATACTGGGAGCAGCCAAACACAAGGAGGTCCGTTTCACTATGCCGATCTTAGCTGTCAACGATCTGAAAAAGATCTATACCACCCGCTTCGGCGGCCAGCAGGTCCAGGCCCTGACCAACGTGAACTTCGCCGTGGAGGCGGGGGAATATGTGGCCATCATGGGGGAATCCGGTTCCGGCAAGACCACCCTGCTGAACATTCTGGCGGCCCTGGACAAGCCCACCAGCGGCCAGGTGCTGCTGGACGACCGGGATATCGTCAACATCCGGGAAAAGGACATCGCCGCCTTCCGCCGGGACCACCTGGGCTTCGTGTTCCAGGACTTCAACCTGCTGGACACCTTCACCCTCCGGGACAACATCGTGCTGCCTCTGGTGCTGGCGGGCAAAAGCTGGCCGGAGATGGAAAAGCGCCTGACGCCTCTGGCCCGGCGGCTGGGGATCGAGGCCCTGCTGGGCAAGTACCCCTACGAGGTGTCCGGCGGCGAGAAGCAGCGCGCCGCCGTGGCCCGGGCCCTCATCACCCAGCCCCGCATCGTCCTGGCCGACGAGCCTACCGGCGCCCTGGACAGCAAGGCCACCGACGGCCTGCTCTCCCTCTTCGACCAGGTGAACGCCGAGGGCCAGACCATTCTCATGGTCACCCACTCCACCAGGGCCGCCAGCCACGCCGGGCGGGTGCTCTTCATCCGGGACGGTCAGGTGTTCCACCAGATCTACCGGGGGATGTACACCACCGAGGAGATGTATCAGAAGATCTCCGACACCCTGACCCTGCTGGCTACCGGAGGTGAGGAACGTGGGTAAGCGCCTCTACCCCAAACTGGCCTGGCAGGCGATATGCAGCAACCGCCGGTTCTACGTCCCCTACCTGCTGGCCCTCGTCGGCAACATCGCCGCCTACTACATCATGTCCGCCCTGGTGCTGGACCCCGGCGTGGAGAACATGGCCCCCGGCCGGCCCAACGCCTATATGTACGTCAAGGTCATGATGACCCTGGGCATGATCGTCGCCCTTCTCTTCTCCGTGATCTTCGTGCTGTACGTCAACAGCTTTCTCATGAAGCGGCGGAAGAAGGAGCTTGGCCTCTACAACATTCTGGGCATGGGCAAGGGCCACATCTCCGCCGTGCTGTTCTACGAGACGGTGTACGTCGCCCTCATCGCCATCCCCGGCGGCCTGCTGCTGGGTGCGGCCCTCCACAAGCTGGTGACCCTGACCCTCTACAAGCTGCTGCGGATGCCCGTGCCCTTCGGCGTGTCCCTCTCCCTGCCGGCCATGGCCCTCACCGCCGTTCTCTTCGGCGCTCTCATCCTGCTGACCCTGCTGACCAATCTCAACAAGGTCCGCGTATCCAATCCCATCGAGCTGCTCCGGGGCGGGAACGTGGGCGAGCGGGAGCCCAAGACCCGGTGGCTGCTGACCCTGCTGGGGGTGGTCACTCTGGGGGCGGGCTACGTTATCGCCCTGCGCACCTCCAACGGCGTGGAGGCCATCGCCACCTACTTCCTAGCGGTGTTTCTGGTCATCATCGGCACCTACTGCCTCTTTACCGCCGTCAGTATCTTCATTCTGAAGGCTCTGCGCCGGAACAAAAAGTTCTACTACCGCACCGGCCCCTTCATTGGCATATCCGGGATGCTCTACCGCATGAAGCAGAACGCCGTAGGTCTGGCCAACATCTGCATCCTGTGCACCATGGTGATGGTCATGATCTCCGGCACATTGTCCCTGTACCTGGGTACGGCGGAGATCGTGGACGCCATGGCCCCCGGGGACGTGAACGTGGAGGTCTATTTCGACCCCACGGACGAGGACCCCTTTGACCCGGCGGGGATGCTCTCCATCCACCGGCAGTTCATCGAGGACCGGGACGTGAAGATCACAAAGGAGTGGACCGGTTCCCAGCTCAGCTTCGGCGCGGGCCGCCTGTCCGACGGCAGCTACACCACCGACCGCTTCAACGAGGACGCTCAGGGCGGCGTGGTCTCCCTGACCGCCATGACCCAGGACCAGTACGCCAGCCTCACCGGGGAGAAGCTGGACCTCCCGGCGGGCCAGGTGGCGGTCTACGGCCAGGTAACGGGGGACGCTCTTACCATTCACTGGGTGGAGGTAGGCGACCACTATGCCGCCGGGGAGGAGCTGGACAGCGACAGCTGGCCCATCGCCCAGCGGCTGAAAAGGAACCCCACCCCCAGCGTGGACATTGCCCAGTACATCACCGTGGTGGTCCCGGACGAGGACGCCCTGCTGGACCTCTTCCAGCGGGAAAAGGCGGCCTACGGCGAGCGGTGCTCCTATGTCCGGTGGTACGCCTACTTCAATGTGGACGCCACCCGGGAGGAACTGGAGCAGGTGGACCTGGAGAACGGCCTGTGGCAGTCCACCGTCCCGGAAAATCGGGACCAGTACGCGCACACCGGTGCCTGGAAGTCCTGCTCCTACGCCATGCGGTACGATGTGGAGGCGGAGACCTACGGCCTCAGCGGCGGGTTCCTGTTCCTGGGCATTTTCCTGGGCCTCATCTTCCTCATGGCCACGGTGCTCATCATCTACTACAAGCAGATCAGCGAGGGCTATGAGGACAAGGAGCGGTTCGAGATCATGCAGAAGGTGGGCCTCAGCCGCCAGGAGGTCAAGTCCTCCATCCGGGGCCAGGTGCTGACGGTGTTCTTCCTGCCCATCGCCGTGGCGGCGGTCCACATCGTCTTTGACTTCAACATGGTGGAGAAGCTGCTGACCCTGTTCATGCTGCAAAACACCACCCTCACCGCCCTGTGTACTCTTGGCACGGTGCTGGTGTTCTTCCTGGTCTACGGCGCGGTATACCTGCTCACCGCCCGGACCTACTACAAGATCGTGGAACGATGACCCTCTCTCTCCTCAAAAGGCCGCCAGAGCTTTCCGCTCCCGGCGGCCTTTTCCGCCGTTTAGAAAATCTTAAAACGCTTCCGCCTTGCGCTTTTGCCCCGGATACGGTATGATACCTTCAGTAAACAGCGCAAGGAGGAAGCGGCCATGTACAAGATCCTGCTGGTGGAGGACGACGACACCATCGCCGGGGCGGTGGCGGAGCATATCGCCTCCTGGGGCTGGCAGATCCGCCGGGCGGAGGACTACCGGGATATCGTGGGGGAATTCGCCCGCTTCGCGCCCCATCTGGTGCTGCTGGACATCGGCCTGCCCTGCCGCAACGGCTACCACTGGTGTACGGAGATCCGTAAGCTGAGCCAGACGCCCATCATTTTCCTGTCCTCTGCCTCGGACAACATGAACATCGTCATGGCCATGAATCTGGGCGGCGACGACTTCGTGGCCAAGCCCTTCGATCTGGACGTGCTCACCGCCAAGATCCAGGCTCTGCTCCGCCGCACCTACGCCTTCGGCGCGCCTACGGCCCTGCTGGAGTGGAAGGGGGCGGTGCTGGACACCGGGGACAACTCCCTGACCTACCGGGGCCGGCGGCTGGAGCTGACCCGCAATGAGTACCGCATTTTGCAGGTGCTCATGGAGCACAGGGGGGCCGTGGTATCCCGGGACACCCTCATGCGCAAGCTGTGGGAGACGGACAGCTTCGTGGACGAAAACACCCTGACGGTAAACGTGACCCGCCTGCGGCGGAAGCTGGAGGAGCTGGGGCTTCAGGACATGGTCCGCACCAAAAAGGGCGTGGGCTATCAGGTGGGGTGAGGCCATGCTGAAGGGATATCTGACCCGCCGGGCCTGGATGGGGGCCCTGCTGCTGGCCTGCGCCGGGGTCTTTGCCGCGGTGCTGTGGCTGTACGATCTGCCGGTGGAGGCGGTGGGCTACGCCTCCCTCCTGTGCCTGCTGCTGACGGCGGTATGGGTCGCGGTGGACTTCGTCCGCTACCGCCGCCGCACCCTGGCGCTGGAGGAGATGCTGGGCCGGGCGGCCCTGACTCTGGACCGGCTCCCGGAGCCGTCGGACCGCCAGGAGCGGGCCTATCAGGATCTGCTGCTGGAGCTGGACCGGGACCGGCGGGACCTGGCCCTGCAGGCGGACCGCCGCCGGCGGGAGACCATCGACTACTACACCATGTGGGTCCACCAGATCAAAACGCCCATCGCCGCCATGCGGCTGCTGCTGCGGGACGAGCCGCTGGACCGGGAGCTGGGGGCGGAGCTGTTCCGGATCGAGCGGTATGTGGAGCTGGTGCTCAGCTATCTGCGCCTGGGCGGCGACGCCAGCGACTATGTGATCTGCCGCCAGAGTCTGGACCCCATCCTCAAGCGGGCGGCCCGGAAGTACGCCACCCTGTTCATCCGGGGCAGGGTGTCCCTGGACCTGCGGGACACCGGGCTGGAGGTCCTCACCGACGGCAAATGGCTGCAATTGGCGGTGGAGCAGCTGCTGTCCAACGCGGTGAAGTACGCCCCCGGGGGAAAAGTCTCGGTCTACGCCCGGGGAGAGGACCTGGTGGTGGAGGACAACGGCGCGGGCATCCCCACCGAGGACCTGCCCCGGATCTTTGAAAAGGGCTTTACCGGCGGCAACGGCCGTCTGGAGGGACAGTCCACTGGCATCGGGCTGTACCTCTGCCGGGAGATCTGCCGCCGTCTGGGCCACACCCTGTCGGTGGAATCCCAGCCCGGCCGTGGCTCCCGGTTCATCGTGGGCCTTGCCCGGCCCTACCTGGAGGTAGAGTGACCGCCCCCTCTCTCATACGGCCCCGGGGCCCCGCTTCGGCGGGGCCTTTTGGCGCGCGGAAACGGGGCCGCGGCGGAAAGCCGCGGCCCCAAAGCAGGTGCATCTATATGAACAGAGGTCCTATCCCACGCCGGGCCTCTGGAAAGCGCCGCCAGCTCACACCGCCGTCTGGAACTCCATCCAGCTCCACCGGTTCTGCTGAACCGCCCGCCAGGTATAGCCGCTGGCGTGGCATTCCGCCCAGATCAGGAAGCGGAAGAAGAATTCCACCTCCAGATGACAGGGGATGATGTCCAGAATGATCTCCCGGATCTGGTCGAATCCGTCAGGGACCCCCACCACGTCCGGAAAGGTCACCCGGATGTAGCCAAAGCGGTCCATTTCCCGGGCCACGGCGTTGATGCCGCAGCCGGTGATGGTCCCGTTGATGGCGGAGAGGGTCAGATCCCCCTCGCCGATCCGCAGCAGCGCGGCGATGGCCTGGCGGCGCAGGGAGAGGGAGTGGTTGACGGGGGCTTTGGCGAACAGGGCCTCCAGCCGGTCCAGCCCCTCCCCCCGGGCGGTGGCCAGCGCCGCCTCCCGCTCCACCTCGTCCAGCCGCCCGCTCACCTGGTCCAGCCCCTGGCCCAGGGCGTCCAGCTCGCTGCCGCTGAGGCTCTCCGGGGTGAGGTCATAGATCCCCAGAGGCCCCAGCAGCTCCCGCAAATATGTCCCGTAGCCCATATCAGCGCCCCATCTCCGTAATGGTCAGCGTCCCCAGCCGGGGCAGCTGTGTGGGGCTGGGCGCCACATCGGCGACCGGCGCTGAAAACCGGTAGTTCTCCACGGTCTCCAGACCGTAGAGAACGCTTCCCAGGCGGGCCAGCGTCACGCCCCTGCCCAGCAGCGCGCCGGTAAAGGTCTCCCGCAGCGCCGCCTCCGCGTCGGCTTTGGCCTGGAGGAACGTGGCCGATCCGGCGGGACGGATGGCCACCGCGATGTCCACGGCGGCGCTGACCGGGGCCTTCACCTGAAGGTCCACGGAGATCTCCCGCCTGCTCTGCAGAAACTCGCCGATGTCCGCCAGCAGCTCCGGCTCAGGGAGTCCGGCGTCGGTGGCCACATACACGTCCACGCTGCCCACGCCCCGGGGCCTGCCCACTGCCGCTGCGGCGGCCACGCCGGGGTAGGACAGGGCCGTCTGCTCGTAGTAGGCGGCGTTGCCCCCGTTGGGGAGGCGGCGGTAGCTGTCCAGCACCCGCCGGCGGAGCTGCTCGTCGCTCTCCTGATCGTCGCCGCCGGCGAAGGGCTCAGGATTGGTGCAGGCCCGGACCCCCACCGGCATGGCCGCCATAATGGTGACGGTGTTGGCCGCCGCGTTGCCGGCCCGGCCCGGCTCCACCGCCTGGGCGGGGATGTCCGTATACAGCGCCCCGGCGGACAGCAGGCCGTCCTCCGTGGTGGCGAAGCGGACACCCCCCGCCGTCATGCAGACCGTTCCCGCCTGGATGGGCAGATCGCCGCTGACGGCGCTGCTGACGCCGAAGCGCAGCTTTCCTCTGGCCCGGGTGGCCACGCCCCGCGTCAGCCCCCGCAGGGCCGCCTGACGGTCCAGATACTCCCCCTGGGACGTCTGGGGAAAGCTCTGATCTAGGACCCACTGGGCCTGGACCTGCAGCGCGTGGATCTGGGCGGCCGCGGCGTACAGCCGGGCCGCGAGGTCGCAGGACGCGCTGGGCAGATACCCGCTCTGCCGGGCAAAGGCCGTCAGCATCTCGCCGTAAATGTCGTTGATCGTTTTACTCATGATCCCTCCCGCGTTAGCTCAGAATGGTCAGGGCAGCGGACAGCTCCCGGCCCTGATAGAGCAGCTCCACCGTCAGGTCCATCTGTCCCTCCCGGGCGGAGGACAGCTTCACGTCCGTAACCGTGATCTCCTCCGGCTCCAGGGCCTGCGCCACATACTGCCGGGCGGCGGAGAGCCGCTCCCCGGGCAGCTGACGGCCCAGCTTGTACAGCTCGCTGCCCAGCTCCGGCAGCAGGGGAAAGCCTCCCCGCCGGGCCGTCAGCCGGTACAGCACCCGCTGCAGCAGGGCCTGCTCATGCTCCAGGCGGACGATGCCGCCCAATTGATCGGAAACATAGTCTCCGTTTCGCAGTTTCGGTTCCATAGCGTTCTCCTTACTCCGAACACTGGCAGGGACGGCAGGGAACGCCGTTGACGGACAGGGACCCGGCGATCTCCACCCGCCCCGCCAGCTTCACATCGCCCCGGATCTCCACCGGTCCGGACAGGACGATGGAGCCGTCGGCCTTCAGATAGATAGAGCCACCGCCGGAGGCGTAGAGGTACAGCTCGCCGGGGACCATGCCCGCCGGTTCCCTGCCCCGGCTGCCGGCGGCAATGACACACTGCTCCTGGCCGCCCACGCCGCCCCGCACTACCAGCACCGTGTCCCCCGCCTGGGGCTGCCAGACGATGCCGCCGGGGCAGAAGGTCTCCAGATCCCGCTGCTCCCCTCGGGTCAGGACCGCGGCGCTGCCGCCGCCGATGGTGGCCACGCCCATATCCGCCGCCGCTCCCTCCAGCGCCGCGCGGCTCTGGTCCGAGAGTTTTCTGGTGATCCACATGCTTATCCCCTCCTGCTTACTGTCAGTTCCGTGACGGCGCCGGAGGCGTCCGTCCGGCTGCGGGCCTCCACCACGTCGTAGTCCCCCGCAAGGCCCAGCCTGTCCAGAGACACGGCGGCCCGGTCGCCGGGAAAGGCGGCGAAGGGGTAGGGCAGCGTCAGCTCCAGCACCAGCTCCTCCTGCGCCGACTGGGCGATCTGGTACTCCCCGGTATAGCGGCGGCTGTCCGCCGTGCTCCGGGGCATATACAGGAGCTGGCGGCGGCAGCCGCCCTGGGAGGCGAAGGGCTGGTTCATGACGCTGTGGCGGACCTGCTGCGCCTTGTCGTAAATGAGCATCTCCGAGATGACTCCATAGCGCTGCCCGCGCTGGGTGAAGGACCGCAGCGGGGTCCGGTCATTGATCTCCAGCGTCTGCCCGCCGCCCCACAGGCGGTCCAGCACCAGCTTCCCCTCCGGGGTGAAATACGGCTCAAAGCCGCCGTAGCGGTGGGTAAAACCCCGCAGAGCCTTCCATTGACTGGCCCCGGAGGTCACAGCATAGTTCCGCCCCGTGACGGCCCGCCGCCGCTCCGCCTCGATGCCGTAGGGCGTCACATGGTTGGCCAGAATGTCCTCCATGGAGGCCTGGCCGTAGGTGACGGCCTCCGCCTCGTTGTCGATGAGCAGCGCCGCCATGCCCCTGCCCTCCACCGTCACCAGCAGTCCCCGGCGGTCCATGACGATCTCATAGGCGTCCACCACCCCGGCCAGCCGCACCGTCCCGTCCTCCATGGCCCGGAAACGGGTGGCCCTGGGCAGCACCCGGGCCATGTCGGCGCTGTAAAGGCAGGTGGCGGAGACGCTGTCGCAGGGCACGGAGCCGGTATAGAGAAGATCCCACTCCAGCAGCACCGGGAGATGCGCCCTCTCCCCGTCATAGGTCAGAAGCTCCATCGTCAGCATGGCACCACCACCTGCTGCCCCACATAGATGAGGTTGGGGTTCTTGACGCCGGGATTGGCCGCCAGCAGGGCCTCCAGGGTCACGCCGTACCGTTTTGCGATGGCCCACAGGGTATCGCCTCCCACTACGCAGTGGATGACGCTCCCGCCGGCGCCGGCCTGGGCCGGAGCCGTCTGGCCGCCTCCGGAGGACAGCACCCGCAGGGACTCGTCATAGCTGTTGTACCGCTCCTGAAAGGCGAAGCTGTAGCGCACATAGTCCGGCAGCGGCTGCTGCTCCAGGCGCAGCTCCGTGAAATAGGCGTTGGACGTCTGCCAGAGAGGGTGGATGAGCAGCCCCGGCCCGTCGTGATAGAATACCGTGGCCAGCTTTTTGAACTCCTCGTAGGCCCCCTCTCCGGCAAACTCCCCCTCGCCCCGCATCACCCGGGCGCCCATGCCCAGGTCCTGGGTGCAGTAGCGGCCGAAGGGGACCTTGTGGACCGCCACCTGCCGCTGGAAGGAAATGGAATAGACGGTGGGATTGTGGGGCCATACATAGTCCTTATAGCGCATAGGCGTTAAGATCATAGCGCGTCTCCTCTACTGGTACAGGGGGAAACCCCCGTCATAGCGCCGGTCGTCCCGCTGAAACGCCAGGGAAACGGCCTGGACGGTCAGGGGCGCGGGGCCGGCGGCTGCCGGCTCCTCCCCCAGAAGCATCTGTCCGCCCCAGGGCTGACCGGGGCCGAGGCCCATCCCCGCGTCAACCGACGGAGCCATTTCCGGCGGCTCCATCCGGGCCGCCCGGGCGGAAACCGCCGTCAGGTCCGACTCCTTCACCTCCGTCCGGAGACCGGGAGGCGTCAGATCCGTCTCCCCCGCCTCCGCCCGGACCGCCGGAGCCTCCTCCGGCCCTTCCCCGGCTTCCGCTGGAACAGCCCGCGCCCCGGCGTTTTCCGGGAGGGGGGCTCCGTTCTCTCCGGCCCGGACGGAGGGAGCCTCGCCCGGCTCTCTCTCCGTCTCCACCGGGCCCCCGGGGGGACCAGGCGTCTCCCGGGACGCCTCGCCCCGGACCGATTCAGCGTTTCCCAGGGCCGTCTCCGCCCTTCCGGCTGCGGAGGCGGGACCCTGCGGCTCTGAAAACGCTGTCCCGGCGGTCTCTGCCGGAAGAGGTTCGGCCTTCACTAGCCCCCTGGCGGCATCCGCCGCCAGGAGGCGGGTCTCCGCCGCTTTCCGGAGGGAGGCCGCCTCCAGCTCCCGGAACCGCTCCGGATCGAAGGAGCCGCCCCGCGCCTCCTCCCGCCTGGCCGTTTCTCCGCCGGTCAGCCGCTGAAGCTGCTCCAGAAGCCTGGCCAGGGCGCCCAGAGCAGATACGGGAAGCTGGATCTGAAGGGTGTCCTCCCGGTCCATCAGGCCGCCACCTCGATGCGGCTGGTAGCCACCACGGTGACCTTCTCCGCCACCATGGAGCCCACCTTGCCCTCCTCCTGGATGGCGCTCCACTGGCAGCCGCTGTAAATGACCTTGCGGTCCGGCTTGCAGATCACCAGGGAGAAATCCGCCAGGGAGAAGAAGTCGATGCCGTCGCTGATGGCGTCGTCGGTGGCGTAGAGCCGGGTCAGCTCCAGCACATACTTGCTCTGGCCGTTGATGGTGGCCACCGGCTCGCTCTCGCCGAAGGCCTCCACCACCTGGCTGCTTTTGGTGGCCTTGGCGGTATAGCTCTGGACCACCGCCACCTTTCTGCCCTCCAGCTCCAGATAGATATCGCAGCTGGTGGGAAATCCTGTCACTTCCATGTCGGCTCCTCCTTAAATCGTGATATGGGCGGTGAGGTAGATCTGGTTGAGGCCGTGGGCCACGGCAAAGCTGAACTCCACCAGGCACACGGTGGGATCGCTCTCGTCCAGCGCCACCGTCACATCGCCGTAGCTGTCGATGAGCTGGGCGCGGAGCTTGCTCTCCAGCTCCACGATGACCTGGGAGCGGATGGCTCCGCGGGTCTGGACCGTGTTCTTGGTCCGGCAGAACCGGCTGCGCAGGCTCTGCCGGATGGAGGGGATCACGTCATCCACGATCAGGATGGTGGTCAGCTCCCGCCAGGCGGCGTCCGCCGCGCCCCCAGTGGAGGAGCGGGTGGTGATGCCCCGCACAGGGGACACCTGGCCCCCCGCCGCCTCCAGGGGCGTAACGCCGCCCCGGACCAGCAGGTCGATCTGGTTGTCGTCGTACTGGGTCTGGACGCCGCCCAGGCCCTCCAGACGGACGCCGTTGATGGGCACGGCGCTGTCGCTGCCGGAGGCCACGATCCCCGCCACCGCGGCGGCGGCGAACACGCCGGTCAGCGTCCCGCCCTGGCTGTCCAGGCAGTCGGGCCCCACCAGCACCATCCGCTCGCTGTTCAGCTCGCCGGCCCGCTCTGTCAGTGCGTCAGGGGCGGCTCCCGCCATGCCCACCACGGCGACGCGCTCCCTTCGGGCGGCGGAGGCCCGCTCCACGCTGCTCTTCAGCGCGGTATGGACCGCCGCCTCGCCGCTGTCACAGATCACGATCCGCACCGACTCCTCCGCCTCCAGCGCCGCGAAGGCGTCGGCGTAGTTCGTACCGTCCACCGGCACCGCCACCACCGTGGTGGCGCCGTTCAGGTACAAAAGCCGCAGCAGGGCGGACATGCCGGGCGTCCCGGCGGGGTCCTCGCCAAAGGCTTTCACCCCCGCCGCGTAGCTGGTCAGGCGCACCGGCTTGTTGGCGGTCCCGGCGGCGCTTTTCGCCGCCACGCCCACCACCCGGGCGGTCCTGCCGCCCCGGATGACGGAGGATGCGTCGTAGGAGGAGTAGACTCCCGGACGCTCATGAATGATATTGCTCATGTTGTTATGACACCTTTCAAAATAAAATCAGACAGCAGTACGCCCTCCTCGGTGGCGGCGGCGGTGAAGTAAGCGCCGCAGCTCAGGCTGCCCCGCCGGAGAAACATGGCGGTATCCTGATCCCAGACCGTCTCCTCCCACCGCAGCTCCGACGGCCGCAGGCCGGAGGGCAGCCCCTCCAGCATCACCTGATGCAGCCCCTCCAACGTTTTGTCGCACCCGGCGGCTCCCACGGAGGCCGGGGCATAGATGTCCAGGCTCAGCTTCAGCTCCAGGCGCATACCGTAGACCTCCCGGGTCTCCTGGGTCCCGGGGTCCACCTGGCTGCCCAGGTAGCTGTTCATGGCCTCTCCCCGGCACTCCCCCTGGCGAAAGCCCACCGCCGCCACTGGCTGGCTGTAGCGCTTGCACCAGCCCGGTTCATAGGCCGTCACGGCCCGGATTCCGGCCCGCTCCAGGGCGTCGGCCAGGGCGGTCTTGACCTGTTCCAGACCCGTCATACCGCCGCCTCCCGTTCCGGCCCCAGAATGGCCCGCCAGTAGATCAGCTCATCGGCGACGAATACCCCCCGGGATTCCAGCACCACCATCGTCCTCTCCTCGTGGCGGACCCGGTCTCCGGGAGCGGTCTCCTCCCGGCTCAGCAGCAGCCACCGCTTCACGGACACCGCCCCCAGAGGCGTGGCCACAGGCGGAGCACCGTCCCGTCCGGTGATCTCCTGCAAAAAGCTCCGGCAGAGCCTGACCGCCGTTTCCTCTCTCCGCCGCAGGGCGATCTCCTGCCCGTACTCCCGCAGGATCTGCTCAAACCGCTCCTTCATCCTCTCACCTCCGCGAAGGCGAAGCCGTCATCGGCCCAGTAGGGGGCCATCACAGCCGCCGCCTGACGCCGCAGAGCGGCCGCCGCCAGGCAGTTTCCGCCCTCCTCCCGGCGGATGGTCACATCCCCGGCGGTGAAGGAGGACACGTCCCCGCCGCGGCTGCGGCAGGCGATCAGGCCCGCAGCGGCCAGCAGCGCCCCGGCACAGATCAGGGCCTCCCGGCAGTCCTCCGCCGGCACATCCTCCCGGAGCCGCCCGGCGGCCTCCGCCTCCGCGGCGGCGCACAGGGCCTCCAGCAGGGGGCGCTCCGCCTCGCCGGGCGAGCAGATCCCCTCCGCCAGGGCCAAGATATCCTCACGCATGGTAGTTGCCTCCTATGTCAAAAACTGATGGCCGTCCCGACTCTGCCCCCGGGCTCAGAGGGTCAGGACCTTGCTTGCCTCGGGATACAGCTTGGCGAAGCCGGAGGTGCTGGTGATGGCCGCCCGTTCCACCTGACGGTCGATGAGCTTGTCGTACTCCACCATCACGTCGCCGCAGCTCACCATCTCCAGGGCGTACCCCCGGTCCAGACCGATGAGCTTGTCCGCCGGCATCACGCTGGTGCGCAGCAGCTTGGCCCCCAGGGGGGAACTGAGCACGCCGGTGCCCTGGAAGTTCAGCCCCGTCAGAGGATTTTTGAACTCCTCCATCTTCAGCATGGACAGCATCACGCTGCTGGGCACCAGGATGGTGTTCATGGTGTAAGGCTCGAACTGGGCCCAGAAGTCCAGCAGCGCCTCATAGGTCAGGGGCTTGGACGCGCCGCCCTCGGTGCCGATGGGGATCTGCTGGGCGGGGTTGTCGTTGCCGTCGCCGTTCACGATCACGTTGATGGCGTCCTCCAGATGCATCCGGGAGATGTGGCTGCCGATCTGCCGCAGGGTGATGGAAAACAGGTCCAGCCGCTGGAAGCGGATGGCCTCATAGGAGGCCACCAGCATCCGGCCCCGCTTGTGGAGCTTCACCAGGTTGGACTGGGTGCGCACGCTGGTCTGAGGCAGGGCCGCCCCCTCCTCCACCCGCTTCAGGCTCTTGTCCTCCTCGCTGGGCACGGAGTAGATGGAGCGGTAGTCCATCCCGTCGAACCGGGTGACGGTGGCGGTGATGGCGGGCAGTACGTTGTCCTCCTCCATGCCCTGGCGCACCACCCGGGCTACGAACTCCGGGAAGAGCACCGCGGACTCGGTGGTGCGGAAAAACTTCTCCACACTGTCGGAGCTGCTGCCCTTCACATGGATATCGAACCGCTTCAGCTGGCGCTGGAAGGCGTCCAGCCCCTCCAGCGGGGTGCCGCGGTAGTTTTCGCTGGGGTCAGCGGCCTCCAGCACCTGGGAAAAACTCTTGCCGGCCTCGCCGTACATGCCCTTCTCCAGTCTCAGATTGTCGTATGCGTAAGCCATATTCTCGTATCTCCTCCTACTTACAGCATGATGGTCACGGTCTTGGACACAGTGTCCACAGCCGCCACCAGATAGGTTCTGCCGCCGGACGCGCTCTTCACGCCGCCGGCGCCGTCAGCGGCCAGGGCGGTCCAGCCCAGAGCGGGCGCCGTGCCGGAGTAGCCCACGGTGAGGAAGCCCCCCACCTGCACGGTACAGGCGTCATCCTTGCAGCACAGGGTCTTGCCGCAGAAGCTGTCCCCGTCGGCGCAGGCGGCCACCGTGCCGCTGCCGCTCATTTTCACCATCGTGTTCTCGGCCAGGCCCTCGCCCAAAAAAGTGGCGTTCACCTGTCCGATGCCGTTAAAAGAAACCGTCATTGTCCATTCTCCTTTATCATCAGATCAAAAACGCGTTGTCGTCCGGGCTGACGCTCCCGGCAGACTTCCGCCCCGCCAGCTGGACCGTGGGGGGATACTTCTTCTCCAGCCGCTGCTCGTAGGCTCTCGTCAGCTCCAGCAGCTCCGCCTCCTCCAGCTTGTCCGCCGCCCCGGCAAACACCTTCAGATCCAGCTCCTCGTCGGCCAGCCCCGCTAGCCGCACCAGCTCCCTGCGAAGCCCTGCCATATAGCTGCGGCCCAGCTGCGCCTCCCGCTCCAGCCGTTCCAGCTGGACCAGGCCGCCGGCCTGCCCCTTCAGGCATTTGCGCAGGTCCTGGCCGGGGTCGAAGCCCTTCATCACCCCCGCCCGCCGCTGGGCGGGCACCGCCACAAAGCTCCACTCGTAGGCGTCCGTGGGGTCCGTCAGCGTAAAGTAGCACAGCTTTCCGTCGTACCGCCTGCCCTTCTCATGGCGGCAGCCGCTCTTGCCGCAGATGGAGCAGCGCCGCCCCTGGACGCTGCACCCGATGCTGACCTCCTTTTTGATGCCGGCCTCGATCTCGTCGATCAGCTCCGCGTTTTTGCCGCCGCGCAGCATATAGGCCCAGCCCTTCAAAAACCAGCTCTCGTCTCCGGCGGCGGTGACGCCGCTCTCCCGGCAGACCTCCGTCTTGTAGATCCGGGCGGTCTGTCCGGCGGCGGACCACTGGTGGTCAAAGATCCCACTTTTCCCCACGAACAGCTCCTTCAGCCGCTCCAGAGCCTCCCGGTCGAACCGCTCAAAGTCCCGGTCGATCTCATTGTCGCACAGCCGCAGGCTGAAGGTATAGACCTCCTCCGGCTTCAGCGCCGACTTGGCCAGGCCGTTGATCAGCGCCATATCCTCCTGAGATACCATGTACCGGGTGGCGTAGCCCGGCTGCTTTTTGATGTCGATCATGGTTGCCCGTCTCGCTCCTCTCCCCGGGCACCTTCCGCCCGGTCGTTCTCGATGGCCAATTTTCTCGTCTGCTCCCTGTACCAGTCCGCCTTGGCCCCCTCCAGCAGATCCTGGAGATTGATGTCATCCCAGACCACCTGGAAGCCGCAGCCATAGCCGTGCAGGCGCAGCCACAGCGAACAGATCCGTTCCAGCACCGGCAGCAGGCTCCGCCGGATGGCGGTCATCTCCGTGGTCAGCAGGTCCGCCTGCTGGGCGCTCATCCGCTCGGTGCTGGACCAGTTCAGCCCCAGCATGAAGGGCGGGATGCCCGTCTTGCTCACCATCTGCTCCAGGATCTGGCGGATGGGCACGCTGCTGTCCAGGACCTGGTTGTCCGCGCCGATGACCTTGATATCCACGTCGCCCACCGCCACGAAGTCCCGGACGCTGCCGCTTCTGGTGGCCTCCATGGCCCGGCTCCACTCCTGGGCCAGCTGGCGGCTGCGCTCCTGGGCCAGACCCCGCTCCAGCTCGCCTCCCTGGGGCTTGTACACCACCGCGAAGCGCACGTTGCCCATTCGCTCCCAGTTCACGCCGATGGCCTGATAGATCTTCCCCAGCAGCTCCGTCAGAAAGGGCATCCCCCGCAGCAGGCTCACGCCGTAGGGGTGCTCCGTCTCCGGGTTGTAGGGCGTGAACAGCAGAAGCTCCTGGTGGGGCAGGGGAACCGCCTCGCCGTACTGGTCCACGGCGCAGATGGCGAAATCCAGGGGACTTTCCCCTTCCCGGATCCGGATATCCTCCACCCGCCCGCAGAGGACGGCGGCGATATCCCGCTTATCCCGGGTCAGCACCATCTCGCCCACGGCCTGCCCGGACACCAGCATGGAGTCCAGGTACTGGTCCAGAAAGGCGTTCACGCCCCGCTGGCCCCGGCCCACGTCCACCGTCTCCAGGAAGGTCCTGAGGCCCTTTTCCGCCCCCGGGTCGCCGCACCGGGCGGAAACGCCGCCGCACAGCCGGATGATCTTGTAGATGCAGGCGTCCACCAGGGGCACCGACTCCCGGATGGCCCGGTACAGCCCTGTCTCTCCGCTCCTCAGGGGCGCGTATCCATCCGTCAGGCGGAAGGGGGCCGGATCGGCCCGGCGGATCTGGGGTGTGGCAAGCCCCACGGCTCCCTGGCTCTGCCGTTTGAAAAATCTCATTGCTTGCTCCTCGTCAAATAATTCTTCGTTCCACGCTTCCGGCGAAGAAGGCATCCTCCGGCCTCGCCGCCACCGTGGCGGCGAAGTACCGCATGTCGTCCATGGCGTGGTCGTCCTCCTTCCGGGGGGCGTCCCGGCCGCCGTCCCCGTCGCTCCAGCGGTACAGCCCCATCTCCCGCAGGCAGTCATGGCAGTCCCGGCAGATGACCAGCCGCCCCTGCTTCAGCAGTCCCGCGGTGAGCCGGATCCCGCTGAGCACGTCGTTGTCCGCCTTCTCCACCCGGTAGCCCAGCCGCCGCAGAGCGGTGATAAAGCTGGCGGCGGAGGGGTCCACCGCCACCCGGGAGAGCCGCCGCCCTCCGGCCAGCCTCCCCAGGGCCTCGGCGTACTCCTGATCCGTCAGCTGCGCCCCGGTCCGGCGGCTGGCGTAGTAGTATTCCTCCAGCCGGTACCACACGTCCCCCCGACGGCCCCACAGTCCCATAGAGCAGGGGTTGACGGTACCGTAGTCGATGCTGGCCGCGTACTCCTCCATGGGCTCCTCCGGCCTGGGCCGGGCGTCCCGCTCCGGATCGAAGAAGTCGTACACCAGCCCCTTGGCGGCGGTCCACTCCCCCAGCACGAACCGCCGGTAGAAGGTCCCGCTGTAGCAGGTCCGGTATCGCTGCCGGATTTTGGGGGTAAGGGAGGGATTGTCCTCCATGGTGAAGTGCAGATACAGCACGTTGCGCTCCTCCGCCTTCAGGATCCACTCCCGGTAGAACCAATGCTGAGGCCCCTCCGGGTTGCAGTTGAACCACAGGCGGCTGCCAGCGACGCTGCACCGGGCGACGGCCTGCTCCACAAAGGACCGGGGCATCAGCGCCGCCTCGTCCAGCATCGCCCCCGCCAGGGTCACGCCCTGGATCAGGGCGGCGCTGCTCTCGTCCCGGCCTCCCATCAGGTAAAACCGATTTTCCCGCTGTCCCCGCCGGACGGTCAGAAGGTTCTCGCTCCGCTTTTCCCGGCACTGGAACCCCATCCCCTCCAGCAGCGGCAGCAGCTCCTGCATCAAATTCCGCCGCAGGCTCAGCGCCGTCTTGCCGCAGAACGCGAACTGCTGCCCGCTGAACCCGCTCATAGCCCACAGGGTAAAGCTCAGTCCCATGCACAGGGTCTTGCCGCTGCGCACGGCCCCGTCGCAGATGATGCCGTCCCGCTCCTCATGGGGGCTGCCCGGGACCCACCAGCCCATCACCTGTTTCTGTTTGGGAGAAAACCGCCGGATCTTCATGGGCGGTCCACCCCCTTTCTGCAAGCCTATGCGCTCTCGCCCCCCTCCAGCGCCTCCAGCAGGGCGGCCATGCCCTCCTCGCCGCCGCCGGCATAGGACAGCAGCAGGTCGATGGCCTTTACCCGGTCGGCAAGCTTGATCTCCACATTGCCGCTGCCGCTGCGCTTGAATTCCGCCAGGCACCACAGGTCCAGATCCTTCACACGGACGGCTTCCGGGTCCAAAGCCAGGGCCACAGCGTCGTTGGGAGGAGAGAGCGCCACCCGGCTCAAAGCGTTTAAGATCTCGTCCTTGTCCATGGCGTCGCCTCCTTCACCCAGGGGTCCGGACGCCCCGTTCGTTGCACGTTTCCGTGCAACACTCCTGAGAATTTTTTAGAAAAACTTTTTCCGCTCCCGTCGGGCGCGAAAAAGCCGCGGTCCTCCCCGCCGCCTTCTTTTTTCCCCCGTTCTCCGGGGCAGATCCCTCCATACCGCCCGGCTGAGGCGCTCCCTTCCGCCGGCAGTTCCAAAGTCTCCGGAAGGCAGCGCTCGGATTTTGGAGAAATGTCGCAATTTTTCCGGAAACTGTTGCATTTTTATGAGGGATGCGGTATAGTGTGAGCGATTGGGTTTGGGAACCTTTTATTTCAGACAGGAGGCGGCGAACCATGAAGAGAAAGACGAGAGTAGGTCTGGTCACCAGCGGCGGCGACTGCCAGGGATTGAACGCGGCGATCCGCGGCGTGGGCAAGGCGCTGTTCCAGTATGTGGACAATATTGAGATCTTCGGTATGTACGACGGCTACCGGGGGCTGATCGAGCGGGACTATAAATATATGGAGCCGGGGGATTTCTCCGGGATCATCGCCCAGGGCGGCACCATTCTGGGCACCTCCCGCCAGCCCTATATTCCCGGCAAGGCCATCGTGGACAAAAACGGCAACAGCGTCATGGACGCCATGGTGGATACATATAACCGCCTGAATCTGGACTGCCTGGTGGTCCTGGGGGGCAACGGCACCCAGAAGAGCGCCAAGCTCCTGGCGGACGCGGGGATGAACGTGATCACCCTGCCCAAGACCATCGACAACGACATCTACGGCACGGACGAGACCTTTGGGTTCCAGTCCGCCGCCGATATCGCCACCAACGTCATCGACTACATCCACACCACCGCCCTGGCCCACAGCCGGATCTTCCTGGTGGAGGTCATGGGCCGGGACGCCGGCTGGCTGACGCTCACCGCCGGAATCGCCGGCGGCGCGGACGTGATCCTGATTCCCGAGATCCCCTACGATCTGGCCAACGTGGCGGAGGCCATCGAGCGGCGCAAACGCAAGGGCCGCACCTTCTCCATCGTGGCGGTGGCGGAGGGCGCCATCTCCAGAGATGACCAGATCCTCTCCGAGGAGGAGCGCCGCCAGCGGAAGAACGCCAATCCCTACTCCACCATCTCCTACGAGATCGCCGCCCAGCTGGAAAAGGTGACCGGTCAGGAGACCCGGGTCACCGTCCCCGGCCACTATCAGCGGGGCGGTCCCGCCTGTCCCTACGACCGGGTGCTGGCCACCCGGTTCGGCACCGCCGCCGCCCGCCTCATTATGGAGCGGAAATACGGCTATATGGTGGGGATCCAGGGCGGACAGATCGTTCACGTCCCTCTGGAGGAGGCCGCCAGCCGGACCAAGTTCCTGCCGGTGGACCACCCTCTGATTCAGACCGCCCGGGACGCCGGCACCGGCTTCGGCGACTAACAGCCAAAAAGGCCGCCGCCCACAAATGTGGGCGGCGGCCTTCCTGCCGTCAAAAAGCCTCGCGGGGAGGGAGCCATGGCTCCCTCCCCTTTTTCAGTCATACACAGTACAGCGCGATGCACAGATACTGCAAAATACTGCCCGCCAGCACAAAGAGGTGCCAGACGAAGTGCATATAGTGGCGCTGGGACTTGTAAAACACGATCCCGGCGGTATAGGCCACGCCGCCGGCCACCAGCAGCGCCAGCCCGGCGGGGGGCAGCGTGGCCACGATGGCCTTCATGGCCAGCACGATCAGCCAGCCCATCAGGGCGTACAGCACCAGCGACACCTTATCGAACCGCTTCAGGTCGATGGCGTTCAGGGTGATCCCGATGACCGCCAGGGTGGTGTTGGTGAGAAACAGCACCCACCCGGTTTTGCCGCCCACCACCAGCAGGGACATGGGAACATAGGTCCCCAGAATCAGCAGATAGATAGAGCAGTGATCCATGACCCGCAAAATAGCCTTCAGCCGGGGCTGGGTCACGCCATGGTACACGGCGGAGGCCGTGTACAGCGCCACCAGGCTGATGGCGTAGGCCGTCAGACTGACGGCGGTGATGGCCGAGCCGCTGCGGCTGCCCCGGATCACCAGGGGGATCGCCCCCGCCAGAGCCAGCAGCGCCCCCGCGCCGTGGGATATGGTATTGGCAAGCTCCTCCCCAAAGGTCTGCTGCCGGCGTATCTTTTCCTTTGCCATGATCGTTCCTCCTGTTCTCAAAAAGCCTCTTATCTAATACTTAATATTATATTACATCGTTTTCATTAGCGTGTCAAGTAGCAGACGAACGATATTTTTTGATTTTTTGGATTGCATTATGCGTGAAAGAGAGGTATACTGAGGAAAAAGCGCAAGGAGGCGTGGTATGTCATACGATAAGGGCACGGTAAGCCGCCGGGTTCTGAAGTGGGCGGAGAACGTGGAGCAGTTCCAGCCGCCTCAGTGGGAGCAGCTTCCGGGGTTGGAGCTGTATATGGACCAGGTCATCATTCTGCTCAAGCAGTACCTGGGGCCGCTGCTGCGGAACGAGGAAAAGGCCGTCACCGCCAGCATCATCAATAACTATGTGCGCATGAAGCTCATGCCGCCGCCGGTGAAGAAGAAGTATTCCCGGGTCCATATTGCCTACCTGCTGATGATCTGCATCCTGAAGCAGAGCCTGAGCATCTCCTGCATCCGGCGGATGCTGCCGGAGGAGCACGGCGAGGAGGCGGTCCGGGATCTGTATGAGAGCTTTGCCGGACAGTACCGGACGGTGGCTTCTGCTTTCATCCAGCACATTCACGGGGAGATGGGCGACGCCCTGCCGGCGGAGGCGGATCTGGTCACCGCCGCCGCCGTATTTGCCACCCTCAGCAAGGATCTGACGGAGTTTCTGCTGGAGCCGGAAGGCGAAGCGGAGCCGGTCTCCGCCGCGAAGTGAATGACGCCGGCAGAGATAAATGACGCCCGGCAGAGCAAAAAAATATCTCCCGACCCTGGGTCGGGAGATATTTTTCGTCTTATTTCTTATAGGGGACGTGCCAGATGGTCTCGGCGTAATCGATGATGGAGCGGTCCGCGGCAAAGATGCCGGACCGGGCGATGTTGTGCAGGCTCATCTCGTTCCACTTCGCCTGATCGGCGTAGGTCTCCACCATGCGGTGCTCCGCCGCGCAGTAGGAGGCAAAGTCCGCCAGGAGCATATACTGATCCGCCGGCGCGCCGCCGCCGAAGAGCAGCCCCTCCACCAGATCGTCGTAGCGGATGCCGTCCCGGAAGCCGTTGCTGATCTGGTCCAGCACCCGGTGGAGAATGGGGTCCCGGCTGTAGAGGCGGTAGGGGTTGTACCCCGCGTCCCGCATCTCCTTGACCTCCGGGGTTTTCAGGCCGAAGAGGAACATATTCTCGTCCCCCAGCACATCGTGCATCTCCACGTTGGCGCCGTCCAGGGTGCCCACGGTCAGCGCGCCGTTCATCATGAACTTCATGTTCCCGGTACCGCTGGCCTCCTTGCCGGCGGTGGAGATCTGCTGGCTGACCTCGCTGGCAGGCATGAGCACCTCCGCCATGGACACCCGGTAGTTCTCCAGGAAGAACACCTGCAGCTTATCCTTGCAGATGGGATCGTTGTTCACCTGGTCCGCCAGAGAGTTGATGAGACGGATGATCCGCTTGGCCACGGCGTAGCCCGGCGCGGCCTTGGCCCCGAAGAGGAAGGTGTGGGGCGTCATGTCCATATTGGGATCGTCCCGCAGCTGCTGGTAGAGGTGGATAATGTGCATCACGTTGAGGAGCTGGCGCTTGTACTCATGGAGGCGCTTGGCCTGGACGTCGAAGATGGCGTCGGTGTTCAGCAGGATTCCCTGCTCCTTTTTCACATACTTGGCCAGCGCCAGCTTGTTGGCCCGCTTGATGTGGCCCAGGCAGTCCAGCACCTGCCCGTCGCCGGCGTAGGCGTCCAGCTTGGCCAGAGCCGGGCCGGGGTGGCGCAGGTAGTCATCGCCGCCGCACAGGTCCTGGATCAGGCCGTCCAGACCCGGATTGATCTCCGCCAGCCAGCGGCGGTGGTCGATGCCGTTGGTGACGTTCTTGAACTTATCCGGCTCCATGGCGCAGGCGTCGTGGAACACGTCGTTGCGGAGGATGTCGCTGTGGAGGGCGCTGACGCCGTTGACGGCCATGCCGCCGGCGATGCACAGGTTTGCCATGCGCACCTCGCCGTCCCAGATGACGGCCATGTTCTTCACCTTGGCCTCGTCGTGGTAGTAGGCGGTGACCTTGTTCTGCCAGCGGCGGGCGATCTCGCAGAGGATCTGCCAGATCCGGGGCAGAAGCTGCTGCATCAGCTCCTGGGGCCACCGCTCCAGGGCCTCGGCCAGCACGGTATGGTTGGTATAGGCCACGGAGTTGACGGTGATGTTCCAGGAGGTGTCCCAATCCAGACCCGCGTCGTCCATGAGGATCCGCATCAGCTCCGGAATCACCAGAGCGGGATGGGTGTCGTTGATCTGGATGACGTTCTTCTCGTGGAAGTTGGTGAGGGTGCGGTAGGTCTGGATGTGCTTGCGCACGATGGACTGGACCGTGGCGGAGACGAAGAAGTACTGCTGCTTTAAGCGCAGGCTCTTGCCCTCGTAGTGGTTGTCCTCGGGGTAGAGCACCTTGGCGATGACCTCGGCCATGGCCTTTTCCTCGCTGGCCCGCAGGTACTCGCCCTGGCTGAAGAGGCTCATGTCGATGGGCGTGGGGCTCTTGGCGTCCCACAGGCGCAGCGTATTGGTGTGCTTGGTGTTATAGCCGGCGATGGACATATCGCAGGGCACCGCCAGCACCCGGGTATAGCCCTCGTTGATGATGTGCAGGTGGTCGTCGTCCCAGAACTCCCGCAGGGTGCCGCCGAAATGGACCTCCTCCACCTCGTCGGGCTTGGGGATCAGCCAGGCGTCGCCCTGATCCTTCCAGTTGTCGGGCAGCTCCAGCTGCTGGCCGTCCACGATCTTCTGGCGGAAGATGCCAAGCTCATAGCAGATGGAGTAGCCGCAGGCGGGGATCTCCAGGGTAGCCAGGCTGTCCATGTAGCAGGCGGCCAGGCGGCCCAGGCCGCCGTTGCCCAGGCCCGCGTCCGGCTCCATGTCAAAGATATGGGCGCTCTTGAAGCCCAGATCCTCGATGGCCTCCTTCAGGGGCTTGAGGACGCCCAGGTTATAGGCGTTCTTCATAAGGCTGCGGCCCATCAGGAACTCCAGAGACATATAGTGGACCTTGCGGGCCTGCTTCCGGCGGACCTTGGCCCGGGTCTCCACGGCGTTGGCGCTCATTTTGTCCCGGATCACCATGGCGCAGGCCTTCATCATGTTGGCGTCGGTGGCTTCATTCACTGTGCAGCCAAAGTTCAGCCGCAGCTTCTCCAGAATTTCCTGTTTCAGGGACTCCTTGGTGATAGTTTCCATCAGTTCGTTTTCCTCGTTTCTCGCAAAGTGGGGCGGGGGAGGTCTCCCCCGCCCGAAGCGTCCCGATCCGGCCCGGAGGTCAGCCGCAGATGGAACGATAGATGTCGCTATAGGCCTGGGCGCTGGCGTCCCAACTGAAGTCTGTGGTCATGCCGGCCCTGCGCAGCTTCTTGAAAGCAGTGGGGTTGTTGTAGTACAGATCCACGGCCTGCCGGATGACATAGAGCATGTCGCCGCTGTTGTAGTCCGCGAAGGTGAAGCCGTTGCCCGCGCCGCACCACGCCTCGTAGGGGTGGACGGTGTCCTTCAGCCCGCCGGTCTCCCGGACGATGGGGACAGTACCGTAGCGCATGGCGATCATCTGGGCCAAACCGCAGGGCTCGCTCTTGGAGGGCATCAGCAGCAGATCCGCGCCGGCGTAGATGGACATGGCCAGGGCCTCGTTATAGCCCCGGTACAGCGCCATCCGGCCCTCGTACTGGCCCCGCTTCTCCTCGAAGAACTGCTCGTAGTTCCAATCGCCGCTGCCCAGGACCACGAACTGACAGTTGAGGTCCATGATCTGATCGAACACCCGGCAGATCAGGTCCAGCCCCTTGTGGCTGACCAGGCGGCTGACGATGCCGATGATGGGCACATTGGGATCTGCCGCCAGGTTCAGCTCCTTTTGCAGCTTCTCCTTGTTCTTGGCCTTACCGGCCATGCGGGAGGCGCTGTAGTGGTTGGTAAGGCCCGGATCCCTGCTGGGATCGTAGCGCTCCATATCGATGCCGTTGAGGACCCCGTGGAGCTTGTGGGCGTTGCGCTCCATGACGCTCTCCATGCCGTGGGCAAAATAGGCGCAGCGCAGCTCCTGGGCGTAGGTGGGACTGACGGCCGTGATGGCGTCGCAGGTCATGAGGGCGCCCTTCAGCAGATTCACGTCCCCGTCCATGGCGATGGTGCCATCGGCGAACCAGCCGGGGGCCAGGCCGAACAGATCCTCCAGGGTCTCCTTGCCGTAACGGCCCTGGTACTCGATATTGTGGACGGTAAACACAGTTCTGATGCCCCTGACCTCCGGCCAGCGGACGCACTCGTCCTTCAGGTAGATGGGCACCAGGGCGGTCTGCCAGTCATTGCAGTGGATCACGTCGGGCAGCTCGCCCATGGCGGGCAGCAGGGAGATCACCGCCCGGGAGAAAAAGCCGAAGCGCTCGCCGTCGTCATAATGGCCGTAGAGCGCGTCCCGCTTGAAGTAGTACTCGTTGTCCACGAAGTACCAGGTCACGCCGTCCTTCTCCAGGGAGAAGAGGCCGCAGTACAGCCGCCGCCAGCCCAGAGGGACCTCGATATGGCACACGAAGGTCATCTGATCCTTCCATCCGTCGCTGACCCGCTGGTACAGGGGCAGGATCACCCGCACCTCGTTGCCCGCCTTGGCCAGGGCCTGGGGCAGGCTGCCGGCCACGTCGGCCAGGCCGCCGGTCTTGCAGAACGGGACCGCCTCAGATGTGGCAAATAAAATTTTCATAGGGAGAAATCCTCCTTTGCAGTATTGCAGTATAGCCCAAAATTACAAAAAAGTAAAGGTTTTTCCCTGCCGGCAGCCGGCTTTCCAGGAAAAATTGTCATTCTGGATAAAACCGGCTGCCGGCGGGATTCACCTTTACTACACCTTGCTGTTCTTCGCGATGGAGAGCGGGTACTGGTCGTGGCCCATCAGGGTCCGCCCCTCCAGGATCTCCACGTTCTTGTCGGCGATGACGTGGCGGAGCACCGCGTCCCGGCTGACGGAGACGTCCTGCATCAGGATGCAGTTTTTCACCTCCGCGCCCCGGGCGATGCTGACGCCCCGGAACAGGATGGAATTCTCCACGCTGCCCTCGATGGTGCAGCCGTCGGCCACGATGCAGCCGGAGCAGCTGCCGGCGGGGTCCAGGTAGGTGGACGCGTCGTTGCGCTCCTTGGTGTGGACGGGCCGCTGGGGGTTGAACACCTCCCGCCGCACGGAGGAGTCCAGCAGCTCCAGGGAGCGGTCGTAGTACTCCTTCAGGGAGCGGATCTGGGCGGCGTAGCCGTTCCAGAGGAAGGACTGGATCCGAAGCTGCCGGGCCTTGGCCTGGAGCACGGCGCTGCGGAAGCTGTACTGGTCGTGGCTCATGCACTCGTCCACCAGCGCCAGCAGCAGGTCCTTGCTCATCACATAGATCTCCAGGGAGCGGTGGCAGCCGGCGGGGTCCCGCAGGGCGAAGAGGGTCTCGGACACCCGGCCCCCGCTGTCCAGGCGGAAATAGGTGGCGTCCTCCGGGCTGCCGCTGACGTTGCCGGTACACACAGCGGTGATATCCGCGCCGGAGGCGGTGTGCTGGGCCAGCACATCCCGGAGGGGGATATTGATAATAAGGTCGCTGTCGGCCAGGACCACATAGTCCTGACGGATGCCGGCCAGATAGGACCGGACGCCGGCCAAGGCCTCCATCTTGCCCCGGAACTGGGCGATGGAGCCGGACTGCTCATAGGCGAAGGGGGGCAGGATCTTCAGCCCGCCGTAGGTACGGCTCAGATCCCAGTCCTTGCCGGAGCCCAGGTGGTCCAGCAGGCTCTGATAGTTGCCGTGGAGCACCACGCCCACGTCGGTGATTCCGGCGTTGACCATACTGCTGAGGATAAAGTCGATGATGCGGTAGCGCCCCGCGAAGGGGATGGACGCGGGCAGCCGGTGGGCGGTCAGGTCCCGCAGATTATTGTGCTTCTCGTAGGAGAAGATGATTCCATGCATGCCTTTCATCTGGCTACCTCCTTGTGCTCGCTGTTGAGCATCGTTTTCGGCGCCACGGTCTCGCCCTGGGCGATGTGAACGCCGGGGCCCAGCACCGTGATGCCCCAGGTCTCAGGGTCGCAGCTCTCGGGATCGCCGCCCACTTTGGCGTCGGCGTCCACCACGCTGTTCTCGCCCAGGATGGCGTAGCGCACCACCGCGCCCTTTTTCACCACCACGCCGGGCATGAGCACGGAGTAGTGGACCTCAGCGCCCTCCTCGATCTGGACGCCGTGGCTGAGCACGGAGTTCATCACCGTGCCCTCCACCTCGCAGCCCTGGGTCACCACGCTGTGCTCCACCAGGGCGGACCTGCCGATAAAGGCGGGCGGCTCGGCGGGCAGCCGGGCGTAGATGGGCCAGCTGGGCTCCAGCAGGTCCAGGTCGCTGCGGGAGAGCATGTCCATGTTGGCGTCCCACAGGCTCTCCAGGGTGCCCACATCCTTCCAGTAGCCGTCGAACCGGTAGGCCTGCATGACCTCCCCGGCGTTCAGCATATTGGGGATGATGTTCTTGCCAAAATCGTTGCTGGAGGCGCTGTCGGCCTCGTCGGCCACCAGATACTCCCGCAGCTTCTTCCAGGAGAACACATAGATGCCCATGGAGGCCAGGTTGCTCTTGGGCTGCTTGGGCTTCTCCTGGAACTCCACGATGCGGTCGTTTTCGTCCACGGCCATGATGCCGAAGCGGGACGCCTCATCCCAGGGCACCTCCATAACGGAGATGGTGCAGGCGGCATTGGCCTTCTTGTGGGCCTCCACCATCAGGCCGTAGTTCATCTTGTAGATATGGTCGCCGGAGAGGATGACCACATATTCCGGGTCATACATATCCACAAAGCCGATGTTCTGGTAGATGGCGTTGGCGGTGCCCTTGTACCAGCTTCCCTTCTCGCCCTCCTGCATATAGGGGGGCAGGATATGCACCCCGCCGTCAAGGCGGTCCAGATCCCAGGGCTGACCGCTGCCGATGTAGCTGTTCAGCTCCAGGGGCTTATACTGGGTCAGCACGCCCACGGTGTCGATGCCGGCGTTGGAGCAGTTGGACAGGGGGAAATCGATGATGCGGTACTTCCCGCCGAAGGGAACGGCTGGCTTGGCCACGTTGCCGGTGAGCACATAGAGACGGCTCCCCTGCCCTCCGGCCAGCAGCATGGCGATACACTCTTTTTTCATAGTGGCGATCATCCTCTCTCGTTTTTATTTCGACGGGGAAGCGCTCTTCTTCCCCTTTGAGGCTTTGCTGGTCCCGGCGGGGGTTTTTGTTCCCGCGGCCGCTTTCCCGGCAGGCTTCTTTGCCGGGGCTTTCTTCCCGGCGGAGGCGCCGGCGGCCTTGGGAGCGGTCTTTCGCGCCGCGGGCTTCTCCGCGGCAGGCGCTTTCTCAGCGGGGTCTTTCTTCGCCGGCTTGGCCCGCAGCCTGCCCTGGCCCTTCAGGAACACGGCCCCCAGAGGCGGGATGCGGATGGATACGGAGGATTCCAGGCCGTGGCTTTCCGTCCAGCTCACGGGGCAGGGCTGATCGTTGGTCACGCCGCTGCCGCCGTACTCCGGCGCGTCGGAGTTGAACACCTCCACATACTCCCGGACCGGGGGACAGCCAAAACGGTAGTCCTCATAGGCGTTGGGGCTGAAGTTGATGGCGCAGACCAGCTCATGGCCCGCCTTGTCCCGGCGGAGGAACACCACCACATTATTGTGGTTGTCGTCCGGCACCAGCCACTGGAAGCCCTGCCAGTCGCAGTCCACTTCCCAGAGGGCCTTCTCCTTCAGATAAAACCGGTTGATATCCCTGATGTACTGGTGGAGCTGGCGGTTGGGCTCCCGCTCCAGCAGGTCCCAGTCCAGGCCCTTGTAGAAGGCCCATTCCGCCTCGGTGCCCAGCTCCACGCCCATAAAGCTCAGCTTCTTGCCGGGGTGGGCCATGGTGTAGGCGTAGAACCCCCGCACCCCGGCGAACTTCTGCCAGGCGTCGCCGGGCATTTTGCCCAGGACAGATCCCTTCATGTGGACCACCTCGTCGTGGCTCAGGGGCAGGATGTAGTTCTCGGAGAAGGCGTAAAACATGGAGAAGGTGATATCCCTGTGGTTGCCCTGGCGGAACCAGGGGTCCATCTTCAGATAGTGGCACATGTCGTTCATCCAACCCATGTTCCACTTCAGGTTGAAGCCCAGGCCGCCGATACCGTTAGGTCCGATGACGTCCGCGGGCTTGGTCACCAGGGGCCAGGAGGTGGACTCCTCCGCCACCATCAGAACGTCAGGGTCTACGGCGAAGGCGGTCCTGTTCAACTCCTGAAGGAAGGCGATGGCCTCCAGGTTCTCCTTACCGCCGTTCTGATTGGGGACCCACTGGCCGTCGGGCCGGTCATAGTCCAGATAGAGCATAGACGCCACCGCGTCCACCCGGATGCCGTCGATGTGGTACTCCTTCAGCCAGAAGGCGGCGGAGGACAGCAGGAAGCTCTTCACCTCCGGCCGGCCGTAGTCGAACACCCGGGTCCCCCAGGAAGCATGCTCCCCCTTTCGGGGGTCGGCGTACTCGTAGCAGGGGGAGCCGTCGAACTCGTAGAGGCCGTGGGCGTCCTTGCAGAAGTGAGCGGGGACCCAGTCCAGGATGATGCCGATGCCCGCCTGGTGCAGGTAGTCCACGAAGTACATAAAGTCCTCGGGGGTCCCGTACCGGGAGGTAGGAGCAAAGTAACCGGTGCACTGATAGCCCCAGCTGTCGTCCAGGGGGTACTCGGTGACAGGCAGCAGCTCGATGTAGTTGAAGCCCATCTCCTTCACATAGGGGGCGAGCTGGCGGGCCAGATCCCGGTAGTCGATGAAGTCCCCGTTCTCCCGCCGCTTCCAGGAGCCCAAGTGGACCTCGTAGATATTGAGGGGCGCGTCGTAGATCTGTTTCTTATGGCGCTGCTCCTTCCACTTCTGATCCTTCCACTGGTAGCCGTCGATGCTGTACAGCTTGCTGGCGTTGCCCGGGCGGGTCTCGGCGTGGAACGCGTAGGGATCGGCCTTGTGGCGCAGAACGCCGTCCGCGCCGGTAACGGCGAATTTATAGGCGTCGTAGGTCTGGCCGCCGGGGATGAACTTCTCCCAGATGCCGTCTGTGACCTTCTCCATGGGGTGGGCGCTTACGTCCCAGGAATTGAAATCACCCACCACGGACACGGACCTGGCCCGCGGCGCCCATACGCGGAACATATAGCCCGGCACTCCGTTGTGGGTGGTGGCATGGGCGCCCATGTACTCATAGGCGCTGATCGCGGTCCCCTCATGAAAGAGGTGCGCGTTAAATGAATCGATTTTTCTGTAGGGCATAGATGGAACCTCCAATTTTGCCGCCGGAACAGGTCGTGCGCAGGCAGTCTCCGGCAACGGTACTATTGTTATTATACCCTACCGGTCCGTCCACCGTCAAGGCGCATATGCCTAGATTCTACCGGGCAAAAGCTACAAAAAAAATCGTCGAACTACGGTGAAATTGCCAATTTTTTACCCGTCTGCCACGGTTGGTTCTGTGTATTTTATCCATATTTCTGACAAACTTCTCCTGTTTTTGGCGCTTTTCCCCTATTCCGGCCCAGACCGGTTCCAAAAGATGCGGCCCCGGGAAAAGTTGGCCGCGGGTGTTTACTTTCATGGAATGAAGTGCTAAAATAGAGGCAAACGCAAAGGGAGGATGACCGCTATGGCGCGAATCGCGAAAAAGAAAAAGGGCGACAGTCTGTATCAGGCCATTCTGACGCTGCAGACGCCGGACGAGGTCTACCGCTTTTTTCAGGATCTCTGCACGGTGACGGAGTTGCGGAGCATGGAGCAGCGCTACGAGGTGGCCCTGCTCCTCCGGCAGGGCATGATCTATAACGACATCCTGGAGCGCACCGGCGCGTCCAGCGCCACCATCAGTCGGGTGAACCGCTCCCTGGCTGCCGGCTGCGGCGGATACGAGGTGTCCTTCCAGCGGCTGAACATCCCCGCCCCTCAGGAGGAGGACGAGCCATGAGCGCCTACGAGGCGCTGGCGGAGCACTACGACCAGCTGACGGCGGACGTGGGCTACGCCCGGCGGGCGGACTATCTGGAGCGGCTCTTCCGCCGCAGCAGGATCCCGGTGCGCACGGTGCTGGATCTGGCCTGCGGCACGGGGACCATGACGGCGCTGCTGGCCCGGCGGGGGTACGAGATGATCGCCGTGGACGCAAGCCCCGATATGCTGGCGGAGGCCAGGGAAAAGGCGGCGGAGCTGGACGGCGAGCCGCCGGTCTACCTGTGCCAGTCCATGCCCCGGCTGGACCTGTACGGCACGGTGGACGCCGCCATCTGCTGTCTGGACAGCCTCAACTATCTCACGGACCCCAGGGACGTGCAGCGGACCTTCCAGCGGCTGCGGCTGTTCATCTCCCCCGGAGGCCTGCTGGTCTTTGACGTCAACAGCGCCCCCTATCTCCGCTCCCTGGACGGCCAGGTGTTCCTGGACGAGACGGAGGACGTCTACTGCGTCTGGCGCACGGAGTTCCAGAAGCGCAGTCAGATCTGCACCTACTGGATGGATATATTCTCCCGGCGGGCCGGCGGCATGTGGCAGCGGCGGACGGAGGAGCACCGGGAGCGGGCCTATGAGACGGACCAGCTCCGCCAGTGGCTGCTGGAGGCGGGCTTCACCCATATCCGCACCTTCGGCGACTGCCGGATGAGCGCTCCCCGGGAGGGAGAGCAGCGGATCTACTTTGCCGCCCTCCGGGGGACCTGAGAGACGGCTATCTTCACAGAATCAGGAGTGATACCAATGGATCGACTGGTACGAGCGATCACGAAAGACGGCATGGTGCAGGCCGTGGCCGTGTCCACCCGGGACCTTACCGAGCGGGCGCGGAACATCCACACCACCCTGCCGGTGGCCACGGCGGCCCTGGGACGCGCGCTGGCCGCCGCCTCCATGATGGGCAACGCCCTGAAGGCGGAGGGGGCCAGCCTCACCCTGCAGATCAAGGGGGGCGGACCCCTGGGCACGGTGATGGCGGTGGCCGACGAGTTCGGCAACGTCCGGGGCTATGTGCAGCAGCCCCATGTGGACCTGCCCCTGCGCCCCGACGGCAAGCTGGACGTGGGCGCCGCCGTGGGCAGCAGCGGCTCCCTCACGGTGATAAAGGACCTGGGCATGAAGGAACCGTATATCGGCTCCGTGGCCCTGCTGGGGGGCGAGATCGCGGAGGATCTGGCCGCCTATTTCGTGGAGAGCGAGCAGATCCCCACGGCCTGCGCCCTGGGGGTCCTGGTGGACCGGGACCAGAGCGTCCGGGCCGCCGGCGGCTATATCATCCAGCTTCTGCCCGGCGCCGGCGAGGATGTGATCGGCCGGGTGGAGGCCGGGGTCCTGGCGGCGGGGGCCGTCACCGGCCTGCTGGACCGGAACGGCGACCCGGAGGCCATGCTGCGGACGGTGCTCAGCGGCTTTGACGTGGAGATTCTGGAGACCAGCCCGGTGGAGTACCGGTGCTACTGCTCCCGGGAGCGGGTGGAGCGTGCCCTCATCAGCCTGGGCAAACAGGAGCTGGAGAGCATTCTGGCGGAACAGGGCGGCTGCGAGCTGACCTGCCAGTTCTGCGATCGGGTCTACCGCTTTTCAGCCGATCAGCTCCGGTCGCTGATCGACGGTCTCTCCTGACCGTCCCGGAAGGATTTCGCCCACCCCGCGCGAAAAGGGACCGCCCCCGGGCGGTCCCTTTTTTCACGCGGCGAAGCCTATCCCCGCCGCCGGAGGTAGAAGCACAGAGAGCACCAGAAGGAAAGCCCCGTGGCCGCCGCCAGGATCAGCACTCCCAGGGCAATCCCCACCAGCGCCGGCAGCGCTGGGAGCCGGACCTCTCCCACCAGTCTGGATACCCCCATTCCCGCCGCCAGACAGGCCAGCATCACGAGGATCATCACCAGCCGGCCCTTCTCCGAGCCGAAGCGGTACACCAGCGGCAGAGACACGTCCAGCATGAGGAGCACCGCCAAAAGCAGGGCCAGGTTCCCCAGCAGTTCCTCCCCGTACAAAAGACCTTCTCCGTACACCGCCCGCATCGCCGAGGCAAGCAGGATCATCACCGCCCCCGCAAGGAGGCAGAGGAACGTCAGCACATACTTGCTCCACACGATCTGCCAGGGGGTGTAGGGCAGCATGGCGGCGTATTTGTCCCACTTGCACTGCTCGTCGTAGGTGATGGTGCTCAGGGGAATCATGATGGCCATTACCACGGCGTAGGTGTTGGCCAGCGTCCCCATTTTGGGCAGCAGGCAGAACAGCAGCGCCAGCCCCAGCAGCACCCCTCCCTGCTTTTTCGCCACATAGAAATCTTTCCGCAGCAGCGCTTTCATCGCGTCTCCTCCTTTGAGAGATACAGAATGATGTCCTCCAGGCTGGCCCGCTCCACCAGCAGGCCGGAGGGGACCTTGTCCCGCTCCGCCAGGGCCTCCGCCCCGTACTCCCCTATCCGCCTGCCGTGGATGGCAGCGGGGTCCACCCGGTCCAGGTCGCTCCGCCCGCACTTCAGCAGGCCGTAGCGGTCCAGCAGTACGTCCTTCTCCTCGCACAGCAGCAGCCGGCCCTTCTGGAGGAAGGCGATATAATCGCAGACCCGCTCCAGGTCGCTGACGATGTGGCTGGACAAGAGCACGGCGTGGCCCGGCTGGTCCGCGAAGTCCCGGAACACCTCCAGCAGCTCCTCCCTGGCCATGGGGTCCAGCCCGCTGGTGGCCTCGTCCAGCAGCAGGAGCCTGGCGTTGTGGCTGAGGGCGGCGGCGATGGCCAGCTTCATGGTCATGCCCCGGGAATACTCCTTGAACTTCTTGTCCCGGGGCAGGCCGAACCGCTCCAGCCAGCCGTCGTAGGCGGCCTGATCCCACCGGCGGTAGGTGTCCGCCATGATCCGGCCGAACTGGCGCGCGGTGATGAACTCCGGCACGCAGGTCTCGTCCAGCACCACGCCCACGTCATCCTTCACCTGCCTAAACGCACGGCTCCGGTTGTTCACCCCCAGCGCGGAGATCTCCCCCGCGTCCCGGGTGAGGGCGTCCATGATGAGGCGGATGGTGGTGCTCTTCCCCGCGCCGTTGGCCCCCACCAGGCCCAGGATGCAGCCCTCCGGCAGGGTCAGGTTCACGTCCTCCAGGGCAAACCCCTCATATCGCTTGGTCAGACCCTTGATCTCGATCACATTCATCCTATGTCTCCTCCTCGCTCAATAGGCGCAGCATTTCCTGTACTTCCCCGGCGGTGAGCCCGCATTGCCCCGCCAGCTCCAGGGCCGCCTGGAGATGCCCCTCGATCTCCCGCAGGCTGTTCTCCCGGACCAGCTCCAGATTTTCCCGGGCCACGAAGCAGCCCTTCCCCGCCACCGTGTAAAGGAAGCCCTGCCGCTCCAGCTCCTCATAGGCCCGCTTGGTGGTGATAACGCTGATGCGCAGGTCCCGGGCCAGGGCCCGGATGGAGGGCAGCGCCTCCCCTGGCTGAAGCTCCCCCGAGGCGATGGCCCCCTTGATCTGGCGGCAGATCTGCTCATAGATGGGCTGGCCGCCGGCGTTGCTGATGATGATATCCAAGGTCTCCCTCCCTTCCGTTCTTGTCTGTATATGTACAGTATACACAGTTGCCTCCGTTTGTCAAGGGCCTTTCGAAGGAAATGTTCCGCCGGGGGAAGTCCCCCGGGATTCCCCCCCTTCCGTCCCGCGAATTTTCGGCGCATTTTTCCCCTGAACAGGCTTGTCCTTTTGGGAGAAATGTGATATAAGTTTTTAAGTATGCCCCTGTGCCGGGGGCCAACACGAAAAGCAACCTGAGGAAACGGAATATGCGCGACAAAAAATACGAGATCGATATGCTCAACGGCCCTCTGGCCGGAAAGCTGCTGCTGTTCGCCCTGCCGCTGATGGCCTCCAGCCTGCTGCAGCTTCTGTTCAACGCGGCGGACGTGGTGGTGGTGGGCCGCTACGCCGGCAAGGAGGCGCTGGCCGCCGTCGGCTCCACCTCCTCCCTCATCAACCTGCTGGTGAACCTCTTCGTGGGGCTGTCCGTGGGGGCCAACGTCACCGCTGCCAGATATCTGGGGGCCAACGACCGGGAGGGCGTCTCCGCCACGGTCCAGACCTCCATTACCATCGCTCTGGCCAGCGGTCTGGTCCTCACCCTCATTGGGAGCCTGCTCAGCCGGCAGATGCTGGTCCTCATGTCCTCCCCGGCGGACGTGATCGACCTGGCGGCGCTGTATCTGAAGATCTACTTTCTGGGGATGCCCGCCAATATGCTCTACAACTTCGGCGCCGCTCTGCTGCGGGCCCAGGGAGACACCCGGCGGCCCCTGTACTTCCTCAGCATTGCCGGTGCGGTGAACGTGGCGCTGAATCTGGTGTTCGTGATCTGCTTCCACCTCAGCGTGGCGGGGGTGGCCCTGGCCACCATCATCTCCCAGTACATCTCCGCCGCCCTGGTGCTGATCTGCCTGGTCCGGGACCAGGGGGCCCTGCACCTGGAGCTTGGGAAGCTGCGGATCGATTCCCGGGTGCTGCGCCGGATCCTCCAGGTGGGTCTGCCCGCCGGGTTCCAGGGCACCATCTTTTCCATCTCCAACGTGGTGATCCAGTCCGCCGTCAACGGCTTCGGCTCCACCGCCATCGTGGCCGGCTCCTCCGCCTCCAGCAACATCGAGGGCTTCGTCTACACCAGCATGAACGCCTTTTACCAGACTGCCCTCACCTTTACCAGTCAGAACTACGGCGCCTGCCAGTGCCGTCGGGTGGACCGGATCTTCGCCATGTGCGCCGCCTACGCCGCCGGGTTCGGCCTGGTCCTGGGGAACCTGGCCTATTTCTTCGGCCACCCGCTGGCCTCCATCTACGCCCCCGGAGACGAGGAGGTCATCGCCCAGGCGGTGGTCCGTCTGGGGGTCATCTGCACCACCTACTTCCTGTGCGGCCTGATGGACGTGCCGGTGGGGGTGCTGCGGGGAATCGGCTACTCGGTGGTGCCCATGGTGGTGTCCCTGGTGGGGGCCTGCGGCCTGCGGCTTTTGTGGGTAGCCTTCGTTTTCCCCAATTTCAGGACCCCGGCGGTCCTGTACCTCTCCTACCCCGTCAGCTGGGTCATTACCGCCGCCTGTCATCTTGTCTTTTTCCTGCGGGTGCGCAAACGCGCCTACGCCAGAGTCCAATCGCCCCAGATCAGCCGCTGATCGGAAAATCGTCATAAGAAAGGTCCTGCCATGTCTGCTATCCAGTCTTATCTTGACCAGGCGGTCGCCGCCTTTGACTACGGCTCTCCCGTCACCGAGACCGTTCCCATCAGCTCCGGCCATGTGAACGTCACCTACTGCGTCCACACCCGGAGCGGAAAGCGCTATGTGCTCCAGCGCATCAACTCCCTGGCCTTCCACCGCCCCGACCAGGTCATGGACAACGCTCTGCGCATCACCGACCACCTGCGTCAGGCGCTGGCCCGCCAGGGCGGCGACGTCCGGCGGGGGGCTCTGCGCTTCATGCCCACCCGGGACGGCCGG
>CATZRD010000015.1 GCA_958423465.1 uncultured Oscillospiraceae bacterium | reverse complement strand
GTCGATGCCGAAGCCGATCATCAGGTTGGGGATGACCTCGGCCTCCTCCTCCGTCTCCCGGATGATGCGGATGGCCTTGTCGATGTCCAGCAGGATGCGCTTGAGGCCCTTGAGCAGGTGGAGCTTCTCCTTTTTCTTTCCCAGAGTGAAGTACACCCGCCGGCGGACGCTGTCCGTGCGCCAGGCGCACCACTCCTCCAGGATCCCCCGGACCCCCAGGACCTGGGGCGTCCCGCCGATGAGCACGTTGAAGTTGCAGCTGGCGCTGTCCTGTAAGGTGGTGGTTTTGAAGAGCTTGGCCATGAGCTTGTCCGGGTCCACGCCCCGCTTCAGGTCGATGGCCAGCTTCAGACCGTTCAGGTCCGTCTCGTCCCGCATATCGTTGATCTCCCGGAGCTTCCCCGCCTTGATCAGCTCCGCCACCTTGTCCAGAATGGCCTCGGTGGTGGTGGTGTAGGGGATCTCGTAGATCTCCACCACATTCTCGCTCTTGCTGTAGCGGTACTTGCCCCGGAGCTTCACGCTGCCCCGGCCGGTGCGGTAGATCTCCTCCAGGGCCTCACGGTCGTAGAGGATCTCCCCGCCGGTGGGGAAATCCGGCCCCAGCAGGGTGGCGGTGAGGTCGCAGTCCGGATTTTTCAGGTAGGCCACCGTGGTGTCGCAGACCTCCCCCAGGTTGAAGCCGCACAGCTGGCTGGCCATGCCCACGGCGATGCCCAGATTGGCGCTGACCAGAATATTGGGGAAGGTGGTGGGCAGCAGGGACGGCTCCTTCATGGTGTTGTCGTAGTTGTCCACAAAGTCCACCGCGTCCTGGTCCAGATCCCGGAACAGCTCCGCGCAGATAGGGGCCAGCTTCGCCTCGGTGTACCGGCTGGCGGCGTAGGCCATGTCCCGGGAGTAGACCTTGCCGAAGTTGCCCTTGCTGTCCACGAAGGGGTGGAGCAGAGCACCGTAGCCCCGGCTCAGGCGGACCATGGTGTCGTAGATGGCGGCGTCGCCGTGGGGGTTCAGGCGCATGGTCTGGCCCACGATGTTGGCGGACTTGGTCCGGGGCCCGGTGAGCAGGCCCATCTTGTACATGGTGTACAGCAGCTTCCGATGGCTGGGCTTGAAGCCGTCGATCTCCGGAATGGCCCGGGAGACGATGACCGACATGGCGTAGGGCATGAAGTTGGTCTCCAGGGTCTGGGTGATGGGCTGCTCCACCACCTGGGCCCGGAGGCCCATGACGTTGGGGTTATTGACTTTTTTGCTGCCCTCCTCCGAGGGGGACTTTTTCTTTGCCATTCCTTGTTCTCCCGTTATTCCGCCGCAAACGCGGCGGAATGATGTTTTATGGGGCCGCCGGCCCCTGTGACAGCTCCGCCAGGACCTTTTGACAGAAGGCAGCCAGCTCCTTTGCCCGTTTTGGAACGTTGTCCAGCAGCTCCTCCGCGGTCTCCCGGGCCAGCCGGTGCTCCTCCGGCGTGATGTTTCCCGCCGCCAGGGCGGCGTCCAGCTCGTCCCGGTCCATGAGGCCGCAGGTCCCGTCGGCCATCAGCACCACGTCCAGCATCAGGTCCTCGAACCGGGAGTCCGCTCCCTGGATGACATTTTCCCGGGTGATATCGAAGTAGTACTGCAAAGGCCGCAGGTCCCGGTCGTACATGACTGTGAGCCACCAGTGATGTCCCCTGGGCGCGATCTGGAGCCAGCGGTAGCCGTCGTCCGCGATGGTGACCATCTGGTCCAGGTCCCGCACCGCCAGAGGGGCCGTGATCCGCTTGATATGGATCACCGCCGCCGCGCCGGAAAGGGACGGCGTTTCCAGCGCCGTCCAGGCGAAGGCGGAGTCCGTCACCCGCCGCCAGCCCCGGCGGTCCAGATATTTTGTCTCGATCTGAATGGACATAGGCCGTCTCCTATGAGATGTCCGCCAGGTCCAGGAACTTGTAGCCCTCGTTGGCGATATGCTCCTTCCGGCCCGCCAGGTTGTCCCCCAGCAGCAGGTCGAACATCCGGGCGGTGGCGCCGGCGTCCTCGGGCATGACCTTGATGAGCCGCCGGGTCTCCGGGTTCATGGTGGTCAGCCACATCATGTCCGGGTCGTTTTCGCCCAGGCCCTTGGAGCGGTCGATCCTGTACTTTTTGCCCTCCAGACCCTTGACGATCTCCGCTTTCTCCTTCTCAGAGTAGGCAAACCAGGTCTTTTCCCCGCAGTTGATCTCAAAGAGGGGGGACTCGGCGATATACACATAGCCCTCCTGGATGAGAGTGGGGCACAGCCGGTAGAGCATGGTGAGGATCAAAGCCCGGATCTGGAAGCCGTCCACGTCGGCGTCGGTGCAGATGACCACCTTGCTCCACCGGAGGTTGTTGAGGTCAAAGGAGCTGAGGTCCTTCACATGCTTGTTCTGGACCTCCACGCCGCAGCCCAGGACCTTCATGAGGTCGGTGATGATCTCGCTTTTGAAGATCCGGGCGTAGTCCGCCTTCAGGCAGTTGAGGATCTTGCCCCGGACGGGCATGATGCCCTGGAACTCCGCGTCCCGGCTGAGCTTTACGCTGCCCAGGGCGGAGTCGCCCTCCACGATATAGATCTCCCGGCGGCTCACGTCCTTTGTCCGGCAGTCCACGAATTTCTGCACCCGGTTGGCGATGTCGATGGAGCCGGAGAGCTTCTTTTTGATGCCCAGCCGGGTCTTTTCCGCGGTCTCCCGGCTGCGCTTGTTCACCAGCACCTGCTCGGCGACGCGCAATGCGTCGCTGGGGTTTTCGATGAAGTAGATGTTCAGCCGCTCCCGCAGGAACTCCGCCATGGCGTCCTGGACGAACTTGTTGGTGATGGCCTTTTTGGTCTGGTTCTCATAGCTGGTCTGGGTGGAGAAGTTGCTGGATACCAGCACCAGACAGTCCTCCACGTCCCCCCAGGTGATCTTGGCCTCGTTTTTCTGGTATTTGCCGTTCTGCCGCAGCCAGCCGTCGATGGCGGAGACGAAGGCGGATTTCGTGGCCTTTTCCGGGCTTCCCCCGTGCTCCAGCCAGGAGGAGTTGTGGTAGTGCTCGATCACCGCCGTTTTGTTGGAGAAGCAGAAGGACACGGACAGCTTCACCTTGTAGTCGTCCTTGTCGGCCCGGTCCCGGCCCCGGCGCTCCGTCTCCCAGAACACCGGGTCAGTGAGGGTCCCCTCCCCCGCCAGCTCCTTCACATAGTCGGAGATGCCGTTTTCGTACAAAAACTCCTGGACTTCGAACTTCCCGGGGGCGGTCTCCCGCCGGAAGCGGAAGGTGACGCCGGCGTTGACCACCGCCTGACGCTTCATAGTCTCGGTAAAATACTCCGCCGGGATGTCGATGTCCGTAAAGACCTCCAGGTCCGGCAGCCACCGGGTCCGGGTGCCGGTCTTTCGTTTGGCCAGGGGGACTTTTTGCAGCTCCTGCCCCTTTTTGCCCAGGGCTTTGCCCTTTTTGAAATGGAGCTGGTACTCGAACCCGTCCCGCCAGACGGTGACGTCCATGTACGCCGAGGCGTACTGGGTGGCGCAGGAGCCCAGACCGTTGAGGCCAAGGGAGTACTCGTAGTTCTCCCCCTCGTTGTTGCCGTATTTGCCGCCGGCGTACAGCTCGCAGAACACCAGCTCCCAGTTCCAGCGCTTCTCCTTCTCGTTCCAGTCCACCGGGCAGCCCCGGCCCTGGTCCTCCACCTCCACGCTGTGGTCCAGGTAGCGGGTGACGGTGATGAGGCGGCCATGGCCCTCCCGGGCCTCGTCGATGGAGTTGGACAGGATCTCAAAGACCGCGTGCTGGCAGCCCTCCAGCCCGTCGGAGCCAAAAATGACGCCGGGCCGCTTGCGGACCCGGTCTGCCCCCTTCAGCGCGCTGATGGATTCGTTGCCGTAGCTCTGTTTTTTCGTTTCTGCCATAGATTCCTCCGGGAAGATGACCGGCGTCCACTGGGAAAGCGGCGGCGGTCCCATCCGATCATACCAATTCTATTTTATAGTGTATCAAATTTCCGGTCCCTTGACAAGAGGCGGAAGGGCGGGAAACGCCGGAGAAAACGCGCCGGCGCTACGCCTCCTCCGGCGGCAGGATCTTCTCCAGCTCGGCGTTGATCCGGGCGATATCCGCCAGCGCGGCCTCCCCGTCGGTGAACAGGTGGGCGAAGAGGGCGTTCAGATTCTCCTCGAACCGGGCGGGCAGCAGGGGGCACCGCTGCCGGGCCAGGGCCATGAGCCGCTTCTCGCCGGGGTGGGTCTGGCCGTTGAGGGCGAAGAGCACGTCAAAATAGGCGGCCAGAAACTCCGCCGTCCGGTGGTTGACGCTGACCAGATCTCCCCGCTTCACCGCCTTGGCGATCTGGGCGTCGTAGGCGGGCAGGGAGCCGTGGAGCAGCCGGCGGCCCCGGGCGATGACGGCCCGCTTCAGGGCCTCGGGGTAGGGGCGGCGATAGCGCTCCCGGGCGGCTTCCAGCCGGCCGTCCCGGTCGTATACCACCTTGCAGGTGACGAGGTTGTGCCACATACAGGTGGTGTAGCTGTTGGAGGGCTGGCAGCGGTCCGCCACCTGGGCGATTCCCGCCAGAAAGCCGTCCAGGTCCCGCCAGAGCAGATCCAGCCCGACGCCGTCTAAGAAAACGCAGTTGTCCTCCTCCTCCCAGAACCGGTTGCCGATCTCCGTGACGGAGCAGAGAGGGGCCAGCAGCGTCCGCCGGACCTCCTCCGGCACCGGGGCGGTGACGTAGACGTACACGTCGTAGTCCGAGGCGGCGTCATAGGTCTCCCCCGCCCGGGAGCCGCCCAGGGCGATGGCCTCCACCTGGGGGAGCGCCGACAGTTCCTGAAAAAGTCCTTCGATCATAAAAGAAGTCTCCTTATGTGTGATCTGATCCGCCGCCCCGGAGGGCGGACGCTGTGTACCGGTCTCCGCTACCGCTGCCGCTCCTCCAGGCTCCAGCCGTAGAGGGGGTAGCGCTGGATGGCGCCGAAGATCTTCTTTTTCAGCTGGGGGTACTGCCGCTCCAGCTGGAACAGCAGCTCCTTCATCTCCTCCCGCCGGGTGGAGCCGTTGGCGGGACAGGGATTTTCCACCACCGGCAGCCCCAGCCGCCGCACCGCCCCCCGGACCTCCTTCTCCTGGACGTACAGCAGGGGCCGGATCTGGGTGACGCCGCTGCGGTCCAGATCCGTCACCGGCTGGAAGCAGCTGATGCGGCCCTCCAGAAAGAGGCTCATGAGCATGGTCTCCACCGCGTCGTCAAAGTGGTGGCCCAGGGCGATCTTGTGCAGCCCCAGCCGGTTCAGCTCCGTGCTGAGAGCGCCCCGGCGGAGCTTGGCGCAGAGGGAGCAGGGATTCTTTTCCTGCCGGTGGACAAAGACGATCTCGTAGATGGGCACGTCCACCAGATAGTAGGGGACGTCCAACTGGCGGCACAGGTCCGCGATGGGGGAAAAGTCCATCCCCGGCGTACCGGCGTTGATGGTGACGGCGGCCACGTCGAACTTCTTGGGGTAGAAGTCCCGCAGCCTGGCCAGGGCCGCCAGGGTCAGCACCGAATCCTTGCCGCCGCTGACGCCTACGGCCACGGTCTCCCCCGCCTGGATCATATCGTAGTCCTCCACGCACCGGCGGACCAGGGACAAAATACGCTGCATAGCCATGCCTCCCAGACAAATTTCAAAAGTTGAAAGAAAGAAAACAAGAGATATCAGGAGATAACGGAAGAAAACAGAAGTTTTCTATGCGGTAGATAAAAATGACGTTGACAACCGGGGGCCGCCGTGGTATAAGTAATAGTGCTCGCAACGGGCATTGTACCCGATTTCGGGCGAAAATACAAGGCTTCCTTCGATAACGAAGCTGCAGGAGTTCCCATCCTGTACTTTCGTCATCGAAGGAAGGGACTACAGTAAGGAGAAAGCAGCTATGTCCACTTTTATGGCAAACAAGGGCAACATTGTCCGCAAGTGGTACGTCGTTGACGCCGCCGGCAAGCCTCTGGGCCACACCGCCGTCATCGTCGCCGACCTGCTCCGCGGCAAGCGCAAGCCCACCTACACCCCCCACGCCGACTGCGGCGACAACGTCATCGTCATCAACGCCGGCAAGGCCGTGCTCACCGGCAAAAAGCTGGAGCAGAAGATGTACCGCACCCACTCCGGCTGGGTGGGCGGTCTGAAGGAGACCCGCTACAAGGATATGATGGAGAAGAAGCCCGAGCTGGCGATGCGCGTGGCCGTCCGCGGCATGATGCCCCGGAACACCGTCACCAAGGACTCCCTCAAGCGCCTGCACATCTATGCCGGCGACACCCACGAGCAGCAGGCCCAGAAGCCCGAGCTTTGGACCGAGGAATAAGGAGGTAGCGGAAAATGTATCAGTCTAAGAAGCCCTATCTGTATGGCACCGGCCGGAGAAAGTCCTCCGTGGCCCGGGTCCATGTGTTCCCCAACGGCACCGGCTCCATCACCATCAACGGCCGTGACATCGAGGACTATTTCGGTCTGGACACCCTGAAGATGATCGTCCGCCAGCCTCTGGTGGCCACCGCCAACGAGAGCAAGATGGACATTGTCGCCACCGTCAAGGGCGGCGGCGTCAGCGGTCAGGCCGGCGCTCTGCGCCACGGCATCGCCCGCGCCCTGCTGCTGGCCAGCGACGACAACCGCGCCATCCTGAAGAAGGCCGGGTTCCTCACCCGCGATCCTCGTATGAAGGAGCGGAAGAAGTACGGCCTGAAGGCCGCCCGCCGCGCCCCCCAGTTCAGCAAGCGCTGATTTTACGAGCCAAGCTGTCAAAAGCCCCGAAACCGTCCGGTTTCGGGGCTTTCTGCATAGGAGGGCGAGGTTTCGGGCCCCCTGCCGGGGTCAGGCGAGCATTTCCCGGATCTTTTGGGCCATGGCTTCCCCCAGGCGCTGGTGGGAAGCCGCGTCCATATGGACGCCGTCCCTGGCGGACGCGTGGGCGTACAGCGCTGCGTCCAGAAAATCCACCTCCAGAGCGGCCGCCACCCGGGCGTACTCCCGCCCAAAGAGGAGAGACGTCTCATGCTTGCTCTTCAGGCTGGAGGGGATCGGCCGGTCATCCACGCAGCGGTCGATGGCGATGGGGGCCGCCAGGAGGATTCTGGGCTGACCGCGAAAGACCGGCGAGCTGCCGCCGTAGACGATATCGGCGTTTTTCAGGGCCTTGACCAGCTGCTCCGCCCCCCGGGCCGAGCCGTAAACGTCCGTAAATTTCAGGTCGTTGGTCCCCAGCATCAGGATCACGGCGTCCAGGGGCTTTCCGGACAGCAGGGCGTATCCCAGCCCCTTCCAGCCGTTGCGGTATCCGGTCCGCCAGGGGTCGTCGAACACGGTGGTGCGGCCCCCCAGACCCTCCTCGATCACCCGGAAGCCCTCTCCCAGCCGCCGGGCCAGGACCCCTGTCCAGCGGACGTCCGGCGGATAGCGCCTCGCCGTTTCCGGGCAGTAGCCCCAGGTGTTGGAATCCCCGTAGCATAAGATCACTTTTTCGTCCATACGTCTCTCTCCGCCTTTCACGATTTTGCCGCGTCTGCCTGCCGGCTTTCCCTTTACGATACGTTGGACCATTCCAAATGTCAACGGCCGTTTTCCGGCCCGCCGGGTCAGCCCCGCTCGTAGCTGAGGTCCCTGTGCTGCCGGCGGTACTCGGAGGGGGACATGCCGATATGCTTGCGGAAGGTGCGGTTGAACTGGGAGAAGCTGGCGAAGCCGCAGGCGCTGGCGGCCTGGGCGATGGAGATATCCGAGCTGAGGAGCATGGACTGTATGTTCCGGATCCGGGTCATCTGGATGTAGTCGGTGAGGGTGAAGCCGGTGACGGTCTTGAACTGGCGGGACAGGTAGCAGCTGCTGATGTAGAAGTCCCGGGACAGCGTCTGCAGGGACAGCTCCTCGGCGTAGTGGCTGTGGATATAGCTGGCCACGGAGTAGATCTTGTCCTCCATGGGGTAGATCTCCGCCCGGTCGGCGTATTTGTTGCTGTCCCGGTTCAGGTACAGCAGCGTCAGAAACTCCAGGAATTTGATGTGGATGCTCAGGTCCCGTATGGGGTCGCTCTTCCCCGCCAGCAGGAAAATGTCGTTCAGCTTCTGGTAGATCTTCTGCTGCAGGGTCCCCTCAAAGCGGAAGGCGTGGACGTCCTGGCGGAAGATGCTCAGCAGCTCCTCGTATTCGTTGGACAGCCCGGCGGCCTTTTTGGGTAGGCTGAACTGAATGATGATCCGCCGGCAGGGGCCTCCCGGCGGGTACTGGGTCTTGTGGAGGACGCTGGGCGGAATGGCGAAAATGTCGTAGGCCTGCATCTCGTAGGGCTTGCCCTCCAGAAAATGCACGCTCTTGGGGCTGAGCATGACGCACAGCTCATAGAAGGTGTGGAAGTGCTGGAACTGCATATTGATGTCGGCGGCGCGGGTGTCGTAGTCGAAGAAGTAGAACAGCGGGTCCTCCTCCCGGTTCACCCGGATATAGTACTTGTCCTGATACAGCACCGGGCTTTGTCCCAGCGTCAGCGTCTGCGGCGTCATTCTGTTCGCCTCCTTTGCGTTTTTTGTGCAGATTCAGTGTAGCATAGTTTTGCCGGGAGCACAACCAAACCTTGCACTTTCTTTTATCAAACATGGAGCATTTGACGATTTCGACAAAATAGCGCCGCAAATTATGTCTAATATCACGGAAAATCGGAATTTTGCCAAAAAAGAAAAGCAAAAGATGCAAGGTCAAATAGAGAAATGCGCAAGCGATGCGTAGAAACTGGGGATAAAAACGCCATAATAAAAATTGTACAAAATGTATGACCACGATGCGGAACGGATTGTACAGAATGTGCGCGCTTTATGGAGGACCAAAATCAAAAAATGGAGGAAATGAAATGAAGAGCACCAAACGTTGGCTTGCCCTCGTCCTCGCGCTGGTCATGTGTATCGGCGTGCTGGCGGGCTGTGGCAGCAACACCGCCAAGACCCCCGACGACACTACTCCCCCCGCGAACGACACCACCCCCGACACGCCGGATACTCCCGACACGCCGGACCCCGCTGAGGTCACCGGCTACGCGGAGTCCCCCTACATCGCCACGATGGGCATCACCGAGAAGGTGGAGGACCGCCTGCCCGTGGCTGACGACATCATGGTAGAGACCGTGGACGCCGCCGGCAACCCCCTGGCCATCGGCGTGTACGGCGGCGAGCTGAAGCGCTCCGCCGCCTCCAGCTCCTGGGCCACCGGCAAGCCCATCGAGGAGGGCCTCTTCCGCTTCAACACCAAGGCTGAGGTGGAGCCCAACGTGGCCAAGAGCTACGAGGTCAACGAGGACGCCACCGTCTACACCATTCATCTCCGTGAGGGCATGAAGTGGTCCGACGGCGAGCCCTTCACCGCTGAGGACTGCGTGTGGTTCTACAACACCGTCTGCCTGAACAAGCTGGATTCCAAGGGCGTGCGCAACTGCCACAAGGACGCCGACGGCAATCCCGCCGTGGTGGAGAAGGTGGACGACACCACCTTTACCGTCACCTTCGGCACCCCCAAGTATGACTTCATCGAGACCCTGTGCGTGGACCTGAAGTGGCACTACGCGCCCAAGCATGTTCTGGAGGGGATCTGCCAGGACATCCTGGACGGCAAGGAGGCCGAAGCCATCGCCGCCGCCAAGGAGCTGGTGGGCGTGGAGTTCGCCGACAGCGCCGCCGTTGGCAAGGAGCTGCTGTACTACTTCTGGAACTACCCCAACATCCCCACCCTGAACCCCTTCGTCCTGTCCACCGAGAACGGCAAGAGCAGCACCAAGGGCGAATACTATGAGTACATCCGCAACCCCTACTACTGGAAGGTGGACGCCGCCGGCAACCAGCTTCCCTACATCGACAAGATCGACTACACCACCGTGCAGAACGTGGACCAGGAACTGATGCTCCTGCTGGACGGCACCGTGGACTTCCAGACCATCGCCGTGCAGGACGCCCCCACGGTCCTGGACGCCGAGAACACCTCCGGCCAGAAGATCAACCTGTATGAGTGGTCCGGCGTGGACTGGGGCAGCGCCGCTCACCAGCTGCACTTCAACCTGTTCAACGGCGACGAGAAGAAGGTCGCTCTGTACAACAACCCCGACTTCCGTGAGGCTGTGTCCATCTGCGTGGACCGCGAGGCTCTGGCCTCCGCTCTGACCGACGGCTGGCAGGAGGGCGGTCAGGCCGCTCCTCAGGAGGGCACTCTGGGCTACAGCGAGGAGTGGAGCAAGCAGTGGACCGAGTACGACGTTGAAAAGGCCAAGACCCTGCTGGAAGGCTGCGGCCTGGTGATGGGTTCCGACGGCTTCTATGACTTTGCCGACGGCGCCGACCTGGAGATCAACATGGTGGGCGAGGCCACCCTGGGCGCCGCCGAGACCTTCGCTCTGCTGGATACCTACTACCGCGCTGTGGGCCTGAAGTTCAACTTCCGGGACTATGACCGCAGCGTGCTGGATAACGACATCATGGCCGGCAACGTGGAGTGCATCCTGTACCCCATCACCCCCATCGGCGACATCTCCATCGCGCTGAAGCCCAACTCCTTCATCCCCGGCTACGCCACCAACATGGTGTGGTACGGCACCATGAAGGAGGAGGACGCCACCGGCGATCTGCTGGAGCTGGTCAACCTGAAGAAGGAGCTGGACAAGACCTCTGACGCCGCCGCCCGGGCGGAGATCGTCGATCAGATGCTGGTCCTCCATCAGAAGAATCAGTGGACCATCGGCTACATCGCCGCCACCCCCACCGTCCACGCCGTCAACGACCGCGTCAAGAACTTCCCCGACGGCCTGGTCTGGTCCGACATCTACCGCGACATGGGCATTGCCCATTGCCAGTGCTGGTACATCGAGGAGTGATTCCTCTTCCGGCTCTGGACCCCGGGGAGCGGACGGGAGACGCCCGCTCCCCGGTCCCCCGGCAAAGTTCCCTTTGAATAAGACGATGCGGGAGGCCGCTTCTCTCTCTGGAAAGGAGCGCCTCCCGTATCGTCTTAACAAGGCAAAACAGCTCTTAGAACGGCCAACCTGAAAGGATGTGCGGAAATGCTCAAATACATAGGCAAACGGCTCCTTATGTTTATCCCAACCATCTTCATCATCTCGGTGGTGATCTTCTTCATCATCCAGCTGCCCCCGGGAGACTACGCCACCTCCTACGCCGCGGCCATGGCGGCGGAGGGCGACATCATGACGCCGGAGCAGATCGAGGCTCTGCGGGCCCAGTTCGGACTGGATAAGCCCTGGTACATCCAGTACTTCTCCTGGATGAAGGATATCGTTACCCGGGGCTACTTCGGCTACTCCTTTGAGTACGGGCAGGACGTGTGGTACGTCATCGCCCAGTATCTGCCCCTGACCCTGGGCATTTCCTTCGTGATCCTGGTGTTCCAGTACGCGGTGAGCCTGCCCATCGGCATCTACTGCGCCAACCACCAGTACTCCGTGGGAGATTATGTCTGGTCCTTCATCGGCTTTATCGGCACGGCCACCCCCAACTTCCTGCTGGCCATCATCGTCATGTACTTCATCTATGTCAAGACAGGAACCATGTATTTGGGGCTGTTCAGTACGGAAATGCTCCAGAACGGTATGCGGCCGGAGTATATCCCGGAGTTTCTGGGCCGCTGCCTGATCCCCATTCTGGTCATCGGCACCTCCGGCACCTGCGGGATCATCCGTACCGTCCGCGCCCAGATGCTGGACGAGCAGGCCAAGCAGTATACCCTGACCGCCCGGGCCAAGGGCTGCTCCGAGGCCACCATCACCTACAAGTACTGCCTGCGGGCGGCGCTGAACCCGGTGGTGTCCGGCCTGTCCGGCGCGCTGCGCACCATCTTCTCCGGCTCCACCGTGTCGGCCATCGTGATGAACATGGCCATTTTGGGCCCGGTGCTGCTGACGGCCCTGAAGTCTCAGGATATGTATCTGGCCGGCACCATCGTGCTGGTCCAGGCGGTGCTGGTGGTGGTAGGCACCCTCCTCAGCGACATCGCCCTGGCCTGGCTGGATCCCCGGATCCGTTTCTCGGAAAGGAGTTGAGCCCATGGCTGTGTTTAAGAAAAAGAAGGTCCAGAACGACGAATCCCGCTATATGGCTTCCCAGTGGAAGCTGATGTGGATCAAGCTGAAAAAGCACAAGCTGGCCAAGTTCAGCATGGTCATCCTGCTGATCCTGTACCTGGGCGCTCTGTTCGCGGATTTCCTGGCCCCCTACGGCCTGGAGGACTTTACCGGCCTCTACAAGGATACCGCTCCCACGAAGGTCTACTGGCGGGACGAGGACGGCGGCTTCTCCCGTCCCTACGTCTATAAGCTGGAAAAGACCCACGACAGAAAGACCTATACCGTCATTACCACCGAGGACACCTCCGCGAAATACTACGTCAGGCTCTTCGCCGAGGGCGCGGAGTATAAGCTGTTCGGCTTTATCCCCTGCAGCCGCCACCTCTACGGCCTGGTGGACGAGCAGGGCGTGCCCAACACCGAGGCGAGAATCAACATCTTCGGCGCCGACAGCGTGGGCCGGGACATCTTCTCCCGGATCCTGTACGGCAGCCGGGTGTCCCTGACCATCCCCTTTGTGTCCGCGGCCATCAGCTTTGTGCTGGGCATCCTGCTGGGCGGCATCTCCGGCTATTTCGGCGGCTGGATCGACAACGTGATCCAGCGGATCATCGAGGTGATCTCCGCCATTCCCAGCATCCCCCTGTGGCTGGCCCTGTCCGCCGCCATCCCGCCGGGAATCTCCGTGACCGCCATGTACCTGTACATAACGATCATCCTGTCCTTCATCGGGTGGACCGGTCTGGCCCGCACGGTCCGGGGCCGGTTCATCGCCCTGCGGAAGGAGGACTTCGTCATGGCCGCCCGTCTGGCGGGCGTCAGCGACTTCAAGATCATCGTCAAGCACCTGGTCCCCGGCTTTTTGAGCTACCTCATCGTCAACCTGACCCTGGGCATCCCCAGCTCCATCCTGGGCGAGACCTCCATGAGCTACCTGGGCCTGGGCATGAAGGCCCCCGCCACCAGCTGGGGCGTGCTGCTGAAGGAGACCGAGGCCCTGGCCACCGTGGCTCAGTGTCCCTGGAAGATGATCCCCCTGATCTTCGTGGTGGTCACGGTCCTGGCCTACAACTTCCTGGGCGACGGTCTGAGAGACGCCGCGGATCCGTACAAGTAACCGACGAGAGGAGTACGCATGATGGAAAATCAGAACGATACCATTATTCAGGTCAAGGATCTGCGAATCAGCATCAAGACCGACGACGGCACGCTGACCCCTGTCCGCGGCGTGAATTTCGAGATCAAAAAGGGCGAGACCCTGGGCCTGGTAGGCGAGTCGGGCTGCGGCAAGAGCCTGACCAGCAAGGCTATTTTGGGCATCAACGACAAAAAGTGCAGGACCGAGGGCGAGATCATCTTTGACGCCGACGGCATGGGTCCCACGGATCTTCTGAAGCTGAAGCCCAGGGGGGACGAGATCCGTTCCGTCCGGGGCAAGCAGATCTCCATGATCTTCCAGGAACCCATGGTGGCTTTCTCCCCCATGTACACCATCGGCAACCAGATCAACGAGGCCACCCTGCTCCATATCACCAAGGACAAGAAGAAGGCCAAGGAGATCTCCCTGAGCGTCATGAAAAAGGTGGGCATCGCCAACGCGGAGAAGCGCTATGACCAGTACCCCCATGAGTTCTCCGGCGGTATGCTCCAGCGCGCCCTCATCGCCATGGCCCTGGTGTGCAGCCCCAAGCTGCTCATCGCCGACGAGCCTACCACCGCCCTGGACGTGACCATTCAGGCCCAGATCCTGGAGCTTATGAAGGAGCTTCAGAAGGACTTCGGCATGTCCATCCTGTTCATTACCCACGATCTGGGCACCGTGGCCCGGATGTGCGACCGGGTGGCGGTCATGTATTTGGGCCGCGTGGTGGAGTCCGCCCCGGCCTATGAGATCTTCAAGAATCCCCAGCACCCCTATACCAAGGGCCTGATCGGGTCGGTCCATAAGATCGGCACCAAGGGCCAGGACAAGCTGTTCTCCATCGAGGGGACCGTGCCTGTGGCCATCAACCTGCCCAAGCGGTGCGGCTTCTATGAGCGCTGCGGCCAGCGGATCGAAGGGGTGTGCGACTGCAGCGATCCCACCCTGGTCCAGGTGGGCGAAGAGCACAAGGTGGCCTGCTTTGCCTGTACCGGCTGCCCCGGAGGCGCGGGCTGCGGCGGGTGCAAAACGGAAGGAGGAGAGGACGCGTGAGCGATAAGAAGCAGATCCTGGATGTGCAGCACATCCATATGCGGTTCAACTCCAAGGGAGTCTGCGTCCGGGCCGTCACCGACGTGAGCTTCACGGTGGACGAGGGCGAGACCATCGGAATCGTGGGCGAGTCCGGCTGCGGCAAGACCACCCTGGGCCGGTGCATCGTCCGGGCCTACGAGCCCTCCGAGGGCGACGTGATGTACACCGCCGCCGACGGGGAGACCGTCAACTTTACCAAGATCGACAAAAAGACCATGAAGAAGTACCGCAAGGAGATCCAGATGATCTTCCAGGACCCCTACTCCTCTCTGGATCCCCGGATGACGGTCTACGACATCATCAAGGAGCCTCTGGCGGCCAACTATCCCAAGATGCCCAAGGAGGAGATGGACCGGCGGATCATGGATATCGCCGCCAAGGTGGGGCTGAACACCTCTTACCTGATGCGCTATCCCCACGCCTTCTCCGGCGGCCAGCGGCAGCGCATCGGCATCGCCCGGGCCCTGGTGCTGAACCCCCGGGTCATCGTCTGCGACGAGTCGGTGTCCGCCCTGGACGTGTCCATCCAGGCCCAGGTCATCAACCTGCTCCACGACCTGCAGAAGGAGCTGGACCTGACGTACCTCTTCATCAGCCATGACCTGAGCGTGGTGGAGTACATCTCCGACAAGGTGGCGGTGATGTATCTGGGCCGGATGGTGGAGTACGCCCCCACCAAGGCCCTCTTCGGCCATCCCCTGCACCCCTACACCGAGAGCCTGCTGTCCGCCGTTCCCGTGGCCGATCCCACGGTACAGAACGAGCGCATCCCCCTGAAGGGCGAGATCCCCAATCCGGCCAATCCTCCCACAGGCTGCTATTTCCACACCCGCTGCCGGTTCTGCACCCAGAAGTGCAAGGAGCAGGCCCCGGACTATGTGGAGCTGGAGCCTGACCACTTTGTGGCCTGCCACCGGGCGGAGGAGCTGAAGCTGAAAGGATTTTCCTATGACGACGAATAAGCGGCTCATCATATTCACCGACTGCGGCGACACCATCATCGACGAGGCCACCCAGGTCTATGACGACCGGCATATCGTCCAGGAGGCGGACTTCATCCCCGGCGCGGACCAGGTCCTGAAGCAGCTCCACGAGGAGGGGTATCCCATCGCGGCGGTGGCCGACGGCGAGGTGGAGTCCTTTGGGAACATCTTCCGCAAAAACGGCCTGGGCTACTGCTTCGATCAGTGGATCATCTCCGAGACGGTGGGCAGGCAGAAGCCGGCGGCCGTCATGTTCGAGACCGCCATGGAGAAGATGCGCTTGACAGAGGCAGACAAGCCCCGTATTATTATGGTCGGCAACAACCTGAAAAAGGACGTGGCGGGCGCCAACCGGATGGGGATCACCTCGGTCTGGCTGGACTGGTCCCCCCGGTATTTCCACACCGTGGAGGAGCCGGACTGGCAGCCGGACTACACCATCCACACGCCCGCGGAACTGATCCCTCTGGTCCGCCGCTTGAATGAAGAACTGGAAAAACAGGCGAGGTGAGGGTCTCTGTGGAAACGAGAAAAATAGATAAGACTGTGATCCGCCAGAAGCTGGCCAGACTGGTGGACGCCTTCTGCCCCATCCTCTACGAGGACGACGTGCATTTTCTGGAGAGCATGAAGGGGAAAAATCTGGCCGGAGACGATCTGCGCCGGTATCAGCACTGGGAGTGGACCCAGGGCGTGGGGCTGTACGGCCTGTGGCGGCTCTTTGCCAACACCCGGGAGCAGAAGTGTCTGGATATCCTGACCGCCTATTTCGACCAGCAGATGGCCGTGGGCTTTCCCGCCCTCAACGTGAACACGGCGGCCCCCTATCTGACCATGTCCTATGTGGGGGAGTACCTGCGCTCCGAGAAGTATCTGGCCCCCTGCCGGGAGGCCGCCCGCTGGATCATGGACCGCTTCCCCCGGACCGAGGAGGGCGGCTTCCAGCACATGACCTCGGACAGCGTCAACGACCAGGAGCTGTGGGACGATACCCTCTTTATGACGGTGCTCTTCCTGGCGAACATGGGGCGGATCGAGGGCAACCAGACCTACATCGACGAGGCCCAGTACCAGTTCCTCCTCCACGCCAAATATCTGGCGGACCGGGACACGGGGCTGTGGTATCACGGCTGGACCTTCCGCGGGCGGCATAATTTCGCCAAAGCCTTCTGGGGCCGGGGCAACTGCTGGATCACCATCGCCATTCCGGAGTTTCTGGAGATGGTGGAGTGCGACCCGGCGGCCCGGCGCCTGCTGACCCAGTACCTGCGCTCCCAGGCGGACAGCCTGGAGAAATATCAGGACCCGTCGGGCATGTGGCACACCCTGGTGGACGACCCCGACTCCTATGTGGAGACCAGCGCCAGCTGCGGCTTTGCCTACGGCATCCTGCGGGCCGTCCGGTCCGGGCTGCTGGAGGAGCGCTACCGGGACGCGGCGCTGAAGGCGCTGCCGCCTATCCTGGACTACATCGCCGAGGACGGCGTGGTCCACCAGGTCTCCTACGGGACCCCCATGGGCCGGGAGAGCCGGGACTTTTACAAGGAGATCGAGATCAAGCCCATGCCCTACGGGCAGGCGCTGGCCATGCTGCTGCTCATCGAGTGTCTGCATCTGTGACCTGAGATTCCCGGCGGCGTCCGGACGAGAGGAATATGACAATGAATGTGGGAAGACAGTGGGAGGACCGGCTGCGGATCTGGTCGGAGCAGTTTGAGAAGCACTACCGCCGAAAGGCGCTGTCCCTGGAGCTGCGTTATTTCACCACCATGGAGCGCATCCCCTACGAGCGGGCGGCGGAGGGACCCTTCCTCCCCGCCCCCGTGGGGACCCGGTGGGGGAAAAAGTGGGAGTACGGCTGGTTCCGCGCCCAGGTCCGGATCCCCGAGGAGCTGGCCGGACAGCGGCTGGCGCTGACGCTGCCGGCGGCCCCGGAGCTGCTGGTGTGGGTCAACGGCCGGGAGGCCGGTTCCCTTGACCGGGGCCACCCCTGTCTCACCCTGACCCGCGAGGCCCGGGGGGGAGAGGTCTATGAGATCGTAGCCGAAGGCTACGCCGGACACGGCCCCCGCCCGGAGGGCGCGGGGCCGTTCGGCGTGGACGAGATCCCGGTGCCCGAGCCGCCGGAGACCCAGGTCACCGTAGGCGAGGCCGCCCTGTGGGTGTGGAACGAGGCGGTGTTCCAGACCGCCATGGACTACCTCACTCTGTACAGCCTGGTGAAGAAGCTGCCGGAAAAGAGCCTGCGGGCCATGCGGATCGTGGAGGGCCTGAAGCGGTTCACCTACAAGGCGGACTTTGAGCTGCCCGAGCCGGCGCTGACGGAGAGCCTGCTGGAGGCGGACCGGGAGCTGAAGCCCCTGCTGGCCTGCCGCAACGGGTCCACCGCCCCGGAATTCACCGTGTTCGGCCAGTCCCATCTGGATCTGGCCTGGCTGTGGCCGGTGGAGGAGACCATTCGCAAGACCGCCCGGACCTACTCCAACCAGCTGGCTCTGATGGAGGAGTACCCGGACTACCGCTTTCTCCTCTGCGAGCCGCCCATTCTGGAGTGCCTGCGGGCGTTCTACCCCGACCTGTACCGCCGGGTGAAGGAAAAGACCGCCCAGGGCCGGTTTTACCCGGACGGCGCCCTGTGGGTGGAGGCGGACATGAACATCCCCTCCGGGGAGAGCCTGATCCGCCAGTTCGTCTGGGGCAGGCGGTGGTTTCGGGAGCAGCTGGGGGCGGACAGCCGGATGGCCTGGATGCCGGACACCTTCGGCTTCCCCGCCTCCCTGCCCCAGATCATGAAAAAGTGCGGGGTGTCCTGCTTCGCCACCCAGAAGCTGCTTCGCCAGGACCCGGAGGCGGAGCCGTTCCCCTACAACGTATTCTGGTGGGAGGGCCTGGACGGGAGCCGGGTGCTGTCCCATATCTTCAAGAAGAACAACGCCGTCTTTCGCCCGGAGGACCTGATCGTCCGCTGGGAGGAGGACCGGAACCAGCAGGAGGCCGTCTCCGGCCTTATGTACCCCTACGGCTACGGCGACGGCGGCGGCGGTCCCACCCGGGAGATGGTGGAGACGGCGGAGCGCTGCCGGGACCTGGAGGGAGCGCCCCGGTGCCGGATGGAGCCGCCCGCGGCCTTCTTCGACCGTGCGCTGGAGGAGGAGATCCCCAACGTCTGGCGGGGGGAGCTGTACCTGGCCTGGCACCGGGGGACCCTCACCGCCCAGGCCGAGACCAAGCGGGGCATCCGAAAGGCGGAGATCGCCCTGAAGCGGGCGGAATACGCCATGGCCCGGCGGATGCTCCTGGGGGAGCCTCCGGCCCCGGAGCGGAAGGAGGAGCTGGAGGCGCTGTGGAAGCTCCTGCTGTTCTGCCAGTTCCACGACGTGGCCGCCGGGGCCTCCATCGCCCGGGTCCATGAGGACGCCCGGGCCAAACTGGCGGAGGTCGTCCGCCGGGCGGACGATCTGACGGCGGACCTGCTGGGGCGTCCCGGCGGGGAGACCGCGGTCCACAACCCCCTGGGCTGGCCCCGCCTGTACCGGGGCCATGTGATCCCGGCCCAGGGCTGGGCCGTAGTGGGCCCGGAGAGCCGCTGGACGCCGGAGCAGAGATCCGCGGTCCGCCGCCTCCCTCCGGAGGAGGGCGGCGGATATGAGCTGCGAAACCAATACCTCACCTGCCGGATCAATGAGGCGGGGGAGCTGGTCAGCCTGCGCTTGGCCGGGGACGAAACGGAGTTCCTGTCCGGTCCCGGCAACCGCTTCCTGCTCTATAAGGATGTGAACACCTGCTACGATGCCTGGGAGATCGGCAGTATGTACGAGAATCTGCCCGTGGCCCTGGACCCGGCGGCCCGGGTCCAGCCGGTCCGGGAGGAGGACGGGGCGGCCCTGCTGGTGACCAGGACCCTGGGGCGGTCCCGGCTGACCCAGCGGATCGTTCTGGGCAACGGCGCCCGGCGGCTGGACTTTGAGACGGAGCTGGACTGGCATGAGAAGCACAGGCTGCTGAAGGTGGCCTTCCCGGCGGCGGTAGATACCGGCGAGGCGGCTCAGGAGATCCAGTTCGGCTATATCAGGCGGCCCACCCACCGCTCTTTACAGAGCGACCGGGACAAGTACGAGGTGTGCAACCACCGGTATACCGCGGTCTGGGACGGCGGGGCGGGCCTGGCGGTGCTCAACGACTGCAAATACGGCGTCAGCGCCTCCGGCGGCGAGATCCGCCTCACCCTGATGCGGGCCCCGGTGATCCCCGACATGACGGCGGACCAGGGCCTCCACCGGTTCACCTACGGGGTGTACCCCTTCCTGGGACCCTTTACCCGCAGCGGCGTGGTCCGCCAGGCGGCGGAGCTGAACGAGCCGCTGCTCCTGGGCGGCCCCTGGCCCCGGGAGGCGGAGCAGCCGTTCTTCCTTCCCCTGAATGAGAACATCCTGGTGGACACGGTGAAGCCCGCCGACAGGACGGAAAACGCGATTCTGGTCCGGGTCTACGAGGCCATGGGCATGGGGACCCGGGCGGCCTTCACGGTGTCGGACCGGGTCCGGCGGGTGGAGGAGACGGATATGCTGGAGGAAAATGGCCGGACCGTGGACCGGGAGGCCCTGTCGGCCCTCCCCTTCGGGGCCTTTGAGATCAAGACCTTCCTGCTCCATCTGGAGCCGGAGGAAGACCTGTGACGGCAGCAGCTTCATTTGGGGAGGACGGCGCCTGTGAAAAAGGGATATCGAATCGGAATCGACCTGGGGGGCACCCATATCGCGGCGGGGCTGGTTGACCCGGCGCGCCGGCTGGCAGACCGGCTCAGCGTAAAGACCAACGCCCCCCGGCCGGTGGCCGGCGTGGCCGCCGACATGGCGGATCTGGTCCGCGCCCTGCTGGAGCGAAACCGCCTCACCCGGGAGGACATCCTCTCGGTGGGGGTGGGGGTCCCCGGCACCGCCAACGAGGCCAACGGCCACATTGAGGACGCCGACAACCTGGGCTATCGGGACGAGCCCTTCGTCTCCGTGCTGGAGGAGAAGCTGGGCCTGCCCGTCCGCTTCGCCAACGACGCCAACGCGGCGGCCTGGGGGGAGTATCTGGCCGGAGGCTATGAGGCGGACTCCCTGGTCATGGTGACGCTGGGCACCGGAATCGGCGGCGGCATCATCCTGAACGGAAAATTATGGACGGGAGCCAACTTCGCCGCCGGCGAGTTCGGCCACATGGCCATCCGGGCGGGGGACCGGGACTGCAACTGCGGCCGCAGGGGCTGCTTTGAGTCCTACGGCTCCGCCACCGCCCTGATCCGCCGGGCCAGGGAGCGGATGGCGGAGGACCGGGATACCGCCCTGTGGCGGCTGTGCGGCGGGGACGCGAAACGACTGGAGGCCAGGACCGTCTTTGACGGAGCGGCCCTGGGCGACGGGGCCTGCCGGGATCTGCTGGATGAGTACACCACGGCTCTGGCGGAGGGGTTTGCCAATATCATCAATATCCTGCAGCCGGCCTATCTCTGCGTGGGCGGCGGCGTGAGCCGGGCGGGAGAGCCGCTGCTGGCCGCCCTCCGGGAAAAGACGGCGGGAAAAATCTATTCCAGAAACGCGAAGCGGAACACAAAGATCGTCCTGGCCCGGCTGGATAACGACGCCGGGATCCTGGGCGCGGCTCTGCTGGGAGAGACAAAAGGAGAGAGCGTGGAATGAGAGCGCATTATGAAGCCATGGTCCGGGGCATCGAGGCCCGGGTGGACCGTGCCCTCCGGGCCCAGAACCTGGAGGAGAGCAGCCCCTTTTACGGGGCCTTTGCCCAGACCGACGGGGTCTATCAGGCCAAATCCACCATGTACGCCGTGGCGTCCATGGCGACGGCCTACTGCAACCGGGATACCCGGTATTATCACGACGGCGCCCTGCTGGACCGGGCGGCGCTGGGCTTTGACTTTGTGGACCGGGTCCAGCATGAAAACGGTCTGTTCGACTATGTGACCTGCAACTTTTACTCGGCGCCGGATACGGCCTTCTGCATCCTGGCCTGGGTCCCCCATCTCCAGTACCTCATGGGACGGGAGGATCTGACGAAGGGCGAGGCCCTTATCAAGGCCCGGATGGAAAAGGTGGTCCGCGCCGGCGGCCGGGGCCTGCTGGAGGGGGGCTTCCACACCCCCAACCACCGCTGGGCCATCGCCTCCCTGCTGGCCTGCTGCGGGAAGATGTTCGGCGAGGAGGACCTGACCCGGGCGGCCTGGGCCTACCTCAACGAGGGCATGGACTGCAACGCCGACGGGGAGTACGCGGAAAAATCCGCCGGGAACTACAACCAGGTGAACAACGACGCCATGCTGCTGTTGTCCCGGTCTCTGGGGGACCCGTCCTATGAGGAGAACGCCCTGCGGAACCTGAAGATGATGCTGACCTACTGGGAGCCGGACGACAGCGTCTTTACCGCCAATTCCACCCGGTTCGACAAGGACCGGCTGGTGTATCCGGGCCAGTATTACTGGGAGTATCTGGACCTGGGCATTCGCCGCCAGGTGCCGGAGTTCCTGTCCATGGCAAACCACATCATGGAGATCTATCGGGAGAAGAATCTGGACGCTCCGGATTTTCTCATGGAATATATGCTCTACCCGTCCTATGTGGACTATGAGTGGGACCAGAGCGGGACCCCCGCGGTCTACCGGGCCTTTTACCGGGACTCCGGCATCGCCCGGGTCCGCCGGGGCGGCTGGACCTACACGGTGATGCAGGGAAAATCCAATTTCCTGTACGTCCACAATGGCTCCATCAAGCTGGCGGTGAAGATCGGCGGCAGCTTCTGCGAGCACCGGGCCTTCAAGGCGGAGACCATGACCGAGGACCCGGACGGGACCTTCCGCCTCCACCAGACCATGCGGGGCTGGTACTACCTGCCCTTCCGGGAGAAGCCGGCCACCAGCGACTGGTGGAAGATGGACAACGCCGCCCGGGACAAAAAGCTCGGCCCCGATATGGACATCGACGTGGCCGTCCGGGAGACCGAGACGGGCCTGGAGGTGGAACTGAAAACCTCCGGCGTGGCGGGCGCCCCCTGGCGGGTGGAGCTGGCCTTCAGCGGCATCGACCGGATCTCCAGCCCCCATATGACCATGCCCGTCCACGGGGACGAGGTGCTGGTGCTGAAAGACTCGGACTTCGAGGTCATGAACGTCGGGTCCGTTATGAAGCTGGGCCCCGCCTTCGGCGAGCACCACTTCACCGAGGGGAAGGAGGACAGCGAGGCCAAGACCCCCGGCGCGGCCACGGTGTACCTCACCGACTACACCCCCTTCCGCCATGTGCTGACCATCCAGCCCTGAAAAACCGCGGCAGATACGCATAGGAGGAGATTTATGCGCAGCTATGAGAATCTGGAGCGCCTGCAGGTGAACCGCCTGAGGCAGTGGGCCTACTACATCCCGGAAAACGACGGGGCCATGACGAGCCTGAACGGCCTGTGGGACTTCGCCTTTTACCGGCGGGACTACGACGACGCGCCGGAGGCCTCCGGTCAGATCGACGTGCCATCCTGCTGGCAGTGCCGGGGCTACGAGAAGCCGGGCTACACCAACGTGATCTATCCCCACCCCGTGGACCCGCCCTATGTCCCCAACGACAACCCCATGGGGGTCTACCGCCGGACGTTCACCGTCGCCGACGTCTCCCGCAGGCACTACCTGGTATTTGAGGGGGCGGCCTCCTGTCTGGAGGTGTACGTCAACGGCGCTTTCGCGGGGTACTCCCAGGGCAGCCACCTTCAGGCGGAGTTCGATATCACGGAGCTGGTCCGCCCGGGGGAAAACGCCCTGACCGTCAAGGTCCGGAAGTGGTGCAGCGGCAGCTATCTGGAGGATCAGGACTTTTTCCGCCTGAGCGGTATTTTCCGGGACGTGTATCTGCTCTCCCGTCCCCAGGGGCACCTGCGGGACATCGATATCCGCACCGCGGGCCATGAGATCCATGTGGCCATGGAGGGTTCCGCCGCGGTGGAGCTGTACGACGCCTCCGGCGGGCTGCTGGACGCCCAAAGCGGCGCGGGAGAGGTGGTGTTCTCCGTGGCGGACCCGGTGCTGTGGAACGCGGAGAAGCCCTATCTCTACGACTTGGTCTTTCGGTATCAGGACGAGGTGATCCGCCAGCGGGTGGGCTTCGTCACCTATGGGATCAATGACCGGGGGGCCTTCACCGTCAACGGCGTGGAGGTGAAGCTCAAGGGCGTGAACCACCACGACACCCACCCGAAAAACGGGTACGCCATGACGGATGAGGAGCTGCTGAAAGATCTGACGCTCATGAAGGAGCTGAACATCAACTGCGTGCGCACCTCCCACTACCCCCCCTCCCCCAGATTTCTGGAGTACTGCGACCGCCTGGGCTTCTATGTGATGCTGGAGACCGACATCGAGACCCACGGCTTCAACAACCGCTATCCCGGCGGCGGGCGCTACGACACGGAGAACAACCCCGAGTGGATCGGCAACCGCCCTGAGTGGCGAAACGCCTATCTGGAGCGCATGGAGCGGGCCTATCACCGGGACAAGAACCACGCCTGTATCTTCGCCTGGTCCACCGGCAACGAGAGCGGCTTCTGCGAGAACAACCGGGAGATGATCCGCTGGCTCCGGGCCACGGATTCCCGGCGGCTCATCCACTGCGAGGACGCCTCCCGCACCGCCTACGGCTACGGGGACCAGAATCCGGCCTACTACCACTGGCCGGACCTCTTCTCCCGGATGTACCCGAGTCTGGCCTATGTGGAGGACTACGCGGAGGACCCGGCCAAGCCCAAGCCCTTCTTCCTGTGCGAGTACAGCCACGCCATGGGCAACGGTCCCGGGGACATCGGCGACTACTGGGAGCTGATTGACCGGTATCCCAAGCTCATCGGCGGCTGTATCTGGGAGTGGGCGGACCACACCGTCCTGGTGGACGGCGTGGCCAGATACGGCGGCGACTTCGGGGAGCTGACCCACGACGGCAACTTCTGCGCCGACGGTCTGGTGTCCCACGACCGGCAGTTCAAGGCCGGGTCCCTCAACGCCAAGTACGTCTACCAGTACGTCCGCTTCGCCCTGGACGGGGACGGCGTGACCGTGACCAACCTCTATGACTTTACGAATCTGAACGAGTACCTTCTGACCGTGGAGGTCAGCGTGGACGGCAGCCAGGCGAGCCGGGAGGAGTACCGGCTGGATCTGGCGCCCAAGGCCTCGGCCCGGGTGCCCCTGCGGGTCCCGGAGCGCTGCGCCCTGGGGGCCTTCGCCGTGTGCCGCCTCTTCGACCGGGAGGGCCGGGAGACGGCCATGACCGAGCTGCCCCTGCCGGCGGCGGTGGTCCCGGAAACGCCTGCCCAGGGAAGCCCCGCCGTTCTCCGGGAGGACGCCCACAGCTTTTTCCTGGAGACCGGGGAGATGGGCTATGAGATCTCCAAACACACCGGTGAGCTTACCCAGATCCGCCGGGAGGGCAGGGCCCTGCTGGCCGGCCCTATGAAGCTGACGGCCTGGCGGGCTCCGGTGGACAACGAGCGGGACATCGCCGGCAAGTGGGGCCACCCCAACATCTGGGAGGGGGAGAATCTGGACCGGACCTTCAACAACGTCCGCTCCGTCTCCGCCCGGGAGAACGGGATCGCCGTGACCGGGGCCGTGGCCGGCGTGGGCCGGGCGCCCTTCCTCCGCTACACGCTGACCTTCACCGGCCTGCCCGGCGGACGGCTCCATGTGGACCTCCGGGCCCAGGTCCGGGAAAACTGCCTCTGGCTCCAGCGGCTGGGCATGGAGTTTGCCCTGAACGGCGTCAGCGGTGAGTTCCGCTACTACGGAAGAGGTCCCCGGGAGAACTACCGGGATATGTGCCGCCACGTCACCACCGGCATTTTCGAGAGCACGGCCCGGGAGGAGTACTGGCCCTACATCATGCCCCAGGAGCACGGCAACCATGCCGGCTGCAAGTGGCTGGAGCTGACGGGGGCCCTCCGGTTCCAGGCGGACCGGGCGTTTGAGATCAACGTCTCCCAGTACAGCGCTCAGGCCCTGACCCGGGCCGCCCACACCGACGAGCTGGCGGCCGACGGGCTGGTCCACGTCCGGATCGACTATAAGGACTCCGGTCTTGGCTCCGCCTCCTGCGGGCCGGAGCTGCTGGAAAAGTACCGCCTGGCGGAGAAGAACATCCGCTTCGGCTTTACCATCTGCTGACCGGGAGGGACCGCCGTGTATGACATGAGACCGGATCTGGCGCGGATCGGGAGCGTCATCGCCCGGGGCCCCTACGGGGCCGACTGGGTCTCCCTCAGCGGCTATACCGTGCCGGCCTGGTACGCCCAGGCGAAATTCGGCATTTTCATCCACTGGGGGGTCTACTCGGTGCCCGCCTTCGGCAACGAGTGGTACTCCCGGAATATGTACGATCCGTCCCACCGGGAGTTTCAGCATCACCGGGCGGTGTACGGCGACCAGAAGGATTTCGGCTACAAGGACTTCATCCCCCTGTTCACGGCGGAGCGGTTCGACCCGGAGCGCTGGGCCGGGCTGTTCGCGGAGGCGGGGGCCCGGTTCGTGGTCCCGGTGGCGGAGCACCACGACGGCTTCCAGATGTACAAAAGCCAGATCTCCCGCTTCAACGCCTGTGAGATGGGTCCCAGGCGGGACGTGCTGGGGGAGCTGAAAGCCGCCTGCGAGAGCCGGGGGCTGATTCTGGGAGCTTCCTCCCACCGGGCGGAGCACTGGTTCTTTATGTCCAAGGGCAGGCTCATCGACAGCGATATCCGGGACCCGCTGGTCCGGGGGGACCTGTACTGGCCCGCCCGCCCGGAGCCGGACCACTACGACCTGTTCAGCCAGCCCGCTCCGGACGAGGAGTTTTTAAACGACTGGCTGGTCCGTACCTGCGAGCTCATTGACCGGTATCAGCCCAAGGTGCTGTATTTCGACTGGTGGGTCCAGCACGCCGCCTTCCGCCCCTATCTGAAGAAGCTGGCGGCCTACTACTATAACCGGGCCGCCCAGTGGGGCACGGGGGCCGTCATCACCTACAAGAACGAGGCTTTCCCCTTCGGCTGCGCCGTGCCCGACATGGAGCGGGGCCAGTTTGCCGGCGCCCAGCCCTGCGTCTGGCAGGCGGACACCTCCACGGCTCTGAACAGCTGGTGCTACACCCGGGACAACCGGTTCCGGGACCCGGCGGGACTGGTGCGGGACCTGGTGGACGTAGTCAGCAAAAACGGCTGTATGCTGCTGAACGTGGGGCCGAAGGCCGACGGGACCGTCTGCGAAGAGGACGAGGCCATCCTCCGGGCCATGGGCCGGTGGCTGCGGGTCAACGGCGAAGCCGTCTACGGGGCCAAGCCCTTCCGCAGATACGGCGAGGGCCCCACAAAGATCGTGGAGGGCCAGTTCTCCGACGGCGCGGAAAAGGCGTTTACCAGCCGGGACTTCCGCTTTACCATGGCGGGAGGCGCGCTGTACGCCGTCGCCCTCCGGTGCAGCGAAGACGGGACCTACCTGATCCGCACCCTGGCCCAGGGGGACGCCTCCCGGGGCCTCAGCTTCAACGGCATCATCGACGGCGTATCCGTCCTGGGCTGGGCGGAGCCGCCCCGGTGGCGGGTGGACGGCCAGGGCCTGCATATCCGGACCGATTTCCGTTCCGACTTCCCCGTCGTATTCAGGATCGCCCTTCGGTAAAGCGGCCCCGGGCGAAACGAACGCGCCCGGGGCCCCGAAGGACCGCGGGCGCGTTTTAAACCGTGTGCCGCTATTCCACTGCCTGGTCCGGAAGGTCCGGGCGGGCGGCTTTTCCCTGGAAATTCTGAAGGACCACGTCCCGGCAGCCCTCCGTCCGGAGGGCCTCGCCGAAGCCGGACCGGTCCTCCCCCTCAAAGCGTACCCGGCAGTCCCGCAGGGTCGTGCCCTCCACATGCCGCAGGAGGAAGCCGGGAGAGGGCAGCTTCTCGATGCCCTTTCCCTCCCCGGGACGGAGGTCGTACCGGCCCCGCTCCCATTTGGTCCTGGCGGAGAGAGTCACCTGGACCTTTTCCAGCAGCACGTCCCGGATCTCGTTGCCGGGAGAGCCGGAGAAAAACACCCCGTTTTCCCCGTCGCAGGTGATGTTGGAAAACCGGAGGCCGGAGACCCGCCCCGCCTTTGTGGCGGCGTCCCGGTCGTGGACGGTGACGGTGATGGGCTCGCCGCAGCCCCACCAGCAGTCCGCAAACCGCCGGGTCTCGATGATGATGTTGGAGAAGGACGCGTTTTTCACGCTCCCGCCGTCCCGGATCTGGATGGAGATGCCCCGGTTGGACCGGGAGATCACACAGCTGTCCACCAGGATGTTGGCGAAGTCCCCGGCCCCCTCGGTGCCGATCTTCAGGGCGGCGGAGGTGGAGATCAGGGTGCAGCCGGAGACGATCACGTTTTTGGTGGGGCCGTACTCCATGTTCCCGGCGGAGGCTTTCAGACAGATGCAGTCGTCGGCGCACTCGATATGGCAGCCCAGGATCCGCACGTTGGTGCAGTGGTCCGGGTCGATGCCGTCGGAGTTGGCGACGGTGAGATCGTTGAGGATGCGGACGCGGTCGATGAGCACGTCGTCGCAGCCGGCGGGGTGCAGGGTCCAGAAGGGCGCGCCCCGCAGGGTCACCCCGCTGAAGGTGATGTGGTCGCAGTGCTCCGCGTAGATCATGGTGGGGCGGGGATAGAAGTCCCCGGTGGCGTAGTAGGGGCTCACCGTTTTGACGAAGGCCCAGGCGTTGCCGTCCACCACGCCCTCCCCGGTGAGGGCGATGCCGTCGGCGTCCTTGGCGTAGAGAAAGGCGTAGGAGGGCTTCAGCGTCACCGGCGTTCCCGCCAGGCGGACCCCCTGGTCCACCTGGCCCTTATTGGGCCGGAAATAGGTGCTGATGTCCGAGTGGGCCTTCAGGACGCTGCCCCGCTCCAGATGGAGGTCCACATGGGGCTTCAGCCGGATGGAGCCGGCGTAGTAGGTCCTGCCGCTCTCCAGCACCACCCGTCCGCCGCCCCGGCCGGAGCAGTCGTCAATGGCGGCCTGGATGGCGGGGGCGTCGTTGGCCGCTCCGTCCCCCGCCGCGCCGTAGTCTCTCACATAGTAGTCCATGGCGTATCTGCCTCCTGTTTTCACTCAGACTTCTGCCCACAGCCGGCGGATCAGCCCGGCGGCGGAGGCGATGTACGGCTCCGTAGTCTCCTCCAGCACCAGCACCGCGCCGGGATCATAGGCCTTGATCCGGGCCAGGACCGCCCGGAGGTCCAGCTCTCCTGTGCCCAGAGGGACCCCCTGGGGCCGCCGCTGGCCGGTAAAGCGGCAGTCCTTCATATGGAAGGCGTGGATCCGCCCGGCGAAGGTGTCCAGCCCCCGGTCCAGCACGGCCAGATAGTCCCGCTGGTCCGGCCCCTCCAAATAGTTGCACAGGTCGAAGATGACCTTCAGATTGCTTCGGCCGATCCGCTTCTGGGCCAGGTCCAGCCGCTGGATGTTCCAGCAGACGTGGTCCGCCACCCCCTCCATGGCCACGGAGACGCCGGAATCCGCGGCGATGTCGCACAGCCGGGCAAAGGTGTCCGCCACGGTGTCCAGGGCCTCCTCCGTCCGGTTGCCCGGATGGTAGGTCCACTGGTCGCCGTTGAGGGAGCCGGTCTCCGAGGCCACCACGGGGCTTCCGAAGGCGGAGGCCGCCCGGAGGTAGTCCGCGAACACGGCGAAGCCGTTTTCCCGCTTGGCGGGGTCCGGATGCACCGGGTTGAAATAGGCCCCCAGCAGGGGGATGTCAAAGCCTGCCAGTTCACCCCGGATCTCCGCCGCCCGGTCCCGGGTGATGGAGCCGGGAACATAGGCCAGATCCGGGCAGGATTTGTACGCCACCAGCTGCACGCCGTCCAGCCCGTATGCCGTCAGTTTGTCCCGGATGGGGCCGATGCCCGTCACTCCCAGGTCGTGGCCCCGGATGCACAGTTTCATAGATCCTCTCTCCTTCCGCTTTTTCGCTGCTACTGATTATACTATCATTCCCGACGGTTTTCAACGTAAATCCACCCCCGGCGGACGGGGATATTTGTCCGCCGCCCAAACAGACTGTTTATCAAATTCGTTCAGGAAAAGGAGCTTTCAGACATGGATATCCGTTATTCAGCCAACCAGAAGGACGTCAGACGCTACACCACCCAGGAGCTGCGGGATGAGTTCCTGATCCGGGACCTCTACCGGCCGGACCAGGTGGCCGCGGTCTACAGCCATGTGGACCGGATGGTGACCCTGGGCTGTATGCCCGTCCACGAGACGGTCCCCATCGACAAGGGGATCGACGTGTGGGCCAACTTCGGCACCCACTATTTTCTGGAGCGCCGGGAGCTGGGCCTGTTCAACATCGGCGGGGCCGGGAAGGTGACGGTGGACGGCGAGGTGTACCCCATGGGCTATAAGGACTGCCTCTACGTCACCCGGGGGGCCAGGGAGGTCCTGTTCTCCAGCGACGATCCCGCCGCCCCCGCCAAGTTCTACATGGTGTCCGCCCCCGCCCACTGCTCCTATGAGACCCGGCTCATCAAGCTGGCCGACGCCGCCAAGCGGCCCTGCGGCTCCGCCGAGACCGCCAACAAGCGGGTCATCAACCAGTTCATCCACCCGGACGTGCTGAAGACCTGCCAGCTGTCCATGGGCATGACCGTGCTGGAGCCCGGCAGCGTGTGGAACACCATGCCCGCCCACACCCACGAGCGGCGCATGGAGATCTACACCTACTTCGAGGTCCCCCAGGGGGAGGTGGTGTTCCACATGATGGGCGAGGGACAGGAGACCCGCCACATCGTCATGCGCAACGAGGAGGCGGTCATCTCCCCCTCCTGGTCCATCCACGCCGGCGTGGGCACCGCCAGCTACACCTTCATCTGGGCCATGGGCGGGGAAAACCAGGCCTTTGACGATATGGACAACATCCCCACCGCCGACCTGCGGTAAGAAAGACAGAACATCACCATTACTCAGGAGGAACCATCATGTCCGTCATTGTTGTCAACCCCAAGCGTTCCGTGGGGACCATCAACCGCAATATCTACGGCCACTTTTCTGAGCATCTGGGCCGGTGCATCTACGACGGCCTCTATGTGGGGCCGGATTCCCCCATCCCCAATGTGAACGGGATGCGCGCCGACGTGGTGTCCGCCCTGCGGAACATCCGGGTCCCGGTGCTCCGCTGGCCCGGCGGCTGCTTCGCCGACACCTACCACTGGCAGGACGGCATCGGCCCCAGGGAAAACCGCAAGACCATCGTCAACACCTACTGGGGCGGCGTCACCGAGGACAACTCCTTCGGCACCCACGAGTTTCTGGAGCTCTGCCGCCAGCTGGACTGCCAGCCCTATATCTCCGGCAACGTGGGCAGCGGCACGGTGCAGGAATTCTCCGACTGGGTGGAGTACTGCAATATGCCCGGCGTTTCCCCCATGGCGGACCTGCGCCGGAAAAACGGCCGGGAGGAGCCCTGGTTCGTCCGGTACTGGGGCATCGGCAACGAGGTCTGGGGCTGCGGCGGCAACATGAGCGCCGAGTACTACGCCAGCCTGTGCCGCCGGTACTCCACCTATATGCGGGAGTACGACCGGGAGCACAAGCTGTTCCGCATCGCCTGCGGCGCGGACTCCTTCAACTACGGCTGGACCAAAACGCTGATGGAGCAGGCCAAGTGCTGGTTCGACGCCCTCTCCCTCCACTACTACACCGTGCCCAGCGACGACTGGGAGCACAAGGGCTCGGCCCTGGCGTTCAGCCGGGAGGAGTATTTTACCACCCTGAAGAAGGCCCTGCGCATGGACGAGCTGGTGGAGAACCACGGCCGGATCATTAAGCGGTATCTGGGCCGGCGGCCCATCGGCCTGGTGGTGGACGAGTGGGGCACCTGGTACGACGTGGAGCCCGGCACCGAGCCCGGCTTCCTCTATCAGCAGAACACCATCCGGGACGCTCTGGTGGCCGCGTCCACCCTGAATATCTTCAACAACCACTGCGACACGGTCTGCATGGCCAACATCGCCCAGACGGTGAACGTGCTCCAGAGCATGATCCTCACCCAGGGGGACAGGATGCTCCTGACCCCCACCTACCACGTCTTTGAGATGTACAAGGGACATCAGGACGCCCGGCAGCTGGAGAGCTACGCGGAGACCGCCCTGGTGGGCGTGGACGGGGCCCAGGTCCCCGACCTCGGCGTCTCCGCCAGCCAGGCCCCGGACGGGACCATCCTCGTCACTGCCGCCAATCTGAACGACGCCGGGGAGACCCCGGTGCGGGTCCTTCTGCCCGGCTGCGCCGCCGCCTCCGTGGAGGCCCGGGTGCTTACCGGCGCTCCCGCCGCCCACAACACCTTCGATCATCCTGACGCCGTGGCCCCCGCGACTCTGGCCGTCTCCCCCGCCGGGGAGGGCTTTACCGCCGTGCTGCCCCCCTGCTCCGTGGCGGCTTTCACCGTCAGACCGTAAAAAACGCTTCCCGGCCCCCCATCGGGGGCCGGGAAGTCCGGCGGAAGCGGGAAAGGGGGTCCTACCCGCGGGCGGGAGCGATTCGATAGGCTCTGGCCCCGTGGGGCGGCAGCTCCGCCTCGATGGAGGAAAGCGCCGCCCAGGTCTCCCCGCTCCACAGCTCGGTGACGGGAGCCGGGCCGGCGGCGCCCAGCTCCTCCAGGCCGACGGAGATTCGTCCCCGGCGCTCCCCCAGGTTGAACAGCGCCGCGTAGGTCTCGCCCTCCCCGCCGCCGGCCGCCCACACGGCGTACTCGCTGCCGCCCACGGTCCTGCGCCAGAGAGGATGGGCGTGGCGGGCATTCCGGTGCATCCCCAGGATCCCCTCGTTGGTAAGAAGGTCCAGGGTGAACCGGTCGAAGCCGGTCATCTCGCCGCCGATCATCAGAGGGGAGCGGAAGATGCTCCACAGGGTCATCATAGTGATCTGCTCATCCGGGGTGAACCGGGTCCAGCCGTCGGGACCGTCGTTGAGCCGCAGCGGCCCCACCGGCAGCATATCGGCGTCGGGCCAGTGGCCGGGGCCGGCGTGGACGCACCACTTCTCCGCCCGCTCAAACATGGCGTACAGCAGCTCCCACCGGTCCCAGAAGTCGTCGGTGATCCGCCACATCTGGCAGACCTGCTTGTATAGCTCCGCCTTCTCCAGCAGGGCGGGGCCGGGGGAGAGGCTCAGGACCATCTCCCGGCCGCAGCGGTCCATGGCCCGCCGCAGGAGCGCCAGCTCGCCCTCCGCGTCCGGCAGCTCCCGGCAGATGTCGTCGCACTTGACGAAGTCCACCCCCCAGGAGGCGTACAGGGCGAAGAGGCTGTCGTAGTAGGCCCCGGCCCCCTCCTTCTCCGGGTCCACCCCGTACATGTCCGTGTTCCAATGACAGATGCTGTCGCTTCTGGCGATCTGACGGGCGGTGCGGTCCGTGCCCAGCAGCGGCGTGTTCCGGTGGACCGCCTGCCGGGGGATGCCCCGCATGATGTGGATGCCGAACTTCAGCCCCAGGGAGTGGACGTAGTCCGCCAGCGGGGCGAAGCCCCTTCCCCCCGCCGAGGAGGGGAATCGGTTCTCCGCCGGGATCAGCCGGCTGTACCCGTCCATGCAGAGTTCGGCGAAGGGGTGGTAGGCGTGGACGCTGGCCGCGGGCTCATACCACTGGATATCCACCACGATGTATTCCCAGCCGCAGGGCTTCAGATGCTCCGCCATATAGCGGGCGTTTTTCCGCACGGTCTCCTCCGTCACCGAGGGACCGTAGCAGTCCCAGCTGTTCCAGCCCATGGGCGCTGTCAGCGCGATCATCGATGGGTCACACTCCTTTGTTCGGTTCGGTCCGGCGGCGCCGGACCTGCAAAGCTACTATACCATGCCCCGCCGCCGGGCGCAAGCGTTCCCCGGCGCGCTGCTACCATTTTTGAAAAGAAAGCGAGGAAGTTCCTATGTTTACCAATGAATCCTTCCGCCTGGATGGCCGGGTCGCCCTGGTCACCGGAGGCGCCCACTCCATCGGCTTCGCCCTGGGCGTGGGCCTGGCCCGGGCCGGGGCCGCCGTCTGCTTCAACTGCTCCAACGAGGCCAGCCGCCAGCGGGGCGTGGAGGCCTACGCCAAAGAGGGCGTGGCCGTCCACGGCTATGTGGCCGACGTGACGGACGAAAAGGCCGTCCAGGACCTGGTGGCCCGGATCGAGCAGGAGGTAGGCGTCATCGATATCCTGGTGAACAACGCCGGGATCATCAAGCGCATCCCCATGACCGAGACCAGCGTGGAGGACTTCACCAAGGTCATCGACGTGGACCTCATCGCCCCCTTCATCTGCGCCAAGGCCGTGATCCCCGGCATGATCCGGAAGGGCCACGGCAAGATCATCAACATCTGCTCCATGATGAGCGAGCTGGGCCGGGAGACCGTCTCCGCCTACGCCGCCGCCAAGGGCGGATTGAAGATGCTGACCCGGAACATCTGCTCCGAGTACGGCGGGGCCAACATCCAGTGCAACGGCATCGGCCCCGGCTATATCGCCACCTCCCAGAACGCGGTGCTCCGGGAGACCCAGCCCGACGGCAGCCGCCACCCCTTCGACCAGTTCATCGTCTCCAAGACCCCCGCCGGCCGCTGGGGCACCACCGACGATCTGGTGGGGCCCGCCGTGTTCCTGGCCTCCGACGCCTCCAACTTCGTCAACGGCCATGTGCTCTATGTGGACGGCGGCATCCTGGCCTATATCGGCAAGCAGCCCTGAGTTCCGTTTCAGAAGCGGCGCGCAGGTCCTCCCTGGGCCTGCGGCCGGGAAGATCGTTTGACAAAAGCGGTCAAATAGACGTATAATGTAAGCTGCGGCCCGCCGGGGGACCGGATATGCCCCCCGGCGCTGACAGACAGAGGGAAGGAGACGTGACAGGCGATGAAGCTGGTCACCTATGTATATGAGGGGATGGAGGCCGTGGGCGCGGTGACGCCGGACATGACCGCCGTCGCCGCCCTGCCGGCGCTGGGAGTCCCCTGCCGGGAGATGACCGAGGCCATCCGCTATCTGGGGGAGGACGGGCGCTTTGCCGCCCTTCGGGAGCGCTGGGAGGCCGGCTGCCCCGGCGCGGAGACCGTTCCCCTGGACGCGGTCCGGCTGCTGGCCCCCATTCCCCGCCCTGCCCGGGACGTGATCTGCCTGGGCCTCAACTACGACGCCCACGCCCGGGAGTTCACCCGGGACGATCCCGCCAGCCGCCCCCGGCACGCGGCCTATTTCTCCAAGCGCGCGGCCTGGTCCCCCGGACCGGACGCGGACATCGACGGCCATCTGGAGCTGGTGGAGGATCTGGACTACGAGGTGGAGCTGGGGGTCATTCTGGGCCGGGACGCCGTGAACGTCCGGCGGGAGGACGCCGCCGGATACGTCTTTGGCTACACCGTCTTTAACGACCTCAGCGCCCGCACCATGCAGAAGGCCCATCAGCAGTGGTTCCGGGGCAAGAGCCTGGACGGGTTTGCCCCCATGGGCCCGTGGATCGTCACGGCGGACGAGATCCCCTTCCCTCCTGCCCTGGATCTGACCAGCCGGGTGAACGGACAGACGCGGCAGCGGGGCAATACCCGGGACATGATCTTCGGCGTGGGCGAGATCCTGGCGGAGCTGTCCCGGGGGATGACCCTGGAGGCCGGGACCATTCTGGCCACCGGGACCCCCGCCGGGGTGGCCATGGGGATGGACCGCCCCCGCTTCCTGCAGGCCGGCGATGTGGTGGAGTGCGAGATCCAGCGCATCGGTATTCTCAGAAATATTATACGGTAACGGCCCCCGGGCCGGCCGCCTTTTGAAGGAGGATCTTACTATGAACGCGATCTCAGAACGCATCGCATCGGTGGGCGTGGTGCCCGTCATCAAGCTGAACCACCCGGAGCGGGACGCCGCCCCCCTGGCCCGGACCCTGGTAAAGGGCGGGGTCCCGGTGGCGGAGGTGACCTTCCGGGCGGCGGGAGCCGCCCAGGCCATCCGAATCATGAGCGAGACCTGCCCGGAGCTGCTGGTGGGGGCGGGCACCGTTCTCACCGAGGCGCAGGTGGACGAGGCCCTGGCCGCCGGGGCGAAATTCATCGTCACCCCCGGCATGGACGCGGAGCTGGTGAAGTACTGCCAGTCCAGGGGCGTCCCCGTCTATCCCGGCTGCACCACCCCCAGCGACTACCACACGGCCTATAAGCTGGGTCTGGAGGTGCTGAAGTTCTTTCCCGCCGAGCAGTCCGGGGGCCTGGCCAAGATCAAGGCCATGAGCGCCCCCTTCCCCATGTTCAAGGTCATGCCCACCGGCGGCGTGAGCCTGGAGAACCTGAAAGAGTACCTGTCCTGCCCGGTGATCGCCGCCTGCGGCGGCAGCTACATGGTCACCGCCGACCTCATCGACAACCAGAAGTGGGACGAGATCGAGGCGCTGTGCCAGAAGTCCGTGGAGATCGTAAAGGAGGCCAGAGGCAATGGCTAAAGTCGTCACCTTCGGGGAGCTGATGGTCCGGCTCCAGCCCTACAACTACGAGCGCTTTGTCCAGGCGGACCACCTGGAGTTCAGCTTCGGCGGCGGGGAGGCCAACGTGGCCGTTTCCCTGGCAAATTACGGTCTGGACGCCGCCTACGTTACCAAGCTGCCCGCCCACGCCATCGGTCAGGCGGCGGTGAATTCCCTCCGCCGCTACGGCGTGGACACCTCCAAGATCGTCCGGGGCGGCGACCGGGTAGGCATCTACTACAACGAGAAGGGCGCCTCCCAGCGGGGCAGCGTATGCATCTACGACCGGGCCCACTCCGCCATCGCGGAGGCCAGGCCGGAGGATTTCGACTGGGACGCCATCTTCGACGGCGCGGACTGGTTCCACTTCACCGGCATCACCCCGGCCCTGGGCGGGGAGCTGGTGGAGATCTGCAGGGAGGCCTGCAGGGCGGCCAAGGCCCACGGCCTCAAGATCTCCTGCGACCTGAATTACCGGGGCAAGCTGTGGACCCGGCAGCAGGCCCGGGAGGCCATGACCGACCTGTGCCAGTACGTGGACGTGTGCATCTCCAACGAGGAGGACGCCAAGGACGTGTTCGGCATCGAGGCGGAGGCCACGGACATCACCGCCGGAGAGCTGAACCGGGAGGGCTACAAGTCCGTGGCCCGGCAGCTGGCGGACAAATTCGGCTTTGAGAAGGTGGCCATTACCCTGCGGGAGAGCCACAGCGCCTTTGACAACGGCTGGTCCGCCATGCTCTACGACGTGAAGAGCGGCGAGTACTGCTTCTCCAGGAAGTACGACCTGCACATCATCGACCGGGTAGGCGGCGGCGACAGCTTTGGCGGCGGCCTGATCTACTCCCTGCTGACGGGAAAGAGCACCCAGGACGCGGTGGAGTTCGCCGTAGCGGCCTCCGCCCTGAAGCACTCCATCGAGGGGGACTACAACATGGTCACCGTGGCGGAGGTGGAGAAGCTCTCCGGCGGCGACGGCTCCGGCCGCATCCAGCGGTAAAAGCAGAAAAGCGCGCCCCGCGCGCTTCCCACCATACGGTTTGCCCCCCGACGGCTGTGCCGCCGGGGGGTTTCGCTGAAATGGGTGCGGGGCGGCGGAGAGTCATTCGACGGCCATATAGTGCTCCTCCGCATCCCGCAGGGCGTCCAGCAGCAGCTGGGACGCCCGGGTCACCATGGGGTCCTCCGGGGAAAATTTCTCCAGGATGGAGATGACCCGATCCACCTGACAAACCAACGTCGCGTACTCCTTCTGATAATTCATGCTTACAGCTCCTCTTTATCCGCCGTGTCTGCGGCCTGTGGCTGGAGGGTATCTCTTCCGCGGACTCTGGGGAGCGGTGCCGGATACCCTCGCCTTCCGTCGCTCCCTGTCGTCAGTATAGGCGGCGGAGCGGGCGGATTTTGTAGAAACCTGTCATGCCGCGGAAATTTTTTCAAAAATCCCCCGGAAAGGGCCTCCGCCCCTTGCTCCCGGCGGGAATTGGACGTATAATACCAGATATGGTATCTCCGCCGCAGCGCGGTCCAAAATCTGCCGCCGGGAGGAAATTCGATCATGGGAAAGAAAACATCCGGGAAGGGGCTGGGCCTTCGGACCTGGCTGGCCCTGCTGACCTTCGGCCTTATCGGCCAGGTGGCCTGGGTCGTCGAGAATATGTACTTCAACGTGTTCCTGTACAACACCATCACCGGGGACGCGGACAAGATCGCCGCCATGGTGGCGCTGAGCGCCGTGGTGGCGGCGGTGACCACCCTGGCCATGGGGGCTCTCAGCGACAAGCTGGGCCGGCGCAAGCGCTTTATCGTGGGAGGGTATCTGCTGTGGGGCCTGTCGGTGATGGCCTTCGCCCTGGTGTCCGTCCAGGGGCTGGAGAAGCTGATGCCCGCGGCGGCGGCGGTCCAGACGGCGGCGGTCATCGTTATCGCGCTGGACTGCGTCATGACCTTCTTCGGCAGCACCGCCAACGACGCCGCCTTCAACGCCTGGGTCACCGACGTCACCGACGATACCAACCGGGGCCGGGTGGAGGCGGTGCTGGCGGTCATGCCCCTCATTGCCATGCTGGTGGTGTTCGGCGCACTGGACGGCCTCACCGCCGCCGGACGGTGGAGCCTCTTTTTCGTGATCGTAGGCGGCCTGACCATGCTGGGGGGCCTGCTGGGCCAGGTGTTCATCCGCGAGCCGGCCAATTTGAAGCGGGCGGAGGGCAATTACCTGGCGAACATCCTCTACGGCCTGCGGCCGTCGGTGGTGGCCGCCAACCCCGCTCTGTACTGGAGCCTGCTGGCCCTGGCGGTATACTGCGCCAGCCAGCAGGTGTATATGCCCTATCTCATCATCTACATCCAGCGGTTCCTGGGCATCGACAACTACGCCCTGGTGCTGGCGGTGGTGCTGGTGACGGCCAGCATCATCAGCGTGGCCCTGGGCCGGGTCATCGACAAGCGGGGCAAGCTGACGGTGGCCCTGTACGCGGCCCCGGCGGCCTTTATCGGGCTGCTGCTCATGTTCTTCGCCCGGTCCATGCACGCGGTGATGTTCTGCGGCAGCGTGATGCTGGGGGCCAGCATGGTGCTCACTGCCTGCCTCCAGGGCCTGATCCGGGACCACACTCCCGCCGGGAAGGCGGGGCAGTTCCAGGGCATCCGGATCTTGTTCCAGGTGCTGATCCCCATGGTCACCGGGCCGTATATCGGCGCCGCCGTCATCGGCCACACCGGCCGGACCTATGTGGACCTGGGGGTGGTGAAGGAGGTGCCCACGGCGGAGATCTTCCTCTTTTCCGCCCTGGCGCTGGCCCTCATCGCTCTGCCTCTGTGGCAGCTCCGCCGCCGGGAGGGTGGGCGCAGGGCGGCCCTCCGGCCCCTCTTCACCCCCTGGGGGGAGACCCTGGACCGGGACCACCCCCTGCCGGAGTATCCCCGGCCCCAGCTGCGCCGGGAGAGCTATCTGAACCTCAATGGCCGCTGGCGGTACGCCATCCGCGCCGGCGGCGGCGCGCCGGAGGAGTATGACGGGGCGATCATCGTTCCCTTCTCCCCGGAGAGCCTCCTCAGCGGCGTGGGCCGCCAGGTGGGACCGGAGGACACCCTGTGGTATCAGCGGACCTTCGCCCTGCCGGAGGGCTTTCGGAAGGACCGGGTGCTGCTCCACTTCGGGGCCGTGGACCAGACGTGCCAGGTGTTTGTCAACGGGGAGCTGGCGGGGGAGCACCAGGGGGGCTATCTGCCCTTTGCCTTCGATATCACCGACAGCCTCTCGGAGGGGGAGAACACCCTGACCGTGGCGGTCACCGACCGGACCTCCCTGTCCCGCCACGCCTACGGCAAGCAGAGCTTTACCCCCGGCGGTATCTGGTACACCCCCCAGAGCGGCATCTGGCAGACCGTGTGGCTGGAGTCCGTTCCGGAGAACCATGTGGAGTCGCTGAAGATCACCCCCCTTTACGACGAGAAAAAGGTCCGGTTCGTCCTCACGGCCAAGGCCCCGGACGGCGCCAATATCGTCGTCCGCAAGGACGGTCAGGTCATCGCCGAGGACTGGTACGACGGGACGAAGGGCAGCCTGGACATGCCCGTCACGGACGAGCACGTCCGCCCCTGGACCCCGGAGGACCCCTTCCTCTACGACGTGACCGTCACCCTGGGGGAGGACAGGGTGGACAGCTACTTCGCCATGCGGAAGTTCGGTACGGCGGAGGTGGACGGCAAAAAGGTCCTGGCCCTCAACGGCAGGCCCATCTTCATGAACGGCGTGCTGGACCAGGGCTACTGGTCCGACGGCCTCTATACCGCCCCCGGCGACCAGGCGCTGATCTACGATATCGAGACCATGAAAGACCTGGGCTTCAATATGCTGCGCAAGCACATCAAGATCGAGCCTCTGCGGTGGTACTACCACTGCGACCGGCTGGGCATGATCGTCTGGCAGGATCTGCCCTCCGGCGGCGGCCGCCAGAGCCCCATGGTCACCCAGGTGCTGCCCTTCCTGGGGATCCATCTGAAGGATAAGAACTACCGGCGCTTCGGCCGGGAGGACGAGGAGAGCCGGGACCAGTTTGTCCAGGACCTGTACGACACGGTGGACCTGCTGTACAACACCCCCTCCCTGGCGGTATGGGCGCCCTTCAACGAGGGCTGGGGCCAGTTCGACAGTCTCCAGATCACCCAGCTGCTGTGGGAGGAGGACCCCACCCGTCTGGTGGACCACGCCAGCGGCTGGCACGACCAGGGCGGCGGCGACTTCAAGAGCCGCCATGTGTACTTCCGCCCGGTGAAGCTGCGGCCTGACGGGGACCGGGTGCTGGCTCTGACGGAGTTCGGCGGCTACAGCATGGCCGTCCCCGGCCACTGCGCCAGCGAGAAGCTCTTCGGCTATAAGATGTACCACACCGCCGGGGACCTGATGGAGGCCTATCTCCGGCTGTACCGGGAGGAGATCCTCCCCCATATGGAGGAGCGGGGCCTCTCCGCCGCGGTGTACACCCAGCTCAGCGACGTGGAGGAGGAGGTCAACGGCATCCTCACCTATGACCGCCGGCTGTGCAAGCTGGACAAGACGGAGGTGCGCCGTCTGAACCGCCGGCTGCGGCTGTGACTATGTAAAGATCCACTGGACCAGCAGCAGAAGGCCCAGCCCCGGCACCCCCAGCACCCCCACCACCAGGGCGTTGAACAGGTTCAGCCCCAGGCGCGCTCCCGTGAGGGGCGCGGCGGCGTTGAGCAGCGCCAGGGCCCCCAGGCCCAGCAGGGCGTTCAGCGCCGCCTTGGCCGCCAGCCGCAGCGGCGCTGAAAACACCCGCCCCACCACCGCCAGCAGGGCGATCCCCGCCGCCGCCAGCAGAAGGATGGTCTTTACGTCCATTTCTGCCTCCCCGCCGCGTGGGCGGTGACGGCGGTGGCGGAGCAGGCCTCCAGCTCCTTGATCTGCCGGACCAGATAGTTCATCCGGGCCTGGAGGGAGCGGATCTCGAAGATGCAGGACTCCGTCAGCTCCGGGTCGCTCACATAGTCGAAGGTCTTGTAGGCGTGGCCCAGCTGGTCCTGGGTGGCCTGCAGGCTCTCCTTCAGCTCCAGCAGAGCCGGGGGATCGTTTCGGCCCAGCCGGATGGGGGAGATTCGTTTCATAGGCATGGCCCTCCTTCCTGGGGACGGGGGCTGTGGACAGCCCCATCTGTTTCCCAGTCTATGTGTATTCTGGGCAATTATGCCACATCCTATACCAGATCTTACCCGGGAGGCGTCCTATGCGGGAGGAACACGAGCAGTATATGGAACAGGCCCTGGCTCTGGCCCGGGAGGCCGCCGCCGCTGGCGAGGTGCCGGTGGGCTGCGTTATCGTCCGGGACGGCCGGATCGTGGGCCGGGGCCGGAACCGGCGGGAGGAGAGGCGCAGCGCCCTCTCCCACGCGGAGACGGAGGCCATCGCCCAGGCCAACCGGACCCTGGGGTCCTGGCGGCTGGACGGCTGCGCGCTGTACGTCACCCTGGAGCCGTGCCCCATGTGCGCCGGGGCCATCCTGAACGCCCGGATCCCCCGGGTGTACTGCGGCGCCCGGGACAGCGCCATGGGGGCCTGCGGCGGCGTGCTGAACCTCTTTATGGAGAACTTCCCCCACCGGCCCGCCCTGGTGTGCGGCGTGCTGGAGGAGCCCTGCCGCCAGGTGCTCTCCGACTTTTTCCGGGGTCTCCGCCAACAGGACGGCGCTCCGCCGGCGGAGGACGGCGGCGGCCTGACAAAAACCTGAAAAACTCTCGAAAAAGTGACCGCCCCTCCCAAGGAGCATAACGGGGGCGGAACCGGTCAAACCCCCTGCGTCTGCACGGTTTTGCACATTATCCACAAAGTTATCCACATCGTTATGTCAACGGCATAAACCGGGAAAAGTTGGCCCGGGGACCTGGAAGCGGGCTGTGGGACCGTTCCCCCCGGGCGGACGGTCCGCCGGGAGCAAACCGGCGCTTTTCCCCCTTGTAAAGCGCCGGGGAACTGTGCTATACTGTTTATTACTGCTTTTGCACTGGAAAAACGCCCTCTCATTTGGGGCGGACAGGAGGTCATCCACCATGGAGAACAAAAAGAACTACTATATCACCACACCCATCTACTATCCCTCGGCCAAGCTCCACATCGGCCATGCCTACTGCACCGTCTGCACCGATGCCATGGCCCGGTACAAGCGGCTCCAGGGATATGATGTGATGTTTTTGACCGGTACCGACGAGCACGGTCAGAAGATCGAGGATAAGGCCCGGGAGGCCGGTAAGACGCCCCAGGCCTTTGTGGACGAGATCGTGGAGGGTCCCAAGGGGGTCAAGGATCTGTGGAAGCTGATGAACATTTCCTATGACCGCTTTATCCGCACCACGGACAAGTACCACGTCCGATCCATCCAGAAGATCTTCAAGGCCATGTACGACAAGGGCGATATCTACAAGGGGACCTACAAGGGCAAGTACTGCAAGCCCTGCGAGTCCTTCTGGACCGAGAGCCAGCTGGTGGACGGCAAGTGCCCGGACTGCGGCCGGGAGGTGGTGGACGCGGAGGAGGAGGCCTACTTCTTCCGGGCCTCCAAATACGCCGGAAGGGTCCGGGACCTGCTGCTGAACACCGACTTCCTGGAGCCCCGCAGCCGGGTCAATGAGATGGTGAACAACTTCATCGACTGCGAGGGCGGTTTGCAGGACCTGTGCGTCAGCCGCACCAGCTTCACCTGGGGCGTTCCCGTGGACTTCGACCCGGGCCATGTGGTCTATGTGTGGCTGGACGCGCTGTTCAACTATATGACCGCCCTGGGATATCAAAACGATACCTATAAAGACGTAGAGAAGTTCTGGCCTGCCGACGTCCACTTCGTGGGCAAGGAGATCGTCCGGTTCCACGCCATCTACTGGCCCGCCTTTTTGATGAGCATGGACCTGCCCCTGCCCAAGAAGGTGTACGGCCACGGCTGGCTGAACTTCAACGGAGAGAAGATGAGCAAGTCCAAGGGGAATGTAGTTGACCCCTATTTGCTCAGCGAGCGCTACGGCGTGGACGCCCTGCGGTTTTTCCTGCTGCGCACCTTCCCCTTCGGCTCCGACGGCAATTTTACCAACGAGCTGCTGATCCAGACCATCAATACGGATCTGGCCAACGATCTGGGCAATCTGGTCAGCCGCACCACCGCCATGGCGGAGAAGTATTTCGGCGGCAAGCTGCCGGGGGGCTGTTCCGCCACGCCGGAGGAACGCGCCCTGGCGGAGGGCTGCGGGAAAGAAGGCTGCATCGGCGTGACCGTGGAACCGGGCGATACCGCCTGTGACGTGGAGCTGATCGCCCTGGTCTCCGGTCTGCGGAATCGCTACGAGGAGCAGATGGAGAAATTCCAGTTCCAGAACGCCCTGGAGGAGATCTTTAAGGTCATTGGCCGGGCCAACAAGTATATCGACGAAAACGCTCCCTGGACCCTGGCCAAGGATATGGGGGCCAACGGGCCCCGGCTGGCCCATGTGCTCTATAATCTGCTGGAGACGGTGCGCGTCTGCGCCGTGCTGCTGACCCCCTTCATGCCGGAGAGCTGCGGCAGGATCTTTGAGCAGATCGGAGCCTGCGGCTGCGGACGCACCTGGGAGAGCGCCAAAATTTGGGGTAAGCTGCCTGCTGATGTGCAGGTCCACAAGGGGGAGAATCTGTTCCCCCGCATCGATATGGAAAAGGAGCTGATCGCGTTGGAGAACCTGATGGAAGAGGCTAAAAAGGCCGACCTGCCCGCGGTGGAGGTGGAGCCCTTTATTGCCGAGCAGGTGGATTTTGACACCTTCTGCAAGTCCGATTTCCGGGCGGTGAAGGTGAAGGCCTGCGAGAACGTGAAGAAGTCCAGCAAGCTGCTGCGTTTCACCCTGGACGACGGCACCGGCACGGACCGGCAGATCCTCTCCGGCATCGCCATGTACTACAAGCCCGAGGAGCTGGTGGGCAAGACGCTGGTGGCCATCGTGAATTTGCCGCCCCGGAAGATGATGGGCCTGGACAGCTGCGGGATGCTCATCTCCGCCGTCCACACCGAAAAGGGCGAGGAGGTCCTTCATCTGCTGATGGTGGACGACGCCATCCCCGCCGGGGCGAAGCTGTGCTGACAGATGTACTTTGACACCCACGCCCACTACGACGCGGAGCAGTTCGACGGCGACCGGGACCGGGTCCTCTCCGCTCTCCCCGCCGCCGGGGTGGAGCTGGCGGTGGACCCGGGGTGCGATCTGACCTCCTCCCGGGCCGCCCTGGCCCTGGCGGAGCGGTACGATTTTCTCTATGCCGCCGTGGGCTGTCACCCGGAAAACTGCGCCCCCTACCGGGAAGAGGATCTGGACCAGATTCGGGACATGGCCCGGCATCCAAAATGCGTGGCCATCGGGGAGATCGGCCTGGATTACTACTGGGCGGAGAATCCCCCCCGGGCGCTCCAGCAGCGGGTGTTCCGGGACCAGCTGGCCCTGGCCGCTGAGCTGGCCCTGCCGGTCATCGTCCACGACCGGGAGGCCCACGGCGACAGCCTGGCCGCCGTGAAGGAGTTCCCGGCGGTCCGGGGGGTGTTCCACTGCTTCTCCGGCAGCGCCGAGATGGCGAAGGAGCTGGTGGGCCTGGGCTGGATGATCTCCTTCACCGGGGTGCTCACCTACAAGAACGCCCGGAAGGCGCTGGAGGCGGCGGCCGCCGTCCCTCTGGACCGGCTGATGATCGAGACCGACAGCCCCTATATGGCCCCCGTCCCCTGCCGGGGACAGCGCAACGACTCCCGAAACCTGGTCTATATCTGCGAAAAGCTGGCGGAGCTGAAGGGGGTCTCCCCGGAGGAGTGCGCCCGAATCACCCTGAAAAACGGGAAACGGTTTTTCCATATCGTATAATAAATATGGAATACTACAAATAGTACACGCAACGATCCGCCGCCCCATTGACAATTTCCCGGGGAATGGCTACAATGGAGCTTCAAGGACACCTATTTATTTCACATATACAGGAGAGTACGACTATGGCACAGGATAAGAGACAGGTGGACGCCATTACCGCCCGGGATGTGGACTTTGCCCAGTGGTTCACCGACGTGTGCAGGAAGGCGGAGCTCATCGACTACACCAGCGTCAAGGGCATGTTCATCTACCGGCCCTACGGCTACGCCATCTGGGAGAATATGCAGCGGGAGCTGGACCGGCAGTTCAAGGCCACCGGCCACGAGAACGTGGCCATGCCTATGCTGATCCCCGAGAGCCTGCTCCAGAAGGAGAAGGACCATGTGGAGGGCTTCGCCCCGGAGTGCGCCTGGGTCACCATGGGCGGCAGCGAGAAGCTGGAGGAGCGCCTGTGCATCCGCCCCACCAGCGAGACCCTGTTCTGCGAGCACTTCAAGAACATCATCCACTCCCACCGGGACCTGCCCAAGAAGTACAACCAGTGGTGCTCCGTCCTCCGCTGGGAGAAGACCAGCCGGCCCTTCCTCCGCCACCGGGAGTTTTTGTGGCAGGAGGGCCACACCATGCACGCCACCGAGGCCGAGGCCCGGGAGGAGACCACCCGGATGCTGAACATCTACGCCGACTTCTGCGAAAATTACCTGGCCATGCCCGTCACCCGGGGCCGCAAGACCGACAAGGAGAAGTTCAACGGCGCGGAGGAGACCTACTGCGTGGAGTGCATGATGCACGACCGCAAGGCCCTCCAGGCCGGCACCAGCCACTATTTTGGCGACGGCTTCGCCAAAGCCTTTGACATCACCTTCACCGGTTCCGACAACCAGCTCCACCACCCCTATCAGACCAGCTGGGGCGTCAGCACCCGGCTCATCGGCGGCATCATCATGACCCACGGCGACGACAACGGCCTGGTGCTGCCCCCCCGGGTGGCCCCCATCCAGGTGGTGGTGCTGCCCATCGCCATGCACAAGGGCGGCGTGCTGGAGAAGGCCCAGGAGCTGAAGGTCCGGCTGGAAGCGGCGGGCCTGCGGGTGAAGCTGGACGACAGCGACAAGGCCCCCGGCTGGAAGTTTGCCGAGTACGAGATGCGGGGCGTGCCCCTGCGGGTGGAGATCGGCCCCAAGGACATGGAGAAGGACCAGTGCTGCGTGGCCCGCCGGGACACCGGGGAGAAGTCCTTCGTGCCCCTGGCGGCGCTGGAGGACACGGTGAAGACCCTGCTGGACGACATCCACAACAATATGTACGCTATGGCGAAGAAGAACCTGGAGAACAACTCCTTCACCGCGGAGACCTGGGAAGAGGTCAGGAAGCTGGTGGAGGAAAACGGCGGCGGCTTCATCCATACCAAGTGGTGCGGCAGTCTGGACTGCGAGGTGGCCATGAAGGAGAAGGCCGGCGTCACCTCCCGGTGTATGCCGCTGGACCAGGAGCATGTCTCTGACGTGTGCGTCTGCTGCGGCAGGCCCGCCAAGCACTCTATCCTGTGGGGCGTGGCCTATTG